>NZ_JABDWM010000001.1:0-774209 GCF_019685295.1 Rhizobium sp. NLR22b
AGCTTCATCGCTGCCGCCGAGCCGATGCGTCGCGGCACCACCTCGCTTCCGCGGGGGCGGACTTATGGGGCGCGGCACCACCTCTCTTCGGTCATCCCAGGGCTTGACCCTGGGATCCATGCGGCTGACACTGCGGGAAGATTGACTGAGGCCGCATGCCGGGGCTGATCCCAAGGCAGCTCAAGGGCGAGCATGACGGAGCGTGGGATGCGCAGGAGAAACCATTCCCGGCCTGGGCCACTCGGCAAGGGACGAGCGGTCGCTTGACGCCCTCGCCCGAATGGCTTTTCCTCAGGGAAAAGCAAGGACCAAACCAATGCGCATCGCCCTTCTCCTTACCCTCCTCGCCGCGACCGCCGGCCTTTCCGCCTGCCAGACGATGACGCCGGAGGAGCGGCGGGCGGCCGATGAGCAGAAGTGCCTGAGCTATGGTTTTCGCCGCGGAACCGATGCGTTCGCCACCTGCCTGCAGCGCATCGATCTCGACCGGCGGGCCGAGTCGCGGGCGCAGAGTGCCGAGCTGATGCAGAGCATGGCCTGGGATCTGAACGGACCCTATATCTATCACGATCGCTGGCGGTACCATCACTGACGTCGGCGCTGCGCGGTCCTACATGTTTTCCGAAATCACCGCCTGCGCCGCCGCCAATCTGGCGATCGGCACGCGAAACGGCGAGCAGGAGACGTAGTCGAGGCCGATCGTTTCGCAGAAGCGGATCGAGGCGGGGTCGCCGCCATGTTCGCCGCAGATGCCGAGCTTCATGTCGTTGCGGGTGCGCCGGCCGCGTTCGGCGGCGATGCTGATCAGCTCCCCCACCCCATCGAAATCGAGCGAGATGAAGGGATCGTGCTCGATGATGCCCTTGCGCTGATAGGTGGGGATGAAGGCCGACGCGTCGTCGCGTGAGATGCCGAAGGTGGTCTGCGTCAGGTCGTTGGTGCCGAAGGAGAAGAATTCGGCGGCCTCGGCGATCACATGGGCGCGCAGCGCCGCGCGCGGCAGCTCGATCATCGTGCCGACGAGATAATCGATCTTCATGCCGGCTTCGGCCATGACATTGCCGGCGATGGCGTCGATGCAGGCCTTGACGTAATCCAGCTCGGAGCGCAGGCCGACCAGCGGCACCATGATCTCCGGCACGACGGCCGCCCCGGTCTCATGCGCCGCAGCCACCGCCGCCTCGAAGATGGCGCGGGCCTGCATCTCGACGATCTCGGGATAGGAGATCGCCAGCCGGCAGCCGCGATGGCCGAGCATCGGGTTGAACTCGTGCAGCGCATCGACGCGCTGGCGCAGCGCAAGCGGCTCCAACCCCATGGCGAAGGCGACCTCGGCGACCTCGTCGTCGGTCTTCGGCAGGAATTCGTGCAGCGGCGGATCAAGCAGGCGGATCGTCACCGGCAGTCCGTGCATGACGGTGAAAAGGCCGGTGAAATCCAAGCGCTGCATCGGCAGCAGCTTGTCGAGCGCCAGCCGCCTGCCCTTCTCATCCTCGGCCAGGATCATCTCGCGCATGACATGGATGCGCTCGCCCTCGAAGAACATGTGTTCGGTGCGGCAAAGGCCGATGCCCTCGGCGCCGAAGGAGCGGGCGGCGCGGGCATCAGCCGGCGTATCGGCATTGGTGCGCACCGTCATGCGCCGGGCGCGGTCGGCCCAGCCCATGATGCGGCCGAAATCGCCCGACAGTTCCGGCTGGATCATCGGCACCTCGCCCTTCAGCACCTGGCCGGCCGAACCGTCGATGGTGATGATATCGCCCTTCTTCAGCGTCACGCCGATGCCGAGCAGGCGCTCGTTGCGTTGATCGATGCGCATGGTGCCGGCGCCGACGACGCAGGGAATGCCCATGCCGCGGGCAACCACCGCCGCATGGCTGGTCATGCCGCCGCGGGTCGTCAGGATGCCTTCGGCGGCATGCATGCCGTGAATATCCTCCGGGCTGGTCTCGACCCTCAGCAGAATGACCTTGCGGCCCTCGGCTTCCGCCTCGACCGCCTCTTCGGCGGTAAAGACGATGGCGCCGGTCGCCGCCCCCGGCGAGGCCGGCAGCCCGGTGCCGATCACCTGGCGGTTGACGCGCGGATCGATGGTGGGATGCAGGAGTTGGTCGAGGCTCGAAGGTTCGATGCGCAGCACCGCCTCCTCCTCGGTGATCACTTTCTCGTCGACCATGTCGACGGCGATCTTCATCGCCGCCCGGGTCGAACGCTTGCCCGAGCGGGTCTGCAGCATCCACAGCTTGCCGCGCTCGATGGTGAATTCGATATCCTGCATGTCGCGGTAATGCATCTCGAGCTCGGTGCAGATGCGGGTGAGCTCGCGGAAGGCTTCCGGCATCAGCTTTTCCATCGAGGGCTTGTCGGAGCCGGAGGAAAGCCGCCCGTCCTCGGTGATGCTGTGCGGCGTGCGGATGCCGGCAACGACATCCTCCCCTTGCGCATTGACGAGGAATTCGCCGTAGAGCGCCTTCTCGCCGGTCGAAGGATTGCGGGTGAAGGCGACGCCGGTCGCCGAGCTGTTGCCGAGATTGCCGAAGACCATCGCCTGGATATTGACCGCCGTGCCCCAGCCTTCCGGGATGTTGTGCAGCTGGCGGTAGGTGACGGCGCGCGCGCTCTTCCAGCTGGAAAAGACGGCGCCGACCGCACCCCAGAGCTGGACTTCCGGATTCTGCGGAAACTGCTGTCCCAGCTCCTCTTCGATCAACCTTTTGTAGAGGGAGACGACATGCTGCCATTCGGTGGCGCTGAGCTCGGTGTCGAGTTCGTGGCCGAGCTTGGCCTTCTCGTCCTCCAGGATTTCCTCGAAGGCGTCGTTGCCGAGGCCCATGACGACATCGGCATACATCTGGATGAATCGGCGGTAACTGTCCCAGGCAAAACGCGCGTCGCCGGCATCATGGCCGAGCGCCTGCACGGTCTCGTCGTTGAGGCCGAGATTGAGCACGGTGTCCATCATGCCGGGCATGGAGACGCGGGCGCCTGAGCGCACCGACAGCAGCAGCGGCTGGCTGGTGGAGCCGAAATGGCGGCCGGTGATCGCCTCGATCGCCGCTATGCCGTCGCGCACCTCGGCCTTCAGCCGGTCGTCGATATGGCCGCCATTGCTGTAATAGGTGTTGCAGGCATCGCTGACGATCGTCAGTCCCGGCGGAACAGGAAGGCCGAGAGCGCACATTTCAGCAAGATTGGCGCCCTTGCCGCCGAGCATCTCGTGGTCGCGCGCGCCACCCTCCGCCTGTCCGTCGCCGAACCTATAGACCCACTTGGTCATCTTCCCCCCAACTCCAGATCGGGATCAGTGTGATCCCTCGGCTGTCGACGACCCTCGCTCTTTTCTCGGCGTCATCCTCGCCCCTGTGGCGAGGATCTGCTGCGTGTGACCGGTCGCAGATGCTCGGGACAAGCCCGAGCATGACGAAAGAGAAGAAGGCAGTGTCGTCAGCCTGACAAATCAGCTTAATGCCTTGGAGTTGAAATGAAAATCGACAAATGCGGCAAAAATGCTGCGTCGCACAATAATTTTCGCGAGAGTGGCGGCCGAAGGCATGCAAACCGCACCCGATCTGAAGAAGGCATAAAAAAAGCTTTGCGGGACTGCAACAATGTCCCGCAAAGCCTTGTTTCCGTCCGGCCAGGAAAACCGGACGGGGGGTCCCTCAACCCAGGACGGTTCATGGAACCACCCTGATCTTCGTGTTCGGCAATACCTCAGGATTTCCCGGGATTGCTCAACACCTCCCGGGTCTTTGCCCTCTACCCGGAAAGCGCATCGCAAATTCGACAATACGCAACGTTGACCGCCCGCTTTTCAGCAAAGTCATCAGGTTGCGTTGAAACAACTTCTAATGCAAGTCAGAGAAAAGAGCATCATCCAAATGGGGTACGGACCGCAAGACAGCCGACCTTTTTTGGTGTTTATCACCGAATGCGGGAAAATTGCGCGCGATTTGTGCACAGTCCGGCTGGAGTTCGGGTTTTGGCCGGCCGATGAGCAGCCGCCTCGTCGTCGATGCGACCCTCTCGAAATGCGAGGCAGATCCTGCGCCGATGGCAGACAGCCGTTCCCGCAAAAGCTGATGCCGGACGGTGGTGAATGTCGGAATCCCGTTTGGCCGCACGTCTTCAATGTGGACAAGCGATGGAGAAAGCGATGACGATCACCATTACCGCCTTTGAACGTTCGCCCGATCGGGGCCGGGGTCTCGCGCGCGACATGCGGGTTCGCTGGGCGCTCGAGGAAGCGGGCCAATCCTATGAGGTTCGCCTCGTCACGTTCGAGACGATGAAGCAGCCGGCGCATCTGGCGCGTCAGCCTTTCGGGCAGATCCCGACCTATGAGGAAGGCGATCTTACCCTGTTCGAATCCGGCGCGATCGTCCTGCATATCGCCGAGTGCCACGGCGGCGGCCTGTTGCCTGGGGATAGCAATGGCCGGGCGCGGGCGATCGCCTGGATGTTTGCCGCGCTCAATACGGTTGAGCCGCCGATCTTCGAGCACAGCCTCGCCAGGATCCTGGAGCGCGACGAACCCTGGTACGAAAAGCGCCTGCGTTCCCTAGAGGGCAGCATCCGCAAACGACTGGACAGCCTTTCTGCCCATCTCGGCCATGCCGACTGGCTCGACGGCGCCTTCAGCGCCGGTGACCTGCTGATGGTCTCGGTACTGCTGCGGCTGAAGTCGTCAAACATACTGGACGATTATCCCAGCCTTGCAGCCTATGTCGCCCGCGCCGAAGCACGGCCGGCCTATCAGCGCGCCTTCGCCGCGCAGCTGGCGGTCTTCCAGGCTGCATCGGGCGGCTGACCAGGGATCATGGGGGGTGAACCGCTTGGACGGAAGTAGTCATTGATTGCTTCGTGTTCTGGCGTTTTCGTTGGTCGAGATACGCAGGAGTTCAATATCCGTGCAACGTCCCAGGCTGGGAGATCGGTGGGGGGGCTGCCCCTCAACCGCAACTACCTCTCGTCCTTCGAGCCCGGTTCATTCTCTCCTCTGCCAACCCAAGCACCACCCTTCCCGCCAGCCCGGCATCACCTCTCCTCACCATCCGGGCACCACCTCTCCTCCGTCATCCCAGGCCTTGAGCCTGGGATCCACGGCCTGGCGCTGGTGGATGCCGCATGGATCCTCGGGTCAAGCCCGAGGAAGACGGAGGATAGGGTGACAGCCGCAGCAAAATAGCGGCGGACCGCCAAATACCAATTCGGTGGCGCCCGTGTGTCTGTCCGCGGCCTCCTGCCGCGTCCGCGTTTCCGGCCGGTCCCTTGCCTCAATCCCATCACCCTGGGCCCTGAGCCTGGTCTCCGCGGCTCGCGCGGACGCCTTCAGGCGATTTCGCGCAGGCGTTCGGCCGTCTGCAGGTCGACGGAGACGAGGGTGGAGACGCCCTGCTCGGCCATGGTGACGCCGAAGAGGCGGTTCATGCGGGCCATGGTGATCGGATTGTGGGTGATGATGACGAAGCGGGTTTCGGTCGATGCCGCCATTTCGTCCATCAGGTTGCAGTAGCGCTCGACATTGTGGTCGTCGAGCGGCGCGTCGACCTCGTCGAGCACGCAGATCGGCGCCGGATTGGTGAGGAAGACGGCGAAGATCAGCGCCATCGCCGTCAGCGCCTGCTCGCCGCCCGACAGCAGCGTCATGGTCTGCGGCTTCTTGCCGGGCGGCCGCGCCAGGATTTCGAGGCCCGCCTCCAGCGGATCGTCGGATTCGATCAGCTGCAGCTCGGCGGTGCCGCCGCCGAAGAGATGGGTGAACAGCCGCTGGAACTGGCCATTGACGACGTCGAAGGCGGCGACCAGGCGCTCGCGGCCCTCGCGGTTCAAGCTCTGGATGGCGCCGCGCAGCTTGCGGATCGCGTCGATGACGTCGTCGCGCTCCTTGATCAGGGCTTCGAGCCTTTCGCTCAGCTCCTTCTGCTCCTCGTCGGCGCGCAGATTGACGGCGCCGAGCCGTTCGCGCTCCATCTTCAGCCGCTCCAGCTCGCGCTCGACCTCGCGCGGATCGGGCAGCGCCTGCATCGGCTGCAGGCCGGCAAGCCGCAGCGCCTCATGCGGCGGCACATTCAACGCCTCACGGATACGACTTTCGCTTTCCTGCCGCCGCTCACGGGCAGAGACGAGGCGCTCCTCGGCGCGGCCGCGGCGTTCGCGGTATTCGGCAAGTTCGGAAAGCGCGGTCGCCGCCTTGTGGTCGGCGTCGCGCTGGATGCGTTCGGCTTCGGCGAGCAGATCGCCGGCGTTGCGGCGCGCTTCTTCGGCCTTCTGCAATTCGCTGAGCAGAGCGCGGCGCTTGTCGTCGAATTCATCCGGCGCCATTTCGAGCTCGGCCGCCTCCTCGCGCGCCTCTTCCTCGCGCTCGCGCAGTGTGGCGACATGATCCTCGCCACTTGCCGCCCGCTGGCGCCAGGTCTCGCGCTCCTGGCCGATCGCCATGATGCGACGCTGGCGGGCCTCATTTTCCCTCGCCAGGCTTTCGTGCCGGGCGCGGGCCTCGGCGAGCGCGCCGCGGTCGGTCGCAACCTCCGCCTGCTGGAAGCGCAGCCGCTCGTCGATCAGCGTGAGATCAGGCGCATCCTCCAGCTCGATGCGGGCATTTTCTTCCTGAACGCCGATCTCCTCCAGTTGCGTGCCCAACTGGCTGGCGGCCTCGCTGACGACGTCGCGGCGGCGGATGAGATCGCCGCAAGCGCGCTCGGCCGCAGCCAGCGCCTCGCGCGCCTCGGCGAGATGACGCGCCGACAGGCGGCTCATGTCGCGGGCTTCCGCGAGCCTGCGTTCCTCGATGCGGATGGCTTCGGCGGCGGCTGCCTGCCGTTCCTCGGCCTCGGCAAGCACGTCGCGGGCAATCGCCACTTCACTTTCGAGTTCGGCCAGGCGGTTCTTTTGGGCAAGGCGCAGTGCCGCGGCACTCGGGGCATCTGCGCCGGTGACATGGCCGTCCCAGCGATAGACGGCGCCCTCCTTCGTCACCAGGCGCTGGCCGGGCTTCAGCGCCGCCATCAGCGACCGCGCGTCGCCCTCGCCAACCATGCCGATCTGGCGCAGCCGGCGCGTCAGAGCGGCGGGTGCGCTGATATGGGCGATGAGCGGCGTCACGCCCGGCGGAAGCGCCGGGTCGGCGGCGCCGTCGCCATTGACAGACCAATGGGCCGGCGCCTCGGCATCGAGCGGGGATTCCAGATCGTCGCCGAGTGCCGCACCCAGCGCCGTCTCAAAGCCGCGATCGACCTTCAGCTCCTCGGCAACCGGCGGAAACTTGCCGGCGGCCGCACCGGCGGCAAGCATGCGGGAAATGGTGCGGGCCTCGGTTTCCAGCGCATTCAGGGCGGAGCGGGCCTGATCGACCGGCGCGCGCGACAAGGCCTCGGCCTGGCGGGCGGCGGCGAGCGCCCGTTCGACTGTCTGGGCCGCGGCTTCGGCATCGGCCAGCGCGATTTCACCGGCCTCGACGATCGCCCGTTTTTCATCGGGATCGGCCAGGCCTGATATCTTCTCTGCGATGGCCGACAATTCCGCATTCGCCTCGTGCATCTGGCGCTCGAGGCGCATGCGGCGGTCGGCGAGATCGCGGATGGCGCGCTCCAGCTGGTTGCGGCCGGCGGCGGCTTCCGCCCGCTCGGCCGTCAGCTGGGTGAAGATGCGCTCGCTGTCGGCGAGCTTCGCCGCCGCCCCTTCGAAGGCTTCGCGGGTCTCCTCGGCAAAACGGCCGGAATCGGCGAGGATTTGAGAAATCTCGGCCTCTTCGGCGTCGAGCTTGGCGAGGATGACGGCATTGTCGGCGACCAGCCGTTCCTCGCGGCGGATATCTTCGGCCAGCTGGGCGAGACGGCGGGTCAGCTCGTCGCGGCGGCGCAGGATGCGGCCGGCATCCTCTTCCAGCTGGCTTCTGGCGATCTGCAGGCGTTGCAGGGCGGCAGCCGCACGCGCCTCGCCCTCGCGCAATTCCGGCAGCTTCAGGCTGGCAATACCCTGCTGCTTGGCCGCCTCCATCTGGATCTGCGCCTTTTCGGCGACGATGACGGTTGCCTGGTTGAGGGCGCTGTCGGCCTCGGCCTCGGCCTCCTTGGCCTGCACCCAGCGGATATGCAGGAGCATCGCCTCGCGGGCGCGGATATCGGCCGACAGCGTCTTAAAGCGGTTGGCCTGGCGGGCCTGACGCTTCAGGCTCTCGATCTGGCTTTCGAGCTGCGAGGTGACGTCGTCGAGGCGCTCGAGATTGGTTTCGGCGGCGCGCAGCCGCAGTTCGGCCTCGTGGCGACGCGAATGCAGGCCGGAGATGCCGGCCGCCTCTTCCAGGAGCTGGCGGCGGGCCTGCGGTTTTGCCTGGATCAGCTCGCCGATGCGGCCCTGGCCAACCATCGAGGGCGAGCGGGCGCCGGTGGAGGCGTCGGCAAAGAGCAGCTGCACATCCTTGGCGCGGCTTTCCTTGCCGTTGATGCGATAGAGCGAGCCTTGTTCACGCTCGATGCGGCGGGTGACCTGGATCTCGTCGCTGTCGTTGAAGGCGGCGGGTGCGGTCCGCTCGCCATTGTCGAGATAGAGCGCCACCTCGGCGGTGTTGCGGGCCGGGCGGTTTCCCGAGCCGGAAAAGATCACGTCGTCCATGCCGGAGGCGCGCATGTTCTTGTAGGAATTCTCGCCCATCACCCAGCGCAGCGCCTCGACGAGATTGGACTTGCCGCAGCCGTTCGGTCCGACGACGCCGGTCAGCCCCCGTTCGATGATGAATTCCGTCGGCTCGACGAAGGATTTGAAGCCGACCAGGCGCAGCTTGTTGAACTTCATGCGGAAATATCCACGGCAGGAAGCCCCGCCCGCAAACTGCGCTGAAAACAAAAAACGGGCGCACGGCTTTCGCCGTCGCCCGCTGTGGTCGAACGGTCCGGTTCAGATGAGGCTGTCGATGAGCTTCGACATGGTGTCAACCGGCATGTCTCCAGAATAGCGCTTGCCATTGATGAGGAACGTTGGCGTGGCGTTGACGCCGAAATCCTTGGATCCCCTTTCCCGCGTGGCGTTCACTTCATCCAGAAGCTTCTGGTTCGTCAAGCATTTCGTGAAGCTATCCTCAGTAAATCCGGCAAGCTTCGACATCTGCAGCAGTGCGGCGCGGCCGTCATCGGCGGCGGCCCAGACCTGCTGCTGCTTGAACAGCATCGAAACCATCGGGAAATACTGTTCCGGCGTGCTCAACTGCTCCGGATTGGAGGAACTGCAGCGGGCGAGCATGAAGGCGGCTGCGGCACGCGGATCGAAGGGGAATTCGCGGATAATGAACTGCACCTTGCCGGTATCGACGTATTTCTGCTTGATCGTGTCGAAGGTGGTGTTGTGGAAATGGGCGCAATGCGGGCAGGTCATCGACATATATTCGACGATCTTGACCGGCGCGTCGGCCTTGCCAAGCGCCATCTCGGGCAGCGCGCCGGGCTTCAGCACTTCGGCCATGTCGACATCGCCGTCGGACTGGGGCATGTCCCCCGCCGAGGTGGCCGCCGTCTGCATGGTATCGACATCGGTGCCGTCGGCCATGGTCTTGCCGGAGGACGAAGCATCGGCAGCGTCCTTGCTGTCGTTGCAGGCGACAAGCGCTGCGGCAGCTGCGGCGATGGCGATCCCACCCAGGAGGCGGCGTTTCGTCAGTTGCATTTCGGACATCTGCATGGGTTCCCCATAAGTAATGAGAGTGACGGCATGATTGTGCGATATAACGGCTGGCAGCCGCCTACAAGGCACGGTTGGCCAACTTCCTTCAAAGAATTGTGACCGTGATGGGACCGCCGGACAAAATTGCTATCGGTCAGCTCCCGGATTTCATCGATAGACATCACGGCGATTGCCAATCCGCACGATGAGGATTCGCACGGTTCCATCGTCGATGCTTGCGATCACCCGATAGTCCCCGATGCGGTACTTCCAGAAGTCCCCAAGTTCAGATCCTTTAAGCGCCTCTCCGATGGATCGTGGATCGTCCAGCTTGGCAACGCGATCATTGAGAAACCGGAGGATTCGGCGAGCCGCCTCATGTCCAAGCTTCTCAAGCTCACGCTCGGCTGCCCGGTGAAACTCAATTCTCCAAGCCATGACGTGCCATCAGCTCGGCCAGCGGCACTGTATCGCTCTCACCTCGGCGAAGCTCTTCGAGGCGCTTTTCGGCGAGATAGACATCCTCGAGATCATCGAGATGTTCGAGAATGGCTTGACGCGCGTAGAAGCTCTTGCTGCGGCCCGTGCGCCTGGCAAGCTCATCGAGGCGTGCTTCGATTTCAGGTGGCAACCGCAAGGCCAACATGATTTTTCTCCTGTCTGCTATACAAATATAGCACCCGAAGCGTTCGGTCACCAGTCTCCTCCCGGAAATCTCGCTGATGCGACTACGCAATGCGAGCCCTATACGTCGGTCTCGGGCAGAGTCGAATTCCTTGTGACCCGCGAGCGTGTTGAAGCAGGATCAAAAAATTAAACGCCCGTAGGACGCCTCGGTCGCCAGAAGCGGACAAACTTCCACTCAGATTTGCTCATCAGCGCCCTCTTCCCCGCTTGCCCATCACCGCAGTTCCCAAGCGCTGGATCGCCTGACGCAGCTTGTCGCCCTCGATGCCCTCCATCATGCCTTCGAGCTTGCGCGCGGCCTCGCCCTTCAGCGGCGCGGGCGGGCGGGAGCGGCGGACGGCTTGCGACACCGGCTTCTGGACGATGCGGATCTGGTGGACGGCGGCGAAGCCGAAGAAGCTGTTGATGCGCTGGATAAGTTCGCCCTGGGCATGGGTGAGGAAGAGCGCGCGCGCGCCTTCGCAGGCGATCGTCAGCACGCCGGGGCGGAAGCTGCCGTCATCGCCGCCGCCGCGGGCCCAGGCGATCTTTTCCGGCCGGGTGCAATCGGCGAAATCCTCGCCGGCGATTTCGCTCCACGAGCCGAGTAGCGCCGTGTTGATGCCGGCGCGGCGCGCCAGGACCGGATCGATCAGCCCGTTCGCCAGTTCGGAAATCTGCTTCACATCTTTGCGTGGATAACTCATCGAAACCTTTGAACGGCGTCACGAATTGGTGCGGCCGACTTGATCGCGCGGCGTTGCTTCGCCAAGTATAGGGCCTTCCCCCCATTGCGGCAAATCATGACGACCACGACACTCGACACGCCCTCGGCAAAGCCCCTCCTCGACTGGTACGACCGCCATCACCGCGACCTGCCCTGGCGCGTTTCGCCCGGCATGGCGGCGCGCGGCGTCCGCGCCGATCCCTATCGCGTCTGGCTGTCCGAAGTGATGCTGCAGCAGACGACGGTGCAGGCGGTCAAACCCTATTTCGAGAAGTTTCTCGAGCGCTGGCCCGAAGTCTCCGATCTTGCCGCAGCCGAAAACGAGGCGGTCATGGCCGCCTGGGCGGGGCTCGGCTATTATGCGCGGGCCCGCAATCTGAAGAAATGCGCCGAAGCGGTAGCTAGGGAACATGGCGGCGTCTTTCCCGACACCGAAGAGGGACTGAAATCGCTTCCCGGCATCGGCGATTATACCGCTGCCGCCGTCGCCGCCATTGCTTTCAATCGGCGGGCCGCCGTCATGGACGGCAATGTCGAGCGGGTGATTTCAAGGCTTTATGCCATCGAAACACCGCTGCCGGGCGCCAAGCCGCTGATGAAGGCGAAGGTGGCGCTGCTGACGCCAGCGGCTCGGCCCGGTGATTTCGCCCAGGCGATGATGGATCTCGGGGCGACGATCTGCACGCCGAAGCGGCCGGCCTGTTCGCTCTGTCCGTTTCGCGATGCCTGCCAGGCGCTGAAGCTTTCCGATCCCGAGCTCTTTCCGGTCAAGGGGGCGAAGAAGGACAAGCCGGTTCGCCAGGGCGCGGCCTTCATCGCGGTGACCGCAGAGGGCGAGATCCTGCTCAGGCGGCGGGCCGATAGCGGCCTGCTCGGCGGCATGACCGAGGTGCCGACGACGGGCTGGACGGCGCGCATCGACGGCGAGACCTCCGTCACCGCCGCCCCCTTCGAGGCGGCCTGGCAATCCTGCGGCACCGTCATCCATGTCTTCACCCATTTCGAACTCCGGCTGTCGATCTGGCGGGCGGCGATCGCTGCAAAGCCGAAGCCGAATGCTGGCGTGGATGACGGATGGTGGGAACCGGTTACAAATCTTGAAGCGCAGGCCTTGCCGACCGTCATGAAAAAAGCGATCGCAGCGGCTATTCCTCTCGCGTTCAAAACATCCAGGGCATAAACATGACCATCGAAATAAGGCATATCGTTTTCGACATCGGCAAAGTTCTCATTCATTACGATCCCAATCTCCCCTTCGCCCGCCTCATTCCCGACGAGGCCGAGCGCAATTGGTTTTTCGCCAATATCTGCACCCATGACTGGAACGTCGAGCAGGACCGCGGCCGCACCTGGGCGGAGGCCGAAGCGCAGCTGATCGAAGCGCATCCGACGCGCGAGGAGCACATCCGCGCTTTCCGCAAATACTGGCACGAGATGGTCCCGCACGCTTATGAGGAGAGCGTCGCGATCATGGAGGGGCTGATCGACGAAGGCCGCGACGTGACCATGCTCACCAACTTCGCCTCCGACACTTTCCGCGAGGCGCAGCAACGTTTCCCGTTCCTGACGAAACCGCGAGGCGTCACCGTTTCCGGCGATGTCGGCCTGATCAAGCCTGACATCGCGATCTATGAGACGCATACGAAGAGCTTCGGCCTCGATCCCGCCGCGACGATCTTCATCGACGACGCACCGGCCAATGTCGAAGGCGCCAAGGCCTTCGGCTGGAACGCGGTGCGGTTTTCGGGCGCGGACAAACTGCGCAGCGATCTCGCTGCCTACGGCGTGAAGGTGTGAGAGCCATGGCCTTCGACCCGGCAGAGGAAATCGAACGCTTCCACGCCGCCATCAACGCGCTGGATTTTCCGGCGATCGAGGACTATTTCGCCGAGGACGCGACCTATGTCTCGAACGGCGTCGGCAGCCTCTCGGGGCGACCAGAGATCATGGCTGCCTTCCGGCGCTATTTCGACGATTATCCCGATCAGACGGCGGAGAATTCGCTGGTGGAAAGCCTGACGCCCCTCTCCGGCCGCGCGGTCTGGTCGCTCAGCGCCACCCACAGCCGGACCGGCAAACCGCTGCTGCGCGAGGGCGAGGAAACGATCACCTTCAATGAAGATGGCCGCATCACGCGGGTCGAAGTCACCGACTATCGCCAGTTCTGATCATTGCGCTTCCCAGCTCAAATAGAAGACGCCCGAGGCTTGAACCCCGGGCGCCTTGGTCTTCTTCCGCAACTGGAGGAAACCGGAAGAAGTTATTTCGATTCGCCAGAGCATGATGCCGAAAAGTGTAAGCGGTTTTCGGACGACATCATGCTCCAATTATCTGGTTTAGGCGCTGCTCAATCCACCTTTGCCAGATCACTGCGGATGACGGACCTGAGCTCGTCGATCGGGCGCAGGGACTGCCCGTCTTCGAAGTGCCAGAAGGTCCATCCGTTGCATGCATCGAGCCCCTGCACCTTGGCGCCGAGACGATGAATGGAGCCGGCCTCGCCGCCCGAGGCTACCGTGCCATCGGCGCGCACGATCGCGCTGTAGCGGCGCTTGGCGTCGGTCAGCACCTGGCCGGGCTTGATCAGGCCGCTTTCGACAAGCACGTTGAAGGCGACGCGAACCTCGGCCTTCTTGCCGGTCATTACGGTGAGTTCCGCCTTGCCGAGCGGCTCGATGGCGGCGATGCGAGCCGAAGCCGCATCGATATATTCCTGCTCGCGCTCGATCCCGACGAAGTGGCGGCCGAGGCGCTTGGCGACGGCGCCCGTCGTTCCCGAGCCGAAGAAGGGATCGAGCACGATATCGCCGGGCTTGGTCGAGGCCATGATGACGCGGGCAAGCAGCGCTTCCGGCTTCTGCGTCGGATGCACCTTCTTGCCGTCCTCGCCCTTCAGCCGCTCATTGCCGTTGCAGATCGGGAACAGCCAGTCGGAGCGCATCTGGACGTCGTCATTGGCGGCCTTCATCGCGTCGTAGTTGAAGGTATAGCCCTTGGCCTTGGCATTCGGACTTGCCCAGATCATCGTCTCATGGGCGTTCTGGAAACGGCGGCCCTTGAAATTCGGCATCGGATTGGTCTTGCGCCAGATGATGTCGTTCAGGATCCAGAAATTCAGATCCTGCAGCGTGGCGCCGACGCGGAAGATATTGTGGTAAGAGCCGATCACCCAGATCGAGCCTGTCGGTTTCAGCACCCGGCGGCAGGCGAGCAGCCAGGCACGGGTGAAGGCGTCATAGGCCTCGAAAGAGGCGAACTGATCCCATTCGTCATCGACCGCATCGACCAGCGACTGGTCGGGACGATGCAGCGTTCCGCCGAGCTGGAGATTATAGGGCGGGTCGGCGAAGATCACGTCGACGGAGTGGTTGGGCAAGGCTTCAAGGGCGCTCACGCAGTCGCCCTTGATGATCGTGTCAACCCAGGAGTCCGCCTTGACGGAAGCCTTGAGGTCGGCAAGCGGAAAAACTGACGCCATTCTGATACTCACTCATACGCTTTACGCTTAACTCTCCGTTATGGTTACCCAACTTAGTTACCAAAGCCTGAAGCACTGGCCGATTTCGGGAATTTATTGTGGCGGGCAATCGGGTAACGGTCCGAGAGCGGCGCCATGAGGCGATTGTTTTAATCGTTTGCTTGAAAAGCTTATCTCTGTTGAGACTGGAGGGGCACCGAATGAGGAGTACCTTTTGGTTTCTCGGTCAGGGCGATGCAGAATGCCTGCCGGGGTGCAGCGTCCATCATTGAGACATAAACATCGAAAGGCGGAATGATTTTCAATTTGATTGCAAGCTGGACACAGTCCCCAGTGTTCTTGTTGCTTTTCAAGCAAGCATCCACGCGCCTGTAATCTCCTATCACTTTGTTATCCCAAAAGTGCCTGGGAATAATTTGGTCCACCCCAAGACCATGATCTTTGAGAGCGTTACTTACTCCAGCGTCTTTCCAGGCGTATAGCCTGAGTGCTGTAACCTGATCCTCGAAATTCTGCACGATATTCTCCCTCATGGGAAAATACGACGGCGGCACAAGAATTCCCAAAGGCACTAGCCGATCCGCAAGCGAGGCCAAAGCTTCTGAATTTCCCTGGCGCGCTTCATGCCAAACGATTTTCCATGCTTCTGCGCAATTGCCCTTGCGGATCAGATTAAATGCTTGCTTCTCAAGGGCTGGCTGCTCATCAGCCGTCTGGGCAAAAACTGCAATTGGCGTAAGAGCAGCGGCTAAAGCAAATACCGTAAAGACTGCTCGAATGAGGCAAGAGCGCGAACAATTTTTTCTATCATCCATTCGAGATTTGCGCCTTCAATGCAACTTGAGCCTTACATTTCGAAGATATCCGACAGCATTGCAAGTAAAAGCGAGAAAACCTGTTTCAGACGAAAACGGGCGGAGCTCTACCACTTCTCGCCGTCCTCACACCGCATCATGAACCCTGCGGCTGTCGGCCGGCGCCTCGCCGCGTTCGAACATGCCGTAGTCGCGCAGGACACTGGCGATGCGCAGGCGGTAATCGGCGAAGATGCCGCCGCGGCCCGCCTGCTGGGCGGACCGATGGGCCTCACGGTTGCGCCATTCCTTCACCGCCGCCTCGTCGCGGAAGAAGGAGAGCGACAGCAGCTTGCCGCGGTTGGTCAGGCTTTCGAAACGTTCGATCGAGATGAAGCCGTCGATGGTTTCGAGTTCGGCACGCAGCTCGCCGGCGAGATCGAGATATTTGTGGCGCTCGCCCATATAGGGCACGACTTCGAAGATGACGGCGATCATGGCAGCACCAGCTTTGCGTGGGGAGCAGAGACGTTTTTCAGGAAGACGCGATCCTCCTTCAGGATAAAGCGTTCGCGACGGGCGAACTCGTAATTCTCGCGGCCGAGCGGGTCGGCGGCCAGCCGGGCGCGGTAGGCTTCGTAGGCGGCGAGGCTTTCGATATTGTAGACGCCGTAAGCCGTCGTCGCCGACCCTTCATGCGGGGCGAAATAGCCGATCAGGTCGGCGCCATTCCTCGGGATCGCCTGGCCCCAGTTGCGGGCATACTCAGTGAAGACGTCCTTCTTGAAGGGGTCGATCTCATAGCGGATGAAGCAGGTGATCATCGGGTTCTCCTTTGTGCTTCCCCGTTTTCGCACATTGCCGGACGAAGATGCTTCGGTTACGATCGAACTATGAAGGAAGGACCAGACATTGCCCAGATCGGCGCGCTGATCGGCGATCCTGCGCGGGCCAACATGCTGGCGGCGCTGACCGGTGGGCGGGCGCTGACGGCGACCGAGCTTGCCGGCGTCGGCGGCATCACGCTGCAGACGGCAAGCACCCATGTCGCCAAGCTCGAAGCCGGCGGGCTGCTGGCCCAGCGCAAGCAGGGGCGCCACCGCTATTTCACGCTGGCCGACGAGGCCGCCGCCCGGCTGATCGAAAGCATGATGGGTTTTGCCGCCGGGCGCGGGCATCTGCGCCACCAGCCAGGGCCGAAGGAGCCGGCGCTGCGCAAGGCGCGCATCTGCTACGATCATCTGGCCGGCGATTATGGCGTGCGCATGCTCGACAGCCTGATTGCATCAGGCGCGATCGAGGCGGTCGGAGAGGGTCTGGCGCTGACGGAAAAGGCGAGAGCGATCTCGCCCGCATCGGCATCGACGTCGGCAATCTCAAATCCTCGCGCCGCCCGCTCTGCCGCTCCTGCCTCGACTGGAGCGAAAGGCGAGCGCATCTGGCGGGCAGCCTCGGCAAGGCGCTGCTGTCGAGCTTCCTTGACAGGGGCTGGGCGAGGCGCACCGCCGAAAGCCGCTCGATCCTCTTTACACCGGAAGGCGACCGGCAATTTCTATTGCTTTTTCCGGCTGGATAGACGGGTGCAGATCTGCAAAACCCTGCCAGCGTAAAGGCGCAGGTGATGAATGCGCCGAACCGACCGTCGGGCATATCCGTCACTCGCCTCGCTTGATTGCCACCCCTGCGCCCCCGCTCCAGTCGAGGCATGTTCGCATTCGGCCGAGCGCGGGCTCCCATCCGGCGTCCTTTGCTGGCACGCGAAGCCGTTTGCGGCTTCATCACCCCTGGCAGCCTTTCTTCCTCATCTTCTTTTCGATCTTTGCCTTCCTTTCGACGCCATCGTCGGCATGTTTTCCGCCGGTCAAACCATGATCCATCATCGCCTGCAGCTGTGCACAGCTTCTGTGATTGTGGTGCTTTCCGCCCTTGGCGGCGGCTCGTGTCGCGCCGCCACAGAAGTGCGTTGCAAATTTCTTCGCCGCTGGCCGATCGCGATCGGATAGAAAAAGTCGGGGGATTATCCGAGCGAGGCTTAGGAGAGAAACAGTGAGGTTTAACCGACGTTCGCCAAGCAGCTATCCATCCGCTCCGGATGCGAAAGCGCCTCGCTAGAACAGGATGATCTAAGGCCGGGTGGGCCTTAAATTTTAATCCTCAAACAGTTAGAGCATGATTTCCTCCGAAAATCGCTCACACTCATGCTCTAGAATCTCACGTCCAACCGGGCATTGGCGCTGTGGCGGTTGAGGCCACCGCCGAATTCTCCTCGGTACGACAGGGAAGCGGCCGCTGCCTCCGTCAGCTGCAACGTCACGGATCCGCCCGCAACGACGCTGTTTTCGGCATTGCGCAGCCCTCTCACGACGAAACTGCCGCCATTTTCGAATGCCAGAGCGGCGAGCGGCGTATCCTGATCGGCAATCCGTCTCCAGGCGACATCAAAACCAGTGGTGACACTCTTTCCGGCGATCGAAGCCTGTCGTTTCGTCCGTAGCCCCACAGTCGTCGCAAACAGATCTTCGCGTGCGCTCTCGCCCGAAAGGGAGGCTGCGCCGCCGTCCTCGTGGAAGCTGTCGCGCTGGCCGATGGCATAGTCCAGTCTGCCGAACGGCGTCACGATCAGGTCAGGGGAAAGGCCGAAGTCGAATGACGCCTCCGAGAAAAACTGGGCGGTACTGCCATGATAGCTTGCCGTTTGACTGTCGGAAAAACCGTCAAAGGCGATGTCGCGGCGCGTTTCGATGTCGTGCCAGCTATTCGACGCCCCGAACTTGACCTGCAGTCCGCCGAATCGCTGGGCGGCATAGAGGCCAAGATGCACGCTGTCGATATTGGCCGTGGAGCCAAGGTCCGGGATCTGGAAAGACGATTGTCCGACGCCTGCGAACACCCCGGCCGAACGATCGTCGATCACCCAGTCGACACCGTACAGCGCACCGCCGCGCGCCGTCGTCGCGCTGGAGGCGTTTCCGTCGCCCTTCAACCAGGAAAGATTGCCATAGGCGCTCGTCCATGCCTTGCCGCCGGTCTCGAACGCCTCGTTCAGCCGGTCATAGACCGCATTGCGCACGTCATCGGCTTCGCTGAAAAGGCCATTTTGCAACGAGGCGTGAATCTCGCCGGAGAGCTGATCGAACGCATCTCTCGCTTCTGCCCTGTCGCTATAAAGAATCGCATTGTAGAGCGCCAGGCTGCTGGAACCGCTCGTCTGGTCGAGAAAGTCGAGCCCGTAAGCCGACTGTTGCTGATTAAAGGTGAGGGCGGCGCTCGGGAACAGAGAGCCGGGGCTCAGCACGGTACGCAGGGTCAAGGTTACGTCGGTGGCGGAATAGCTGAGGAAAGACTTCAGGAAGGCGGAATCGATCTCCAGATCGCCGAAGGTGCCCGACACGGCGCCGGCGGAGACGATCGTGTAGGACTGGCCGTTGATGTAACTCACGGCCGGGTCCCATAGGATTGCCTGGACTTTGGCGCCGTTCAGGAAGGCGGTGCCGGTGACATCGACCTTGTCGCTCAGCCCGGCGCTGCCGATCTCGACCTCGAAAAGAGTGAGTGGATCGAGGTTCAGATCTCCGGAGACCGCGAGGGTTCCAATCGAATTGCCAGGAGCAAGGACGCTGTTTGCGGCAAGCGAGGCGGTGCCGACGCTTCCCGTTCCCTGAAGTCTTGCGCCGGAACCGATGTTGACCGCACCAGTCAGGCTGCCATTGACCGACAGCGTGCCGTCAAGCACATCCGTATCGCCGCTATAGCTGCTGTTTCCAGTCAGGTGAAAGAGGCCATGGCCAGTCTTGACGAGACTGCCATCGCCGGTGATCGACCCGGCGAAAGTGGTTGAACTGTCGTCGCCGCCGACCGTGAGTGTCGCCGTGTTAAAAAGGTTCACATCTCCGCCCGACGAACCGCCGCCGGCGAGCGAGCCGATGGTTTCGGAGGTGGCGACGTCGAGCCCGGTTCCGGCAAGATCAGTAATGGTCACGCCCGCTCCGTCGGCCAATGCATTGCCGTTCTGGATGAATAACCGCCCCTGGTCGATCACCGTATCGCCGGAACGCGTGTTGTTGCCGGAAAGGGTCAGTGTCCCCGCGCCAGTCTTGGTCAGCCGTCCGGTACCCGACACGTTGCCGGCGAAGGTCACAGCATAGCCGTTCGTGTTCACGGTGCCGCCGGCGCCTCCGATGACCACACCCCGGGCGACTGGAGACGCAACAGTGCCGAATGTCTGCAACGTCGCGCCGTCGAGGGTCACGGTATTGGTGGCGCTGCCATCACCGAGAGATGCGGATGAGGACACGAAGAGGGTTCCTCCCAGCACATTCATCGCGCCGGAGAAATTGTTGGGTCCAAATAGCCCAAAAGTGCCGGCGCCCGATTTGGTAACGGAGCCGCTGCCGGATATGACGCCGCTGAACGTCCCGCTCGCGCCGGAAGCGCCAAGGGACAGGCTGGCACTGCCGAGCAGAATGTCGCCGCCGCCGGAAAGGCTCGCAATAGCCTGGTTGAAGCCGCCCATATCCAATTGGGTGCCGTTATTCATGAAGAGTCCGGACGAGGTGGAAAGCGCGTTTGCCGACATCAACTGCAATTTGCCGGCTGAGATGGTCGTTGCACCGGTATAGGACTGCTGGCTGCTGAGCGTGAAGGTGCCGGTGCCGGCTTTGGTCAGGCCGCCGTCACCTGATATAACTCCGTCGAAAGTGGTCGAGCTATTGTCAGCTCCAACGGAAAGAACGGCGTTGCCGGCGACGTCGACACTCCCACTACCGGTTAGTGCATCGACAGCTTCACTTGTCTTGATAGTCAACGTCCCGTCGAGATTGATGTCCGCAAGGCCCCCGAACACCTTGCCGCCATCAGCAGTCAGTGTCGCGCCGGACAGGACATCGATCGAGAGGCCCCCTTGCGCGATTCCCGACCAGAGAAAATCCCCGGAAATCGTCAGCCCGCGGGTGGCGATGATCTCGCCGGAATAATTTCCGGATCCGATCGCCAGCGTTTCCGTCGTGCCTATCATGCCGGAGCCGTAGAGGTTGTTGAGCGAGGCGTCGTACGTTCTTAGATCCAGGGTCGAGCCTGACGACAATCGAAGCGAATCGAGCGTCGAAAGATTTGCAGCGGTGGCGGCATCGAGAATGTTTAGCGTCCGGTTGGCGGAGAGCGCGACTTCGCCGACGCCGACGAACCTGCCCTGCCAGTTTCCGCCCCGGCTGAAGGTCACACTGTTTGCGCCGTCGATCGTTCCATCGAATGTGAAGTCTCGGATCTCAAGATTAGCATTGTTGAGGCGGATGGTGCCGCTGCCGGCAAGAGAGGCTATCCAATCGTTGTGCGTCCCGAAGTCGATGGTTGCGCCGGATGCAACGGTTGTCGTGGTGGCGCGGAGCAGTGCCCCTTGACCGTCCCCCGGGATCAGTAGCGTGCCAGAATCGACATAAACGTCCTGGCTTGAGCCCGAGAAGAAGTTATCCGCAAGCGTGACGGTGCCTGTGTCGCCGGCGCCGCCGAAATGAAGTTCCGCGCCCCTCCCGGCCCGATAAAGCCTGAGATTCAGATCACTGCCGGCAATGGCGGAGAAACGCACAACGGCGCCGTCCATAATATCCATTTCCGGCACCAGACTGACGGTTCCGGCCCCCACGGATCTGATCCATCCACCCGTCGACATGTCGACCTGATCCGTTCCCAACTCGCCGCCGTTGCTGATCTCGACATAGGAATCGAGCAAGGGATCGCTTTGCGCGGTAACGGCTGAAAGAGAGAGTGTAATAAATGCTGAACCGGCAACGGCGAAGTGAACTGAGATACGGCCCTGTGCTTTCATCAAAATCAACTTTATTGAAGAAAATTAAACGCAGAGGCTGTATAAACCGCCTCCCGCCAATGGCAGAGTCTAAACTTTGCATTGATCTAAGCAGACGAAAGAAACATGAGCGAGACACGCCTCTATGCCGGAGTGAATGACTTCGCCGCGGACACTCTGTGGGTCGAGGCGGCCCGCTTGATGCGCCATCCCTCCTATAGCGTCGCGGTGCTGTCCTATTGCGAGGCAATGATTGCACGCGTGCCGAAGGTGTTGCCGGCGAACAAGCTTTTTGCCCAGAAGCAGCGCTATCACGTTTCCTTCGTGCTGATTTGTCTTTACATTCAGTGGCTTCAAGCGCGTGGCCCAGCGCCATCGCTTGCCCTTCTTCAGCGCGCTGCACCCGGCAGCCCGCGCCAGATCGCCGATTTCATCGGCGGGCTGCGTGACCGGGGCCTTGTCACCGCGATGTCACTGGAGACGGATCGCCGTACGCAAATCCTGAAGCCGGGTCTGGCATTGATGCGGGAAATCGCACACTCGCCATTGGCCATTTTGAGATCCTTCGAGCTCCTGGCGCCGCCTCTGCCCATCCGCCCGGACGAACTCGCCCAGGACGAGGACGTGCTGGCGCGCTGGCTGGCGCTCTCCGCGGAACGTTATGCGTTGAAGGACGACCTATTCGGCCCATTTCCGGCCATCGTGCGCCACAGCGAAAGAGATGCCGGCCACCTCGTTTTCTGCGCCGTCATCGCCGAGGCGCTGCGCGAGCGCCCGGCCGACGCGAAGGTCCCCGCAAGCCTGACTTATCGAGCGCTTGCGGAGCGCTTCGGCGTGTCCCGTCAGCATATCAGCAACATCCTCGACGAAGCCGCTGAGAAGGGCTGGTATTGCGTCTCCGCGGGGGGCGAACTCGCCTCGATGCCCGATGGGACGCTCCTTCAGTTCGAGACCTGGGTGGCCGGACAGATGGTCCATTACAGCCGCCTGACGGCGCTGATCGGCGGCAAAAAAGTCGAAGCCGCCGCGCCGAACGATTAAATCGGCCTAAGGTCCGAGGCCTTGTCCGACTGAGTGCCTAGATCAGGAACAGCCGGGTAAAACCGTCGTTTGTCAAACAGTCGTCCATCCACTCCGGATGCGACGGCAACTGACAAACAATCGGAGGAATATCCTATGATGAAGGTAACACATCTGGCATTGGCAGCGGCCCTTCTGGCCGGCACGGCGGCGTCCGGCTTTGCGCAGTCTTCGAGCACAGTCGGCACCGGCGGTTCGACGGCGGGCGGCGGAACTGCGAGCAGCACCGTCGGTACTGGTGGCAGCTCTGCCGGGGGCACCTGCCCGGCTGGTGCGACCAACTGCAATTCCGGTTCGTCCTCGACGCTCGGCACCGGCGGCTCGTCGGCTGGCGGCGGGACGTCGAGCAGCACGGTCGGTACCGGCGGCTCGGCCGCGGGCTCGGGCTCTGGATCCGGTTCCGCCTCTACGCTTGGCACCGGTGGCTCGTCGGCCGGCGGCGGCACGTCCAGCAGCAGCGTGGGCACCGGCGGTTCCGCCGCAGGTTCGGGCGATGCAAATTCGGCCTCGAGTGTCGGAACCGGCGCTTCGTCGGCGGATGGAGACAAGACCGGCAGCACCGTCGGCACCGGCAGCAGCGCGGCAGGCAGCTCGCACGACAACAAGGGCAAGAAAGGCTGCGCGCCTGGCCAGGTCAAGAAGGGTGCCGCCGGCACCGAGGATTGCAAATGATGATCCCGGCCGGCGCCTTCCGGGCGCCGGCCAAACTCTTGGAGAGAAACCAATGACCCGGTTTTCCACAATCGCACTTGCCGCTTCGCTCATTCTGATCGCCGGCCCGACAATGTCGGAAGAGATCAAGCTCGACGACGGGACGACGTGCACGATCGTCCAATCCCAGGCGGGAGACACGTCAACCACCGTCACGGCCGGCAACGGGCACGTGTCCTCGTCGACCACGACAGGCAGCGGTTCGACCGGCTCCACTTCGTCATCCGCCTCGGCGGGCTCCTCGGCTGGATCGGGAAGCGTCGACAGCTTTTCGACGGCAAGCGTGACCCGGCCGGACGGCACCGTCATCACGAAACGGTCCGATGGAACCTGCTCCATCACCAAGCCGAACAAATAGGAGATGGCAATGAAACCCATCAACTTTATCGCCGCCGCCTCGATCGCGCTCCTCGCATCGAGCCCGGCCGCCCTTGCGGAGGAGTGTAATGCGGCCGGAACCGTCGGCACGGCGGGAAGCGCTTCGGCCGGAGGCACATCCGCCAGCTCGGTCGGAACGGCGGGCGCCTGCCAGACCGATGGCGGCACGACATCGTCGATCGGATCTGGCGGAAGTGCGGCCACGGTCGACGGAAAGGCGCAAAGCAAGACTCATGTCAACGATAATGGCGACAAGCTGAAGGCGCAGACCAAGGCCCAGGCCGTCGACAAGGGCACGTTCAGCAAGTCCCGCACCAAGACCAGCACGGACGGCAGCTCGCTCGACAGCACGACTCGTACGATGTCGCATGTTCCGGGCGAAAAGCCGGTGAAAAGCACCACCACTCAGAAGATCATTCTGCCGGAACAATAGTTGCCCGGGGCTCGCCGCTTGAACTTCGACGAGCCCTGCCCCTCCAGTATCACCATTGAGCAGCGACCACGGAGCCGGTCGCTTGCCGCATCGCAGCCATGCTTGAGATCAGGTTGAGCTTTGCCCGGTGATCGTGTAAAGCCGCAGCATCCCCGCACAAGACCAGATTTCCAGCAAGGCGTGAACAATGGACGGCTTCGATCTCATCATCTTCGACTGCGACGGTGTCCTCGTCGATTCCGAAATCATCGCGGCCGAAGTCGAATCCGCACTGCTGACGGAGGCCGGATATCCGATCGGCGTCGAGGAAATGGGCGAGCGTTTCGCCGGCATGACCTGGCACAACATCCTGCTGCAGGTCGAGCGCGAGGCCAGCATCCCGCTTTCGGCCTCGCTGCTGGATAAATCCGAGCAGCTGCTCGACCTCAGGCTGGCGAATGACGTCAAGGCGATCCCGGGCGTCGAATTCGCCGTCTCCAGGCTACCGATGAAGCGCTGCATCTGCTCGAATTCGAGCACGAAGCGGCTCGACATGATGCTCGGCAAGGTCGGCCTGAAGCCGCTGTTTGCGCCCAACGTCTTCTCCGCCAAGGATCTCGGCGCCGACCGCGTCAAGCCGAAGCCGGATATCTTCCTGCACGGAGCAAGCCGCATGGGCGTCTCTCCCGACCAGACGGTCGTGGTCGAGGATTCCGTCCACGGCGTGCACGCCGCCCGCGCCGCCGGCATGCGCGTCATCGGCTTCACCGGCGCCTCGCACAGCTACCCCGCCCATGCCGACAAACTCACCGATGCCGGCGCCGAGACGGTGATCTCACGCATGAACGACCTGCCGGGCGTGGTTGCCGCGCTGGCGGCGTGGGAAGGCGTGCTCTAGGCCCGGACCATTTCGCTCGGCTGCTGCCGATGCGGTCGCGGCACTACCTCTCCTCCGCGCCGGCGGGGCTTATGCATCCCGGCACCGCCTCTCCTCCGTCATCCCAGGGCTTGACCCTGGGATCTTTACTGTGGGCAATTAATTGAAGCCGAGTGCCTGGCTGTGGATCCCAGGGTCAAGCCCTGGGATGACGGAGTGTGGGGTTGGCGTTCTCGCCAAACGCGCCGGCGGCGCAGCTTGTGAAGTGCCGCTGTTGCCGAAGCTCGTGCGGCGCCGCATCTGGTGTCGCTTCATGTGGCTGCTGAGGCGATGTACCCAGACACCACCTCTCTTGCACGCCGACGGGGCCTATGCACCCCGGCACTGCCTCTCTCCCGCGCAGATGGGATTATGGGTCACGGCACCACCTCTCCTCCGTCATCCCAGGGCTTGACCCTGGGATCCATGCGGCTGGCACTGCGTGAGGAGCGGCGACATTTCCCCGTGGGCAAGCAATTGAGGCCGAGTGCCGGTCGTGGATCCCAGAGTCAAGCCCTGAAATGACGGTGTGGGCGTTGCAATGGCTGAGATTGCGGCTATGTCCTCTCGGCATCCAACGGATATCCCGAGCATGACAAAGGCAGGCCTAGCTGCCCTTCTTCGTCTTCGCCGGCTGGGTGTCGAAGCCGACGTTGACGCGCACCAGGGCGCCGGCGCCGACCGGCATCTTGATGCCTTCCTTGCGGAAGATGACCTGCGTGCCCGGCGAGCCCGCCGGGATTTCGGTCGGGAACTTGGTGACTTCGGAGTAGAGCACGTTCTCGCCGTCGAGGACGCTGACGCGGATCGGCAGCGTCACCGGGCCGGGAGCGCCCGCCGGGCCCGTGATGAGGCGCAGTTGGGCGACGACGGTCATCGTCAGGTTGGTATCGTTCAGCATGCACTGGCGGGTGTAATCGCCGAAGGAGGCCTGGACGGCGATCTGCTGCGGATCGTCCTTCTTGCCCTTGGCGTAAGTGCGGAAGATCGCATCCTGATCGCGCATGAAGATCTGCGGGCAGGCGCCCTGGACGACCGGGGCGACGGTGCCCTGCGCAGTCGTGGCCGTGCCGATCGACGGATTGTTGGACGACGGATTGGCGGGCGCCAGCGGCATGATCTGGGCATTGCCGTTCGGCTGGGCGGGCGCTGCCTCCGGTTTGCTGTCGCCGCCTATGCCGAGCGAATTGCAGCCGGCGAGCAGGGCGACAAGAGAAGCGGAGACGATGAGACGCGAGACCTTGCCGAGCACGATATTCCACCCCTTGCACAAGCGTTTCTTGGAGGCCCCATGTCTTTTGCGTGAGGCCTTTCACGACGGTTGGCGATGGTCTATATCAGCGGCTCAAACAAAAATCGATTGGGTACGCGCCGTTTTGATGCACTTTTCGCCGCCGGATGCGGGCAACTTCAACAAGATAACGGCGATCATATGTCGGCAGGGCCGCACCTTCTCGGTTTCCGGCGAAGCAAGCCACGGCCGCGCCCGGCCGGATTTTCTCCAGCGATAGATCAAGGATGACGAACGTGGACTATATCTCGACCCGCGGCGAGGCCCCTTCCCTCGGCTTTTGCGACGCCCTCTTGACGGGGCTGGCGCGCGACGGCGGGCTCTATATTCCGCGTGAATGGCCGCACTTCTCCAAGAAGGAGATCCGTGCGCTCAGGGGCAAGAGCTATCAGGAGATCGCCTTCACCATTCTCTCGCCCTTCACCAATGGCGAGATCCCCGAGGCGACCTTCCGGGCTATGATCGACGAGGCCTACGGCACCTTCCGCCATCCGGCGATCGCGCCGCTCGTCCAGACCGGGCCGAACAGCTTCGTCATGGAGCTGTTCCACGGCACGACGCTTGCCTTCAAGGACGTGGCGATGCAGCTGCTCGCCCGGCTGATGGATTATGCGCTGGAAAAGCGCGGCGAGCGGGCGACGATCGTCGGCGCCACCTCGGGCGATACCGGCGGCGCGGCGATCGACGCCTTTGCCGGCCGCGAGCGCACCGACATCTTCATCCTCTTCCCGCACGGCAAGGTCTCGCCGGTGCAGCAGCGGCAGATGACCACCTCGACGTCTTCGAATGTGCATGCGCTCGCCGTCGAAGGCAATTTCGACGACTGCCAGAACCTGGTGAAGGCGATGTTCAACGACGCGGCCTTCCGCGACAGGGTCCGTCTCTCCGGCGTCAACTCGATCAACTGGGCCCGCATCATGGCCCAGATCGTCTATTATTTCACGACGGCGGTGGCGCTCGGCGGGCCGGACCGGAAGGTCTCGTTCACGGTGCCCACGGGCAATTTCGGCGACATCTTCGCCGGCTACTGCGCCAAGCGCATGGGCCTGCCGATCGACCGGCTCGTCATCGCCACCAACGAGAACGACATTCTCACCCGCACGCTGAAGACCGGCCGCTACGACATGAAGGCGGTCAAGGCGACGAGTTCGCCGTCGATGGATATCCAGATCTCGTCGAACTTCGAGCGGCTGCTGTTCGAAGCCTATGGGCGCGATGCCTCGAAGGTGCGCGCCGCGATGGAAAGCCTCAAGCAATCCAACGGCTTCGAGATCGGCGCGCAAGCGCTGAAGGCGATCCGCCGCGATTTCCGCGCCGGCCGCGCCAGTGAGCGGCAGGTGGCCGAGACGATCCGCAAGACCCATGCCGAGACCGGTTATCTGCTCGATCCGCATTCGGCGATCGGCGTCTTCGTGGCGAAGAAGAAGGAAAAGGCGAATACGCCGATGGTGACGCTTGCGACCGCGCATCCGGCGAAATTCCCCGTCGCCGTAAAATCGGCCAGCGGTATTGACCCGGCGCTTCCGACGTGGCTTGCTGGTCTGATGCAAAGGGAGGAGCGCTTCCAGATCATCAAACCGGAGCTGAAAGCCGTTGAAACCTTTATCGGCCAGCACGCCCGCAGCGAGACGACAGCAGGCGCAGAAAGATAGCCAATGACAGTTGAGTGCACCCGGCTCAAATCCGGGCTGACAGTAGTCACAGAAACCATGCCGCACCTGGAAAGCGTTGCGCTCGGAGTCTGGATCAAATCGGGATCGCGCAACGAGACGGAAGACGAGCACGGCATCGCCCACCTGCTCGAACACATGGCCTTCAAGGGCACGGCGCGCCGCACGGCCCGCCAGATCGCCGAAGAGATCGAGGATGTCGGCGGCGAGGTCAACGCCGCCACCTCGACCGAGACGACCTCCTATTATGCCCGGGTGCTGAAGGACCACGTGCCGCTCGCCGTCGACATCCTCGCCGACATCCTGACGGAATCGGCCTTCGAGGAGGAGGAGCTGGAGCGTGAGAAGCAGGTGATCCTGCAGGAGATCAACGCCGCCAACGATACCCCCGACGACGTCGTGTTCGACCGTTTCTCCGAGGCCGCCTATCGTGACCAGACGCTCGGACGCGCCATTCTCGGCACGCCGGAGACCGTCGTCTCCTTCACGCCGCAGCAGATCCGCACCTATCTCGGCCGCAACTACACGACCGATCGGATGTTCGTGGTCGCCACCGGCGCCGTCGACCACCAGGAATTCCTGCGCATGGTCGAGCAGCGTTTCGCCAGCCTGCCGACGCAGCCTTCGGCGCCGCCGGTGATGGAAGCGGCGCGTTATATCGGCGGCAGCGTGCGCGAGCCGCGCGACCTGATGGACGCGCAGATCCTGCTCGGTTTCGAGGGCAAGCCCTACCACGCCCGCGACTTCTACTGCTCGCAGATCCTCGCCAATATCCTCGGCGGCGGCATGTCCTCCAGGCTGTTCCAGGAAGTGCGCGAGTTCCGCGGCCTCTGTTATTCCGTCTACGCCTTCCACTGGGGCTTTTCCGATACCGGCATCTTCGGCATTCATGCCGCTACCGGCGGCGAAAACCTGCCGGAGCTGGTGCCTGTGATCATCGACGAGCTGCACAAGTCGGCCAGCGAGATCCACCAGAAGGAGATCGAACGCGCCCGCGCCCAGATCCGCGCCCAGCTGCTGATGGGCCAGGAGAGCCCGGCCGCCCGCGCCGGCCAGATCGCACGGCAGATGATGCTCTACGGCCGGCCGATCTCCAATCCGGAGATGATGCAACGGCTGGAGGGCATCACCATCGAGCGGCTGACCGACCTCGCCGGCCGGCTGTTCTACGATACGGTGCCGACGCTTTCGGCAATCGGGCCGCTGGAACAGCTCGCGCCGATGGAAGACATCATCGCCTCGCTTTCGGTCCCGGCGCCGAAGACGATGCAGGCCAGCTGAGCCGACGTCCGTCTGCCGGGAGTGATCGATGCCAAAATCGGTGTTTCGGTTCCTGTCGCGGCAGCCGGATGCGGTGGAGCTGGAGAATGAGAAATACCTCTTGCGCCTGCCGCGCTACCAGGATTTCACCCAGTGGCACCGGCTGCGCGCCGAAAGCCGCAAATTCCTCGAACCCTGGGAGCCGACCTGGCGGCGCGATGAGCTGACGGAGGGCGCCTACCGCGCGCGCGTCATCCGCGGCAAGCAGGAATATGCCTCGGGACAGTCGATCCCGCTGTTCATCTTCCTCAAGGAAAACCGCACGCTCGTCGGCGGCATCACCATCGGCTATATCAGGCGCGGTGCGGCACAAAGCTGCATGATCGGCTACTGGATGGGCGAACGCCATGCCGGCCAGGGGCATATGTATGCGGCCCTTCAGTTGGTTATTCCTTACATCTTCTCCGGGCTTGAGTTGCACCGTATTGAAGCAGCCTGTATTCCAGATAACGCGCGCAGCATGCGTCTGCTTGAAAAGGCCGGGTTTCAGCGGGAAGGTTATCTGCGCGGATATTTGAAGATCAACGGTCAGTGGCACGACCACGTGATGTTCTCACGGCTCGCCACCGATACGGATAAAGGCAGGAAAACCGACAGCCGATGACCAGAAACAGCATGCTGCCCAAGTCACCGTCCGGACGAGTGATCGCGGTGATCGCAGCCCTTTTCCTGGCGGTCTTCGCCCTTTCGGCGGGCGTTGCCCAGGCGGCCGAACCGGTGAAGATTTCCCGTGACGATACCGCGCTCGATCTCACTGCGACGACCGAGATCTATGCCAACCAGGGCGAGGCCTTCCAGGTGTCGACGGCCGCCGGTGCCGACGGCATCCGCCGGCGCATCGAGGTCCGGGCGAGCTCGGAAAACCATCAGGGCGACTGGGCGGTGTTTGCGCTCGCCAACGTCTCGGAGGAACAGCTGGAGCGCGTCATCGTCGCGCCGCATTTCCGTCTGGTCAATTCCAAGCTGTTCTGGCCGGATCTCGGCTCGCAGCGCATCAGCGCCATCACGCCGAGCGAAGGTTTTGCGCTCGACCGGCAGCCGAGCGACGAGGCCGACGTCTTCCGCATCACGCTGAACCCCGGCGCCGTCATCACCTTCGTCGCTGAGCTGTCGACGCCGGAACTGCCGCAGATCTATCTCTGGGAACCGAACGCCTACAAGGATACGATCAACGCTTTCACGCTCTATCGCGGCATCGTGCTCGGCATTGCTGGCCTGCTCGCCGTGTTCCTGACCATCCTCTTCGTCGTCAAGGGCACGTCGATGCTGCCGGCAACCGCCGCCCTTGCCTGGGCGGTGCTCGGCTATATCTGCGTCGACTTCGGTTTTCTCGGCAAGCTGATCAGCGTCGCCTCGGCCGACCAGCGAATATGGCGGGCCTGCGCGGAGGTGGCGCTGGCCTCGAGTTTCGTCATCTTCCTCTTCACCTATCTGAACCTCAACCGCTGGCACGCGCATCTCGGCTACGCCACGCTCGCCTGGGTGCTCGGCCTGGCCCTGCTCTTCGGCGTGGCGATCTACGATCCGTCGATCGCCGCCGGCATTGCCCGGCTTTCCTTTGCGCTGACGGCGGCGACCGGCCTGCTGCTCATCATCTATCTCGGCTTCAACCGCTACGACCGCGCCATTCTGCTGGTGCCGGCCTGGGCGCTGACGCTTGTCTGGCTGTTCGGCGCATGGCTGACGGTCACCGGCCGGCTCGACAACGACATCATCCAGCCGGCACTCGGCGGCGGCCTGGTGCTGATCGTGCTGCTGATCGGCTTTACCGTCATGCAGCACGCCTTTGCCGGTGGTGCCTTCCAGCAGGGGCTGTTTTCCGACCTCGAGCGGCAGTCTCTGGCCTTGACCGGCTCCGGCGACATGGTGTGGGACTGGGATGTGGCGCGCGACCGCGTGGTCACCATCCCCGACGTCTCGGTCAAGCTCGGCCTCTCCCCCGGCACCATGCATGGGGCAGCGCGCAACTGGCTGCCGCGGCTGCACCCCGACGACCGCGACCGCTTCCGCGCCACGCTCGACGTGCTGCTCGAACACCGGCGCGGCCGGCTCAATCACGAGTTCCGCATTCGCGCCGAGGACGGGCATTTCCACTGGCTGCTGATCCGCGCCCGGCCGGTGCTCGGCTCCAACGGCGAAATCATCCGCTGCGTCGGCACGATTGTCGACGTGACCGAGCCGAAGAACTCCGTCGAGCGGCTGCTGCACGATGCGCTGCACGACAATCTGACCGGCCTGCCGAACCGGCAGGTCTTCCTCGACCGCCTGCAGTCTGTGCTGGCGTTGGCGCCGGCCGGCGAGACGCTGCGTCCGACTGTCATGGTGATCGATATCGACCGCTACAAGCTGGTCAATGATTCGCTTGGAGTGGCCGCCGGCGACAATATCCTGATTGCCCTGACGCGGCGCCTGCGGCGTCTGATGAAACCACAGGACACGCTGGCGCGGCTTGCCGGCGACCAGTTCGGCCTCATCCTGGTCTCCGAGCACAATCCGGCCAAGGTCGCCGATTTTGCCGATGCAGTCAGCAAGGCGATCATGGTGCCAATCAACTTCGCCAGTCGTGAGATCATCCTGACGGCCTCGATCGGGCTCGCTTCCTGGGTCGACCGGCAGGAGAGCGCCAGCGGGCTGCTGAGCGACGCCGAGCTTGCGATGTATCGGGCAAAACGGGCCGGCGGCAACCGCGTCGAACCGTTCCAGCCGGCCTTCCGCGATTTCGGCACCGACCGGCTGCAGCTCGAAACCGATCTGCGCCGGGCCATCGAGCGCAAGGAATTGTCGATGGTCTACCAGCCGATCGCCCGGCTCGAGGACGTCGAGGTCGCCGGCTTCGAGGCGCTGATGCGCTGGGAACATCCGAAGCGCGGCAATATCCCGCCGTCGGAATTCATCCCGCTTGCCGAGTCCTCCGACATCATCGGGGCGCTCGGCATGTTCGCGCTCGAACAGGCGACCAACGACCTGATGAGCTGGCAGAGCCAGACCGGCGAATTGCCGATCTTCGTGTCGATCAACCTGTCGAGCGTGCAGCTGCTCAACAACGAGCTCTATGACGACGTGCGTTCGGTTCTCGCCAAGACGCATTGCCCGCCTTCGCGGCTGAAACTGGAACTGACGGAATCCATGGTGATGGAGAATCCGGAACAGGCCCGCCTCGTGCTGCAGAAGCTGAAGGAAGCCGGCATCGGCCTGGCGCTCGACGATTTCGGCACCGGCTATTCCTCGCTTGCCTATCTCACCCGCTTCCCCTTCGATACGATCAAGCTCGACAAGGCGCTGGTGCGCGACAGCAGCGACAAGAAGGCGACCGTGCTCCGATCGGTGATATCAATGGCGCGCGAGCTGGAGATGAAGGTGGTGGCCGAGGGAATCGAATCCAACGAGGACGCGATCGAGCTTGCCAAGATGGGCTGCAGCTACGGGCAGAGCTATCTGTTCGGCCCGCCGATGCCCTCGGACTCGGTGCTGCGGCTGCTTCGTGACCGGTTTCCGCTGACGAAACGGGCGTGATCACCGGCGACGACCTCCCTAGAAATGGCGATTGACCGGCGGCCGGCAATATGCGCCACTCCCCTATCACATAAGGAATTTGCGATGCTCAAACTTCTGCTCGCCCTGTCGATCGGCGTCTTTTTCGTTTCGCCGCTTCAGGCCGGTGACGTCCCTCCCGTCATGAAGGCCTGCGTGCCTGGGGTGAAGCATTGTGAACGATGGACTCAGGAATTCCAGACGGCGCTGGCGCTGGCACAGAAGGGCGATCATGCCGCACAGCAGACCGTGGCTTTCTGCTTGTCTTCCGGATGCCATGGCGCGGTGAACGTCGACAAGGTGGCCTCCTGCAGCTGGCACCTCGTCATCACCAATTCGGCTGCGGCCACCGTGCTCGACCGGTCCAACCTCAGGAACACCTGCCGGCCGATGACGCCGGCTCAGAAGGACGAAGCCCGTGCTCACGCCGGCGAGCTCGTCCGCAAGATCTACAATCGTGACATGGCGGCGACCGACCAGATGTAGCCTGGCCTCCTCCGGTTCTCGGCAACGGCTGGCTCGAAAAATAAATCCCGTTGCCGTCCCGGCTTTCGCAGCTATGCTGCCGACACAGAAAATCGGGAGGACCATAATGATCCTGCACTGCGTGTTCCTGCGGCTGAAGACGGCGCTGACGATGGACGACAAGCAATCGCTGTTCGAGGCGATCGTCGCGCTGAAACAGGTCATCCCCGGCATTTTGGATATCAAGTACGGGCCGAATGTTTCGCCCGAGGGCCTGCATGCCGGCTTCGTCGATGGCTTTGCCGTGACCTTCGAAAGCGCTGAAGCGCGGGATGCCTATCTCGTCCATCCCGCCCATGTTGCCGTCGGCGAACGTATCGTCGCCTCGACGGACGGCGGCCTTGCCGGCATCCTGGTCTTCGACCTCAATCTTTAGCGTCTAAAGCGCGCCGCTTGAATCAAAGCCTCATGCGACGCGCTTTCAGAGCGGCCAGCCTTTAGCTCGATTTCGCCATGGCGGCGGCGAGCTGGTCGACATTGTAGCGGAACATCTTCTCATAGGTCGGCGCCGGGCCCTCGGCGTCGGAGAGCGATTCGACAAAGAGCTCGCCGCCGGGCTCGGCGCCGGTTGCCTTGGCGACCTGCTTGACGAGGCGCGGATCGTTGGAATTCTCGAAGAAATAGGCCTTCACATGCTCGCTCTTGATCTGCTCGATCAGCTTGGCGACGTCGGCGGCGGAAGCCTCGCTCTCGGTGGAAAGACCGAGCGGCGCGAGGAAGCTGACATTATATTCGCGGCCGAAATAGCCGAAGGCATCATGGCTGGTCAGCACCTTGCGGCGGTCGTCGGCGATCTTGTCGAATTTCGAATGGGCGTATGTGTTGAGCTCGTCGAGCGTCTTTGAATATTTCTCGGCATTGGCCTTGAAGGCAGCGGCATCGGCCGGATCGGCCGCCGACAGCGCCTTTTCGATATTGGCAACCCAGACCTTGACGTTGACGGGACTGTTCCAGACATGCGGGTCGGTGATCTCAGAACCATCCTCTTCCATCGTGCGGGTGGCGATGCCTTCGGAGACCGTCACCGGCTTGCCCTTGTAGCCGGAGGCGGTGATCAGCCGGTCCATCCAGCCTTCCAGCCCTTCGCCGCTGACGAAGGTGACCTGCGCCGCCTTCAAATTCTTAGCATCGGCGGGTGACGGTTCGAATTCGTGCGGATCGCCGTTCGGGCCGACGAGGCTCGTCACCTTCACATGATCGCCGCCGACCTCTTTGACGACATCGGCAAGCACGGTGAAGGAGGCAACGATTTTCAGCGTTTCGGCCGAGGCGGGTGCGGCCGAGAGCGCCATCAGGGAGGGCAGTGCGGCGGCGGAGAGAAGCAGTCTGCGTGAGGTCATCGAAGTCTCCTTGGGGTCAGCCCTTCAGATGCGGGCGGGGAAAGAGGCGCCGGGCGATGCCGGATGGCGCGAAAAGGATTGAGAAGGCGTAGATCAGGGCTGCCGTCATGATGATCGTCGGGCCGGAGGCGAGTTCGAGATGGTAGGAGGCGATCAGGCCAAGATAGCCGGAGGCGGCGGCGCTGGCGGTGGCAATCAGCATCATGGCGGGCAGGCTGCGCGACCAGAGCTGGGCGACGGCGGCCGGCAGCATCATCAGGCCGACCGCCATCAGCGTGCCGAGCGCCTGGAAGCTGGCGACGAGGTTCAGCACCACCAGCAGCAAGAAGAGGACATGATAGGCCGGGCCGCGGCCGCCGACGGCGCGCAGGAAACCCGGATCGAAGCATTCGGCCACCAGCGGCCGGTAGATGGCGGCGAGGACGACGAGCGTCAGCGAAGTGATCGCGCCGATCTGATAGAGAGCGGGCGCATCGATCGCCAGGATGGTGCCGAACAGCACATGCAGCAGATCGATGTTCGAGCCGCGCAGCGAGACGATCAGCACGCCGAGCGCCAGCGATGCGAGATAGAAGCTGGCGAAGCTCGCATCCTCCCGCAGCACGGTCATGCGGCTGACGGCACCCGAAAGCAGCGCCACCGAAAGGCCGGCGACAAGGCCGCCCAGGCCCATGGCCGTCAGCGACAACGAGCCAGCGAGGAGATAGCCGATCGCCGCCCCCGGCAGCACCGCATGGCTCATGGCGTCGCCCATCAGGCTCATGCGCCTCAGCATCAGAAAGACGCCGATCGGCCCCGAGCCGAGCCCGAGGCAGAGGCAGGCGACGAGGGCACGCCGCATGAAACCGAAATCGGCAAAGGGCGCCAAGAAGAGATCGTAGACCGTCATGCCGCCGGCGCCTCTTGCGGTGAGCAGGCCGCGGCGTTCTCATCCCAGCGCTCGGACATGGCGCGGGCCCTCATCAGATTAGCGGAGGACATGACCTCGGCGGTCGAGCCCCATCCGACAAGCTCGCGGGCAAGCAACAAGGTTTGTGGGAAATGCGCCCGGACGAGCTCGAAATCGTGCAGCACGGCGATGACAGTGCGGCCCTCGCCGTGCCAGCGGATGACGAGTTCGACGAGATCCCGGGTCGTGCGGGCATCGATTGCGGTAAAAGGCTCGTCGAGCAGAATGACGCCGGCATCCTGCAGCAGCAGACGGGCAAAGAGCACACGCTGGAACTGGCCGGCCGAGAGCGACCCGACATGGCGACTGGCAAAGCCGTCGAGGCCGACGGCGGCAAGCGCCTCGCCTGCTCTCTTCAGGTCGAGGGGGCCGACACGGCTGAAGGCTCCCCTCGCCTTCCAGACGCCGAGCATGACGGTGTCGATGACCGAGATCGGAAAGCGGCGATCGATCTCGGCCGCCTGCGGGAGATAGCCGAATTCCGCCCGGCCGAGCCGGTGCTCGACCCGGCCCTCGGCCGGACGAAGCTCACCCATGATCGCCTTCAGCAGCGTCGACTTGCCCGCCCCGTTCGGCCCGGCAATCGCCGTCAGGCTGCCCGGCGCAAAGACGCCGGAGACATGATGGACGGCTGGATGCCTGTTGTAGGCGATGGTCAGATTGTCGAGACGGATCAACGGCGTCATGGCAGCAGAACCGCCCAGCGGATGGCGAGCCAGAGGACGGCAATGACCAGTGTGATGCCGACTGCCCTCGATAAGGCCGATTGTCCCATGAGGCTGATGGGAAGGCGATCGGGGTTTCGCGGCATGGCTGATCCTAAAATGTAATAACATTACTGCTGTAATGTTATAACAATTGCGGCAAGATTGAGGCTTGGACTATCGTGGAATTGAAAAGGGCGCGAACGCCATGCCCTTTCTTGGCGTCGGCCCCTTCATCTCGGCCCAGGAGATGGCGGCTGCCCCTCATCCGCCTACCCGCACCTTCTGCCCGCTTGCGGGGCGAAGGGACACGCCGCGACCTCTCCGTTCCCCGGTAGACTCTCGCGTGGCAGGTCCGCTCTCCCCGTTTACCGGGACAGGGTTAGGGTGAGGGGCAGCTACTCCGCATGACAGAGCAGCCGTGGCCTGGGAAGAAGGAGGGCGTCTCCGCCAATTCGCCAGCACACGAGCGGCGCGGCAACAATTGAAAAGGGCGACCGAATGGCCGCCCCTTTATCTCTCCGAATGAAAACTCAAAGCAGTTCCAGCATCGCCGCTGCACCGGAAACCGTCGCCTGGCCGGGGCTTTCCTCGACGTTGAGGGCTTTGACGACGCCGTCTTCGACCAGCATCGAATAGCGCTTGGAGCGCAGGCCGAGGCCGCCGGCGGAGAGGTCGGCTTCGAGGCCGACGGCCTTGGTGAAGGCGGCGTCCCAATCGGCGAGGAAGTGGATCTTGCCGAGCCCGCCCGAGGATTGCGCCCAGGCGCCCATCACATGCCAGTCGTTGACGGCGAGAACGGCGATGTCGTCGACGCCCTTGCCAAGAATGGTATCGCGGTTTTCGAGATAGCCCGGCAGGTGGTTCAGCGAGCAGGTGGGCGTGAAGGCGCCCGGCACGGCAAAGAGCACGACGCGCTTGCCGGCAAAGAGCTGCTCGGTGGTGATTTCGACCGGGCCGTCGGTGGTCTTTTCCTTGAAGGTGGCGGCCGGAAGCTTGTCGCCGATCGCGATGGTCATGGTTTTCTCCTCGGGTTTGGCTTGTTAGGTTCGTGTTCTGCGGCGGGCGCCGCCTGGGAATAGGGCGACTATAAGTGCCGGTCACTCAAAGGCAAGCGTGGTCTCCATCGCCCTGTCGCCATCGATGACAAGCACGCCCCAGCGCTTGCCTGACATGTCGTAATCCCTGGGCAGCCTGCCGATCATCATATCGGTCTTGAAGGTGGCGCCATCGCGTTTGCCGCCGCTCTGCTTGGTGAAGGCATAACCGCTCGGGCCGGTGACGATGATATCGGGGGTCCCCTTGCCGTCACCCGGCAGAGCGAGCGTCAGCGACAGCGTCTTCCGATCAGCTGAGATCGCATGCGCCGTCACCTTGAAATCATCCGACGGCGGCTTCGGCAGCGTCGCGTCAGCGGCCGCCAGGATCGCCTCTTCCTCCGGGTGCGACTGCATGGCGCGGCCGAGCTTCAGGCTCAAATTCGCCTGGAAGGGAACGCAGATATCCCTGCAGATGCCGATGAAAGCCGAGGCGTCGATCTCGACTCCGCCTTTGCCAGCCGCCGTCAAGGATAGCGGCAGCGTCACCGGCGCGTCATAGGCGATATCCTCGATCCCGCCTTTGAAAAAATGCTTCGGGACGGGATAGGCAATGGCATCGAGGGTCACACCGCTGGCCGGCGCGATGGTGACCTGAGGCGGAATGCCGCTGTTGCCGGGCTCGCGCCAATAGGTGATCCAGCCGGGTTTCGGTTCGATCTGCAGGCCGGCGCGGATTTTCCCGCTGGCATCGGGCGCCAGCGCCACCAGGCGCATGCGGCCGCCCTCGGCTTCGGCCCAGGCGCTCATCTCCGCTTTTGCGGAACAAAAGGGGACGAGGGCCGCGGCCACGGAAATGACCGCCATCAAAAGCCGTCGCGGGGCCATGAAAATAATCATCATGGAACAACGGTTTACCGAAAGTGCTCTCTGGCCGCCAGAAGCCGCGGCCATTTAAATCTTCATTTTCGGTTGATTGATTTGTGACATTGGCCCATCTTTCTCTTGTCGGGGCCTTGGTGCGGTCTGGCAGCAGGAGGAACGATGTCCTTATCGACGCTGAAGAACAGGCGGGAACGTGGCTTCTTCGATGGCCAGTTCCTCATCGCCATGCCCGGCATGGAAGACCGCAATTTTGCGCGCACGGTGATTTACATCTGCGCGCATTCGGATGCCGGCGCCATGGGCTTCGTCATCAACCGGCCGCAGAGCCTCACCTTCACCGACGTGCTCCAGCATCTCGACATGATCAAGCAGGAAGAACCGATCGTGCTGCCGCAGCGGGCGCGCGATTTCCCGATCCAGACGGGCGGCCCGGTGGAGAGCGGCCGCGGCTTCGTGCTGCATTCGGACGATTATGCCAGCGACTCCTCGATCCCGGTCAGCGACGACATCTGCCTGACGGCAACGCTCGACATCGTGCGCGCCATCTCCAAGGGCGCGGGGCCGAAGCGCGCGACGATGCTGCTCGGCTATTCCTCCTGGGCGGCCGGCCAGCTGGAAAACGAGGTCGCCAACAATGGCTGGCTCACCTGCCCTGCCAATGAGGAACTGATCTTCGACCGCAATCTCGACGACAAATACGAGCGGGCGCTCGCCGGCATGGGCATCAACGCCGCCATGCTTTCGGCTGAAGCCGGCCACGCCTGACGGTCGCGGCTCACCTGACGGTCGCGGCTCACCTGACGGTCGCGGGAACGAATAGGCGCGAGTGACGTTCCCTTCCCGCGCGGACGAGAGGTCCGTCGCCGAGAATGGAGACATCACAGATGGGTAGCACCAGCGACAAGATTTCAGGCAAGGCAAACGAAATTGCCGGCAAGACCAAGCAGGCCGCCGGCAAGGCCATGGGCGATCGCGACATGCAGGCCAAGGGCGACGTCCAGGAAGCCAAGGGCAAGGGGCAGGTCGCAGCCGGCAAGGTCAAGGACAAGCTCAAGGGCGCCGTCGACCGGCTCTGAACCACAGCAGCCCGGATAAACCATGCCTGCTGCGCACGCGCGCAGCGGGCATTTTTAATCCGCCCCCCGCCTTGCAGAGATCAGTACGATGAAACTCTTTGCCTGCGACAATTGCGACCAGGTCGTCCACTTCGACAATCGTCACTGCGTGCGCTGCAACCATCGCCTCGGCTTCCTGCCCGGCGACCTCGCGATGCATGCGCTGGAGCCGCGCGATGAGACGGCCTGGCAGCTCGTTTCCGATCCCGACCGGCACGTGGGCTTCTGCGCCAATGCCGGCCTCGACATCTGCAACTGGCTGGTGGAGGACGAGAGCGACAGTGAATTCTGCGCCGCCTGCCGCCACAACCGGCTGGTTCCGAACACCGATACCCAGAACGGCATAGACCGCTGGCGGCGCATCGGTCAGGCGCAGCGTCATCTCTTCTATTCGCTGCTGCGCTGGAGGCTGCCGCATCCCGATCGCGGCGAAGATCCGCATGGCGGCCTGGTCTTCGATTTCCTCGAGGATTCCCTGCAGGGCAACGGCAATGTCGTGCCGGCCATGACCGGCCATGAGGAAGGCCTGATCACCATCCGCGCCGCCGAAGCCGACGACGCCACCCGCGAACAAGCGCGCAGCTCGATGAACGAACCTTACCGCACGCTGCTCGGCCATTTCCGCCACGAGACCGGCCATTTCATCTGGAACAAGCTGGTGCGCGATCAGAACGGCCTCGATGATTTCCGCGCCGTCTTCGGCGACGAGCGGCAGGATTATGCGGCGGCCCTCCAGAAACACTATGCCGCCGGCCCGCCCTTGGGATGGCAGGATAATTTCATCAGCGCCTATGCTTCGTCACATCCTTGGGAGGATTTCGCCGAATGCTTCGCGCATTACCTCCATATCGTCGATACGCTGGAGACGGCCCGCGCCTTCGGCATCGCCATCGATCCGCGCGGCCACGAGGAAATCGCAGGCGAGGTCGATTTTCTTCCCTATCGGGCACAGAGCGCCGAGCAGCTCGTCAGCGCCTGGGTGCCGCTCAGCCTCGCAATCAACGCCATCCAGCGCAGCATGGGCCAGCCCGACTCCTATCCCTTCGTGCTCTCCTCGCCTGTTGTGGCCAAGCTCGAATATCTGCATCGGCTGATCCAGGGGGCGGCGACGGCGTCGCAGCATTGAGATGAAAAGTGCTCGTCATCGGATGAGTCCGCCCATTGTCGGCTTTCGGGGACGAATTGGCTGGGACGACACCAGATATTCCGTCATCCTCGGCCTCGAGCAGGTCAAGCCCGAGCATGACGGAGATTGGGTTGAACCCACGGGCACATTCACGCCGCCAGTGCTTTATTGAGAGAGGTGCGTAACGGCAAAACCTCCCACACTTAAAACGAAATCGCCTTGCCCTTCTTGAACGGCTCCATGCCCCGGCGCGCAAGTTCATCCGCGCGTTCGTTTTCCGGGTGGCCGGCGTGGCCCTTGACCCAGTGCAGCGTCACCTTGTGGCGGTTACGGGCTTCCTCAAGCGCCTGCCAGAGTTCGGCATTCTTCACCGGCTTCTTGTCCGATGTCTTCCAGCCGTTTTTCTTCCAGCCGAAGATCCACTTGGAGATGCCGTCCTTGACGTAGGCGCTGTCGGTATAGAGGTCGACTTCGCAAGGGCTCTTCAGCGCCTGCAACGCCGAGATCGCCGCCATCAGCTCCATGCGATTGTTGGTCGTCTCCGCCTCGCCGCCGCAAAGCTCCTTTTCGACCTCGCCATAACGCAACACTGCGCCCCAGCCGCCGGGACCGGGATTGCCGGAACATGCGCCATCGGTGAAGATATCGACGTGTTTCATAGGCTCAATCCGTATTCGGCGGCCGAGCCGATCTGGCGGTGGAAGCGCAGCTTGCGCAGATATTCGAGCGGGTCCTTCTTGGTGACCATGGCGCCCTCCGGCGTCATCAGCCAGTCATAGAGCCGGGTCAGGAAGAAGCGCAGCGCCGAGCCGCGCGCGAGCACCGGCAGGGCGGCGATTTCTTCACCGTTCAACGGCCTGACGCTCTGATAACCCTCGAGCATCGCCATGCCCTTGGTGATGTTGTAGGCGCCGTCCTTCTCGAAGCACCAGGCGTTCAGGCAGATCGAGACGTCATAGGCGAGCAGGTCGTTGCAGGCGAAATAGAAATCGATCAGGCCGGAGAGCTCGTCGCCGAGGAAGAAGACGTTGTCGGGGAAGAGGTCGGCATGGATGACGCCGGACGGCAGGCACTTCGGCCAGGCGGCGGCGAGAAAATCAAGCTCCTTGCGGATCTCGCCCTGCAGGCCGGGTTCGACCTCGTCGGCACGCGCCTCGGACTTCTCCCAGAGCCCCCGCCAGCCATCGAGCGACAGGGCGTTCGGCCGTTTCAACTCGAAGCCCTCGCCGGCCACGTGCATTTCGGCCAGCGCCCGGCCGACCTCGCGGCAATGCTTTGCCTCCGGCTTTCTCAGCCACATGCCTTCGAGGAAGGAAATCAGCGCGGCCGGGCGGCCGGAGAGCGAGCCGAGCAGCGCGCCGTCGCGGCGCGGCAATGGCAATGGACAGGACAGGCCGCGGGCCGAGAGATGCTGCATCAAGCCGAGGAAGAAAGGCAGGTCACTCTTTTCCACGCGCTTCTCATAAAGCGTCAGAATCAGCGGCGCCTTGGAGGTATGCAGCAGGAAATTGGAGTTTTCGACGCCTTCGGCGATGCCCTTGTAGGAGAGCAGCGTGCCTGCATCATATTCCGTCAGGAACCATTTCAGATCGTCTTCGGCGATATCGGTGTAGACTGCCAAGTGAAGTCTCGTCTCTGTATGATGGATGGATGACCTGGGACGCGATCGCGGCCTAGCCGTTGACGAACGCCATGTCGGCCGCGGTCAGCTCGATGCTGCGCAATTCGCGGTTGACCAGGAAGTTTTCGGTTTCCTGCACCGTCTCGGCCAGTTCGACGCGGGCATCGAAGCGGGCGCGGAAGGCTTCGATGATTTCGTTGACGATCACCTCCGGCGCCGAGGCGCCGGCGGAAAGGCCAAGCGTCGAAATCGCGCCGATCTCCTCCCAGTCGAGCTCTGCGGCGCGCTGGACGAGGATCGATTTCTTCGCCCCTGCCCTCAGCGCCACTTCCACGAGGCGCTTGGAATTGGAGGAATTCGGTGCGCCGACAATGATGAAAAGATCGCAGCCGGGGGCCGCCTGCTTCACCACTTCCTGGCGGTTGGTCGTCGCATAACAGATCGAATCCGCCGCCGGCGCAGTCAGGTTGGGAAATCGCTCCTGGAGGCGGGCGATGACGCCGGCGGTATCGTCGACCGACAGCGTCGTCTGGGTGACATAACCGAGATTGTCGGGGTCGGCCGGGGCGTAGGCGTCGGCATCCTCGATCGTCTCGATCAGTGAAACCGCGCCTTCCGGCAACTGCCCCATCGTGCCGATCACTTCCGGGTGGCCGGCGTGGCCGATGAGGACGACGTGGCGGCCAAGTCGATTGTGGCGCATTGCCTGCTTGTGGACCTTGGAGACCAGCGGACAGGTGGCGTCGAGATAGAAAAGGTTGCGGCTCGCGGCATCCTCAGGCACCGATTTCGGCACGCCATGGGCCGAGAAGACCACCGGCTGGGCCCGATGCTCGGGCGGGATCTCGTCCAGTTCCTCGACGAAGACGGCGCCCTTGGCCTCCAGCCCCTCGACGACATAACGATTGTGGACGATCTCGTGGCGCACATAGACCGGCGCGCCATAGGATTTCAGCGCCAGCACGACGATCTGGATGGCGCGGTCGACGCCGGCGCAGAAGCCGCGCGGCCCGCAGAGCCTGATCGTCAAGGGAGGTTTCGCCGCAATATTCATGTCCGTTCCGTCAAAATTCCGTCCGATGGGAGTAAGGGACCTCTAGCCCAATATGGCCGGGAATTGAAGCGATACTATTGCCGAGGTGCCCTGCCGGGTTTTCGGAACCAGGAGATCGCCACCACGGTGACGAGCACGGCGGCAAGCCCGTACCAGGTCAGGGCATACTGCAGATGATCGTTCGGGAGATCGACCTGGGTGACGCCGCCGATCGGCAGGCCGGCCGGGTTGGGCGTGGAATCGGCGTCGACGAAGAACGGGATGACGCGCGCCTTCTCCAGGCCGACGCTGTCAGCCATGACGTCGAGGTCCTTCCAGTAGAAGATGTTCTTGGCGACGTCGTTATCGGGCACCAGCCAGGAGGGCTTGCCGGCAAGTTTGGCGCGCGCGAGGCCCGTGACCGTCTGCTGATCAGTCAGCTGGCCCTGCATGCGCATTTCCGGCTCCTTGTTCTCATAGGGAACGAAGCCGCGGTTGACGAAGAGGATGCGCCCGTCGGCAAGCTCGAGCGGGGTATAGACGTAAAAGCCGGTCTGGCCGCGCCAGGTGGCGAAGAAGTGCCGCTCCTTGTTGTTGATATAGCGGCCGGTGGCGGTAACCTTGCGGTATTCGATGTCGCCGCCGGAAGCCGCCATCGCCTCGATGCCGGCGAGCGGCACCGGCGCGGCAGCCTGGCGCGCGGCGATGTCGGCGAGCAGGCCTTGCTTCCAGGTGAGGCGCTGCAGCTGCCAGGTGCCGAGCGAAACCAGAATGGCAAGGGCAACCAGCACCAGAAAGCCGGTTATGACAGGCAGCCGGCGGCGCGGCACGGCGTGATCGACATCAGTCACTCAGACGTCCTTCGCGGGCATTATGGCGGTACTGCATGGCAATCAGGATGCCCTTGAACCAGCGCAGCGTCAGGAGCGACAGGATGATCGTCAGCGGCGCGAAAATAAGGATGTGCACCCAGATCGGCGGCCCATAATTGACCTGCAGCCACAGCACCATGCCAATGATAATGAAGCCGACGATGAGGATGACGAAGACGGCCGGGCCATCACCGGAATCGGCGAAGGAATAATCGAGGCCGCAGGAGGCGCAACGCGGCTTCAGGCCGAGCAGGCCATCGAACAGCTTGCCATGACCGCAGCGCGGGCAGCAGCCCTTGATACCGGTTTTCACCGGATCGAGAGGGGGAAATTGCGCGCTGTCCTCGCTCATGCTGTTCCTTTGCGCGGCCACTTGCGACCGCGGCTTTTTCGATGCTGCCTTAACTCTCCCATAAAGTATTCGCATCCCGAATGGAAATGCCTGCGCGATTTCGCCTCACCGATTCGCGCCAAACAGAAGAAGAAGAAGACTGATGACCAATGACAGCCATGCCGGACAGATCATTATCCTGAACGGCGCGCCGCGCAGCGGCAAATCCAGCATTGCCCGGGCGATCCAGGACGAATTCGAGGGACCGTGGATCAACCTCGGCGTCGACAGCTACAATGCGATGACGCCGCAGCGCTATTTGCCCGGCATCGGGCTCAGGCCCGGCGGCGAGCGGCCGGAGCTCGAAGAGCTGATACCTTTCCTCTATGCCGCCCTTTACGAGTCGATCGCCATCCATGCCGGATTGGGCCTCAACGTCGTCGCCGATCTCGGCCATCACGACAGCTATTCGCACCCACTCGGCATACTTCCCGACTGCGCCCGGCGTCTCGATGGATTTTCCGTGCTGTTCGTCGGCGTGCGCTGTCCGCTCGAGACGATCATGCAGCGGCGAGACATTGAACAAGACGGCCGCGAGACGCTGTATCTCCGCGCCACTGCGGACATGCCGGTTCCCGAACCGGTGCAGCGCTGGCAGGACGAGGTGCACCGGCCAGGCATCTACGACATGGAGGTCGATACCTCGGTGCTGACCGCCGACGAATGCGCCGAGGCAATCCGCCAACGCCTCGATCTCGGCATCCCCGCACCTTCGGCCTTCGAAAGGATCGCTGGCGGACGTTGATGCCAATCGTACGTCCCACTCTCCATTAGGCTCAGGCTTGACCGACTTGACGCGAGCATCGACGCCGAGTTCGGCGGCAAATGCCACCATGATCGCTTCCAGGTGCGAAGCTGGGGCAGGAATCGACGAGAACATCGACATCTTTGCCATTTGCCGACGACGATGCGCCCCGCCCATCCGGGTAATATCAATGTGATCGATCGCGGCGTAGTGTTCCACTTGGCTTTGAGAGGAGGATGCTATGCCTACCATATTGGCCTACCACGACGTCAAGGACGTCAAACATTGGCTCACTTCACCGCGCCGCAAAGAGGTCTTCGAGCCCCTCGGCTGCACAAACATTCGTACGTTTGTCGATCCACAGGCGTCCAATCGCGTTGGCCTCGTCATGGACGTTCCCGACATGGGCCGCCTGGAGGAATTTATGAAGTCCAAGCAAGCTGCGGATGCGATGGAGTATGACGGAGTATTGCCGGAGACCTTGGTGATTCTCACTCAATCGTAGCGGGACGTCAGGGGCCGCGCCGTGGATTAAGCCCTGCGATCACGGTGCGTGGAGCCAAAACAGAAAAGGCGGACCGAGGCCCGCCTTTCGCTTGAACATCGCTTCCGATCAGCCGGCTGCGACGGGTGCGCCCCAGCCGCCCCAGACGTAGATGCAGAAGAACAAGAACAGCCAGACGACGTCGACGAAGTGCCAGTACCAGGCGGCTGCCTCGAAGCCGAAATGCTGCTTCGGGGTGAAATCGCCGCGCAGCGCGCGCAGCAGGCAGACCAGCAGGAAGATCGTGCCGACGAGGACGTGGAAACCGTGGAAGCCGGTCGCCATGAAGAAGGTCGCGCCGTAGATCGAATTCTTGAAGTCGAACGGGGCGTGGGCATACTCGTAGGCCTGCACGCTGGAGAACAGGATGCCGAGCAGCACGGTCAGCGTCAGGCCCTGAACGAGGCCCTTGCGGTCATTGTGCAGCAGCGCATGGTGCGCCCAGGTGACCGTCGTGCCGGAGAGCAGCAGGATGACGGTGTTGTAGATCGGCAGGTGCCAGGGATCGAGGACTTCGATGCCCTTCGGCGGCCAGACGCCGCCGGTATAGGCCATGCGCGAGGCCTGGATCGCCTCGTTCGGAAACAGGCTGGCGTCGAAATAAGCCCAGAACCAGGCGACGAAGAACATCACTTCCGAAGCGATGAACATGATCATGCCGTAACGCAGGTGCAGCGAGACGACGCGGGTGTGAGAGCCCTCATGGGCTTCCTTCACCGTATCGGCCCACCAGCCGTACATGACGTAAAGAACCAGCACGAGGCCGATAAAGAAGAGCCAGGGATTGGCGAGTTCAGCGCCAGCGAGCTTGAAGGAGCCGCCGTTCAGGTAACGCATATAGCAGACGCCGCCGATCGCCATGATGAAGGCGCCGAGCGAGGCGAGAATCGGCCACGGGCTCGGATCGATGATGTGGTAGTCGTGGTTCTTCTGATGCGCATCGGCCATGTGGCTATCCCCGGATGTCTTCCTCACTTCGCTCCCGGCATAGCCGGAAACGAGCCTTGATCAAAGTTTCTTTTCAATCTTTACCGTTCCACCCTCATTCGAAGCGACAGGCTTCGGACCCTCTTTCGGGTAGAACGTATATGACAGCGTCACCGTGTGGATATCTTTCGATTCCACCGCCTTGACGATTTCAGGGTCGATATAGAACACGACCGGCATTTCCAGCTTCTCGCCCGGCTTCAGGTCCGTTTCGGTAAAGCAGAAACATTGCACCTTGTTGAAATAGGCGCCCGCTTCGCCCGGCGTGACGTTGAACACCGCCTGGCCGCGCTGGGTCTCGTTCGAGCGGTTCTCGGCGACGAAATTGACCTGGATGGTTTCGCCGATCTTCGGACTGACCTCGCGCTCGACCGGCTTGAAATTCCATTGCAGGCCGGGGGCGACATTGGCGTCGAAGGTGACGCGCATCTTGCGGTCCAGCACGATGCTCGACATCTGCTCGACGCGCTGGGTCGTGCCGTTATAGCCGGTCACCTGGCAGAAGATGCGGTAGAGCGGCACGGCGGCATAGCTCATCGCACCCATGCCGAAGACGAAACTCAGGCACATCAGCACGACGGCGCCGTTGTTGCGGCCTTGCTTCCTCGGTGCGGCGGCTTTTTCGCTCATCCGGCCATCCCCCCGCCGATCTTGACGATCGTGATCGCATAGAAGAGGACGACGAGACCGGCCAGCACCAGCCCAAGGGCGATGTTGCGGTTGCGGCGCGACTTCATCTGCTTTTCGGTGAGCTTGACGAGATCCATCAGAGCGAGCCTCCCACTTGCGAAACCAGCATGGCGGCCAGCCGGTCGATCATCAAAGCGGAGAATACAGCGAAGAGATAGAAGATCGAGAAGGCGAAGAGCTTCTTTGCCGGCACCATCTTCAGATCGCCGTCGGGCATGCGCCAGACGGCGATGGAACAGGTGATGAAGATCGTACCGAGCACGGCGGCGACGAGGCCGTAGCCGAAGCTCGCGAAGCCGAGGACGGACGGCAGCACCGCGCAGATGGCGGTCAGCACCGCATAGGCGACGATCTGATGCTTGGTCACCCGCTCGCCGGCGACGTTCGGCAGCATCGGCACGCCGACGGCCTCGTAATCGCGCATCTTGAAGAGGGCAAGCGCCCAGAAATGCGCCGGCGTCCAGAGGAAGATGATCAGGAAGAGAACGGTGCTCTCGATCGTCACCGTATTCGTCACGCAGGCCCAGCCGATCATCGGCGGGAAGGCGCCGGCGGCACCGCCGATGACGATATTCTGCGGCGTCGAACGCTTCAGCCACATGGTGTAGATGACGGCGTAGAAGAAGATGGTGAAGGCAAGGATGCCGGCCGACAGCCAATTGACGGCAAGGCCGAGAATGACGACGGAAAAGCCCGACAGCACCAGACCGAAGGCGAGCGCCTCCGACGGCGCGACGCGGCCGGCCGGGATCGGGCGCTTGGCCGTGCGGCTCATGACGGCGTCGATATCGGCGTCGTACCACATGTTCAGCGCGCCCGAGGCGCCGGCGCCGACGGCGATGCAGAGGATGGCGATCAGGCCGAGGACGGGGTTGATGTGGCCCGGGGCCAGCACCAGGCCGGCAAAGGCGGTGAAGACCACGAGCGACATCACCCGCGGCTTCAAGAGCTCGAAATAATCGCGCGCGCTCGCTTCCGACATTTCGCCGTCCTCTGCAAGCGCCTCGTGATTGTCGATAACCGTCATCATTCCGTCCTGAATTTACTATGCCGGACGCCGTTTCGAATGCGGCGTCCGGTTTTCCAAGCGCTTTACTTGATGCGCGGCAGCTGTTCCCACTGGTGATAGGGCGGCGGCGAAGGCAGCTGCCACTCCAGCGTCGTCGCACCCTCGCCCCACGGATTCTCGCCGGCGATGCGCTTCTTGGCGAAGGCCTCGAAGACCGAGAAGAGGAAGATCAGCACGCCGAAGGCCGAGATGTAGGAGCCGATCGAGGAAACATAGTTCCAGCCGGCAAAGGCATCCGGATAATCGATGTAGCGGCGCGGCATGCCGGCGAGACCGAGGAAGTGCTGCGGGAAGAACACCAGGTTGACGCCGATGAACATGACCCAGAAATGCAGCTTGCCGACGAACTCGTTGTACATGTAGCCGGTCATCTTCGGGAACCAGTAATACCAGCCGGCAAAGATCGCGAAGACGGCGCCGAGCGACAGAACGTAGTGGAAGTGAGCCACGACGTAATAGGTGTCATGCAGCGAGCGGTCGAGACCGGCATTGGCAAGCTGGACGCCGGTGACGCCGCCGACCGTGAACAGGAAGATGAAGCCGATCGCCCAGATCATCGGCGTGCGGAACGAGATCGAGCCGCCCCACATCGTCGCGATCCAGGAGAAGATCTTCACGCCTGTCGGAACGGCGATGACCATCGTGGCGAAGACGAAGTAACGCTGCGCATCGAGCGACAGACCGACCGTGTACATGTGGTGGGCCCAGACGACGAAGCCGACGGCGCCGATCGCAACCATTGCGTAGGCCATGCCGAGATAGCCGAAGATCGGCTTCTTCGAGAAGGTCGAGATGATGTGGCTGATCATGCCGAAGCCCGGCAGGATGAGGATGTAGACCTCGGGGTGACCGAAGAACCAGAACAGGTGCTGGTAGAGGATCGGGTCGCCGCCGCCTTCCGGAGAGAAGAAGGAGGTGCCGAAGTTGCGGTCAGTCAGCAGCATGGTGATGCCGCCTGCCAGAACTGGCAGCGACAGCAAGAGCAGGAAGGCGGTGATCAGCACCGACCAGGCGAAGAGCGGCATCTTGTGCAGCGTCATGCCGGGGGCGCGCATGTTGAGGATCGTGGTGATGAAGTTGATCGCACCGAGGATCGACGAGGCGCCGGCAATGTGCAGCGCGAAGATCGCCAGATCGACCGCCGGTCCCGGCGTGCCGCTCGTTGCCAGCGGCGGATACATAGTCCAGCCGCCGCCCGTACCGTAAGCGCCTGCCGGGCCTTCGACGAACATCGACAGCAAGAGCAGCGCGAAGGCCGGGACGATCAGCCAGAAGGAGATGTTGTTCAGCCGCGGGAAGGCCATGTCGGGCGCGCCGATCATGATCGGCACCATCCAGTTGGCAAAACCGCCGATCATCGCCGGCATGACCATGAAGAAGATCATGATCAGCGCGTGCGCCGTCGTGAACATGTTGAACATCTGCTTGGCGCCGTCGATCGCGGCATCGCCTTCATAGCCGTAGACCATCGAGGCCAGGCCGTGGAAGATCTGGATGCCCGGCTCCTGCAGCTCCATGCGCATGGCCACCGACAGCGCGCCGCCGATGATGCCGGCGATGATCGCGAAGATCAGGTAGAGCGTGCCGATGTCCTTGTGGTTGGTCGAGAACAGCCAGCGATTGACAAAGCTCGGCTTGTGCCCGTGATCATGGTGATCGTGATCATCATGCGCATGGTCGTGGTGGGCGTGAGAATGATCATCGTGAGCGGAAGGTCCAGCCATTGTCCCGATCCCCTTAATTACTGTGCTTCGGCAACGTCGACGGTCTTTGCGGGACCATCGGTTGCGGCCATGAGTGTCTTGTAGGCGCCGGGCAGGTCGCTGGCGGCCGCGGTCAGCCACTGCTTGTACTTGTCCTCGGAGACGACGCGGATGGCGATCGGCATGAACGCATGGTCCTTGCCGCAGAGCTCGGAACACTGGCCATAAAACAGGCCTTCGCGCTCGGCCCTGAACCAGGTCTCGTTCAGGCGGCCCGGTACGGCGTCGATCTTGATGCCGAAGGACGGCATGGCGAAAGCGTGGATGACGTCGGTGGGTGCCGCGGTCACGAGAACGCGCACCGTCTTGTTGACCGGCAGCACCAGTTCGTTGTCGACGGCGAGCAGTCTCGGATAGACCGACTTGTCTTCCTTGCCGGCGGCCGCGCGATCCTGATCCTTCAAGAGGTAGGAATCGAAGGCGAGCGGGCTGTCGCCCGAACCTTCATATTCATAATTCCATTGCCACTGGGTGGCGGTCGCCTTGATCGTCACGTCAGGATTTTCGGGCAGCGTCAGCTGCGCCGTCAGAAGATTGAACGAGGGAATGGCGAGGAAGAGCAGCACCAGGACCGGCCCCACGGTCCAGATGACCTCGATCAGCGTATTGTGGCTCGTGCGCGACGGAACCGGATTGGCGCTGGCGCGGAACTTGAAGCAGACGACGATGAGCAGGATCAGAACGAAGAGCGTGATCGGAACGATAAACCACAGGGTATATTGTTCGAACCAATGAATTTCCCGCATAATCGGCGTCGCCGCCGGCTGCAGCGTCGCCTGCCACGGCGTCGGCTGGTCGGCATATGTGCCGGAAGCAAAAAGCAGACAGACCAGCGCGGTCAGAGCTGCATAAGCCTTCTTCATCACCTTATTATCTCCCTCGAGCGCTTGACCTGCTAAATCGAACGCAGAATCCTTGCCATCTTCAGCGCTTCAAACCACAGTTTGGCATTTGCCGCAACAGGCAGGAGCAATTGTCTATGCGGCATTTTTGCTTAAAGCACAGGCAGGCCGAACGGCAAAACATCCCAAGTTTTTCATCAGCATATGAAAAATGCCATTTCCGGCCGATCCGACCACCGCACATTATTTGACAGAGGTCCAATTTCTGCCGCAGTCCCCCGGTTTTCACGGGGTGGGGCTTTTCATTTCCGGTGGGCAGCTTCAACAATAGCCGCAATGATTCGATATCCAGAGGTTTCCATGGGTTTCCGTTCCCTCGCGCGGTCGCTTCTCGTGACTGCCAGCATCGCGGCCGCAGCGACGACGCCCGTCTTCGCACAGCAACCCGCCCCTTCCCCCGCCCAACCCACCACACCGGCACCGGCCGCCCCTGCCCCGGCGCAGCAGCCCCCGGCTGCCAACCCGAATATCCAGGTAACGCCCGGCCAGACGCAGCCGCAGGCGCCCGGCACGGTGAAATCCAACCACGGCGCATGGTCGGTTGTTTGCGACAAGCCGGCCGGTGCGGCGACGGAACAATGCGCGCTGATGCAGAACGTCATCGCCGAGGACCGGCCGGAGGTCGGGCTTTCCGTCGTCGTCTTGAAGACGGCCGACCGCAAATCGAAGATCCTGCGCGTGCTGGCGCCGCTCGGCGTGCTCCTGCCGAACGGTCTCGGACTGAATGTCGACGGCAAGGATATCGGCCGCGCCTACTTCGTCCGCTGCTTCGCCGACGGCTGTTATGCCGAAGTCGTGCTCGAGGACGAACTGCTCAAGACCTTCCGCAGCGGCGCCCAGGCCACCTTCATCGTCTTCCAGACCCCGGAAGAAGGGATCGGCATTCCTGTTGATCTCAAGGGTTTCGCCGAAGGTTTTGACGCGCTGCCTTGAGGGCGGCTGCGGCCTGTCGCGGGTCCGCCCCTCATCCGCTCAATCCAGCTTCACTTCCGCCAGCGGCCCCGCTCTGGTGAAAGGCTGAATTTTGAGAAAACGGACTTTTCCGTTCACGATACGCCGTTTACCGCTTGCCCGCGGGCCAATGTGGGACCATTCTTGGATCGGATCCTGGCGGTGCGGTAAGACAAGAGGTCGGGCCTCGCAACGCTCAGTCTCGACCTCGAAACACTTAACGTGTCGCCTTTTCTCGACTGATCCCGAGCGAGGAGGTTGTCCATGTCCACGCGCTATGTCGACCATCCGCTAAAACCGGGCGACCGGGTGCCGAACGTTGTGTTTGATGCAGTCTCGCGCGAAGGGAAGATCGCGCTTGATGATTTTCGCGGCCGCAGCCCATTGTTGATCGGTTTGTTTCGAGGCCTGCATTGTCCCTTCTGCCGGCGCCATGTCGCGGCCATGGCATATCTCAACCCGATGCTGCGTGAGAAAGGCGTCCAATCGCTGGCAGTGGTAAACACCCCGGTCGAACGCGCGCGGCTGTATTTCCGTTACCATCCGATCCCCGGTATTCTTGCGGCTTCCGACCCGATACGGGCTTCGCACCGAGCCTTCGGCTTACGCGAGGTCGGGATCGACACGGTCATGGCGATACGAATCGATCTGCCGGGCGAATTGCCAGAGCCTATGGGCGTGATGGCGATGGACGATTTTCTCAACAAGAAGGAAGGATATCAAATTACGGAAGCCGATCAGCAGATGATGACCGCCGACCATGGGCAGCTTGTCGGTCAGTTCCTGATCGACCGCGAGGGCATCGTCCGCTGGAGCTTCACTGAAGTTCTGGAGGCCGGGCTGCAAACGTTCAAGGCTCCGAATTCCCGGGAATTGATGTCGGCAGCTTCGCAAGTCGCACATTGACGACAAAAAATCGCTCGACGCCCCGACGGGTGGTTAGCGTTGTCTACCCCGCGCAAAGCGATCAACCGTTTGCATCTCTTCGAGGCGCGTCCCACCTCCCGAGACAAAGAATATTCGCCGCGAGGGCTTCACTCCTTGTTATATGGAGCCCTATCTAGGGGATAAGCGCATTCCCGAACATGCCCATTGGAGCCAGACCATGACCACCGATCTCCTGACGCTTTTCGATGCCGACGAAGCCACGATGCGCGGCCTTGTCGCCGAGGCGCTCGCCGGCGCCGATGACGGCGAACTGTTCATCGAGCATGCGCAGGCCGAAGCGCTGACCTTCGACAATGGCCGGCTGAAGGGCGGCAGTTTCAACACCGAACAGGGTTTCGGGCTTCGCGCCGTTGCCGGCGAAGCGGTGGGTTATGCCCATGCCGGCGATCTCTCGGTGGCGGCGCTGAAGCGGGCGGCCGATGCGGTCGGCGCGGTGACGCGCGGCTATTCCGGCACCTACGCCGCCGCTCCCCAGGGCACCAACAAGAAATTCTACGGCGACCAGAACCCGATCGGCCAGCCGAGCTTCGAGGAGAAGGTCAAGGTCCTGCAGGACATCGACGCCTATCTCAGAGGCAAGGACGACAAGGTCCGGCAGGTCACCGCCTCGGTCGCCGCGAGCTGGCAGGTGGTCGACATCCTGCGCGCCGACGGCCACCGCGTGCGCGACATAAGACCGATGACCCGCATCAACATTTCCGTCGTGGTCGGTGAAGGCGAGCGGCAGGAGAGCGGTTCCTACGGCAGCGGCGGGCGCATCGGCTTCGGCGATTTCATTGCCGAGGGCAGCTGGCAGTACGGCGCCGACGAGGCGCTGCGCCAGGCGCTCGTCAATCTGGAAGCGATCGACGCGCCCGCCGGCACGATGGATGTCGTTCTCGGCTCCGGCTGGCCGGGCGTCATGCTGCACGAGGCGGTCGGCCACGGGCTGGAAGGGGATTTCAACCGCAAGAAGACCTCGGCCTTTTCAGGGCTTCTCGGCCAGATCGTTGCCGCGCCCGGCGTCACCGTCGTCGACGACGGCACGATCGACAACCGCCGCGGCTCGATCACCATCGACGACGAGGGTACACCGTCGGGCTACAACGTGCTGATCGAGAACGGCAAGCTCGTCGGCTATATGCAGGACCGGCAGAACGCCCGGCTGATGGGCATGGCGCCCACCGGCAACGGCCGCCGCCAGGGCTATGCCCACGTGCCGATGCCGCGCATGACCAACACCTATATGCTCGGCGGCGACAAGACTCCGGAAGAAATCATCGCCTCGGTGAAGAAGGGCGTCTATGCCGTCTCCTTTGGCGGCGGCCAGGTCGACATCACCTCCGGCAAATTCGTCTTCGGTTGCACCGAGGCCTATCTGATCGAAAACGGCAAGATCGGCGCGCCGATCAAGGGGGCGATGCTGATCGGCAACGGCCCGGATGCGATGAAGCGGGTGTCGATGATCGGCAACGACATGAAGCTCGATACCGGCATCGGCAATTGCGGCAAGGCCGGCCAATGGGTTCCGGTCGGCGTCGGCCAGCCGCATCTGCGCATGGATCAGGTCACCGTCGGCGGCACCCAGGCCTGAGGCGGGAGGATCTGATGGGAGAGATCGAAATCAGAGCCTTTGCCGAAGGCGATGCCGATGACGTGCTGTCGGTGATCCTGCCGATCCAGCGCGAGGAGTTCGGCATCGATATCACTGCCGATGCGCAGCCCGATCTCCGGGTCATCCCGGATTTCTACCAGTCCGGCAAAGGTCAGTTCTGGGTCGCCGTCAAGGACGGCGCCATCGTCGGCACCCTTGGGCTGAAGGACATCGGCAACAATCAGGCGGCGCTGCGCAAGATGTTCGTCGCCGCCGAGGTGCGCGGCCGCGAGCACGGCGTGGCGGCGCGGCTTCTCGAGCGCCTGTTCGACCACGCCAGAGATGCCGGCCTCACCGACATCTTCCTCGACACGACGGACAAGTTCGTCGCCGCCCAGCGCTTCTACGAAAAGAACGGCTTTACCGAAATTGCCAAGAGCGCCCTGCCCCGCTCCTTCCCGCTGATGGCGGTGGACAGCAAGTTTTACCGGTACAAGGTCGGCTGACCGCCGATGGCGGAAAGGGTTCAGCTGCCGGCAACGGCCATGTCCCTGCCGCGGCACAACTGTCATAAATCTGTCACAAACCGAAATTCGGCCCTATCTCTTCAACGGGATAGGGTTTAGGACGGCTCGTCGTTCATAGCGCAGACCAGGATTGCGAGGTGTTCATGCTGGGTTGGTTTCGAAAGTTGATGCCGCGCGAAGACCGGTTCTTCGTCCTTTTCGAACAACATTCCAGAACGATCGTCGACGCCGCACAGGCTCTGGACAGGTTGCTGTCGGGAATAGAGATCGAGCATCAATGCGAAACGATCGTGCGGTTGGAAGATCAGGCCGACGATATAACGCGCGAAGTCATGCTGGCCGTCCGGCGGAGTTTCATCACACCTTTCGATCGTGGCGACATCAAGGATCTCATCCAATCCATGGATGATGCGATCGACATGATGCACAAAACCGTCAAAACCATCCGGCTCTTCGAGCAGACCAGCTTCGATCCACGGATGCAGGAAATGGGCAAGACCGTTGTGGAAGCTGCCAATCTCATTGCCGAGGCCATTCCCTTGCTTGATCGCATCAGCGCCAATGCGCCGCGGCTTTCTGCCATCGTCGAGCAGGTCACGCAGGTGGAAGGGCGCTCCGACGAGTTGCACGAGCAGGGGCTCAAGGATCTCTTTCGCCGGCACGGCGCCGGCAATGCGATGGCCTATATGATCGGCAGCGAGATCTACGGCGAGCTGGAGAAGGTGGTCGACCGTTTCGAGGACGTCGCCAACGAGATCAGCGGCATCGTGATCGAGAATGTCTGATGGAAGCCGCCCTCGCTCTTCCGCTTCTTGTCGGCCTGATCGGCGTCGCACTGCTGTTCGATTTTCTCAATGGCCTGCATGATGCGGCCAACTCGATCGCGACAATCGTCTCGACACGGGTCCTGAGGCCGCAATATGCGGTCTTCTGGGCGGCATTCTTCAATTTCATCGCCTTCCTGTTCTTCGGCCTGCATGTGGCCGAGACGCTCGGGACCGACATCATCGACCCGGCGATCGTCACGCCGCAGGTGATTTTCGCGGCCCTGATCGGCGCCATCGTCTGGAATGTCGTGACCTGGGTCTTCGGCATTCCCTCCAGTTCATCCCATGCTCTGGTCGGCGGGCTGGTCGGTGCGGGCCTTGCCAAAACGGGGTTGAGCTCGATCGTCTGGAGCGGTCTTCTCAAGACCGTCTCCGCCATCGTCATGTCGCCGATGATCGGTTTTCTCCTGGCACTGTTCCTCATCCTGGCGGTGACCTGGACCTTCATCCGGCAGACGCCTTTTGCCGTCGACCGATCCTTCCGTTTCCTGCAATTCGTGTCGGCGTCGCTCTATTCGCTCGGCCACGGCGGCAATGACGCCCAGAAGACCATGGGCATCATTGCCGTGCTTCTCTATTCGCAGGGTTACCTCGGCGGCAGCTTCCACGTGCCGCTCTGGGTGGTGATCTCATGCCAGGCAGCGATGGCGCTCGGCACCTTGTTCGGCGGCTGGCGCATCGTCCATACGATGGGCTCGAAGATCACCAGGCTCAATCCGATGCAGGGATTCTGCGCCGAAACGGGCGGCGCCTTGACGCTGTTCGGCGCCACCTGGCTCGGTATCCCCGTCTCGACCACCCATACCATTACCGGCGCCATCATCGGCGTCGGCGCCGCCCGGCGCGTGTCCGCCGTCAGGTGGGGGCTAGCCGGCAACATCGTCATCGCATGGATCATCACCCTGCCGGCAGCGGCAATGATTTCGGCAGTTTCGTTCTGGCTGGTGACCGGCTTGAGCAAAATCTTCTGATGTCGCTCCCGATTTCTTACCAGCTCGGCTGAAACCGCCACTTCCGTTCGATCGCGGCGGCGAGGTCGATGTCGTTACGGCGAGCAAACAGCATGAGGTGACCAAGCAGGTCGGCCGTCTCGTCGGCGAGCTCGCGCCTGATGTCCTCAGGGGAGCGGCCCTTGGCACGGCCGCGGCCGGTCAGGCGGTTCCATGCCTGGGTCAGTTCACCCATCTCCTCCTGCAGCTTCAACAGAAACCAGTCGGCGTCGCGCTCGATGCCGCTCTCGGCGACATGGGCGGAGGAAGCGGCTTCGAACTGGTCGGCAAGACGGCGCAGCATCAATGTTCTCCTTTTGTTTATGGAGGAGACGCTGATTCCCGCTGCTTGTCCAGAGCGCACTGCCTCAGTGGGGCGTTGCGATCAGCCGCGGTCCGGGAGCAGCATGCAGTCATAGGAGCGCTGCTTCAGCGCATCGCAGGCTGAGGCGGCGTCCTCCCTGCTGGCGAAGCCGACGAAGCGGGCGCGATAGATCCTGTTGGCCCCCTGCCCGACCGCTTCGGTATAGGGCGAGGCGGAAACGAGCGGCGCGCCGCCTTCCGACTGCGCCTGGGCAAGAAGCGCCCGCGCCGCATCGGCGCTCGGGGCGGCCGAGATCTGGATCTGCCAGTCGCCGTCGGCCTTTTTCGCCGCGGTCTTCGATGTCTTGCCGGCGTTCAGGATTTCGTCCATCGCGACCGGGCGCTCCAGCGGCACGACGGCGTCATCGGCATAGGCCAGGCTCTTTGCCGCGAGATCGTCGGCCGGACGCGGCGCGTTCGCCGGCACCGGAACGTCGGAAGAATCGGCGGCGGAAGCCACTTCGACCGGCTCCCTGGCGCCGACGCTCGCCACCAGCCTTGCGCCGCCTGACGACGAAGCGCGGCCGAGATAGCGGTCGAGCAGCGCTTCCATCCTGGCGTCGCGGCTGCGGGCGGTGCGGCCGCCGAGCACCACGCCGACGACGCGGCGGTTGCCGTCTCTGACGGCGCTGACGAGGTTGAAGCCGGAGGCGTTGGTATAACCGGTCTTGATGCCGTCCATGCCCTGGTAGCGGTACATGAGATTGTTGTGGCCGCGCACGGTCTTGCCGCGGAAACTGAAGCTTGCCATCGAGAACAGGCGGTATTCGTTGGGGTAATTCTTCATCAGCGCCACGGCGAGCGTCGACATGTCGCGCGCCGTCGTCACCTGGCGGCTGTTCGGCAGGCCCGATGCGTTGACGAAGACGGTCCGGCTCATGCCGAGCTGGCGGGCCTTGGCCGTCATCATCCGGGCAAAGCCGCTCTCCGAGCCGCCGAGCGTCTCGCCGATCGCGGCAGCGGCGTCATTGGCGGATTTGACGATCATGCCGTAGACCGCCTCGCGCACCGTGATGGTGCCGCCCGCCTTGACGCCGAGCTTGGTCGGCGGCCGCGCGGCAGCGTATCTCGACATTTTGATCGGCGTATCCCAGGCGATCTTGCCGCGTTTCAGCGCCTCGAAGGTGAGATAGAGCGTCATCATCTTCGTCAGCGAGGCCGGATGGTTGAGCGTGTCGGCGTTTTCGGACGCCAGTACCTTGCCGGTGCGGGCATCAAGGATCAGCGAGGCGCTGCCGGCAAGAGCCGCAAGCGGCGCCGAAACGGCAAGCGTCACGGTCAAAACAGCCGCCAAAAGCTTTCTCATGGAGTTCCCCCTGATGCGCTGGCTCTCGATCGGGCCGGCCATGTCTCGCAATGTGACAGAAGCCGCAAGTTTGGCGCGACTTTGCGGCAACGCCTACCATTTTTCTAGTCTTTTCATCGTCTTGGTTAACAGAAAACGAAAGAAGCTGTGCGAAACCGGGATTCAGCAAGGCTTAAGCTGCGGTTGCTAGGTTGCCGCAAAAGGCAATGGGCGGCGCATGGCGGGGCAATTGAAGCGACTGGCAAAACGGGCGGCGATCGGCGCCGGGCTCGAGGCGTCCTTTCTGATCGCCGCGGCCGGCCTGATGCGGCAGGCGCGCGGGCGCGGTGTCATCTTCACGCTGCATCATGTTCGCCCGCACGCAGCCCGGGCCTTTGCCCCGAACGCGCATCTCGAAATCACCCCGCATTTTCTCGATGCGGCGCTCAGGCGGCTGACACGCGACGGCTATCGCTTCGTGCCGCTTAACGAGCTGCCGGCGCTGTTGGCAGAGCCGGAGGGCGGCAGACCGTTTGCGGCTTTTACGCTCGACGACGGCTACGCCAACAACATGGAGCATGCGCTGCCGGTGTTCGAGCGGCATCGGGCGCCTTTCACGGTGTTCGTCACCAAGGGTTTTGCCGAAGGTTCCCACAGCATCTGGTGGGAAACGCTCGCCGTCCTGTTGCGCCAGGCAAAGGACATCCGCTTCGATTTCGGCCGCGGCAGCGAGCGGCTGGCGCTCGCCGACCCGCGGCAGCAATGGGATGCCTTCGACCGCTTCACCCGGTATATCCACAGCTTCGACGAGGCCCGCGCCGTCGCCGCGATCGACACGCTGGCGCGGGAAAACGGCATCGAGCCGACCGATATCGTGCGCGACCTGGTGATGGGGCCGGCGCAATTGCAGCAGCTTGCCCGACATCCGCTTGCAGCGCTCGGCGCCCACACGATCAGCCATCGCGCCCTTGCCCGCCTGCCGGAGGCCGAAGCGCGAATCGAGATGGAAGTTTCGGCTGATTACGTCGAGGCCTTGACCGGCATCCGTCCCGCCACGATCGCCTATCCCTACGGCACGCCGGAGGCGGCAAGCGCCCGCGAGGCAGCGCTTGTCCGCCGGCTGGGCTTTTCGGTCGCCGTCACGACGCAGCCGGGGCTGCCGGCGGCGGGCAAGCCCGGCTATCTTCCGCGCATGTCGCTGAACGGTTTCTACCAGAAGCAGCGCTATGTCTCGGCGCTTGCCTCCGGCATTCCGCTGAAAATCATGGGCCGCTAGCGGCTCACGGATACATCCGCACCTTTTCCCAAGCCCCGACTGGGGACGGGCGGCGAAATTCGATGCGGTCATGCAGGCGGAACTGCTGATCCTTCCAGAATTCGATCGACGTCGGCCGGATGCGGAAGCCCGACCAATAGGGAGGCCGGGGTATCTCGCCAATCGCGTAGCGGGCGGTGTATTCCGCCACCGCCTTCTCCAGCGCGAATCGGCTTTCGAGCGGACGCGATTGTTTGGAGGCCCAGGCGCCGATGCGGCTGCCGCGCGCCCGCGTCTTGAAATAGGCATCGGCCTCGGCGTCGCTCACGATCTCGACAGGCCCGCGCAACCGCACCTGCCGGCGCAGGCTTTTCCAGTGGAAACACATGGCGGCCTTCTTCTGCCCCAAGATTTCGCGACCTTTCTGGCTCTCGAAATTGGTGTAGAAGACGAAACCGTCATCGTCGAATCCCTTCAGGAGAACCATGCGGACATTGGGAAGACCATCTTCGTCGACCGTTGCCAGCGCCACGGCATTGGGATCGTTCGGTTCTGAGGCCTCCGCTTCCTTCAGCCATTCGGCAAAGAGCTTGAAGGGCTCGCCACTTTCGGTAAAGTCACCGCTTGTTAACTCGTTTGCCGACATATTGGTTCAAATGCCCCGGATTATTCAAAACTCGCCCAGCTTTTGATAACTGGACAGGACGCAGGGTGGAAGTCATAGCAAAGTCATATCGCCATACAAAGGGCCTGCGGCAACGCAGCAGCGCCTTCCTGGTTGTCGGCGCCGCAATGCTGTCGCTTTCCGGCTGCCTTGCGGGCGGGATGGATTTCTTGAGCGAGGCCAAGGTCGACCGGTCGGTGGCCACCGGCACCGTGCCGCAGACGCCGCCGAGCACCGACACGCTCTCGGACGAGATGACAGTGCGCAATGCCGTGACTTCGGCCGATGTGCATAAGCTTGAAGGCCAGCCGCTTCCCTGGGCGAATGCATCGACCGGCAGCGCCGGTGTCATCGATACGATCGTCGAAAACAACGAATCGGGCCAGGTCTGCCGGCAGTTCCGCACGACACGGCATTCCTATGTCGGAATCGCCAAATTCTACGGCAAGACCTGCCTCGTCGGCGGCGGCAATTGGCAGCTGCTGAGCTTTCAGCCGGAAAGTTAATTCCGGCGGGAAAGTTGATCCGGGAAAACCTGATCGCGCCCGAAATTTGATCTGCCGGAACCGATCCGGCGCGCGACAGGTTAACGGCCACCGGTTTTCCGCCGAATGCTTAGCAAAGAGCTAACCATTTACGGCAAAACACTCCCTATCCCTCCACAGAAATAAGAAGTGATTAGCAACTCGGCCGCACGATCGGTGTCGAGAGTGGCTCTCCCTGCCTTTGGGCGGTGGTGCCTCAGATGTTGATATTGGACTTCGATATTGGGCGGGGATGCCGGGCAAGGACAGGCGCCCGCATCGCAACACCGGCGGTTTTGACATGCGCGATCCTTACAAAATTCTGGGCGTCAAGCGCGACGCGGCGGCAGACGAGATCAAGGCGGCCTGGCGCAACTTGGCCAAAGCAGCCCATCCCGATCACAATCAGGACGATCCGACGGCGACGGCCCGGTTCGCCGAGATCGGCCGCGCCTATGAAACGCTGCGGGATCCGCGCAAGCGCAGCCTGTTCGACAATGCCGTGCGGATGGCGGAAGCCAGGAGACAGGAACAGACGATCATGCAGCAGCGCCAGGCCGCGCGTGAGGCGGCGGCTCGCGCCAAGGCGGCGCAGGCCAATGCCGAGCGGGTGATGGAAGAACTTGCCCGGGCTGCCCAGAAGGCCGCGGCCGACGGTCAGAGACAGCAGGCCGGCGCCAGCGAAGGCGCCGAGGAGATGGTGGAGCGCATTTTCGGCGCGCAAGCGCGCGCTGCGGCGGGGGGCCAGGCGCAAGGCCGCGCCCAGCAGCCCCAGAACCAGCAGCCCCATAATCAGCAGACGCAGGGCCAGGGCCAGTCCGAAGAGGGCAGACGTGCGGATGGCGAGACCACCGAAGCCAGCGAGGAACTCGGCGAAACGCCAACTAGTGCCGGCGCCAACCTGCCGCTGCCGCTCAGCATTCTGACATCACTGGTGCGCCGCTTCACCGGCGCCAAGGATGCGGGCCTCGAGAAAGCGCCCGACGAGGTGACGACGGCGACGGTGACGATCGACGACGTGCTGAAGAGCGGCTGGATCACCGCGTCGCTGCCGGAAGGCCGCGAAATCGGCTTCGCGCTGCCGGCCGGCACCACGGATGGTCACGAGATCAGGCTCAAGGGACAGGGCTTCAAGCTGCCGGGCATGCAGCGCGGCGATGCCGTCGTCAATATCCGCATCGCCCCCGACCCGCGCTTCACCGTCGATGGTTTCGACCTGCACGCCGTGCTCCCGATCAGCATCGAAAATGCCGTGCTCGGCACCGAGGCACGCATCGACGGCCCGGCCGGGCCGTTGAACATCACCGTTCCCGCATGGTCGGGCTCGGACAAGACGATCGCGATTACCGGCCAGGGATTGCCGCGGGAGGACGGCAGCAGAGGCGATCTCGTCGTCGAATTGCGCATCATCCTGTGGGAAAAACCCGACGACAAGATCACCGATCTGATGCGGAGCATGCGCGAAGGCCTGTTCCTGTGAAATTTTTATGACATTCGCACCCTTTGTTACGATCCCTAACAGTTGATGATCCAGGCCAAGCTTGAACCGATTAACGGCCTATGCCATAGGCAGGATCGATCAGAATCCTAGGGAGCGAAATATGGCTCAAGCATCCGGCCTCATGGCAGGCAAACGCGGCGTCATCATGGGTGTCGCCAACAATCGTTCGATTGCGTGGGGTATTGCCAAGGCCATTCATGCGCAGGGCGGAGAAGTTGCGCTCACCTATCAGGGCGATGCGCTGAAGAAGCGTGTCGAGCCGCTTGCAGCCGAAATCGACGCGACCCTCGTCGGCCACTGCGATGTCGCCGACGAATCCACCATCGACGCTGTTTTCGAAAATGTCGCAAAGCTGTGGGGCAAGATCGATTTCCTCGTGCATGCGATCGGCTTTTCCGACAAGGACGAGCTGACCGGCCGCTACATCGACACCTCGCCCGATAATTTCACCAAGACGATGCAGATTTCCGTCTACTCCTTCACCTCGGTCGCACGCCGCGCCGAGAAGCTGATGACGGAAGGCGGTTCGATGCTGACCCTGACCTATTACGGCGCCGAAAAGGTGATGCCGAACTATAATGTCATGGGCGTCGCCAAGGCCGCGCTCGAAGCGAGCGTCAAATATCTCGCTGTCGACCTCGGGCCGCAGAACATCCGCGTCAACGCCGTTTCGGCCGGGCCGATCAAGACACTTGCCGCCTCCGGCATCGGCGATTTCCGCTATATTCTGAAGTGGAACGAGTATAACGCTCCGCTGCGCCGTACGGTTACCATCGAGGAAGTCGGCGATGTCGGCCTCTATCTCTTGTCCGACCTGTCGCGCTCGGTCACCGGCGAGGTGCACCATGCCGACAGCGGCTATCATGTCATCGGCATGAAGGCGGTCGACGCGCCGGATATTTCGGTCGTCAAGGACTAAGTTCCCCGGAGTCGAGACCGTGCTCATCTACGTGATCAGACACGGTCAGACCGACTGGAATGCCGAGCGTCGCCTGCAGGGCCAGAAAGACGTTCCGATGAATGCCACGGGCCAGGAACAGGCCCGGCAGAACGGCATCGCACTGGCCGAGATCCTCGGTGAGACGGTCGGCGAATTCGATTTCGTCGCAAGCCCGCTCGGACGCACACGCGCAACGATGGAAATCATGCGCGCCGCAATGGGCCTCCCGCCGCTTGCCTATCGCACCGATCCGCGGCTGGTGGAGATTTCCTTCGGCGACTGGGAAGGCTCGACGATCAAGGAGCTGAAGGCGACGCAGCGCGAGCGGGTGGCCGAACGCAACGTCTCCAAATGGGATTTCATCCCGCCCGGCGACGATGCCGAAAGTTACGAAATCCTCTCCTGGCGTACCGGCGCATGGCTGCGCTCCGTCGAGCGTCCGACCGTCTGCGTCACCCATGGCGGCGTTATCCGCACACTGTTCCAGGCGATTGCCGACCTGCCGAAGAGCACCGCCGCCGAAGGCGGCATTCCGCAGGACCGGATTGTCAGGATCGATACGAGCGAGCGGACGATCGTCTGGCTGTAAGGGATCGACTGGCTTTACCCCTCATCCGCCTGCCGGCATCTTCCCGCCTGCGGGGAGAAGGGACAAGCAGCGAACTCTCCGTTCCCCGCTGAGCTCTCGTGGACATGTCCCCTCGCCCCGCTTTTACGGGGAGAGGGTGAGGGGCAGCCATTGGGCGCAAACCTCATCCAGTCATTCTCTTGAAGTCTGCTTACTTGACGATATCGAGATCGTTGATGACGCGTTTGCCGTCGACCTCGGTGTAGAAGACGATGACCTTCACGCCGGCTTCGAGGCCGTCGAAATTGAATTCCTCCGGCGCCTGATAGGTCTTGCCGTCGTCGAGCGTCAGCACGAGATTGGCCGTGTCGACCTTCTTGATCGTCGCCTCGACATCGGCGCTCTCGGCAAAACCGCTCATCGGCGACAGGAAACTTGCTGTGGCCAAAAGCGTGGCGACGACGAAACGCATGGCAACAATCCTCTTGAAACGCTGCACGAGAACACTTGCCACAGATAATCTCCTGAATATGGCGAAAATTGCCCGTAAGAATGGCTTTTCCCGCCTAATTGATGAATAGCATTTTAAACATAATCAAGACGCTGCGTTAACCACGCCCGTCCGGCCTGCCGGGTTTTCAACATCGACAACAGGCAATCGTAAATTAACCCCTGCCTTTTAGAGTTACCGCGAATATGGGGGTCTCATTTTGCTATCCAGGCTGGGCGACAGCAAGCGGTTGCGACGCGTTTTGAAGAATAGCCGCCTCTCGTTTCTGGTTTCCGCGTTTGTCGCCCTCGTCGTCACCATGGTCGGCTTCGCGCTCGATCGCGCCAATACTGCCGCTCATATGCGCGAACTTCACATCCGCACCGAGAACGAGACGAACCTGTTGCGCGCCAGGGTGAAGGCCGAGATCAATATGAGCCTCACCATGGTCCGCGATCTTGCAAATCTGACCTCCGTCAACAACGCTGCAAGCCGGGAGGAAACGGAGCGCCAGATCAACTGGCTGCTGATCCAGAACCCGGCTTTCATCCATATCGCCGTCGCGCCTGATTTCATCGTCAGCGACCTCTATCCGCGACGCCCCGGCAGCGGGCGGATCGGCCGCGATGTGCGCGAAACCTCCATCTCGCAGCAAGCGACGACCCGGGCCGCCGGCGACCAGACGGCGCGCTTCTACGGCCCGATCAGCGTTGACGGCCGGGACGCCTTCGCCGTCTTCTTCCCGGTTTTCGTCAAGGAGAGCGGCCAGCGGCGCCTCTGGGGCGCCGTGGAGGTCGCCATCGACCGGAAAAGCTTTTACGAGGCGACCGGCCTGGTGGCGGCGCGCGACCGCGAAAACCAGGAGCGCTATCCCAATCTCGACCATCTTTCCATCGCGGTGCGGGATATTGGCCGGTCAACCGGGAACGCCGCGCTTTCCGCGCCGTTCTTCGGTTCGGCCGACATCGACGACAAGGATCCGATCCGCCGCGAAATCAGCTTTGCCGGCGGCAAATGGGAGCTTTCCGCCGTCCCCAAAGGCGGCTGGGCTGCAATACCGGAAAACCGGAGCGAGCTGCGGCTGATCGTCGTTGCCGCGGGATGCATCATCATCGTCCCGATCTTCCTCGCCACACTGCTGCTCGGCGAACGCAACCGCAACATTGCCGAACTGGAGACGCGCGAAGCAAAGCTCATGGAACTGTCGCAGCGGCTGAACCTTGCGCTCGAATCGTCCAATATCGGCATTTGGGAGCTGCAGGATCATTCGAGCAGCCTCCTTTGGGACGCACGCGCCGCTGCACTGCACGGCAAGCCGGCGGAGGAAGGAAGCCGGCCGCTCGACGAATGGCTGGCGGCGATCCTGCCGGCGGATCGTGAGACCGCCGAGGTGCATTTCTTCAGCTGCAGCATCGCCGGCGCCGCCTGCACGGCGCAGTACCGGATCATGCTTGCCGATGGCGGCATCCGGCACCTGCGCTCTGTCGGCGCCCTCTACAGAGATGTCGGTGGCGCCGGCAAGACGATCGGCATCGTCTGGGACGTCACCGCCGATGCGGAGGCCACCGAGGCGCTGCGCAAGGCCAGGGATGTCAGTGAGGTCAAGAATGCCGAGCTCGAGCTGGCGCTTGAAGAGCTTTCAAGCCGCGAGGGTCAGCTCGCCGAGCTTTCGAGCCGGCTCGACCTGGCGCTCAATTCCTATCAGTGTGGCATATGGGAGGCGCGGCCGGATAGAGGCGGCTCGATCTGGAATGAACGGATGCACGAGCTATACGGGCTGGCGCCGCGCAATGGCTTCATGACCGAGGAGACCTGGCTTTCCCGCATCCACCCCGAGGATCGCGGGCTGGCGCTCGAAAGCGCGCGCCACTTCAAGCGAAGCGGCGATACGCATACGCTCGTCTGCCGGGTGCTCGCCAACGACGGCTCGGTGCGTTATGTGCGCTCGGTCGGCAAGGTCTACCAGACCGGGACCGGCGAAATGAAGATCATGGGCATCGCCTTCGACGCCACCGAGGACATGCTGATGACGATCCGGCTGAAGGCGGCCAAGGACGAGGCCGTCGCCAAGAATATCGAGCTCGAACTTGCCAAGAACAGGATCGAGCACAATTCGCTGCACGATCCACTGACCGCGCTCGCCAACCGCCGCAAACTCGACATCGCGCTGGAAAGCCTGACCAATGACGGGCGCCGGCAGCGGCAGAAATTCTCCATCCTGCACATCGACCTCGACCGCTTCAAGGACATCAACGATACGCTCGGCCATGCCGCCGGTGATGCGATGCTGGTGCATGCTTCGAAGGTGCTCGCCAGGAATGTCCGCGGCAGCGACCTCGTGGCGCGCATCGGCGGTGACGAATTCGTCATCCTCGCCTGCGATGTCGGCGATAAGGAGATGGCGGAGCTTGCGACGCGGATCATCGAGGAGATGCGCCAGCCGATCGATTTCCAGGGCTTTGCCTGCCGCTGCGGCGTGTCGATCGGCGTCGCACTCGCCAACGGCATCCATGTCGACGCGCGCAAGGTGCTGATCAATGCCGATATCGCCCTCTACCGCGCAAAGAGCACGGGCCGTAACCGCTTCGAATTCTTCAATCACACTCTTCAGGCCGATATCATCAACACCAAGCGCACGGCCGATGAAATCCTCGCCGGCATCGATAATGGCGAATTTGCCGCCTGGTATCAGCCGCAATTCTGCGCCCGGACGATGGAGCTGACCGGCGTCGAAGCGCTGGTGCGCTGGAAGCATCCCTCCAGGGGGCTGCTGACGCCAGACAAGTTCCTGCGCATTGCCGACGAGATCAATGTCGTGCAGACGCTCGACCGGATCGTGCTGGAAACGGCGCTGCGCGACAAGGCCCGCTTGTTGGCGCTGGGCATTGTCGTTCCCAAGGTCGCGGTCAATGTTTCAGCCAGACGGCTGCATGACGGCAGCCTGATGGAATCCCTCGCCGGCCTCAATATCCGCCCCGGCGAGATCTCCTTCGAACTGGTGGAATCGATCTTCCTCGACGAGAGCGAGGACGTGGTCTCGCACAATCTGGAACGCATCAAGGCGCTCGGCATTGATATCGAGATCGACGATTTCGGCACCGGCCACACCTCGATCGTCAGCCTGTTGAAGCTGAAGCCGAAGCGGCTGAAGATCGACCGCCAGCTGGTGCAGCCGATCATCGGCGCGTCGCAGGAGCGAGCGCTGGTCACCTCGATCATCGACATCGCCCGCTCGCTCGGCGTCGAGACGGTGGCCGAAGGGGTGGAGACGGCAGCCCATGCCACGCTGCTGCGCGATCTCGGCTGCGACCTGCTGCAGGGTTATGCCTTCTCGCCGGCCCTCTCCTTCGACGATTTCGCCGCTGAGGCGGCCGCAACCGGATGGCGGTTGGCTTCGTGATGGCGATGCCTCGGCAAAGGAGCGAAACAGCATTTCCGCCGCTGCCGGTTTGACGCAAAGAAAGGCTTTTGCCTCGGCGGTTTTTTGGCCTATGAGTGGCGCGCCTTTTCAAGCAATGGCGCGATCGGCTTTGGCGCGCCGCCGTGGGAACACATGTCGCACAATACATTCGGTCACCTCTTCCGCGTAACCACCTGGGGCGAAAGCCACGGTCCGGCGCTCGGCTGCGTCGTCGACGGCTGCCCTCCAGGTCTGCGCTTCAAGCTCGAAGACCTGCAGGTCTGGCTCGACAAGCGCAAGCCGGGGCAATCCCGCTTCGTCACGCAGCGGCGCGAGGACGACCTGGTGAAGGTGCTGTCGGGCGTGATGCTCGATGCCGACGGCGAGACGATGACGACGACAGGCACGCCGATCTCCATGCTGATCGAGAACACCGACCAGCGTTCCAAGGATTACGGCGAGATCGCCCGGCAATACCGCCCCGGCCATGCCGATTACACCTATGACCTCAAATACGGCATTCGCGATCATCGCGGCGGCGGCCGCTCCTCGGCGCGCGAAACCGCAGCAAGGGTTGCGGCCGGCGGCATCGCCCGCCTCGTCGTGCCAGGCGTGACCGTGCGTGGCGCGCTGGTGCAGATCGGCAAGCACAAGATCGACCGCCGCAACTGGGACTGGGACCAGATCGGGCAGAACCCGTTCTTCTCGCCGGATGCGGCGATCGTCCCGGTCTGGGAGGAATATCTCGACGGCATTCGCAAGGCCGGCTCCTCGATCGGCGCGGTCGTCGAAGTGATCGCCGAAGGCGTGCCCGCCGGCCTCGGCGCGCCGATCTATTCGAAGCTCGACCAGGACATCGCCTCGCTGCTGATGTCGATCAATGCCGTCAAGGGCGTGGAGATCGGCAATGGTTTTACCGCCGCCGAAACCTCCGGCGAAGACAATGCCGACGAAATGCGCATGGGCAATGACGGCACGCCGATCTTCCTTTCCAACAATGCCGGCGGTATTCTGGGCGGGATCTCGACCGGACAGCCGATCGTCGCGCGTTTCGCCGTCAAGCCGACCTCGTCGATCCTGACCGAACGCCAGTCGATCGACGCCGATGGCAAGAATGTCGACGTGCGCACCAAGGGCCGGCACGACCCCTGCGTCGGCATCCGCGCCGTACCCATCGGCGAAGCGATGGTCGCCTGCGCCATTGCCGATCATTATCTTCGGGATCGCGGCCAGACCGGCCGTCTGAAATAGGAGCGTCCATGTCTTACGATCAGAAACGCGTCGTCGACGCCATCAGGGCCTTCGAGGCCGGCGAAATTGTCGTCGTCATGGACGACAATGACCGCGAGAACGAGGGCGACCTGATCGTTGCCGCCGTGCATACCACGCCGGAGAAGATGGCCTTCATCGTCCGCCACACCTCAGGCATCGTCTGCGCGCCGATGCCGAAGGAGGAGGCCAAGCGCCTCAACCTCAACGCCATGGTGGCCGAGAACGATTCGGCCCATACGACGGCCTTCACCGTCTCGGTCGACTTCAAGCACGGCACGACGACCGGCATCTCGGCCGACGACCGGACGCTGACGGTGCGCAACCTCGCCAATCCGAATGTCGGGGCCGCCGATTTTGTCCGTCCGGGCCATATCTTTCCGCTGATATCGCGTGAAGGCGGCGTGCTGATGCGCTCCGGCCATACGGAAGCGGCCGTCGACCTCTGCCGGCTCGCCGGCCTGCCGCCGATCGGCGTCATCTCCGAACTGGTCAATGACGACGGCACCGTCACCCGCGGTCCGCAGGTGGTCTATTTCGCCGAGAAGCACGGGCTGAAGCTTGTCTCCGTCGCCGATCTCATCGCCTATCGCCAGCGGAAGGAAACGCTGGTTGAGCACGGCGCCAGCTTCGACATCGACACGCCGTTCGGCAAGGCCAAGGCCCATACCTATGCCCTGCCCTGGGACCCGATGCAGCATCTTGCCGTCGTCTTCGGCGACATCCGCGACGGCGTCGACATTCCGGTACGCCTGCATCCGGAAAATGTCGCCGAGGACCTTTTCGGCAGGAAGAGCCCAGTCGATTTCTACATGGAGAAGATCGCTGCGGAAGGCCGCGGCGTCATCGTCTACCTGCGAGAGGGCTCCGTCGGCGTTGGCCATTACGACAACGGCCGCAAGGCCCGCAACCAGGGCCGCGAAGCCCATGCCGAGGCGCAGACGCGCGAGAGTGAATGGCTGGAAATCGGCCTCGGCGCCCAGATCCTCAAGGATCTCGGCGTCAGCTCGATCAGGCTGCTCACCAGCCGCGAGCGCCACTATGTCGGCCTGGAAGGTTTCGGGATCAAGATCAGCAAGACGGAGATCTGCTGAGGCCAGGCCCTCTCCTCCCTCATCAAGGCCACGACTGGCTATCTGATTTCGCTAGCAGATGGCGTTGGCAACAGGCCTCTGCGCGGTGAATGGGTTCCTCGTGTGCACCCCACTCTCCGTCATGCTCGGCCTTGAGCCGAGCATCCACGCCGCATCCATCAGCAGCAGTCGCATGGATCCCAGGCTCAAGGCCTGGGATGACGGAGAGTGTGGTTGGCGTTGTTGCCAAAACCGCCGTCGGCGCACAGAAACGCCTTCATTCGGCCGGCTCTCATGACGGCCTCCCTTGTAAAGGCGAGAGACAGGCAGAGAGTAATTCGACTACCCTCTCCACCCCTCCAAAAGCACCACCTTCTCCACCCCCGCAAACCTCGCCACCCGCTCGAGCTCCGCCTCCAGCCGCTCCAGCCGCCCGGCCGACGCCCTCACGCCCGGTTCCAGCCAGAGCCGCCTGACGTCGAGCGTTGATTTCTTGCGGTCGGCCTTCATGTCGATGCGGCCGATCAGGCGGTCGCCTTCGAGCAGCGGGAAGACGTAATAGCCATACTCGCGCTTGGCTTCCGGCACGAAGACCTCGATGCGGTAGAAGAAGCCGAACAGGCGTTCGGTGCGGTTGCGATCGCGGATCATCGGGTCGAAGGGGCTGAGCACGCGGATGCGCGGCGGGGCATCGGGATGGCTGTCGAGCGTCGAGAGGAAATCGGCAAGGGCCCAGGACGGCCGCGCCTTGCCGTCGAGCGCCGGTTCGATCAGCACTTCGGTCAGCTCGTCGCGATGGGCCGATACCCAGGCCTTGGCCTCGTCGGGCGAGACCAGGTTCCAGAAGGCGGCGATCTCGCCGTGGGTGGCAAAACCGAGGCGGGCAAGCGCGCTGCGGCAGGCCCAGTCGACAAAATCTTCGCGGCTCACCTCCGGCTCGCGGAATTCGGCCGGGATGACACGCTCGGTCAGATCATAGATCTTCTGGAAATTCGAGCGGCCGGCGATGGCGAACTTGCCGGTGTGCCAGAAATATTCGAGCGCCGTCTTGTTCGGATGCCAGTTCCACCAGCCGCCGGAGACATGGCCATCGGCCTTGACGTCGCGCGCCAGCATCGCGCCGTCGCGCCGCACACGCTCATAAGTCTCCTCGAAAGCCGCCTCGAAACCCTCGCCGCGCCACTTGCGCCAGCGCTCGACGAGGACCTTCTCCTGGTGGCGGAACTTGTGCTTCCAATAGACGAAGAAGGCGCTGGGCAGGATCGAGGCATCGTGCGTCCAGTGCTCGAACAGCGCACGTTCCTTCTCCAGCAGCGCCTTCAGATGCTCGCGCCGATAGGTCTGGTTGCGGGAAAACAGGATCTGGTGATGCGCCCGCTCCACCGTCTGGATGCTGTCGACCTGGACGAAGCCGAGATCGTGGATGAGTTGCAGCAGGCCGGCCTTGGTCAAGGCGCGGTTCGGTGGGGCGCTGAGGCCCTGCTTGGCAAGAAAGACGCGGCGGGCATCGGAATTGGACAGCAGATTCGTCATGGCCGCATCATAATCCGGAAAATCTTCCTAGCCACCCGATATCGACAGGGAGATTTGCTCTTTGTAGAAGCACTGCTATCAGGTTGGCGCCAGCGGCTGCCCCTCACCCTAACCCTCTCCTCGCTCGCGGGGAGAGGGGACGTGCCATACGATAGGCATATGGGAACTGAGAGCTCGCGGCTTGTCCCGTCTCCCCGAAAGCGCGGAGACGGTGGCGGTAGCCGGATGAGGGGCTGGTGTCGGCAATCACCCTGTCGTGAAAAATGCGAGGGACTGGTTTGGACATACAATTCGAAAATGCCGGGGTCAGTTTCGGGGCACGGGTGGCGCTGGAGCCGCTGACGCTCGGCATCCGCGGCAAACGCATCGGCGTCATCGGGCTGAACGGCTCGGGCAAGACCACCTTTGCGCGGCTGATCAACGGGCTGACCAAGCCGACCAGTGGCCGCGTCATGGTCAACGGCCGCGACACGGCCGACGAGAAGACTGTTGTCGCCGATGTCGGCTTCATCTTCCAGTCGCCGCAGAACCAGATCATCCTGCCGATCGTCAAGGACGACATCGCTTTCGGGCTGAAGCGGCGCGGCTTCAACAAAGCGGAGATCGAGGCAAAGGTCGAGGGCGTGCTTGCCCGCTTCGGCGCCGAGGCGCTGGCTGATCGCCGCGCGCACGAGCTTTCCGGCGGCGAACTGCAGGTGGCCGCACTCTGCTCGGTGCTGGCGACCGGCCCCGGCATTCTCATCCTCGACGAGCCGACCAACCAGCTCGACCTCAAAAACCGGGCACTGGTCGAGAGCATCATCGCCGGACTGCCGGAAAGCGCCATCGTCATCACCCACGACCTCGAACTGATCGCCGGGTTCGAGCGGGTTCTGCTGTTTCACCAAGGGCGGCTTGCCGCCGATGCGCCGGCGGCCGAAGCCATCGCGCGCTACAGGGAGATCGCCGCCTGATGCAATCGCTCTACGTCGAAGGCAACAGCCGCATGCACCGGCTCTCGCCGCGGGCAAAGCTCCTGTCGCTGACGACCTTCGCCATCCTGCTGTTCATCAACCACAATCTCCTTCTGCTCTCGGGCGCCGTGCTGGTGGCGGCGGTCCTCTACGGCACGGTCGGCCTGCCGCTCGGCGAGGCGCTGCGACGGCTGCGGCCGATCTTCCTGACGATTGCGGTCGTCGCCCTTTTCAACCTCATCTTCAACCCATGGCAGGCAGCGCTCGTGCCCGTGCTGCGGCTGACGGCGCTGATGCTTCTCGCCGCCAGCGTGACGGCGACGACGACCATTACCGAGTTCATCGACGAGGTGACGGCGCTCGCCCGCCCGCTCGAACGCACCGGCCGGGTTCAGGCCGACGATATCGGCCTCGCTCTCGGCCTGGTGCTGCGCTTCGTGCCTGAGATCGTCAACCGTTACCAGGCGATCCGTGAGGCGCACAGGGCTCGGGGGCTGAAGGTCCGGCCGACGAGCCTGCTCGCGCCGCTGATCATTCTGACGCTGAAGGACGCGGATAATGTCGCCGCTGCGATTGACGCGCGCCGCATTCGGCGGCATGGAAGTTAACGATTTTTTAATACGGAGTTCATGATGAGCACCCGCGACCTCGTCCTTACCGCCCTCTTTGCCGCGATCATCGTGGCGCTCGGCCTGCTGCCGCCGATCTCGCTCGGCTTCATTCCGGTGCCGATCACCGCCCAGTCGCTCGGCGTCATGATGGCCGGCGTCGTGCTCGGCGCCCGGCGCGGCGCGATCGCCGTGCTGATCGTGCTGCTGCTCGTCGCGATCGGCCTGCCGGTGCTTTCCGGCGGCCGCGGCGGCCTGGCGATCTTCGCCTCGCCGACAGCCGGCTTTCTCGTCGGCTGGATCTTTGCCGCCTTCGTGACCGGCTATCTCAGCGAACGGCTGGTCAACGACAAGCAGTCCGGCCTGGTCCAGACGGTGAGCTTCTTCCTCGCCGCCATGATCGGCGGCATCATCGTGCTCTACGCCTTCGGCATCACCTATCTCGCAACCGTCGCAGGCCTCGGCTTCACGAAAGCCTTCGTCGGCTCGATGGCCTTCATCCCGGGCGATGTGATCAAGGCCGTCGTCGCTGCCCTCCTCGGCCGCGCCGTCATGGTCGGCTATCCCCTGCTGCCGGCGCGCGCTTGAGCCGCGTAACGGCCGATACCTGCTGAGCATTCCGACAATGGCCGCCTTCCGCCGAATGCGGCCACTGTGCGTTGAAGGAAGTCGCGTGGATGCGCGCGTCAAGCCTGAGCAGGAGCAAGGGTGGAGTGAGCTCTGCGGCAGGGGCCTTGAGCGGGGGGCCTGCCGATCGCTCTCCTCAACCTCCGTCATTCCAGGCCTTGAGCCTGGAATCCATTCCTCGTGCTGCAAGAGGCCACATGGATGCTCGGGTCAAGCCCGAGCAGGACGGAGAGTGGGGTAAACCCCAAGGCAAGAACCGAGACGGGGAAATCGGACGTCATTGCGCGCCCGGCCTCCTCGATTTCACACCTAAGCCCGAGACTCCTTCGCCTGAAATTCGGCAGCGCGCTGCCCAAGCCGGTCGAGGAACCCTCGCAAGATCCTCCGGATCGGCGGCTCTCCCCATTTGCACACCGCAAGCGACATTGCGCAGACGATCGCGACGGCTAGAACCATTGCCAGGAGCGGCGCCAATCCCAGAGCAGTCAACCAGTCGAGAAGCTGGACGCCGATGGCGAAATGCAGGAGATAGAGCGGATAGGTCATCGAGCCGAGGGTCTTCACCGATTGAAGGAAGGAGGCCGGCAGGTGACTGATCCGCTTGCTGTAGCCGACGCTTGCAACGATCGACGCCAGCCCGGCCGCCCAGATAGCGATTGCGGGAAACGACGAGAAGCCATGGCCCGCAGCGGCGAGCGTACGGTTGCTGGTGTTCTCGCCTGCCATGTAGATCTGAACAGCCCCCGTCGCCAGGGCGCAGAGGAAACCCAGCCAGGAAATTCGGTTCATCCGACCCTGAGAGAGCAGCCATATGTAGATGCCGATAGCGAATTGGCAGCCATAATAGAAGGGAATGGCCCGCCAGGCCGTCTCGGTGAATATCGACGGGATGGCTGCATCGGGAAAGGCGTATAACAGTGCAATGAATGCCGTGCTGGACAGCGACAGGCCTAGCGCCAGGGCGGGCATCCTCGTCTTTTGCCTAGCCGCGCACATGATGAAGACGATGGCGTAGAAACAGATCTCACATGCCAGCGTCCAATATTGGCCGTCTATCCAGGGCCCGCCGGGATAGAGCGTGATCGAGCGCAGATAATTCCAGAGGATGCGCCTGTTGACGTCTTGCGTCGCGATGATGATCAGCGTCAGCGATGCGCAGATCCATACCGCTGGGTAGAGCCGCAGAATGCGCCCCTTGAGAAAGGACAAGGCGCTGGCGGAAGCTGCGGAGTTAACGATGACGAAGCCCGATATGACGAAGAACAATTCGACGCCAACCCAGCCGGGTTGGGCGATGTTCTCGATCTCGGGCATTGGATACGGTCGGAGATATAAAGGCGAAGCCCAGGAAGCAAATCCAAGATGAAATACGGTCACCATCAGCGCGCATACAAATCGCAGTGCGTCGATCCCGTAAATATACGGGCTTCCAGCTTCAGATTTTGCCATATTGATTGTCTCCAACACTTATGCCCCGGCACCGCCTCGACTGAGATAGGGCGCACATTTCCTGCGACGACCCAAAAATGCATTGCGTGATGCGTTCGTCTAAGCCCGTCGGATCAGTTCTGCAACCCCCGCGCGTCTGAGATTGCGGCCTGTTTTGCCGGGCTGGAACAGAGTCTTGTTCGGGCAACAAAAAACCGCCTTGAGGCGGTCGGGCGTTCTATCGATTTCCGTTGATCTAGTCTCCTCCTCCACCGTCGCCGCCATCGCAGCCCCCGTCATCAGAGACCTCGAACCCAATTCCGCCATCGCCACCCGAATCGGGACTGCGCCTGGTATTTGCGGTGGTCTGGGCAGTTGTTCCGGCTTTTACCGCGGTTACGGCGAAAGCGAGGAGGCCTGCAACGAGCATGGTCGTCAGAAGATATGAATCCAATCAGTTTCCTTTCGTTTGCTTCAGGAAATCGCGTTTCCTGATCAAAAGTGTAGATTATTTTTCAAGCGCCGCAATAGCACCAATATGAAACTTTCATGACATTTCAGCTCGGGTCAAAACGAACCGTGCCCGTGGTTTCCAGCCTATTCCATGGTCGGCGGGCCGCCGGATCGACACTCCGCCGTGAACCATTCCGCAAAGCGGCGAACCGGCTTCTTCGCCCAGGAGCTGGTGATCATGTAATAGCCTTGAGTCTCTGCCGTCGAAATGTCCGAGAGCACAACGAGGTCGCCGCGATCGATCTCTCGCCGGAACACTTCGACAGGGCATAGTGCGACGCCATGCCCAGCGATTACCGCCGTGGCAAGAATGTTGAAGTCCTGGAATATCGGCCCGCGAAGCGGGTCGGGCGCCGTTATATCAGTCTTTCGGAACCATTCTTTCCAGCCGTCCATGGATTCATCGTGCAGCAGCTCGGCTGCCGCAAAGGGAACGCCGTCGGCCGTCCAGTTTCGCTTTGCCAGATAATGAATGCTGGCCACCGGCTGGTTGCGCCTGGAGAAAAGCAGGCGGCTCTCCCGTCCCCCTGACACGTCTTCTCCCATGGTAATGAGAACATCCAGGCTTTCGTCATCGAAGCGCTCTTCCGCTTTTGCATAGACGATCCTGACATCAAGATCAGGATCGCTCTCCCGGAAAGATGGAAGTGCCGGAACCAGCCAGCGCGACGCGATCGAAGGAATGCATCCCACGGTTATCGAACGCATATTGTGGTCTCTGCGCATGTTGCCGGTGGCGTGGGCGATGGCGGCCAGCGAGCCCGAGACGGCCAGATAATATTCGGCGCCCGCCGGCGTCAGTGCAACGCCGCGTCCGGATTTTTGCAGCAGCTTGCGTCCCATCCATGTCTCCAGATGTTTGACCTGGTGACTGATCGCGGCATGGGTCACGTGCAGTTCGTCTCCGGCCTTTGAAAGACTCATGAGCCGGGCGGTTGCTTCGAAGGCTCTCAATGCGTTCAGCGGCGGCAATTGCATATGTTCGAATTCCTCACATAAGCAGCAGGATCCATTGGCCGCCCGATATGTCAAATCTTTTAGTATCACTTCGAACGTGCCGGAGAATATCCGATCGCCCTCGGCCCGCGCCAGATTATGTGTAGAATATTCTAACAAGTCTCTCAAATTAGATCATTTGAAAGAGTCGCGGCTGCAGTGCCTAATGGATCACGGAGATCAACACATCTCAGCCATTCGCGAGGAGACGAACATGTTTGTGAGAAGCCTGAGAGAAGTCGAGCAGACCGAGCGTTTCGTCGATTGGGGCAATGGCACAAGCCATCGTCTGCTGACCAGGGATGACAGGATGGGGTTTACCGTCTGCCACACCGTTGTTCGCGCCAACACCGAAGCCCTGCTGCAGTACCGCAACCATCTGGAGGCCTGCTACTGCATCCAGGGAGCAGGCGAACTCGAGGATATGGACGGCAATGTCTTCCCCATCCGCGCCGGCGATATCTACGTTCTCGACAAACACGATCGGCACTATTTGCGGGGTGGCAAGGATGAGGATCTCATCCTCGTCAGCGTCTTCAATCCACCATTGAATGGCACGGAACGTCACGATCTAAGCAATAGAAGCGGTTCGGAATACTGAGCCGGCCGCCCCGCCCCGCGACCAATACCGCACACCACGCCGTTCAGGTTTTTTCGCCGCCGCGGGCGATGGGCCGGGGCGGAAAGCGATGGGTTCGGCGGTGGCCGTCAAACCAGCCCCGGCACGACGAACACCAACCAGGCGACGATCGGGCCGATAATGGCAATCAGCGCGCTATAGATCAGCAACTGCTTGAGGACCTGCTCTCGCCTGTCATCCGGCGCATTGGCGACCACAAGAGCGCCATTGGTGGAAAAGGGGCTGGTATCGACGATCGTCGTCGAAATCGCGATGGCCGCGACCACGCCTATGGCGCTGACATGTCCCTGCATGAGGAACGGAACCGCAAGCGGGATGATGGCGCCGAGCAGCGCGGTCGAGGATGCAAAGGCCGAGACGATGGCGCCGGTAAAGCAAAGCAGGAGCGCCACCAGCAGCGGCATGCCGAGACTGGATATGCCGTTCGCGACATAGTCGACCGTACCGGCCTTCTCCATGACGCCGACATAGGTGATGATGCCGGCAATCAAAAGCACGGTCGACCAGCTGACCTTGTCGATGGCCGCCTTCTGGGTCTTCGGGGACAGCAGCGCCAGCGCAACGGCGACGGTCATGGCGACCAGACCGACATTGAACTTGAAAACCAGGGCGCCGATGCCGAGCGCCGTCAGGCCGATCAGGGTGGTGATTCTCTCATTGTTCAGACGCAGCGTCGCCGCCGTATCGGCCGCAGTGCCGTAGGCATGGTCCCGGATCGGCTTTGCCGGCGTGCCGCCGTGGCCCCTGATCGAGGCCGACACGCCCTCGGGATGCAGTTCGGGCAAGGGGCCAGGTGATGTTGCCGGCGCGTGCTTCATGACCTTTGCGCCGCCGAAGGCGAAGAACACCAGCACTGATATCGCCAGGTTGAAGAAAAAGCTCGAGAGAAACAACGACGTCGGAGCGAAAGGCAGGCCGGCCTTCGCGACGATCTGGTTGGTGATGCCGCCATAGATGCTGATCGGTGAAAAGCCGCCTGCCTGGGCGCCGTGGATCACCATGAGACCCATCATCACCGGGTGAATGCGGTACTGAATGGCAAAGCTCAGGGCCACAGGGGCGAGAATGGCCACTGCGGCCGGCCCAAGCGCGCCGAAACCGGTGATGACGGCGGCGACGAGGAACATAACCCAGGGGATCAGACCGATGCGTCCACGCACCAGGCGCACGGCGCATTCGACCAGCCAGTCGATGGTGCCGTTGATCTGCGCGATGGCGAAGAGGTAGGTGACGGCGACGAGCGTCAGGAACAGATCGCTCGGGAAGCCGGCAAAAATATCGCCGGTCTTCATGCCGATTGTCATGGAGCCGAGGACGAAGGCGCCGGCAAAAGCGAGCGCGCCCATGTTGATCGGCTGGATCGTCGCAATGATGAACATCGCGACCAGCAGGCCTATGGCCAGTATTTCAATACCCATGATTCCCCTCCCTCCGGCGCCTCCAGCGCCGTAGCTGTTGCGTTCAAGTTTGATGCGGATGCCGACACGCCTCCTCCCAAAGGGCGGTCGCCTTACGTCCTGGTGTAAAGATCGGCGTATTGCTGCCGCAGGATGTTCTTCTGAACCTTGCCCATCGTGTTGCGCGGCAGGTCGTCGGCGAAGATGATGCGTTTGGGTTGCTTGTAGCGCGCGAGGCGGTCTTGGAGGGCGCTGACAATGCTCTTTTCATCCAGGACGGCGCCAGGCTTGCACACGACGACGGCGGTGACGCCTTCGCCGAAATCGGGATGCGGCACGCCGATGACAGCGCTTTCGACCACACCGTCGATCTGGTCGATCTCGCTCTCGACCTCTTTCGGATAGATGTTGTAGCCGCCCGAAATCACCAGATCCTTGCCGCGGCCGACGATGTGGACATAGCCGTCCCGATCAATCTTGCCGAGATCGCCGCTGATGAAGAAGCCGTCGGCGGTGAATTCGGCCGCGGTTTTCTCCGGCATGCGCCAATAGCCCTTGAAGACGTTCGGCCCCTTGATTTCGATCATGCCGGTTTCTTCAGGCGGCAGCACCTGTCCGGTGGCGGGATCGGTCACCCGCACCGTCACGTCAGGCAGCGGCAAGCCCACCGTCCCGGCAATCCTCTTTCCGTCATAGGGGTTCGACGTGTTCATATTGGTTTCGGTCATGCCGTAGCGCTCGAGAATCGCGTGGCCTGTCCGCGCCTGGAACGCGGTATGCGTCTCTGCCAGCAGCGGCGCCGAGCCTGAGATGAACAGGCGAATGTTGGCCGCCGCCTGTTTGTCGAAGCGCGGGCTTTGCAGGAGACGCACGTAAAAGGTCGGCACGCCCATCAGCATCGTTGCCTGCGGCATCAGCGAAACGACCTCATCGGCGTCGAACTTCGGCAGCAGGAACATCGAGGCGCCGGCGAGCAGCGTGACGTTGGTGGCGACGAAGAGCCCGTGCGTGTGGAAGATCGGCAGGGCATGAATCAGCCGGTCATCTGATGTGACGCGCCAGTAGTCCCGCAGGGTCAGGGCGTTGGAGAGCAGATTTCCATGGGTGAGCATCGCTCCCTTCGAACGGCCCGTTGTTCCCGAGGTGTAGAGGATCGCGGCCAGATCATCGGCGGCGCGCGAGGCATCGACAAAGTCGGCCGGCTCGTCGCGCGCAAGATCGAGCAAAGAGCCGCTACCGTCGGAGTCGAGGGTTTCGACGATCGCGCCGTGGCGTTTGGCGATGGTCTCCACGCCTTCCCGTGCGGCCGGGGCGACGACCACCAGACGCGGCTCCGCATCACCGATGAAATAGTCGAGCTCGGCCAGCGTATAGGCGGTGTTGAGCGGCAGATAGACGGCACCGCTGCGAAGACAGGCGAGATAGAGGATGAGCGCCTCGACGCTTTTTTCGACCTGCACCGCAACCCGGTCGCCGGGGCGGATGCCGAGCGTGTCCATCGCGCCGGCGATGCGGCCGGAAAGAGCGAAGGCGTCGTCATAGGTCCATAGGCGGGTGCTATCGATCCGGATGAACGCTGCGTCGCCGGGCGCGGCGGCCCGCATGGCGTCGAAAAGATGGTTGCTCACTTTCGCCCTCCTCCAAGCGTGGAATTCATCAGTTGTACGAATGCTCGAGAGCCCTGCTGGCCATGGCCGCCGCGGCGGCCGTCATCGCTCTGGCTGAGCAGGTTTTTGACGGCGGGCGAGGCGATCACTTCGCCGCGCTGCGCCAGCGCCTCGTGGTTGGCGACGATGTCGTCGAGCTTGTAGAGGTAATTGACCATCAGACCGTGCGCCTGCTGGATAGCCTTGGGCGAGCGGTCGCCGAGGAAATTCAATCGTTCAAGCCGCGCGCCATTGCCGAGATGGAAGCGGGCAACGGGATCGACGGGACGGCCCTCCGGCGTCCGCTCGGTCAGGAAGTAGCGCGCCGCAAGCGGCAGCAATATGCGCTCCACTTCGGCCGCGCCGTTCTCCTTGCCGGGCCAGTTCGGATCGTCGAGCAAGGCCAGCATTTTCAGGACCGCTTCGGATAGAACCAAGCCGTCTGCCGCGGCGCGCACCTTGGCAAGCCAACGGGCAAAGCCCGGGACCGGCGAGAGTGTGACGAAATTCTTCAGGCCGGGCAGGTCCCGGCGCAGGTCTTCCACCACCTGCTTGATCAGGAAATTGCCGAAGGAGATCCCGCGCAAGCCATCCTGGCAGTTGGAGATCGAATAGAAGACGGCCGTCGTCGCCTCGTCGGCATTGATCTGCTCCCTGCCCTCATCGAGCACATCGGCGATCGCCTTCGGCACGGATCGGGTAAGCGCCACCTCAACGAAGACGAGCGGCTCGTCGGCCAGTCGCGGATGGAAAAAGGCAAAGCATCGACGGTCGGCCGGCGCCAAGCGACGGCGCAACTCCTCCCAGCTGGCGATCTCATGCACGGCCTCGTATTTGATGATCTTCTCCAGGATGTTTGCCGGCGTCGACCAGTCGATGGGTCGCAGCGTCAGGAAGCCGCGATTGAACCAGGAGCCGAACAGATGCGTGAAGTCGGCATCAAGCGCGTCATAGGCTTCTGATCGGTCTTTGGAAGCAAGCAGCTGCTGACGCATGCGAACGAGCGTGGCGGTGCCGTTCGGCGCGTGATTCAACCGGCGCAGAAGCTCCTGCCGCCGCGGCTCGGCTGCCTGGTGGAGCGCAATAACGGCGGCCGAACTCTTGTCGGTGCGGTAGCGTTCAATCGCCTGGTCGAGCTTGCTCGCATCAGGTCCGAATTTTTCGTGAAGCATCTGGAGGAATGTCTGCGCGCCCTCGCTGTCGAGGGCCTCCCAGCGATCGAGTATCTCGGCCGCAAGGGCCATGCCGGATGCTTCGCCCCGGCTCGACAGCAGCATTTCACAGAGGGTCTGAAGATCGGCTTTGGCGGCGGCCTGTGTGTTGCGCGAGCCGGAAAACAAAAGCTGGCGACCGTGATCCGTGATGCTTTGCAGCATGTCGGTGAAGAAAGACGCCTCGGGCATGCCATTCTCCTCTCTTCCGAAGACCAGCCGTATTGTGCGGCCATTCAGACGATCTGCTTCCCATCGTCGGGCTTCATCGGTAGTATGTAGAGTGTCATCTTTCGTATACGGCGTCAACATTCGTGTATACAAGAATGGCGCTTGTGTATGAAGGATGCGAGACAAATGTCAGAGAATGCCGGTCGGTGGCTTCGGGATGAGATTGAAAACGCGATACTTTCCTACGAGTTCGCCCCCGGTGAACGGCTTGATGAAACGGTGCTTGCCAATCGGTTCGGCGTATCGCGAACGCCGGTGCGCGAGGCGTTGATGCAGCTTGACGCCATCGGGCTGATCGAAATCCGCCCGCGCCGCGGTGCGATCGTGATAGATCCCGGGCCGCACCGGATCTATGAGATGTTCGAGGTGATGGCGGAACTCGAAGGCCTGGCGGGATCGCTCGCCGCACGCCGGCTGGACAAGGCCTCCCGTGAAGCGATCACCGCCACCCACAGCCGCTGCGAACAATCGGCCGGCGCCGGCGACAGCGATGCCTATTATTACGACAATGAGGAATTCCATAAGGCGATCTACGCGGCAAGCCGCAGCGATTTCCTTGAGGAGCAATGCCAGCAATTGCATCGACGCCTGCGACCCTATCGCCGTCTGCAGCTGCGCGTACGCAATCGGCTCTCGACGTCCTTCGCTGAACATTGCGCCATCGTCGACGCGATCTTTGCCGGAGATGGAGATGCCGCCCGCCGCCTGCTGCGAACGCATGTCGGCATTCAGGGCGAGAGGTTCAGCGATCTGGTGGCCAGCATGGCGTCGAGATGACGAGAGGCCCAAATTTCAGCCGGCGGAAAGCCGAGGCGCATCGCGGAGATCAAGGAAACCATCTGCGTAAAAACCGCAAGCACCGGGCTCTTACTCTTGAGGTTCATCTCCACGATGCGGGGAAACGAAAATGTTTTTCTTATTGGGCCAGGCCGAGAGAAGTGCTTTCCAGAAATCCCGCAGCGCCAGAAGCTACGCGGCTCTCTGTGTTCCATACATGAACGTCACGACGTCGTCGGCGTCCCACCGACCGGTCTCTCGCTCGTCCTTCATCGCTACCCGCCGCAACGCCCCTAATCCAAAAACCCATACAGCCAGTCGCGCGTTTCCTCCGGCAGGGAGGCCGGCTGCTCGTCCTCTCTGTTGCGGGCCTGCCAGATGATCTCGACCTCGGCGGCGCGCTCCTCCCCCGTGTCGATCGAAACCAAAAAGCCGATGGAGCGCACGCCGATCTTGTCGATGGCGGCGGTGAAGATTGCCGGCTCGTCATGGTGCAGCGGGCGGTGAAGCATGCAGGAGATCTTGCTGGCGCTATAGAGCGGTTCGTCGTCTACATCGGGCCGTGCCGACCAGAAGCTCGCAATGACGGATTCAGCGTAAGAAATATAGGAGGCCAGGAACATCTTGCCGTTCATATCGACATCGCGAAACGGCACGCGTATTTCCGTCACCCCAGGACGCTTTGACTCACTCATCAACAATACTGCCTTACAACATTCCCCCAAACCGACATTACTGCATAATTCATTGGATCGAAACAGATTTGATTCAAAGCGTTAGAGCCTGGCTTGCAGGTTCTCGAAGGCGCGCCGCGGGTATGACGATGCGATCGGAGCAAATATTGCGAGCAACGGTTCGCGTCCCCGAGCGTGGGCAAGCGCCGCGGGAGCACTTGTTGAAATCGGCGGGCTATGCCCCATCTGCTGTGGAACATGACAGAAGCGGCCGATAGAGTGTCTCCATGAGCACCCGTCTTTACGAACACCCGATCTTCCTGGAACATGTGACGCCCGCCGGACACCCCGAGCGGTCGGACCGGATCCGCGCCATCAACGTCGCGCTGGAGCATCCGAATTTCGAACGGCTGGAGCGCCGGCAGGCGCCGCAGGCGAGCGAGGATGCGGTGCTGCTTGCCCATCCGGAGGAGCATCTTGCCGCCGTCATGCGGGAGATCCCCGAGGAGGAAGATCGGATCAATCAACTCGAAGCCGATACCTATGCCAGCGTCAAAAGCCTGCAGGCGGCGCTGACCGGGATCGGCGGGGCGATGGCGGCGGTCGACGACGTCTTTTCCGGCCAGGCCGACAATGTCTTCGTCGCCGCGCGGCCGCCCGGGCACCATGCCGAGAAGATGACGGCGATGGGCTTCTGCTTCTTCAACAATGCGGCGATCGCCGCCCGCCATGCGCAGAAGAGGCATGGCGCCGAGCGCGTCGCCATCGTCGATTGGGACGTGCATCATGGCAACGGCACCCAGGATATTTTCTGGGACGATGCCTCGGTGCTGTTCTGTTCGACGCATCAGATGCCGCTCTATCCCGGCACCGGCGCCAAGGAGGAGAAGGGCAAGCACAATACCATCGTCAATGCGCCGCTTTCGCCGAATGTCGGCAGCGACCATTTCCGCGAAGCGTTCAAATCGCGCGTGCTGCCGGCGCTCGACGATTTCCGGCCGGATCTGATCATCATCTCCGCCGGCTTCGACGCGCATCACCGTGATCCGCTGGCGCAGATTAATCTGACGGGTGAGGATTTCGACTGGGCGACGGGCAGAGTCCTGGAACTGGCCGACCGGCACGCGAAGAACCGGGTCGTCAGCCTGCTCGAAGGCGGTTATGATCTCGAGGGGCTGGCCGAATCGGCGGGCATGCATATTCTGAGAATGATGAAGGGTTGAGAATGACTGACAGCGCCAAGCCTGAAGTATCAGGCCTTTCCTTCGAAAAGGCGGTCGCCGAACTCGAAAGCATCGTTGCCCGGCTGGAACGCGGCGACGTGGCGCTTGATGAATCGATCGAGATCTACGAGCGCGGCGAAGCGCTGAAGAAACATTGCGAGACGCTGCTTTCGGCGGCCGAGAACCGCATCGAGAAGATCAGGCTCGACCGCGCCGGCAGGCCACAGGGCGTCGAGCCGCTGGACGGCGCCTGAGCGTAGCGAACGCGGCACTTGAAGACGCTTGGCGATCGGCTTTCGGTCGATCTATGATCCCCTTCCGGAACCATCAGGGGACAAACAATGACGGACAGATTGAAGGGCAAGGTCGCCATCATCTCGGGCGGCGCGACCGGCATGGGGGGGGCTGCCTCGAAGCTGTTTGCGGCCGAAGGCGCGCGCGTTGCGATCATCGACCGCAATGGCCAGGCGGCCGCCGAGACGGTGAAACAGATCCGTGATGACGGCGGCGAGGCCGACTGCTGGACGGCCGATGTCTCGGACGAAGCCGCCGTCAATGCCGCCGTGGCCGGCGTCGAGGAACGCTATGGCTCGGTGACGGTCCTCTTCAATCATGCCGGCACCATCGTCATCAAGCCTTTCCTGGAGACGACGCTTCAGGAATGGGACTGGCTGCACGCCGTCAATGTGCGCTCGATGTTCCTGATGACCAAGGCGGTGCTGCCGAAGATGATCGCCGCCGGCGGCGGATCGATCGTCTGCACCTCGTCGATCTCGGCGGTCGCCGCCACCCCGATGGAAGTGCTGTACGACACCACCAAGGGCGCGGTGCACATGTTCGCCCGCGCCATCGCCGTCGAGTTCCGCGACCGAAACATCCGCTGCAACGCCGTCTGCCCCGGTTTCATCCGCACGCCGCACGGGCTGCGCGAGGTCGCCGACCTGCAGGCGCTCGGCGTCGATGTTTCGGATGCCGCCATTGCCGCGCAGCAGGGACGGATCGGCGAACCGGAAGACGTGGCGCGCGCCGCCCTTTATCTCGCCAGCGATGAATCGAGCTTCGTCAATGGCGCTCATCTCTTCGTCGATAACGGCTTCACCGCGATCTGACATCATGGAGCCTCTTCGGCACATCCTGTTGGACGCGCGGCGCTGCAGGGACTATTTGTGGTCGACGTCCCTGCAAGCGGAGATCCCTCATGTCCTTCTTTCCCGGTAAAGATCCCCTGCCCGGCGATGCCTTCGCCTGCGATGCGATCGAGAACCTGATCATTCCGCGCACGAGCGACATCGGCGGCTTCCAGGTGCGGCGCGCGCTGCCGACGCGGCAGCGGCGGCTCGTCGGGCCGTTCATCTTCTTCGACCGCATGGGACCGGCGATCCTGAAGCCCAATGAGGCGCTCGACGTCAAGCCGCATCCGCATATCGGCCTGTCGACCGTTACCTACCTCTTCGACGGCGAGATCCGCCATCGCGACAGCCTCGGCACCGAAAAGGTCATCCGTCCCGGCGACATCAACCTGATGACGGCCGGCCGCGGCATCGTCCATTCCGAGCGCACGCCGGACAATCTGCGCGGCCACCCGTTGCTGATGTCCGGGCTGCAGACATGGCTCGCGTTGCCCGACGACAAGGAGGAGATCGATCCTTCCTTCGCCCATACGGAAAAGACCGACATGCCGCTGATCGAAACATCAGGGGTGCGCGGCCGGGTCGTCATCGGTTCGTTCGAAGGCATGAGATCGCCGGTCGGCACGTTCTCCGACACGCTCTATGTCGATCTCAACCTGCAGCCGGGCGTCCGCTTTCCCTTCGGCGCCGGCCATGAGGAGCGCGCCGTCTACGTGCTGTCGGGCGAGGTGGTCATCGCAGGCGATCGCTTCGTCGCCGATCAGTTGCTGGTCTTCCGGCCCGGCGATCCGATCACGCTGGAAGCCGGCGGCGACGGCTGTCATCTAATGCTCTTCGGCGGCGCGGCGCTGAATTCGAAACGCTATATCTGGTGGAATTTCGTCTCCTCCTCGAAGGAACGGATCGAAAAGGCCAAGGAGGAATGGCGCACTGGCCGCTTCGATATCGTGCCGGGTGACGAAGAGGAATTCGTGCCTCTGCCGGAGGGGTGACGGCGGCGGATAGGCCGCCTGGAAATCAACCCGCCGCGAAATAGCGCGTCAGCGCCCCCTTCGTGCGATTGACGTAGCCGTCCTGCCAACTGTCGTCGACGTTGAGGAAGCCCGACCAGCCCTTCTTGCCCTGGCGCTTCAGTTCCGCCTCGACCGCACGGAAGCGGTAGTGGTCGTAGACATCGAGGATATGCACCGCATAGGCCTCGGCAAGGGCGCGGTCGCCTTTGACGATCAGCATGTTCTCATCATTGGCGTAGGAGGCCTTGAAACCGAGATTATGGCTGCCGAGGACGACGACGCACTCATCCGATAAGGGATCGATCACCAGCACCTTGTCGTGAATGATGGCGCCGACCTTCTTGGCCGTCAGTTCCTCCGCGCCGAAATCCGCCAGCAGTTGCCGGTCGTCGATGCGCGAGGCCCGGACGATCGAGACGTTGGCCTCGTCGAACGTATGCGGCGAGGTGGCGTCGACATCGTCGTCCTCGTCGTCGGGATCGTTCTTTTTGCTGGGGACATAGTTGGGCATGGCCTGGGGGCTGGAAACGGCGCCGGTGACGATCAGCTTCTGGTCCTTGAGGCCGATGTCGATCGCCTCGCCGACGATGCAATCCTTGCCGGACTGTCCGGGATAGAAGGCCAGAAACAGCACCGCATGCTCGGCGCGGCGCATGAGCCGGTAGACCTCGCGAAGGTCGGGCGGTGTATCCTTGCCCTTCCTTCGGCTCTGCATGTTCGGCGAGAACCATGCTTCCACCGAAGCGCCATTGCCGGTGGGCACAATGGACGGCGTCTCGTTCGAGCGACGGAACGCCTTGCTCTGCTGGTTGTCCGGCATGCCGTCGTCGAATTCGACGGGAGCTTCCAGCGTCGCATTATCTTCCAGCATCCGCTCCCAATAGGCAACATAGGCCGCGGCGACCGCATCGTTGCGGACGATCAAGGCGTTGTTGGACTGGCCGGCAAGTCCCGTGGCCGTCCAGTTGGTGCTGCCGGTGAACACGCTGCGCGTCCCGTCGGGCGCTATGTGCACCACGAATTTGTTGTGGCCGATCTGGCTCGAATTGTTGAACATCCGGTGGTGAATCTCGACGCCGGCCTCAATCAGCGCCTTGCGCGCCTCATGATTGCGCACATCCCAATCGTCGCTAACCTTGCCGGTGTTGGCGAGAATGATGCGTAACCTGTCCTTGTTGGCCAGCAGAAGCTCGAGCAGTTCCTTGTCCTCCAACTCATAGAGGGCGATCAGAAAGCGTCCAGGCGCATTCATGAACTCCCTGAGCATCGGAATGACATCGCCGGCCAGATATTTGCGGATGCCGTTCGCCGGATCGGAAATCATGTCGATCAGCTCGTTCGGCTTCTTCACACCGTCTTCCAGCAGGACGTTTCGCAGCCACTGGGCAGCCAGGATACCGTTGGTGAAGGTCGATTCGAACTGGCCGCGCTTGCGCGTCACATGAACCCGATTGGAGGCGACGGCCGGCCCGAGATAACCGAGCGGCCGCGGCGGCCCTTCATAGGCCTTGACTGAGATTTTCTCGAAGGTGCCGTCAGGCTTCCTGATCGGCCTGCCCTTTTCGTCCCGCTTGTTGATTTGGACGATCTCAGGTGTCGGATCGGGCGCGGCCTGCAGGCCCGGCTTCAGGTCGCCAAGTGGACGGATCTCGTAACGCACGCGGACCTCGTCCGGCCGTCGTCTCATCTCGTTGCGCCGCTTGCGCAGCGTCAGATCGCGCCAGGAGAGCTTCTGCACCGGCCAGAGCGAGGTCGTTTGCGGCAGCCAATGCGGATTGCGCTGTCCCTTGAAGGCTACCCAGGCGGCGCAGGTCACCCGGTCCTCGCTGCCATCGGCTCTTTTCGCGACGTTTCCCTGCTCGTCGAGATACACGCGGACGACTTCGAAGCCGAGGCATCCGTCGATCTTGTCGTCTATCTCCCAGGCCACATAGGCGACCTCGTTGTTCACATAGGCATGCGCTGCAACAATCGTTCCCATGACCCGTCTCCCCAGTGAGCAAGGCAACATTGCTACCCTTCCGTGTCATATTCAAGCTGCTCGCCAGCTCTTCGCGCGTTCGATCGGCTGGGAAAATCGGGCAAATGCAACTCACAGAAATAGAAAGTGATATCTACCGAAACCGCTCACACTTTTTTCCGCCATGCTCTAAGGTGAAAACCTTCGGTTCCTGAAATGCACTTGTTTTGCCCCGATCTAATCGAATAAAGCGAAACGAGGAAAAGCAAGAAAGAGCGCCCGCCCGTGACACAACTGCCGAAGACCCCCCTGCTCGACCAGGTCGTCTATCCCGCCGACCTGCGCAAGCTCGAGGATCGCGACCTGCCGCAGCTTGCCCGCGAGGTCCGGGATGAAATGATCGATGCGGTGTCGCGCACCGGCGGTCATCTCGGCGCCGGCCTCGGCGTGGTCGAGCTGACGATCGCCATCCACAGCGTCTTCGATACGCCCAACGACCGGCTGATCTTCGATGTCGGCCACCAATGCTATCCGCACAAGATTCTCACCGGCCGGCGCGACCGCATCCGCACGCTGCGCCAGGAAAACGGCCTTTCCGGTTTCACCCGCCGGGCCGAGAGCGAATATGATCCGTTCGGGGCAGCGCACTCCTCGACCTCGATCTCGGCCGGCCTCGGCATGGCGATTGCCGCCGATCTCGACAAAACCGACCGCCGCGTCATCGCCGTCATCGGCGACGGGGCGATGTCGGCCGGCATGGCCTATGAGGCCCTGAACAATGCCGGTGCCCTCGATGCCCGCCTCATCGTCATCCTCAACGACAACGACATGTCGATCGCGCCGCCGACCGGCGCAATGAGCGCCTATCTCGCCCGCCTCGCTTCGGGGCGCACCTATATGGGCTTCCGCGACTTCGGCAAGAAGCTGACGGCCTATCTCGGCAAGAATATCGACCGGGCGATCACGCGCGCCGTCGAGCACGCGCGCGGCTACGTCACTGGCGGCACGATGTTCGAGGAGATGGGCTTCTATCATATCGGGCCGATCGACGGGCATTCCTTCGACCATCTGCTGCCGGTGCTGCGCAATGTGCGCGACAATGGCCGCGGGCCGGTGCTGATCCATGTCGTCACCCAGAAGGGCAAGGGTTATCCGCCGGCGGAGGCCGCTGCCGACAAATATCACGGCGTCAACAAGTTCGACGTCATCACGGGCGCGCAGGCGCGGGTCAAGCCGAACGCACCGAGCTATACCAGCGTCTTTGCCGAAGCGCTGGTGCAGGAAGCCGCTCTCGACGACAAGATCGTCGGCATCACCGCCGCCATGCCGAATGGTACCGGTCTCGACAAGCTCGCAGAAGCCTTCCCGTCGCGCTGTTTCGACGTCGGCATCGCCGAACAGCATGCCGTGACCTTTGCCGCCGGCCTTGCGGCGGAAGGCTACAAACCGTTCGCCGCACTCTATTCCACCTTCCTGCAGCGCGCCTATGACCAGGTCGTGCACGATGTGGCGATCCAGGGCCTGCCGGTGCGTTTCCCGATCGACCGCGCCGGCTTCGTCGGCGCCGACGGGCCGACCCATGCCGGCTCCTTCGACACCGCCTTCCTCGCGACCCTGCCCGGCTTCGTGGTGATGGCGGCGGCCGACGAGGCCGAACTCAAGCACATGGTGCGCACGGCAGCCGCCTATGATGCCGGCCCGATCTCCTTCCGCTATCCCCGCGGCGAAGGTGTCGGCGTCGACATGCCGGCGCGCGGCGAAATCCTGCAGATCGGCAAGGGCCGCATCGTCAAGGAAGGCACCAAGGTGGCGCTGCTCTCCTTCGGCACCCGGCTTGCCGACTGCCTGCTCGCCAGCGAAGATCTCGAGGCTGCCGGCCTTTCGACAACGGTCGCCGATGCGCGTTTCGCCAAGCCGCTCGATCGCGACCTGATCCGCCAGCTCGCCCGCCACCACGAGATGCTGATCACCGTCGAGGAAGGCTCGGTCGGCGGCTTCGGCAGCCAGGTGATGCAATACCTTTCGAGCGAAGGCCTGCTCGACAACGGCCTGAAGATCCGCTCGCTCGTCATGCCCGACATCTGGATGGAACAGGCCAAGCCGGAAGCGATGAACGCCCATGCCGGGTTGGACCGCGCCGGGATTGTTTCGACCGTGTTCCGGGCGCTCGGGCGCGGTGTTGCTGTTGGAGTTGCGGGGTAGATGAATTGTGAGGGCATGCCATGTGGCCCCCTCATCCGCCCTACGGGCACCTTCTCTCCGCTGGGGAGAAGAGGGAATCGACACGCCGCCGCCGGCAGGCGGATGAGGGGGCCACACGCAAGTCCCTCAATAAAAGGGCGGCGCATCTCCCCCACCTCCCATCTCCGTATTTGCCCAACGCGTCGCTGGCGCAGTGGATCGCTGTATGATTCTCGTGTTTATCTGCGGTCCCTCCAACGAAAAAGGGCGACGCATCACTGCACCGCCCTCTTCATCTAGCATCCCACTCTGAGCGCTCTCAGAACTCCGTCCACTCCTCCTGCACCGCAGCTGCGGCGGTTGCCTGGCGCCCGGCGAAGGCCTTGGTGACCTGGCTGGCAAGGGCGCGGGCCGGAGAGGCGACCGGGCGGGAGGCAGGTGTCGCGACTGCCGTCCTCTGGGCCGAAGCGGCAGGCTCGGTTCCGAGCTTGAACTGGCGCAGCAGCTCGTCCAGGGCGCTTGCTTCCTGGGCAAGCGCATGGCTTGCAGCGGTCTGCTGCTCGACCATCGCCGCATTCTGCTGCGTGCCCTGATCCATGTTGTTGACGGCGGTGTTGATCTCCTGCAGCCCGATCGACTGTTCGCGCGTGGCGGTGACGATCGCGTTGACGTTGCGGTTGATCTCCTGCACCTCGGCGACGATCTCTTCCAGCGCCTTGCCGGTTTCGCCGACCAGCGTGACGCCGGTCTGGACATGGGTGCCGGAATTGGTGATCAGGTCCTTGATTTCCTTTGCAGCCTTGGCGGAACGCTGCGCCAGTTCGCGCACTTCCTGGGCAACGACGGCAAAGCCCTTGCCTGCCTCACCGGCGCGTGCGGCCTCGACGCCAGCGTTCAGCGCCAGGAGGTTGGTCTGGAAGGCGATGTCGTCGATGACACCGATGATGTTGGAGATTTCGCCCGAGGACTTTTCGATCTGCTGCATTGCCGAGACCGCCTTGCGGACGACATCACCGGATTTTTCGGCGCCGAGGCGGGTGCGCTCGACGAGATTGCCGACATCCTCGGCGCGCTTGGCGCTGTCGCGCACCGTCGTCGTCACCTGCTCGAGCGCTGCGGCGGTCTCTTCGACCGCGGCGGCTTGCTGCTCGGTGCGATGGGCAAGATCGTCGGCGGCCGAGCGGATCTCGCCGGCGCCGGCATTGATGGCCGAGGCATTGCGGCCGACCGACTGGAGTGCCGCCTGAAGCTTTTCCACGGCATTATTGAAGTCGTTGCGCAGGCTGTCATATTGCGATGCGAAGGGCGTCTGGATGCGGGCGGCGACATCGCCGACGGCAAGGCCGGCCAGGCCACCGGCCAAAGCGTCGACGGCGTAGCGGAGCTCGCCCTCCTCGCGCGCCTTCTGCTCATCGCTTGCCTGGCGCTGGCGCTCTGCATCGTCGCGCATGCGGTCGGTTTCACCGGCAAGACGCAGCTTCTCGATCGCCGCCTGCTTGAAGACGAGAACCGACTGGGCCATGCGGCCGATTTCGTCACCGCGCTCGACAGCCGGGACCTCGATATCGTTCTGACCGCCGGCGAGACGATCCATGGCGGCGGTCATGCCGACGACCGGGCGGACGATGGTGCGCGACATCAGCCAGGCAAGAAGGGTGGCGGCAAGCGAGGCGACGATGCCCCCGGCCAGCAGCGTCGTCGTCAGATCGCTGTTGGCATCGGCCCGGATCGCGGCGAGCGCATTCGACTTTTCGCGGGCGGTGGCCTTGATCTTGGCGGACGCCTGGCGGAAACCATCAAGCTGGCCCTTGGTCGCGTTGACGCCGATCTTGACGACCTCTTCGATCGGCATGTCGGTTTCCTTGCGTGCCTTGGTCTGCGGTTCGGCAAGCTCATGGAAATAGAGGTCGGCAGCCTTCTGCATGCCGTCGATCATCTCGAGCAGCTGCGGCTCGCCGGCCGCCGTCTGCCTGGCGGCGGCGATCGCCTTCAGCATGCGCTCGCGATTGGCGAAGACGTCGCCATAGGTGCTGTCGCTGCGGAAGAGAATGAAGCCGCGCAGGTTGACCGCCTGCTCGAGCATGGCCTGCAGCGCATCATCGATCTGATTGACGAGCAGCTCCGATTTTTCCTGCTCGGCGGAGGCGGCCGCCGACGCCGTCGCCTTCGAATAGACGAAAGCCGAAACGGACACGAAGATCAGAATGAGGGCTGCGAACGTGGCCGCAAGCTTCCCGTTCAAGGATATATTTTTGGCAGACATCGATGAATTTCTCCTGGCGACAGTCGACGCGGCGAGAGACGGCCGCGCACAAGGCGCAACCGCAGAGACTGGGAATCGGAAACATGATCGGCGGAAGACGCCTGCGCTTTCATGGCGCCAAGCGGTTTGAACCAACCGCTGCAATCGTGCCGACCCTATGCGGGCAGACTTTAAATTTGCTTAAATTGCGCACCTCAGGAATTGCCCGGCAATCCGCAGGGAATAAAAAGCTTGCAACCGACGGCTTTGCCGGTCATTCACAGCCGATGTCAGCTCAGAACAGCCAACGCCTCGACCAGCTTCTCGTCTCCCGCGGCCTCTTTGCCAGCCGCTCGCGGGCGCGCGACGCCGTGCAGCGCGGCACCGTCAGGATCGGCGGCCAGCTTGTAACCAAGGCCGGCGCGCTCTTCGGCGACGATGCCGAGATCGAGATCCACGACCCGGCACAGGCTTACGTCTCACGCGCCGCATTGAAGCTCGCCGCCGCTCTCGACCATTTCCGGCTCGATCCTGCCGGCCATCACTGTCTCGATATCGGCGCTTCCACCGGCGGTTTCACCGAGGTGCTGCTGCAGCGGGGTGCTGCGCATGTCACCGCCATCGATGTCGGGCATGGGCAGATGCATCCGCGGATCTCGGCCGATCCGCGGGTGACGAACCGCGAGGGCCTCAACGCCCGCAGTCTCAGCGCCGACGATATCGGCGAGCCCGCCACCTTCATCGTCTCCGACGTCTCCTTCATCTCGCTGAAGCTGGCGCTGGCGCCGGCGCTTGATCTCGCCGCGCCGGGCGCCGTTGCCGTGCTGCTCGTCAAGCCGCAGTTCGAGGCCGGGCGCGAGGCGATCGGCAAGGGCGGGCTTTTGAAAGATCCCTCCTCTGCTCCCGCGGTTGCCTCCGAGCTGGAGCGCTGGTTCACCGAGGACATGGGCTGGAAGAGCCTCGGCCTCATCCCCTCGCCGATACCAGGCGGCGACGGCAATCGGGAATACCTTCTGGCAGGATTGAAAGCGTGAGCACCGAAACCGTCACGATCGAGAAACTCGGCGCCCAGGGCGATGGCATTGCAAACCAGGCCGAGGGGCCGGTCTACGTACCTTTTTCCCTACCGGGGGAAACAGTGGCGATCGCCCGCGTCAAAAGCCATGGCACGATCATGTCGATCGCGGCGCCCTCACCCGACCGGCAGGAGCCGCCTTGCCGGCATTTCGGTCCCGACGGCGTCAACGGCACCTGCGGCGGCTGCACACTGCAGCATCTGGCAGACGGCCCCTACCGCGCCTTCAAGCGACAGCTGGTCATCGATGCGCTGAGATCGAAGGGGTTGACGCCTGAGGTCGGCGAGATCGTCCCGGCCCGTCCGGGCGAGCGCCGGCGCGTGGTGTTTGCGGCGCGCAGGACCGAAAAGGAAATGCTGATCGGTTTCAACCAGGCCGAAAGCCATCATATCGTCGCCATCGAGGAATGTCCGATCTCGTCTCCGGGCATTGTTGCCCGGCTGCCGGCGATCACGGCGATCGCCGCGTCGCTCGCGTCCAGCGCCGACCCCTTCCGGATCGCGGTGCTCGAAACGCTCTCCGGCCTCGACCTGGCGGTCGACGAGATCAAGAAACTCTCCGACCCGCAGCGGCGCAAGGCGATCGAAACCGTGCTGGCCTTGCGCGGCATCGCCCGCGTGACGGTGAATGGCGAGATCCTGGTCGAGCCGTCGAAGCCGCTCGTCGATTTCGGCGGTGTCTCGGTTTCGCCGCCGTCAGGCGGCTTTGCCCAGGCGACCAAGCCGGCGGAAGAGGCGATGGCGGAGCTGGTGCTTGCCCATGCCGGGAAATCGAAACGGATCGCCGATCTCTTTGCCGGCGCCGGCACGTTTTCGCTCAGGCTGGCGCGGGTCGGCCGCGTCCATGCGGTCGAAGCCGAGGCGAAGGCGCTCGCAGCCCTCGACCAGGCCGCCCGCAATACCCAGGGGTTGAAGCCGGTGACGATCGAAAAGCGCGATCTCTTCCGCCGTCCGCTGATGACGCAGGAGCTGAAGCCCTATGACGCCGTCGTCTTCGACCCGCCGCGCGCCGGCGCGGAGTTCCAGTGCAAGGAGCTGGCCCGATCGGCGGTGAAGAAGATCGCCGCTGTCAGCTGCAATCCGCTGACGCTGGCGCGCGATCTGGCGATCCTCGTCGAGGGCGGCTACCGCATCACCGGGGTGACGCCGATCGATCAGTTCCTGTGGACCTCGCATGTCGAGGTGGTGGCGACGCTGGAGAAGTAACCGGCGTCATTCGGCAATCGGAAACGCCCGCGGCGAGCGCGGGCATCTCCGATGATAACCTTTGTCAAGCTGCGCGGCGGACAGCCAACGCTTCCTGAGCGCCGAGTCTGAACTGCGCCAGAAGCCGCATCAGTTTCGCGGCCTCCTGGGCAAGACCATGGCTGGCGGCCGTCTGTTCCTCGACCATGGCTGCATTTTGCTGGGTGCCCTGATCCATTGTGTTGACGGCAGTGTTGATCTCGGCGAGGCCTGTCGACTGTTCACGCGTGGCGATCACAATCGCCTCGACATGGCGGCTGATTTCCTGCACCTGCGTAACAATCGACTGGAGCGCCTTGCCGGTATCGCCGACGAGTGTGACGCCTGAACGAACCTGAGCATTCGAAGTCGTGATCAGGCCTTCGATTTCCTTGGCGGCCTGGGCCGAACGCTGGGCCAGTTCGCGCACTTCCTGGGCAACGACGGCAAAACCCTTGCCGGCTTCACCAGCGCGTGCGGCTTCGACGCCAGCGTTGAGAGCCAGCAGGTTTGTCTGGAAGGCAATATCATCGATAACGCCGATGATGCTTGAGATCTTCTCCGAGGACTGTTGGATGCCGGTCATGGCATCGACGGCCTTGCTGACGATCTCGCCCGAATGTTCGGCGTCGTTGCGTGTGCGGCCAACCAGACTGCCGGCCTCTTCGGCGCGGCGAGCGGTATCCTTGACGGTCGTGGTGATCTCTTCCAGAGCGGCAGCCGTTTCCTCGACGGAGGCGGCCTGCTGTTCGGTGCGGCGGGCAAGACCGTCCGCGGCGGTACGGATTTCCGTCGCTCCAGCGTCAATTGCGTGGGCATTGCTGCCGACGGCCTGGAGGGCAGCGTCCAGCTTGGCGACCGAGGTGTTGTAGTCGCTGCGCAAGCGATCGAGGTGGGAGGCAAAAGGCGTATCGATGCGATGGGCAAGATTGCCTTCGGAAAGTGCTCCGAGCGCGCCAGCAAGCGCATCGACGGCCTCACGGATCTCCGCGGCCTCACGCGTTTTCTGCGCTTCGCGTTCCCGGCGCTCGCGTTCCGTCAGCGAGCGACCCTGCTCAGCCTCGCTTTCCAGGCGCTCCCGGTCGATGGCATTGGCCTTGAACACGGCAACGGTCTCCGCCATCGAGCCGATCTGGTCATGGCGTTCCTCGCCCGGAATGGCGGCGGAAAGATCTCCGCCGGCAATCTTCTGCATGGCGGCGGTCATCGCCGTGATCGGACGGATGACGAGGCCGTGCAACAGCCATGCCATGGCGGCAATCATGATGCCGACGGCCAGAAACGTGGCGACGAAGGCCGCGATGCGGAACTGGTTGAGCGTGGCGAAGGCTTTGTCGCTGTCGACCACGAAGCCGAGATACCACTTTACAGTCGGAAGACCCTCGACGGGTACGAAGGACACGAGCACCGGTTTGCCGGTAAATTCGGTCTCTGTGAGGCTGCCGCCGATCGAGGGGGTGACCGTCGGAAAGGCATCGGCCAATGTCTTCGTCACCAGCTTTGCATCGGGGTGGATGAGAATTTGGCCGCTGCTATTAACGAGGAAAGCCTCTCCCTGCCCGCCAAGATTGATCTCCTTGATCATCTTGACCATGGTTTCCAGCGAGAAGTCGCTGGCGGCAACACCGGCAAGCTTGCCGTCGCGGGAAACCGGGACCGCGGTGCTGATGATTAGATTGCCGCTGGATGCATCGGTATAGGGTTCAGTCAGCACGGGAGCATTTGCCTTGACGGCATCCTGATACCAGGGGCGCTTGCGCGGATCGTAACCCGCCGGCAGCGGCAGGTCGGGCCACGATGTGAAGACGCCCTGCTCATCGCCGAAATAGGTGCTGACAAACTGAGTGACGAGCACGTCATTCTGCAGGACTTTGCGCACGCTGTCGCGATCGACCGCCTTACCGACAGCATCGCCTACCATGGCGGTCAGGATGACGCGCCCATTCATCCAGTTGGCAAGGCTGTGGGCAGCCTGCTCGCCCGAGGATTTGATATTCGCTTCGATTGAAGAGGTGGTCACGCTACGCTGAACGTAATCGATATAATAGGAAAAGGCGGCGAAAGCGGCTAGAACCACGATAGACGCTGCAACCAGGATGCGCGTCATCAGATTGGTCTTCTTTGTCATGCCATGCACTCCTTCAAATAGATTCGGGGGCGCAACGGTTAAGCACGCTGCCAAATGGGCGGCGGCAACCGTTGGATGAATTTGAACAAGGGGGTCAAGCACATCATGCGCCCGGACGGCCGAGGAATCCGTCGCGCTCTAGTTATTTAGCTTATACTTAAAAGGAGCTTAAAATCTCATCAAGAACCGTTAGATTATAGGGGCTCAACGTCGCATAAAAGCTTCGAAGGCGGCCCGCGCCTCTGCACTTTTCAGCCGGGCTGAGAAATGGCGAGCCTCTTCATCGATGCGGGCGATAATTTCCTCGCGCGGGCCGCGGACGAGCTCGCGGGCGATGCGCAGCGCCTCGGGCGGCTTGGCGGCAAGCTTTGCGGCAGCAGCCAGCGTCTGGCTTTCAACCTCTTCCGGCGTCGTCACCTTCCAGACAAGCCCGGCTTCCCGTGCGTCCTCGGCGCTGAAGGTCTCTCCGGCGGCGAGCATGGCAAAAGCCCGCTGGTGTCCCATGATGCGCGGAGCAATCAGGCTGGACGCCGCTTCCGGCACCAGCGCCAGATCGACGAAGGGCGTGCGGAACTGGCTGCGGTCGGAAGCGATCGTCAGGTCGCAATGCAGGTTGAGGGTCGTACCGATGCCGATCGCCAGGCCGTCGACCCCGGAGACCAGCGGCTTTTCGGATCTGACGAGCGCGTAGAGAAAATCGATCAGCTCCTCTCCCATGCCGCCGCCCGTTGCGGCGGCCAGAAAATCGGCGATGTCGTTGCCGGCCGAAAAGCTGCCATCGGTGCCGAGGAACACCGTCACCCTTATCTTCGCGTCCGCATTGGCGCCATTCAGCGCATCGGTCATGCTGCGGTACATCGCCCGCGTGAACGCATTCTTCTTTTCCGGCCGGTTGAAGCGGATGAGCTGGACGCCGGGATGGGCGGAAGGCTGCTCGACGATGATGTGATCGGTCATGGAGTTTTCCTCAGACAAGCAGAATGCGGGCGGCGGCAAGGCTTGCCGCGCCATTGACGACTCGGTCGCGAAGGGCTGCGGTCTCGGCGAGCAGGTTTTCGGCGGCAAAGCGGCAGAGCGCGATTCGGCCCTCGGCTTTGCCGTCGCCGCTCACGGCCAGGCCCCCCTTGGCGAGATAACAGCCGGTGAGCACCAGCCCGAACAGGCGCTGATAGGGCGTGGCGCCGGCGAGCGCTTCCGCGGTTCTGTCGTCTGCCAGCGCCTCCAGAAGCCAGGCCGTGGCCTGCTCAAGGTCGGCGATGGCTGCATCGAGCCGCGCGCCTGTCTCGCCGAAACCATCGAGATTCGAGCGGCGGACACCGTCGGCGATCCCCTTCAACTCGGCGATGAAGCCTTTTACCTGATCGCCGCCGGAAAGCGGCAGCTTGCGGGTGACGAGATCGATCGCCTGGATGCCGTTGGTGCCCTCGTAGATCGGCGCGATACGGGCGTCGCGGAGATAACGGGCCGCACCGGTCTCCTCGATGAAGCCCATGCCGCCATGCACCTGGATGCCGAGCGAGGCGACCTCGACGCCGGCATCGGTTGAAAACGACTTGGCGATCGGCGTCAACAGCGCGGCACGCTCCTGCCAGTGGCGGCGGTCGCCTGCCCGGCGGGACATGTCGATCGCATGGGCGCAGGCATAGGAGATGGCGCGCGAGCCCTGGGTCAGCGCCTTCATTGTGAGAAGCATGCGGGCGACGTCAGAATGTTCAATGATCGGGCTCATGCCGGCGGCCGACCAGCCCGGGGCCTTGCCCTGTGTGCGTTCGCCGGCATAGGCGATAGCCTTCTGAGTGGCGGCCTCGGCGATCGCCACCCCCTGCATGCCGACCGCCAGGCGGGCATTGTTCATCATCGTGAACATGCAGGCGAGCCCCTTGTTCTCCTCGCCGACCAGCCAGCCGATCGCCCCCTTTTCGTCGCCGAACCGGCCGTCGCCATAAATCATCGTGCAGGTCGGCGAGCCATGGATGCCGAGCTTGTGCTCCAGCGCATGGCAGAAGAGATCGTTGCGGGTCCCGAGCGAGCCGTCGTCGTTCACCAGAAACTTCGGCACCAGGAAGAGCGAGATGCCGCGCGTGCCGGCCGGCGCATCCGGCAGCCGCGCCAGCACCAGGTGGATGATGTTGTCGGCCGCGTCGTGCTCACCCCAGGTGATGAAGATCTTCTGGCCGAAGATGCGGTAGCTGCCGTCGGGCCGGCGTTCGGCGCGGGCCTTCAGGGCGCCGAGATCAGAGCCGGCATGCGGCTCGGTCAGGTTCATGGTGCCGGTCCATTCGCCGGACACCATCCTTGCCAGATATGTCTCCTTTAGCGCGGCGCTGCCATGGGTGTAGACGGCCTCGATGGCGCCCATCGTCAGCGTCGGGGCGAGCGCGAAGGCCATGGAGCCGGAATTCCACATTTCCAGCGCCGCGACATTCAGCATGTCAGGCAGGGCCTGGCCGCCGAAAGCCTCCGGCGCCGTTAGACCGTTCCACCCGCCGGCGATCCAACTGCGGTAAAGATCGCGCCAGCCATCCGGCAACCGGACCTCGCCGTCGACGAGACGGGCGCCTTGGCGGTCGCCGATGTCGGCGAGCGGCGTCACTTCCTCTGTGGCAAAACGTCCCGCCTCGGAGAGAATCGCCTCGACGAGATCTTCACCGAGATCGCCAAAAACACCGCTGGACATCGCCTCGCCCATACCGGCTACGTGCTTCAATGTGAACGCGATTTCCTCGACGGGCGCCTTGTACATGCTTCTCCTCCGGGGGACCGGCTTGCACCTCGCACAAAGTCCCTGCCAGGCAAGGGCTAATTGATTTTTACGTAAACGTCAATTTCGATTCACCTGCCGCCGTGCCATATTTCGCACGCTGTGGCGGTTTGCTCTTGCACAGTTGCACAAATGGGCGTCATGAAGAATCTCCAGGATGGACATCGCCTTCGCAGAGGATCGGCGAACAGTGGATACATTGCCCGTCAACATACCCGGTTTCGTCTGGGCCTATCGCTTCTCACCTGAAGAAAAGAGGGCAGTGCGGCTGACCAACAGCGCGACCGTGGCGGATCTGACGGCGGAGAACTGTTTCTACTGGCTGCATCTCAACCTCGTCGACGCCCGCGTGCCGGCCCTGCTCGAGACGCTCAACGGGCTGACGGAGGACGCGAAATCGGCGCTGACGACGCATGACACGCATGCGGCCATCACCGTCGACGAGCAGATGCTCTACGGCACGCTGGTCGACTGTCAGCGCGATTTCGCTCAAGATACCAACAATCTCGGCTGGCTGCATTTCGCCATGTCCGACCGTTTCATCATCACGACCCGGTTGCAGCCGCTGCGCAGCGTCGAGCGAGCGCGGGCACTCATCGAGAAAAATCCGGGCAAATTCTCACGGCCGGTCGATCTCTTCGAACTGCTGGTGATCGAATTTCAGCGCACGCTGATTGCCATCGTTATCGAACTCACCGAAGAACTGAACCAGATCGAGGATATCGTCTACGACAACGCCCCGCGCGACGAGCGCCGCCGGCTGGCGCCGGTGCGGCGAACCGTGGTCAGGCTGCATCGGCATCTGCGCACGGTGCTGGCGCTGATGCGCCGGGCGGCGGCGGCGGACGAGGACGAGATGCCCTTCGGCTTCGACGACGTGGCGCGGCGGCTGACGAGCCGGCTGGAAACGGTCGACCACGATATCTACGCGTTGCAGGACCGAGCGCGCCTGCTGCACGAAGAAATCGATTCAAAGCAATCCTCCGAGACCAACCGCCACCTCTACCTGCTGTCGATCATGACGGCCTTCCTGCTACCACCGACGCTGGTGACCGGTTTCTTCGGCATGAATACGGCAAACCTGCCCTTCGCCGTCGGAGACTACGGCACCGAATACGCCGTCGCTCTCATCATCGCCTCGATCGCATTCGCCTGGTGGCTGCTGCGGCGGGTGAATATACTTTGAATGTGACAGGTGCGGTTGGCGTGCTGGGCAACTCCGTTGTTACTCTGTCGTGAGTTGCGAGGTTTGGCACAGGGCTCGCCCGACACTCCGTCATCCCAGGGCTTGACCCTGGATCCACGTACACCTCCTCCACCAGTACCGGGCATGGATCCTCGGCTCAAGGCCGAAGGATGACGGAGGGTGGGTTAGCGTTCTTGCCAAACTCGCCGCCGACGCAGCGGATGCCGCGGCGTTGCGCCTATCGCATCATGCGGCACGCGGCCGCTCTCAGCATTGCGACGCTTCGTCCATCTGATTATGGCCTCGGTGATGGCGGGCAATCTCAGACATCGGTGCCCGCGTGATCAGTTGGTTCATGCCACCACCTCGCCCGGAACGGTTCTTGCACGGTTACTAATATGTTCACCGTGTGGAGGTCTAATGTCATGAAGTGGCACACACCTGGAGAATTTTGCCCTCTGATGCTCGTCGTGAACGGGCCGGAAAAATACAAGCTCGTCGCGAGCCTCTGGGAGGCGGCCCAAATGCTGACCGCCTGCTGGCCCCTCGACGATGGGGAGGAATATCTTACAGCTATCATGGTGTGCCGCGATGCGATCCATGGGGATGTTCCGGCTGAGGACGCGCGGGAAGCGCTAATCCGTGCCGCCAAGGAAGCAGGCATTCCGGTGATCACCGTCGTTCACTGAGTTGTTGCGCCGTTCCTTCGTGCCACGGCCCTCCGCTTCGCTCCCCACGTTTGGCCCTTCCCCTCTTCCGTTTGCGGGAAAGGGGAAGGGTGACGGGCAGCATTCAGGGCCTATCAATAAGGCGAATAGCACTGCTGGCGCGGGCCGTTATAAGGCTGGAAGGTGTTGTCGTAGGCGCGGTAGGACCGGTAGCGGTTCGCGCACCAGGCGACGTGAGCCGAACCCATGCGCGGCGCGGGCGCGGCGTAGCGCGGAGCAGCAATGACCGCGCCGGCGCCGAAGGCGGCGAGCGGATACCAGTAGCCGTTATAGCGGCGATAGCCGGGGCGGTAGTAGGAATAGCCGCGATAGCCGCCATACCAGCCGGGGCGGTAGTAGGCGCCGGGGCGATAGCCGGGCCGGTAGTAGTCGCGGCGGTAAGGCCGATAATAATCGCGGTAGTATTGGACGTTCTCGACAGCCGAGGTTTTTTCAACCTGCGGCGCGGCCGGCATCTGTATTGCTTGCGACGGCACGAAGCCCGTCAGCACGACGGCGGCGGCCAATACCGCGGTCGCAATTTTGTTTCTCAGGCCGATCATTTCTCTCTCTCCGTTCAGTAACGATAACCGCTTGGTCTTGCAACGCTTTCGGGAGAAAATGGTTCCAAGAGCGGCCGGAACGGGCCGCTTTTGGATAAGCGGGGTCAACCGGCGCGCTCAGGCGACGGCGGAGATTTTCGCCTGGTCGCCCTGCAGGCGGTTCACCATGAAGTTCGAATACCACTCGAGGAACTGCATGACGCCGCCCTCGTGCAGGGCGGAATAGGGGCCGGGCTCATAGGCGGGCGAGTGGATGCCGAAGGCATTTTCCTCGACGATCCGGCGGTCCTGGTCGTTGGTCTCGGTCCAGACGTGGGTCAGTTCCTCGAGATTGTAATCCACGCCCTCCACCGCGTCCTTGTGGACGAGCCACTTGGTCGTCACCGCCGTCTCGTTGGCGTTGAGCGGCAGCACCCGGAAGGAGATGGCGTGGTCGCCGAGCAGATGGTTCCACGTCGTCGGATAGTGGAAGAGCAGCATCGTGCCGATACGATTGATCGAGATGTCGTCGGATATCCGGCGCTGCACGGCGGGCTTGCCGGACATAGTGTAGCTTTCGGCGTCCTCGATCAGCGGCATGCGGGCGGTGCGGAACTGACCGTCCGGCGAGATCTGGAACTTGCTCGGCAGGCCGGCGGCCTCGCAGCGCGCCCAATGGCCGGCGATCTCCGGATCGTCGGCGCCGCCGTCCGTGCCGGTGACGCTCGGCGCTTCCGGATAGGTGCGGCAGAGTTCCGGGTGATTGGCGGCGCAGTGGTAGCACTCGCGGTTGTTTTCCCAGACGAGCTTCCAGTTGCCCTTCTCGATGATCGTGCTCTGGAACGCGATCTTGGTCTCGCCGATCCGGTGCGGCGCCATATAGGGCTCGATCTTGTCGCGCACCGGCTTGAAATCCGGGGCCGTGTCGGCGAGGCAGATGAAAATATAGCCTGCCACGCTCTCGCAGTGGACGGGCTTCAGATTGAAGCCGGTTTTGTCGAAATCGTCGCCCATGTGACGGGCAAAGGCAAGTTTGCCGTCGAGATCGTAGGTCCACTGATGATAGGGGCAGACGAGACGCACGGAAGAGCCGTGCTCCTTCGTGCAGACGCGCGAGCCGCGATGACGACAGCTGTTGTGGAAGGCGCGGATGACATTGTCACGGCCACGGACGATGACGACCGGATAAGAGCCGATCTGGACGGTGAAATAGGCGCCCGGCTTCGGCAACTCGCAATCATGGCCCATGAACAGCCAGTCGCGATAGTAGATCATCTCCATGTCGAGTTTGAAATAATCCTCGTCGGTGTAGAACGGCTGTTCGAGGCTGAAGCCCTCGCGGCGGTTCTTGAGCTGACGTAATACGTTGCTGCGAATATCCATCTTCATGTCCTCGTGCACCGGCTGCCGCGCCTTCAAGCGGAAGGCTATGGAAGCGCGCCTGCTTCCTTCTCCTGCGGGAGAATTGTTCATGACGCCATTTAATCACCTGGCATTCCTGCCGCTTGGTTGTAATGCGACATCGGCTTCGAAATTGACGACAGGATGCGCCGAGGCTTCGACACAGCCCCTCGCGATCGACCCGATGTCGGACTCTGCAGGCAATTATCGTCAATTGCGACATTGCGTAAAGACCGGATTGGCAAAGAGGGCGGCTCCCCGATATTGGTGATTGTCGCATTTACGACATCGCCGGCTTCCGCCGATGCGCCGGTCGCCTCTTAATACCGCTTTAAGCATACGCTCTTATCCCGCTGTCGACCTCAGACCGACGAAGCACGTAAACCATGGCCAGACTCCGCTATTTCGACGCGAAAGAAGTAATCCGGCCGCAGGAGCGGCAACTGGTCGCCGCGCATTCCGAATTCCTGCGCACCGGCCGCATCCCCCGCGAACGGCGGCACTGGCTGGCCGAGGAAAGGCGCTACCTCACCCATGACGAGGTCGCCGCAAAGACCGGCCGCAAGCTGGAGGCGGCCGGCGAGAAGACGCATCAGCACATCAACGGCTTCCACCACTCGATCCAGTTTCCGAAGATGATCTTTCACCGGACGCTGCAGGACAGCCCGCATCTCGGCTATTGCCACGTCACCGCGGCGCGCACCAAATTCGCCCATTATGAAGAGGTGAGCTGGGCCTTCTACATCTCCAATTTCTATTCCGATATCGGCGACAACGACAATTTCTTCGAACGGATCGACGTCGGCTATTCCCGGATGTATTTCGCCGTCGCGATCAAGCCCGGGGAGGATTCCGCCGAAAAGATGACCATCGACCGCTCGGTGCGCGGCAATGGGCTGCTCTTTCGCACCCACGATCCGCAGGCGGCGATCCGAAACATCCTGCTGCTCGGCGCCCGCAACGAACAGCTGCGCGAAATCATCCGCCAACTGTGAGCCAACAAGGCGATTGATCGCCGGCCGCGGAAAGCCTAATGACTGCCGGAACCAGACACGGGCAGCATATGGCACGCATCATCGACATCAGGGCAGACAGGCAGGCGGCGCTCGAAGCGGCCTGTGCCGCTCTTTCCCAAGGTTTTGCCATCGCCATGCCGACAGAGACGGTCTATGGCCTTGCGGCCGACGCCACCAATCCGACCGCCATCACCCGCATTTACGAAACCAAGGGTCGGCCGCGCTTCAATCCGCTGATCTGCCATATGGCCGATCTCGAGATGGCCGAACAGCATGCCGAGTTCGACCCCGTCTCGCGGGCGCTCGCCGAAGCCTTCTGGCCCGGCCCGCTGACGCTCGTACTGCCGCTGAAGGCTGAAAGCCCGATCCACGCGTTGGCGACCGCCGGCCTCGACAGCGTCGGCGTGCGCGTGCCCAAGGGCTTCGCCGGCACCCTGATCGGCGCCTTCGGACGGCCGCTCGCAGCTCCCAGCGCCAACACCTCAGGCGCCATCAGCGCGACCAGTGCGGCCCATGTCGAAGCCGATCTCGGGGCGAGAATCCCGTTGATCCTCGACGCGGGACCGAGCGCGGTCGGCGTCGAATCGACAATCGTCAAGGCGGAGGGTGGCCGGCTACGGCTGCTTCGGCCCGGCGGGCTGGCGGCGCGCGAGATCGAGCGCGTGGCGGGCCAGCCGCTGCTGCGCGCGAAAAAGGCATCGGCGGCAATCGAGGCGCCCGGCATGCTCGCCTCGCATTATGCGCCGGGCGCCAGCGTGCGCCTCAATGCGACGGCGGTGGAACCCGGCGAAGCGCTGATCGTCTTCGGCGGTGCGGCGGTCGAAGGCGCGCGCCAGGCACGCATCGCCCTCGACCTCAGCCCGCGCGGCGATCTGGCGGAAGCGGCGGCCAATCTGTTCGACTACATGAAGCGAGCCGATGCCTGCGGGGTGTCGAGCATCGCCTTTTCGCCCATTCCGGACGACGGACTCGGCGAAGCCATCAACGACCGGCTGCAAAGGGCCGCCGCGCCCCGCGACTGACTGACCTGATAGAAGCGATAGAGGATCGACCAGATGAACAGCGCCGGCATTTCCACCGATCTTCTCGACCGTTTCGCCGCAATCGTCGGCGAAAAATATGCGCTGCGCGATGACGCCGATCTGGCGCCGCATCTGATCGAAAACCGCGGGCTCTATCATGGCTCCTCACCTCTCCTGCTGAAGCCAAGTTCGGTCGAGGAAGTCTCCGAGATCATGAAGCTTGCGACCGAGACCGGAACGGCGATCGTGCCGCAGACCGGCAATACCGGCCTCGTCGGCGGCCAGACGCCGCGCACCGGCCAGGCCGACATCATCCTGTCGCTCGAACGCATGACGAGGATCCGCGACGTCGACCCGGTGGCGAATGTGCTGGTCGCCGATGGCGGCGCCATCCTTGCCGATGTGCAGAAGGCGGCCGAGGCGCATGGACGGCTCTTTCCGCTGTCGCTCGGCTCGGAGGGCTCCTGCCGCATCGGCGGCAATCTCTCCACCAATGCCGGCGGCACGGCCGTGCTTGCCTATGGCAATATGCGCCAGCTCTGCCTCGGCCTCGAAGTGGTGCTGCCGACCGGCGAGATCTGGGATGGCCTGCGCCGCCTGAAGAAGGACAATACCGGCTATGACCTGCGCGATCTCTTCATCGGCGCCGAAGGCACGCTCGGCATTATCACCGGGGCGGTGCTGAAGCTGTTTCCCCAGCCGCTCGGCCACCAGGTTGCGTTCGCCGGCCTCAATTCGGTCGAGGATGCGCTTGCGCTTTTCAATCTTGCCGCCAGCCTCTGCGGCACATCGCTGACCGGTTTCGAGCTGATGCCGCGCTTCGGCGTCGAGATCACCACGCGCCACATCGACGGCGTCCGCGATCCGCTGCAAGCGGCTTACCCCTGGTACGTGCTGATCGACATTTCGACATCGGATTCAGCCGAAACGGCGGAGCGGATGATGAATGGCGTGCTGGAGCAGGGCTTCGAGGCCGGTCTGGTGCTGGACGCCGCGATCGCCTCATCGGTCGCCCAGCAGAAGGCGATCTGGCATATGCGCGAGAGCATGTCGGACGCCCAGAAGCCGGAAGGCGGCTCGATCAAGCACGACGTGTCCGTGCCGGTGTCGAAGATCCCGCATTTCATGGCCGAAGCGGAAAGAGCCGTCATAGCGGCCATGCCGGGCGCGCGCATCTGCGCCTTCGGCCATATGGGCGACGGAAATATTCATTACAATATTTCCCAGCCGATCGGCGCCGACAAGGCCGCCTTCATCGCCCGCTGGCGCGAAATGAACCATATCGTGCATGGGCTGGTGCTCGCCCATGGCGGCTCGATTTCGGCCGAACACGGCATCGGCCAGCTGAAGCGCGACGAACTGGCGGCGATCCGCCCGGCGATCGAGATCGAACTGATGCGCCGCATCAAGCGGGCATTCGATCCGGCCAATATCATGAACCCGGGAAAGGTCGTCAGTCTCGAGGCGTGAGCGGCGGCAGTCAGGGAATTGTCCCTCGTCCGCCTGCGGGCACGGACCGTTGTCGAGCGCCCTGATTGGCTCTTCCGTCGACCTCACACTCCGTCATCCCAGGCTTCAAGGCCTGGGATGACGGAGTATGGGATTAGCTTTTCGCCAAACGAAGCGGGTGCGCCGGCTTCACCGCCGTGGGCGAGACGAGTGGCTCACCCCCGGTAAGGTTACGGTGAGGGCCCGCCACCCGCGCCGCTGTGCGCGCTCCTGCCTGAACCACCTTAAGCCTGCTGCGTGCCGCCGCCGGTTAGGATCTGCAGCGCCGGCGACTGCTGGGTGCTGTTCTGGACGTCGTACATCGCGGTGAAGCGCCGCAGCAGCTTGTCGACCTTCTTCGGATCCTGGAGATCCTCGAGCTTGACGAAGCGGTTGAGGAGATCGGCCTGCTTGGCGACATCCATGCTCGACATCTGTGACGGCAGGCTGTAGGCCGTGGTGATGACCTGATAGAGCGCCTTGTCGCCGAGGATCGAATAGAGCGAGGTGATGCTGGAGGCCTTGCGACTGAAGTAGAGCGCCAGACGCACACCGTCGTTGCTTTCGCCCTCCTGGGTCTCCAGCGTCTGCTGCAGGTAGAGCTCCTGGGTATTCTCCTCGGCCGCCTTGTTCTGGATGGAGCCTATCTTGGCACGGGTCAGATTGCCGTCCTTGTCGAAGTTGAAGGCGGCGACGATATCCTTGAAGCGCGCATCGGCCTTGGTGTTGAGGTAGCTCTTCTTGTCGTCGGGATCGGAGGTGAAGATCTTCTTCAGCGTCGCCTTGTCGTAATCCTTCGGGTCGAGGTTGTTCGCCTTCAACACCAGATCGGTCAGGCGGCTATCATCGAGGAAATCGTCGAGCGACTGCACTTTCGCCATACCCTTGGCGAAATAATCCACCTCGGCCGTTGCGTCCTTCGATGCCTTGTCCTTTACCGGCCCAGCCTTCAGCAGCATGGTTACATGCGCCTTGTAGTCCGTGGCGTATTTGGCCATGGTCGCGTCCGGCAGCGCCTGGAGTGGCGCCGCCGGCTTGCCGTCGGGGCCGAAGTTGAAGGCGCGCGCCAGGTTGGTGATGCGCTCGTCCTTCAGCGAGGCGATATAGCCGTCCGGATCATAGGCATCGCTCGTCAGGATTTTACGCATCATCGAGCGCGGCACATCCTGATCGGTCAAGCCGTAGGCCTGCAGCGCGACATGATAGAGATCCGGCAGATTGTCGTTGCTCTTCTTGAAATCTGCCGTTCGATTGGTGCGCAGGAAGTCGTTGACGCTGTTGATCTCGGAGAAATCGAGCAGGCTCGTGCTGTCGGCCATCATGCTCTTGTAATTGTCGGCAACTTCTTCGATCGCCTCGTCGCGCTCGTCGTCATAGCGCGCCATGTAGTTGTCGTTGGTGGTCTGCGCCTGATCTGCGGTCTGGATCGAGCTGACGACGGGAAGCGATCCGTCGGCGGCAAAGTTGAAATCGGCATTGAGGTCGGAATAGCCGGCCGCGGCAGCGGCGGTCGCATCGGTCAGGATGCTCTTGAGATCGGCGTCCGAGATATCGAACGGCAGATTGTAGGTGCTCTTCAGGAAGTTGGTGATGGCAGGATCGGCGATGAGATCATCGACATTGGCGATCGTCGCCATGCGGGCGGAATAGTCGTCCGTGCGCGCCGTGGCGGCAATTTTCGTGTTGGTGATCTGGGCGGATGTCTGTGCCGCCATGCCATCCTCGAGCGAACCGTCCGCCTTGAAGTTGAAGGCGGCGGCGACGTCGGCATAGGTGCCGGTGCCGCTCTGATCGGTCAGGATAGCGCGCAGATCGACATCGCTGACGGTCGACGGGATGCCGTAGGCGTTGCGGATGAAATTGTTCAGCCGGCGGTCGCTTAGCAGCTGGTCGACATTGGAGATGCCGGCGATCGTTGCCTGGTAATAGACGGCGGCATCGTCGGCCTTGCTTGCCGTGCTGGCGCTTTGCGCCGCACTCTGCGTGGCATAGAGGGTCGCGACCGAGCCGTCCGTTTTGAAATTGAAGAGATCGTGGACGTCGCTATAGCCCTGGGCGCTGGCAGCCGCGGGATCGACAAGGAAGCTCCTCAGCGTTGCGTCGGAAACGCTGTCGGCGATCTGCATGCTGGTTCTGAGATAGCTGACGGCGACGGGATCGGACATGATGTCGTCGACATTGGTGATATTGCCGATCATGGCGTTGAAGTGCGCTGCGTTCGCCGCCGATTTGTCGGTGGTCGACTTGCGCTGTGCGTCGGTCTGGATCACCGAACCGTTGATCGAGCCGTCCGCATTGAAGTTGAAGTCGGCATTGAGCCCGGCTTTCCCCTGGGCGGCGGCATAGGTCGAGTCCGTCAGAATGCTCTTCAGCTCGGCATTGCTGAAGCTGGTGCCGAGGCCGTAGGCATCCTTGATATAGCGCGCCAGAACGCTGTCGGCGAGCAGGTCGTCGACATTGGTGATGCTGCTCGACCGCGAGGTCACGCTATAATAATTGGCGGTGCTTGCCGCCGCGTCCTTCAGCTTGTTCGACTGGTCGATCGTCTGGGCACGCGCCGTTGTCGATGTCGTGCCGTCGGCCTTGAAATTGAAGGCGTTATAAACGTCGGTAAAGCCCATCAGCTGGGCATAACCGGGGTCGGTCAACACCATGCGCAGCGCCGGCGCGGTGAAATCGGCGCCCATGCTGTAGGCGGTCTTGATATAGGAGGTCAGTCGGCTGTCGGCGACGAGATCGTCGACGTTGGTGATCGAACCGATCTTGGCGGTGTAATAGGCCTGATTGTATTCGGCCGCCGTCTTGCTGACATAGACGACATCGGAACCGACGGAATTGTCGATGATCACAGACTGGTTGTTCAGCGTATAGGTCTCGATGATCGACGCCTTCTGCGTCGCGGTCTGGGCGCTGCCGTTGACCGTACCATCGGCATTGAAGCTGAACTGGGCGGCAAGCGCCTTGTATTTGTCGCCGCCCTGCGTGTTGACGACGCTTGTCGGGTCGCTGAGGTCGCTCGTCAGCACCTGCCGCAGGAAATCCTTTGAGGCATAGGTGGGATCGATCTTGAAGGCCTTCAGCACATAGGTGCGCAGCCGGGTGTTGTTGACCAGGTCGTCGACGGTCTGCACACTGTCGATATTGTTGCTGTAATATGTGCTCTCGGTGGCAGACGCCTTGTCGGCATCGACGAAGGACTGCTTGTAGAGGCCGATGAGCTCGTCCTCCTGAGCATCGGTCTGAACGTCCTTGTCGGGTGCGTTGAAATTGAAGGCGGCGGCGAATTCGCGGTAGCGCGTATCGGAAAGCTTGTTGGCGTAGCTGTTCGGGTCGGTCAGATCGCTCTCGAGCACCTTCTTCATGAAGGCCTTGGCATAGGTCATGTCCTCAAGGCCGTAGGCCTTCATCGCGTAGCTGTAGAGCTTGTAATCGCCGAGAAAGTCGTCGACGTCTTTGACCTTGTTGATATTGTCCGCGTAGTACTGGGCATCCTTCTTGACCGTCGCCTGCGAGGCGACCTTGTTCAAGCTCGACGTCATGTCCTTCGACAGGATCGTGTAAGCGAGGGAGGCCGTGATCATCAAAAGCGCCCTTTTCGGCAAAATCTCTAAAGAACGACAAACTGCTGGTGAGCCCATTTTGCCACGCAAAACTTACCCGAGACTTACCTTTGGACTGCGCCATTTCAGGGCAGCGGGCCGTTCACCTTCCGGAAACCCTGCCGGATTCGGTTTTGATAACCATCAGGGGAGGCAAAGTTTTCTTAACCGCAATTTTTAAGCTGTACGGAAGGGGGGCCGCCTATTGTCGGACATAGAGGACGAAAAGTCCCGAGGAGAAGACCGAAAACCGGCTCTCAGGTAAGACAAGGGTAGAATGAAATGAACAATCCCGTTTTGAAGCCCGCTTGGGCTGACACGACGCTGCGTCTCGATCCGTCCCGCTTTCCGCAGCAGGTCAGCTACGCCATCCATGATTGTTCGGATGACGTCAGCATCACGATCGACGAACGCGGCGCGGTCCTGCGGAAAGTCCTTCCCTCCAGCGGCCTGCCACTCTCGATTGCCCTGCCGAGGCGCGTCTTCAAGGGTGTCGCCGCCCGCGCCATCGACCATGGCGACGGCGAGGTCACCGTCACACTCGAGCTTCACCATGCGGATCCGGAACTCTGCATTCCGCTGCTCGTCGCCCATGATCTCAGCGACATCGCCGCCGACTGGCGCAGCTGGTCGGAGGCCTTCCGCATTCCGATGCTGATGGTCGAGGCCGATGGCGTCGCCCGGCCGCTCGAAGAGCATATCGGGGCGCTGCGCACCAGTGACCTCAAGCCGCGCCGCCGTCATTCCTACTTCGCCAATCGCCGTCCGCGCTTCCTCGTGCGTCGCACCACCGGGCAGCTGGGCGTCGCCATGAAGATCGAAGGCAAGGAAATCATCGCCCGCAACTGACCGAAATCGCGACAGCGCCATTTCGGCGGTAATATCTCGGAAAATTTCGAAACCCGGCGCTTGTGCCGGGTTTTTCGTGTTACGGGTCATTGCCCTCAAGGAAGGGCGAAGAGCAGCGAAAAGAACAGGCCGAGGAAGATGGTCAGGCCGACGCGGTTGTTCGACTTGAAGAGCGCCAGGCACTGGGCGGGATCGTTGATATCGAGCCGGACAATCTGCCAAGCGAACATGCCGGCCGCGCCGAACAAGGCAATAAAGGCGATGAGATTGGCGCCGGCGAGCGCGAAGGCCGCAAACATCAGCAACAGCGTCAGCCCATAAAGGCCGATCAGCCATTGCCTCGTCTTATCACCGAAGAGGCGCGCGGTGGAGCGCACGCCGATCAGCTCGTCATCCTCCTTGTCCTGATGCGCATAGATCGTGTCGTAACCGATCGTCCAGGCAACGGAGGCGGCGTAGAGCAGGATGGCGGCAAAGGAGAGGCCGCCCAGAATGCCGGCCCAGCCCATCAGCGCGCCCCAGGAAAAGGCAAGGCCGAGATAGAATTGCGGCCAGTCGGTGAAGCGCTTGGCATAGGGATAAAGCGCGACGATGCCGAGCGAGAGGAGGCCGAGAAAGACGGTGAACCAGTTGAACTGCAAGAGCACGAAGAGGCCGACCAGCGCCTGAATGCCGATGAAGATCTTGGCGCGGGCGCGGGTGACGCGGCCGGAGGGCAGCGGACGCGAGCGGGTGCGGGCCACTTCCATATCGATCTCGTGGTCGACGAGATCGTTATAGGTGCAGCCGGCGCCGCGCATGGCGACGGCGCCGATGAAATAGAGGAAAAGGTGGGACACCAGCAGGCTGCCGGAATAGAGCCCCTGGCCAATCGCCGCATTGGAGGCGAGCGTGGCCGACCAGAAGCACGGCCACATCAAGAGCTGCCAGCCGATCGGTCGATCCCAGCGTGCAAGCTGCGCATAAGGCCAGAGCCATGGCGGCAGGATCCGGTAGACCCAGTTATCGGAAGGTGCGTCGGAGACGCGATCGTGGAACTCGCCGGTATCTTGCATGCCATTCATCTAGCGGCGGGCCGGCGATCCGGTCAAGAAGCGATCGCAGCGCGCCAGAAGCGTGTCGCATTAAATCTGATTTCGTATGGCCGCGCTTCGGCTCTTTGTTTATGCATGTCGTTTTCCCGGAACCGCGGCACACTTCCGGGCGACATGCATTAAATCACTGCAGCGAGAAATTGAACCTGTAGGTCGCCGAGACACCGATGAGCACCTGGTTCTTCGAGCCGCGCTGCCGCACGAGGCTGCTGTCGGCCGCCGGACCCGCCAGTCGCTTGTATTCGAGGAAAGAGCTGGCCGACAGGTTTTCCGTCGCCTTCCATGTCAGGGCCGCGCCGGCGCCATAGGACTGGACGCCCGACGACGGCTTGTATTGATCAAGCCCGCTTGCCGCCGACTGTTTGGCGTTGACGCCGTAATAGGCATCATAATAGCCGCTGGTGGCGAATGTCGCGCGCGGACCGCCGGACAATTGCAGGTTGGGGGCGATATCGGTGAAGGCATCAACGGCGAGATCGGCAACGACCCCGTCATGGGAGCGGATGCCTTGGCGAACTTCGGCGCGGGCGCGCAGGAAATCGGTCGGATAGACTTCGACGAAGCCGCCGGCTTCCGCTCCCCATTTGACCTTCTTCATGCCCTTCAGTTCATGACCGTCGCCCTCGTCGCGCGAAGGCACGAATTTGCCGACGAGGCCGGCGCGGAAAGCACCATTATCCATGAGGGCGAAGGACGGATTGTCGTTGCGCGAGGAAAAGCGCGGAGCCGAGCCCTGCCGCCCGGCCGAAATCAGCGGGCTGAACCGGAACTCATAGCGCCGTGAGCCTTCGAATTTCGGCGCTGAAAAGCCGGCGATACCGACGCTGAGATACCAGTCGCCGGACCAGAAATGCTGGCCGCTTTCCTGCGCGAGCGCCAATGCCGGGGATGAACAGGCAATAGCCAGGGAGATCGATACGACTGATCGATGAAACACGTCCGCACTCCAGAAAACGCAAAAACACAGCCGCGGAGAGCGGCGGTGGCTACATTTATCGTGAGGTCGTTACCGCGATGTTAACCACGGCGAGGGGATTGCGCGTCATCGAGACCTAGGAAACCGGCGAGAGCGGCCCCTCATCCGCCTGCCGGCACTTTCTCCCCGCCTGCGGGGCGAAGGGAACAAACCTCAGCCTCTCCGTCCCCGCTAACCTTTCGCACGGCACGTCCCCTCTCCCCGTTTTACTCGGGAGAGGTTGGTAAGGTGCCGTTGTCGGCACGAGAAAAACAGCAAATAGTCGCCCTATCTCTGGTTCCACCGGCGGATGACCGGTTCGGTCAGGTCGTGCTCATAACCAAGCACGCTGATGCTGGCGGTATCGAGCACGAAATGCGCGCCAGCTTGCGGCGGCAGGCCGAGCCAGCGGGCGGCCAGCACGCGCAGGAAATGCGAACTGGAAAAGATCAGGATGGGGGCTGCCGCTTGGCGAAGCGCATCGATGACGGTGTCGGCGCGGGCACCGACGTCAGCGGCCGTTTCGCCGTTCGGGCAACCGTCGCGAAAGAGCTGCCAGCCTGGGCGCTCCGCCAGGATCGTCTTCGTCGTGACGCCTTCATAGGCGCCGTAATCCCATTCGGCTAGATCGTCGCGGATCGCCGCGCCCGCTCCGAAGCCGGCGAGCGCGCAGGTCTTGCGGGCCCGTTGCGACGGGCTCGACCAGACCAGCGAGAAGGAAAGGCCGGCCAGCCGCTCGGCGAGTTTTCGAGCGGCGGCTTCACCGGTCGCCGTCAGGGGAATATCGCTCCGCCCGGTATGGCGCCCGGACAGGCTCCATTCGGTTTCACCGTGGCGGACCAGGTAAATCTCGGGAAAGACATTGCTCATCCGCAGCCCCTTTCATCACAAACGCCGCCGCGGGATCAGAACGTCACCTTTTCCAGCGGTGGCCGCCTCGCCTCGAATTCCTTCAGCTTCGCTTCGTTCTCAGCGATATAGTTGCGGTTGTCGGGAACGGTAAACTGGTTCTTGGCGATCTGGATCTGCAGGATGAACAGCTCATCCCAGCGGAAGCCCATTTCGGAACCGGCCAGATAAAATTCCCACATGCGGAAGAACTGCTCGTCGTAAAGCGCCACCGCGTCGGCCTTGCGCGCCACGAAACGCTCGCGCCAGTGGCGCAGGGTATAGGCATAATGCATCGGCAGGATTTCGACGTCCCTGACGAGGAGCCCGGCCTTCTCCAGGGGCGGCAAGACCTCCCCGACGGAAGGGATATAGCCACCGGGGAAAATATACTTCTCGATGAAGGCATTGGTGCCGAAGCTCGGCTTCGGACGGCCGATCGAATGCAGCACCATGACGCCGTTGTGGTCGAGCAGGTCCGATACCTTGCGGAAGAAGTTGCCATAATTGCCGATGCCGACGTGCTCGAACATACCGACGGAGACGATGCGGTCGAACTTTCGCCCGCTCATGGTGCGGTAGTCCTGCAGCTCGAAATGCACCCGCTCGGAAAGGCCGCGCTTTTCGGCGCGGGCGCGGGAGACCTTGAGCTGCTCTTCGCTCAGCGTAATGCCGGTGAACTCGGCGCCTTCAGTCGCCTCCGTCAGATACATGCCCATGCCGCCCCAGCCGGAGCCGATCTCCAGGATCCGCTGGTTGGGCCTAAGCAGCAGCTTGGCGGCGATATGGCGTTTCTTGGCAAGCTGCGCCTCGTCAAGACCGATACCCGGCGGTTCGAAATAGGCGCAGGAATATTGCCAATCCTCGTCGAGGAAAAGATCGAAGAGCTTGGCCGACAGATCGTAATGATGGGCGACATTGTGCTTGTTACGATTGATCGGCACGCGACTCTTCAGCTGCTGCCAGGCGATACGGCCGACGAGCAGCGCCGCCATCTTGAAGTCGAAGATCTCGTTGGTGGTGTTCTGCTTCACCAGCGATAGGAAGTCGTAGATGTTGCCCTGTTCGAGAATGAACCGGCCCTGCATGTACATTTCACCGAGCTTCAGCGTCGGATCGCGCCGGATGGCGTCCTCGGCCTCCTGATCGGCAAGCCGGGCGACCACCATGTCTCCGGTGCCGTCGCCGATCACGTGAGTCTCGCCATTGGCAAGGGTAAGTTTCAACGAACCCTTGCGGATGATTTGCTGGACAATCGATAGGAAAGCCGACGCCATGGACGCCTCGCAAATGTGACAGGATGGTCACATCAACTTAATAACTCTCCTCCGCCTTACAAGCGCCGGATTTAGCAGTCCGCAAAGAACGCTGCCAAACTGTTGCATTTTTGCCGAAATGACGGTTAAGCCGTTATTTTCGTTTCATGGCTTCGGCGAGTGCACTACCGAAGGCACTCTGGCTCTCCGGTTTCGGAGCTGCAGGCCGGCGATCGTTCTGCGGCCGGCCGCCCTGACCTCCGCGAGAATCAGCACGCGGCTGAGACGCCGAAGAACCATCGTCGCGGCGCATGGAGAGACCGATGCGCTTGCGCTTGGCGTCGACTTCCACGACCCGCACCTTGACGACATCGCCCGCCTTGACGACCTCATGCGGGTCCTTGACGAAACGATCGGCAAGCTGGGACACATGCACCAGACCGTCCTGATGCACGCCGATATCGACGAAGGCGCCGAAGGCGGCGACATTGGTGACGGTGCCTTCGAGCACCATGCCCGGAGTCAGGTCGGAAATCTCGTTGACGCCCTCGGCGAAGGTCGCGGTCTTGAAGCTTGGACGCGGGTCGCGGCCGGGCTTTTCCAGCTCGGCGATGATGTCCTTCACCGTCGGCAGGCCGAATTTCTCATCGATGAACCGGCGCGGGTCGATCGATTTCAGAACGGCGCTGTCGCCCATCAGGGCGCGCAGGTCGCGGCCGCAGGCAGCAACGATCTTCTTGGCGACGCCGTAGGCCTCGGGGTGGACCGAGGAGGCGTCGAGCGGCTCCTTGCCGTTCGGAATGCGCAGGAAGCCGGCGCATTGCTCGAAGGTGCGGCCGCCGAGTCTTGCGACCTTCAGCAGATCGCGCCGCGTCTCGAAACGGCCCTCGCTGTCGCGGTGGCGGACGATCGCCTCGGCGATCGATGGGCCGAGGCCGGAGACACGGGCGAGCAATGGCGCCGAGGCGGTGTTGAGATCGACGCCGACGGCGTTCACCGCGTCTTCGACCACGGCATCGAGCGAGCGCGACAGCTTCTGCTGGTCGACATCGTGCTGATACTGGCCGACGCCGATCGACTTCGGCTCGATCTTGACGAGTTCGGCGAGCGGATCCTGCAGGCGCCGGGCGATGGAGACGGCGCCGCGCAGCGATACGTCGAGATCGGGAAACTCGGCCGCTGCGGTCGCCGAGGCGGAATAGACCGAGGCGCCCGCTTCCGAGACGATGACCTTGGTCGGCTTCGGGGCCGGCAGCTCGGCCAGCATGTCGGCCACCAGCTTTTCGGTTTCGCGGCTGCCTGTGCCGTTGCCGATCGAGATCAGCTCGACATTGTGCTTGCGGATCAGCGAGGCGAGCTCGATCTGGGCGCCGCGCACGTCGTTCCTCGGCTGAAAGGGATAGACGGTCGATGTCGCCACCACCTTGCCGGTGCCGTCGACGACGGCGACCTTGACGCCGGTGCGGATGCCGGGATCGAGACCCATGGTCGCGCGCGAGCCGGCCGGCGCGGCCAGCAGCAGGTCCTTCAGATTGCGGGCGAAGACATGGATCGCCTCCTCTTCGGCCCTTTCGCGCAGCTCCCGCATCAGATCGAGCGACAGCGACATGGAAAGCTTGACGCGCCAGGTCCAGCTGGCGACCTCCATCAGCCACCGGTCGCCGGGACGGCTTGTGCCGATCTCATAGGCAGCGGCGATCATCCGTTCGACCGGCTTGTTCGGCGATGCGGTCTCGGCATCGGCCTCGATCGTCAGCGTCAGCACCTCCTCGTTCCACCCGCGCAGCATGGCGAGCGCGCGGTGGCCGGGCGCGGTCGCCCAGCGTTCGGAATGATCGAAATAATCGGAGAACTTCTCGCCCGCCGCCTGCTTGCCGTCAACGACCCTGGCCTTCAGCAGCGCTGCCTGGCGCATATGGGCGCGCAACTTGCCGAGCAGGTCGGCATTTTCGGCAATACCTTCGGCGATGATGTCGCGCGCGCCTTCCAGCGCCGTCTTCACGTCGGGCACGTCAGCCGTGACGAAGCCTTCGGCGAGCACCGCCGGCTCTCGGCCACGCTCGGCCAGGATCGCCTCGGCAAGCGGGCCGAGGCCGCGTTCGCGGGCGATTTCGGCGCGGGTGCGGCGCTTCGGCTTGTAGGGCAGATAGAGATCCTCGAGCTCGGCCTTGGTTTCGGCGCCCGCGACCTTCGCCATCAGCTCCTCGGTCATCTTGCCCTGGCCGGTGATCGATTCAACGATCGCGTCGCGCCGGGCTTCGAGTTCGCGCAGATAGACCAGCCGCTCGGCGAGATTGCGCAGCTGGGTGTCATCGAGCCCGCCCGTCACTTCCTTGCGGTAGCGGGCGATGAAGGGCACGGTGGCGCCCTCGTCGAGCAGCTCGATGGCGGCTTTGGCCTGGTCCGGCCGGGCGTTGATTTCGGCCGAGATACGGGCTGCGAGAAAACGGAGGTCAGCGGCCATGGGATTTCCTGTTCCGACGAAAGTTGCGGGACCATAGCGGCGAAAAGCGGCAAGGCAATGCCCGACTGTGGTTTCCACAGCGGAAGTTGGGGAATTGGGGGCATCTGCGTGTCGCCCATCCCCATCGCTCTCTTCCGTTTTTGCGGTTGTGCAGATGCGGCATTCTTTGATAGCAGAAGCAACGTTTTTGGATCGCCCTGCCCACGGGCGCAAGGAAAAGAGTGACATGCCAAACCTTCTTCTCGAACTTCGCTCCGAAGAGATTCCGGCCCGCATGCAGCGCAAGGCTGCCGGCGACCTGAAGAAGCTCGTCACCGATGCGCTCGTCGAAGCCGGCCTGTCCTATGAGGGCGCGCGCGAATACTGGACGCCGCGCCGGCTGGCGCTCGACATCCACGGCTTGACGGCACGCTCGGCCGATGTACGCGAGGAACGCAAAGGGCCGCGCACCGACGCCAACGAGAGGGCAATCGAGGGCTTTCTGCGCGGCGCCGGCCTTTCCTCCGTCTCCGAGGCGCAGGTGGTGAGCGATCCAAAGAAGGGCGATTTCTACGTCGCAGTCATTTCCAAGCCCGGCCGCGCGACGGAAGAGATCGTCGCCGAGGTGATGCCCGGCATCATCCGCGATTTCCCCTGGCCGAAATCGATGCGCTGGGGCAAGGCCTCCTCCAGACCGGGCGCGCTGCGTTGGGTGCGGCCGCTGCAGTCGATCGTCTGCACCTTCGGCCCGGAGCATGAAGAAACCGTGGTCATCCCCTTCGAGATCGACGGCATCACCGCCTCCAACGTCACCTATGGCCACCGCTTCCATGCGCCCGAAGCCATCACTGTCCGCCGCTTCGACGATTATGCGGCGAGCCTGGAAAAGGCGAAGGTCATCCTCGACGCCGAGCGGCGCAAGGACATCATCCTGCACGACGCGCGCGACATTGCTTTTGCCAACGGGCTCGAGCTGGTGGAAGACGAAGGCTTGCTGGAGGAAGTGTCCGGCCTCGTCGAATGGCCACAGGTGCTGATGGGCAGCTTCGAGGAAGATTATCTCTCCATTCCCTCCGAGATCATCCGGCTGACGATCAAAACCAACCAGAAGTGCTTCGTCACCCGAAGGCAGGGCGAAGAGACACTGTCGAACAGGTTCATCCTGGTGTCCAACATCCAGGCGCATGACGGTGGCAAGGAAATCGTCCATGGCAACGGCAAGGTGGTGCGCGCCCGCCTTTCGGATGCCCTGCATTTCTGGAAGCGCGACCAGAGCGATATGCCCGACCTCGAGACACTCAAAACATCTGCCGTAAGGTTCGGCCTTGACCTGAAGAAGCCGCTCGACCAACGCATGGCCAAGCTCGATGCGCTCGACGTGACCTTCCACGCCAAGCTCGGCACGCAGGGCGACCGGGTCGCCCGCATCCGCGCGCGGGCAAAGGAATTGGCTGATATCACCGGCGCCGACGCCGGTCTCGTCGATCGCGCCGCCGTGCTCGCCAAGGCGGATCTGCGCACCGAGGCCGTCGGCGAATTTCCGGAACTGCAAGGCTTGATGGGCCGCAAATATGCGGTGCTGCAGGGCGAAAACGCCTCCGTCGCCGCGGCGATCGAGGACCATTACAAGCCGCAGGGTCCGTCGGACCGCGTGCCGGAGAACAAGGTGGCGATTACGCTGGCGCTTGCCGACAAGCTCGACACGCTGACGGGCTTCTGGGCGATCGACGAGAAGCCGACGGGTTCAAAAGACCCGTTTGCGCTGCGGCGTGCCGCCCTCGGCGTCGTTCGTATCCTGCTGGAACGCAGGGTCCGCCTGCCGCTGCTGGCGGCGACCAAGGATGATGATCTGCTCTCCTTCTTCCATGATCGCCTCAAGGTCTATCTGCGTGATCAGGGTGCCCGGCACGATCTGATCGACGCCGTGCTGACGCCTGAAGCCGACGATCTGTTGATGGTGGCGCGCCGCGTCGAGGCGCTGACGGCCTTCATCTCCTCGGAGGACGGCAAGAACCTGCTCGCCGGCACCAAGCGCGCGACGCAGCTGCTCGCCGCCGAGGAGAAGAAGGGCACCGTCATCGCCGACGGCGTTTCGCCGGCGCTCTTCAGGCTCGATGCCGAGAAGGAGCTGTTCGCCGCCATATCGAGCGCTTCGCAGGATGCGGCGAATGCCGTTGCCGGCGAAGATTTTCGCTCGGCGATGGAAGCGCTTTCCAAGCTGCGCGGCCCTGTCGACCGCTTCTTCGAAGACGTGCTCGTCAACGACGAGGACGCGGCCATCCGCGCCAACCGCCTGGCTCTGCTGCGGTTGATCCGCGAGGCGACGGGAACGGTGGCGGATTTCTCGAAGATTTCGGGGTGATATTCGGCTTCTTGCAGTGCCGACGCGGCGCGGTCTCGAACATCTGCCCCTCACCCTAACCTTTGCCGGGGTCGAGCCACGGGTCTCGTCCCGTCCTCCGGACCCCCGTAAACGGGTAGAGGGGACCTGCCCTGCGAGAGGTTGTGGGGAACGGAGAGGTCGCGGCAAATCCCCTTCGCCCCGCGCGCGGGGAGAAGGCGCCGGCAGGCGGATGAGGGGCGTTTTGCTATCGCTTAAACAATCCGCCCACCCAACCCTGGCATTGCCGCCACCACGGCGCTATTCAAACAGCCATGCACAGCAAGATTCTCGTCAGCGCCTGCCTCATGGGGCACGCCGTCCGTTATGACGGACGGGCGAAACCGTTGCTTCACCCGGCGATCGAGAGATGGCGGGCCGAAGGGCGGTTGGTGACGATCTGTCCGGAGATGTCGGCGGGCATGGCGGTGCCGCGGGCGCCGGCGGAGATCGCAGAGGCGGCAACCGGCAAAGAGGTTCTGGCCGGCAAGGCGCGGGTTATAGAGCTGACGGGCGGCGATGTGACGGCAGAGTTTCTGCAGGCGGCGGAGAATGCCGTGGCGCTCGCACGGCAGACCGGCTGCCGCTATGCTCTGCTCATCGACGGCAGTCCGTCCTGCGGCTCCGGGTTCATCTATGACGGCACCTTTTCCGGACGCAGGCAGGCCGGCAACGGCGTAACGGCGGCGGCGCTGAAAGCGGCCGGCGTCGAAGTGTTTTCCGATGGGGAAATCGACCGATTGATCGACCGTCTGGCACAATGAACCCCAAACGACACGGCCGCCGGGGAACCGACGGCCGCTAAGAATTTGGTGCTGAAAATCCTGTTTGTCCCCACACTGCTTTTGTTTTTATGCAATTCCTGACGGAAACCCGCCTCTATCCTGGAATTGCGCTAGGCAGCGCGGCGACCTTGATGCGCAATGGGAGCAGCACCGGCATTGCCGACCCGGAAGCCGCGGATGAGGTCGATCAGTTCGTCGGTGTCGCTGGCGAGCGTCTCGGCCGATGCCGTGGTCTCCTCGGCCATGGCGGCGTTCTGCTGGGTGGCGGCGTCGAGCTGGTTCACCGCCGAAGAGATCGAGCGCAGCGTGGTGTCCTGTTCGGAAGCGCTGTGGGCGATTTTGGCGACGATCTCGTTGGCGGCCTTGATCTGGTCGGAGATGCGCTTCAGCGCCTCGCCTGCCTCGCCGACCAGTCGGACGCCGTGATCGACCTGGGTGGAGGAGCGGGCGATCTGGTCCTTGATCTCCTTTGCCGCGGCGGCGGAGCGCTGGGCGAGTTCGCGCACCTCCTGGGCAACAACGGCAAAACCCTTGCCGGATTCACCGGCACGGGCCGCCTCGACGCCGGCGTTCAAAGCCAGGAGGTTGGTCTGGAAGGCGATCTCGTCGATGACGCCGATGATCTTTGATATCTCCGAAGACGATTTCTCGATGCCGCTCATCGCCTCGATCGCCTCGCTGACGATCGCATCGCTATGGGTGGTCTCGGCGCTGACGGCGTGCACGCGCTTGCTCGCCTCATGGGCGCCATCGGCGGTCTGGCGGACGGCGACCGTGAGCTCATCGAGGGCGGCCGATGTTTCCTCCAGGCTTGCGGCCTGGCGCTCGGTGCGCTGCGACAACTCGTTCGAGGCGCGGCGAATCTCTTCCTTGCTCGTACCGATGTCACTGCCCTTGGCGCTGACCTTGGCCATGGCGGCTTCGAGATGCGACAGCGCATCGTTGAAGTTGTCGCGAAGGGCGGCGTATTTCTGGCCGAGATCGGCGCAGCGGACGGTAAGATCGCCGCGGGCGATCAGCTCCAGCGCCTGGCCGATCGTCGTCACCACGCGGGCCTGGAGTGCGGCGTCGTCCTGCTGCTGGCGCAGGTTGTTTTCGCGCTCGCTTTCCAGCGCCAGCTGCTGGGCCGCCTCGCGATCGGACATCTGATGCCGTTCGCGGATCTTCTCCTGCAGCGACAGCGTCGCCTTTGCCATCATGCCGACCTCATTGTTCATGCCGGTATGCGGGATGGCGATGGAGACGTCCTCTTCGGAGACCGCCTTCAGGGCGGCATGGACATTGTTGAGGGGCCCCGATATGCCGCGGATGACGACGTAGGCCGCAGCCATGGCCAGGAAGAAAAGAACGATGCTGCCGGAGAGCGCGGTCAGGATCGTGCTGTTCACCTGGGCATCGAGATCGTCCATATAGACGCCGGTGACAACGACGACCTTCCAGGGGTCGAAGGCCTGGCCATAGGCCGTCTTGCGATAATCGCCGGCCGGCTGGCCCGGCTTGCTGGTGGAATAAAATTCGACGAGACCGCCGCCCTGCTGGCCGAGTTTGACCAACTCTTCGCGATAGAGCTTGCCCTTGCTGTCCGGCTGCCCCTTCAGGTTCTGTCCGACCTTCGAGGCGTCGTAGTGAAACATCATCTGGACATCGTAGCTATAGCCGAAGAAATAGCCGTCCGGATCGTATTTCATGCCATTGACGGTGGCGTAAGCCTGCTTCTGGGCATCCTCCAGCTTCATTTCGCCTGCGGTCACCTTGGCCTGGTAAAGCTTGAGAACCGAGATCGCCGACTGAACCTCGGCACGCAGCATGTCGTAACGCTCCTTGTAAATGGCATCGACCGAGGAGCGGATCTGCAGGGACGTGGCGATCGCAAAGGCCGACATCAAACCGACGATCAGCAATATGAGCTGCTTCGATATCTTCAAATTTTTCATGATTCCTCGCAAAGGGGAATGAGGGAATACATTCCGGTGCGGTCTTCTACCGCCTGTGCGAGCGCATCTGAGAAGGACGCGTCTACCGCTGCTGAACAACATGCTGCGACCGGTGAGTAAGAATTGAAGCTGACTCAATAAGAAAGCTTTAATTTTATTCAAAACGGCGCAAATTTCCCTAAAAATCAGGGGGCGGAGTTACCAAGCATACCGCTGACTTCACCCGCCGATCGAATATCATCCGTTTTCGCTCTGCAGAACTGCCGGGGCCTTAGAGCTTTTCCGGGCTAGATTGAAGCATTCTGCCGGAGCAGGTTTTCGTCAGGGCAAAGGCGATTGGCGACGGGCATACCCCCAGGTACGTCCGAGCCGATCGCCTTTGATCCTGGCGGAAACATGCCCGGCCCACCGGCCGCACCGCTTCGCCGTGGGCGAAGCGACAAGTGCGTCCGGCGATTCCAAGGTCTTGCAGATTTGCCAAGCAAATCTGCGGGAGGGTTGGCTGAAACGGGCCGGCTGATCGACCGGCCGGCTTGGCCGTAGAGCTGGGCTACGACACGCGCCGGCCGGTCGACCATCCGACCCCGTTTGAGCCAACAGAATGCTTCAATCTAACCCGGAAAAGCTCTAAAGCAGGAATGCACCCCCGCTTCTCTTCGAGGGTGCATTCGCTCCACCGCGGTGGAACCCCAAGCGATCGAAACCTTGATCGGGCAGGGGCAGGGAACTATCGCAGCGGCTCAGATTGGCTTTAGTGGCACACAGCCGTTTTGCGTGTTGATCGTCTAGAAGCGCAGCTTGAATTCGGAAATATCGAGAGCCGCCGGCTTCTCAACCATGCCGGCGGCAACCGGCCTTGCATCGCCGCCGATGACGGCTGCGGTCGTTGCGTTCATGTCGATGCCTTGGGCGGGCGATATCGAAGGTTCGGCGGCAGCCAGGGCTTCCGGCGTTGCCTTGCTGACGAAGACGACGGGCGAACCACCCATCCAGGCTTCGGTGCGGAAGATCTTCGTTTCGCCGCCGACGTGGCGGACTTCGCTTGCCTGGAGGACGCCGGGTTTCAGTTCCGGCACCGTATAGTCCTTGCGGCTATGCTCGGCCTGCAGCGGCGGGCAAGCGGCGCAGCTTTCAGTGACGATGCTGCCTTCTGCACGGCCTGCCGTTTTGCCGATCACCTCAATCGAGGAGGCCATCGCCGTGCCTGCCATCAGCAGGATTGCCGCACCGAGGAAAATCTGACGCATCAACGCACCTCCGTCTCACTACGGCAGCGGTATAGCGCAGCTTCGTTTCCATCCCGTCAGGGGAAAGGGTAAAAATTTAAGGAACGTAGCGGTTTATGCTTTGTCCGAGGCTTTTTCGCGCTCGATCGCGCGCCAGCCGATATCGCGCCGGCAGAAGCCGTTTTCCCACCGAACCCTGTCCAGCAGGGCATAGGCGCGGCCCTTCGCCTCGGCAACCGTGCCGCCTGACGCCGTGACGTTGAGCACGCGGCCGCCGGTCGCGACCAGCACGCCGTCCTTCATGCCCGTGCCGGCATGAAACACCTTCTCGCCCTCGCCTGCCGCCGGCAGCGACTGGATCGGTGTGTTTTTCTCATAGGCGCCGGGATAGCCCTTCGAGGCCATGACCACTGTCAGGGCCGGATCGTCGCTCCATTCGGCGCTCACCTGATCGAGCGTGCCATTGGCGGTGGCAAGCAGCAGCGGCAGCAGATCGCTCTTCAGCCGCATCATCAGCACCTGGCATTCCGGATCGCCGAAACGAACATTGTATTCGATCAGCTCCGGGCCCTTATGAGTGATCATCAGTCCGGCGAAAAACACGCCGGAGAAGGGATGCCCGCTCTCGGCCATGCCGCGGATTGTCGGCTCGATGATTTCCTTCATCGTCCGCTCGACCATTTCGGCCGTCATGACCGGCGCTGGCGAATAGGCGCCCATGCCGCCGGTATTGACGCCGGTATCGCCCTCGCCCACCCGCTTGTGATCCTGGGCGGTCACCAGCGGCAGCGCATGTTTTCCGTCGCAGAGACAAAAGAAGCTTGCCTCCTCGCCATCGAGATAGGCTTCGACGACGACTTCGGCGCCGGCCGCGCCAAAGGCGCCCTCGAAGCAGTCGTCGACGGCAGCAAGCGCCTCATCGAGCGTCATCGCAACCGTCACGCCCTTGCCGGCGGCCAGCCCGTCAGCCTTGACGACGATCGGTGCGCCCTGCCCGCGAATATAGGCTTTCGCCTTCGGCGCGTTGTTGAAACGCTGGTAGGCGCCGGTGGGAATGCCGTAGCGGGCGCAGATGTCCTTGGTGAAGCCCTTGGAGCCCTCGAGCTGGGCGGCGCCGGCGGAGGGGCCGAAGACCGCCAGGCCGTCGGCGCGCAGCCGGTCGGCGAGGCCGGCGACGAGCGGGGCCTCGGGGCCGACGACGACGAAATCGATCGCCTTGTCCTTGCAGATGGCAGCGACCGCTTCATGATCGTCGATATTGACCGGCACGAGGACGGCGTGTTCGCCAATGCCCGGATTGCCGGGCGCGGCGTAGAGTTCGCTCAGCAACGGCGATTGCGCCAGCTTCCAGGCGAGCGCGTGCTCGCGTCCGCCCGACCCGATCAACAGAACCTTCATGCGCGACCCTTTCCTGTTCCGTCAGGCGGTTAAGGGCCACGGGCTGAAAGGTCAAGCGGGAAAGCTTACCAGCCCCCGCCTCCGCCGCCTCCGCCACCTCCGCCAGAGGAGCCGCCGCCGGAAAAACCGGAGGATGAACTCGACGGCGGCGGCGCGGGGATCGTCGACGCGATGGTGGACGCCATTGACGAGGAGAAACCGCCGATACGGTCGGAGAAGCTGCCGCTGTTGAAATCACCGGAATACCAGGAGGGCGAATAGGCCGCGGCCGCGCCGGCGGCGGCTGCCGCGAGCCAGGTCTCGAAGGTGCGCGACCAGGGCTTTTCGACGCCCAAAGCCACGGCATAGGGGAGCAGGGTCTCGAAATGCTGCGGCGACATTTGGGGAGCGCCGGCCATATTCATGCGGTCCTTCTCGGCCAGCGTCAGGTATTGCCGCAGGCCGTCAACGCCGTCCATCATCCTGGCGCCGAGCGGGGTCGGGGCGCCCATGATGAAGACATAGAGGACGTTGAGCAGCACGATGCCGCCGACGGCAAAGAGCATCGGCGTTTCGTGCAGCTCCACCAGCGACGAGGCAAGCGTCAGGACAATGATCGCCAGGATGCTGACGCCGACAAAAACGCCGACCGCTGCGGCGATGACGGCCATGACCTTGGCGAACAGCGATCTGCCGTGGTGCAGCGACTTGACCAAACCGGCGACGAAGACGGAAATGAAGACCGAGATGGCAATCGGGATCAGCATCAGTGCGATCGTGTCAGGCTCCAGCGAGCCGAAGACGAACAGCGCCACCAGGGCGGCGGCGCTGAGCGCGATGCCGCCTGCGGTATAGCCGATGTTGGAATTGTAATATTTGCCGCGATGTTCCTTCTCGATGGCCGAACGGAAGGACTGCCCTACCGATTTTACCCGCTCGCCATTGGCCTTGTCGATCGTCAGCGTCCTGCCTTCGCCGCCGGCCACTTTCAGCAGTTCGGCCTCGCCGGCCTGGAACTTCTCCTTGCCGAGCGCCTTGCCGGTACCGCGAATGACGATCGAATTCTTCAGGTCTTCGAGCTTGACGTAACCGCGGACCGCAAGATTGAGCGCCGTGGCGGCAAGCGCCGTCCAGCCGCCGCCGGAAAAGCCCCTATTGTCGATGTAGTTGACCAGCGCCGGCGAGATGCCGTCAGGCGCATCCCAGCGCGGCACGACGACGCCCCGGGCGGGATCGCGACCAACCTTCAGCCAGGATCTGAGGTAGTAGGCGAAAACCAGGATCAGGCCGCCGAAGCCGATGAAATAATTGCGGTTGTCCTTCAGCCACCAGGTGCTTTCCATATCCGCGCTCGGCGGATCGATCGAGCCCTTCGGCATCCGGATCGCAAAGGTCAGGCCTTCATTGGGGCCAAGAGGCGCGGTGGTGGAAAAGACAAGGCCGGCGCTGCTTTCGCTGACACGGGCGTTCTTTCCAGTCGCGCCTTGCGGGCCGGTGAAGAAGATCGTCCCCGTCGCAGCGACACCCGGCGGCAGCGTCACCGTCGCCGTCGCGGAGCGGATCGGAAAGATCCAGCCATTGCCGGTGACGTTCCAGTAGAGTTCGTCGTGATCGTCGAAGTAGCGGATCTGGCGGTTGGTCCGGTAGGTGAAGACGTAGCGATGACGGCCCGGCGTCACCGTCACCTCGGCGGAGCCGGCATAGATGCGGATGCCGCCCGATATCGATTCGGTATGCCAGGGCTCGTCCGCGCCGTCGCGGCTGACCGACACCATGTCGAAATCGACGCTGCGGCGACGACCTCCGGCGTCGGTGAAAAAAAGCGGAAAGTCCCGGAAGATGCCATGATTGATCCGGTTGCCCTCGGCATTGACGGTGATCGTTTCCCTCACCGTCATCGCGCCGCTCTTTTCCAGCGTGATGTCGGAGGCGAAGCTGTCGATCACCTCGGCGGCAAAGACCGCCGGCGCGGCGAGCATCAAGATGAGCGCCAAGCAGAATCCGAAAAACCGACGCCCCATTCCTCTCTCCCTGCCGGCGGCCCCGGCCGCGCTTTTCGTCAATCCTTGTCCTGATAGGTCACGCCGAGGGCGGCGAGCGTCCGCCAATAGGCGGGGAAGGTCTTGCCGACGCAATCGGGGTCGAGAATGGTGATGCCATCGATCTTCAGTCCGGCGAGCGCAAAGCTCATGGCGATGCGGTGATCGGCGAAGGTGTCGATCTCGGCCGGAAGACGCTGGCCGGCGAGAACAGGATCGGAATGGACGATCAGATCATCGCCCTCCTCGACGGCCAGACCTTCGCGGATCTTGTTGAGCCCGGTGGACAGGGCGCGGATGCGGTCGCATTCCTTGACGCGCAGATTGGCAATGCCGACGAAGCGGACCGGCGTCTCGTTGAAGGCGGCAAGCACGGCGATCGTCGGAACGGCATCCTGCATCTGCGAGCCATCGATTTCGGCCGGCAGATGCGGGAACTTGGCGATCGTCTCGTAAGCCTTGGCATCCGGCTGGGTGAAGGCATCGTTCGGTACGCCGAGATCGATCTTGCCCTCGCTCAGCACTTCGGCCGCCCAGAGGTAGGTCGCGGCCGATGCATCCGGCTCGATGACGAAATCGGCGGCGCGGTAGCCGGTCGGTTCGACGCGCCAGGTGACGGGGCTGGTCTTTTCGACCTTGGCGCCGAAGGCCCTCATCGCCGCCGTGGTGAGATCGATATAGCCAAGCGCGCCGATATCCTCGCCGACCAGTTCGATGTCGACCGAACGGTCGCCGCCGGCCGCCATCATCAGCAGCGCCGAAACATACTGGCTGGACAGCCCGCCATCAATCAGGATCCGGTCGGCCTCGAAGCGGCCGGTGCCCCTGACGGTGACCGGCGGGCAGCCGGTCTCGGCGGTGATGTCGATGCCGAGCGTGCGCATCGCTTCGACCAGCGGGCCGATCGGGCGCTTGCGCATGTGCTCGTCGCCGTCGACGATGACGGTACCGTCGACCAGAGCCGCAGCCGCCGTCAGGAAACGTGTGGCCGTCCCGGCGTTGCCGAGGAAGAGCGGCGCCTTCGGCGGCATGAGCCGGCCGCTGCCGGTGACGACGAAAGTTGTGTCGTCGGGCTCGTCGATCGCAACACCCATGGCGCGCAGCGCATCGGCCATATAACGGGTATCGTCGCTCTTCAGCGCGCCGGTCAGCCGGCCCGTGCCCTCGGCAAGGCCGGCGAGAAGCAGGGCCCGATTGGTGATCGACTTCGAGCCCGGCGGCATGGCGCGACCGGAAAGCGGGCGGCCCGGCGGGATGATCGTGAGTTTGGCTGTGCGTGTCATGCTACGTCTTCCGTCCATGGGCGAGCTAAAGCGCGTCGCCACCTGCCCTTGCTCTTAATCGGTTTTTTGCAAAGGCAAAATGCCGCATCGTCAGAATTTGACGCTGGGGACGGCGCGATCGGCCTCGTTGGTGATCTCGAAATACTCCCGCTTGGCAAAACCGAACTGGCCGGCGACGAGATTGGAGGGAAAGCTTTCGACCTTGACGTTGAGGTCGCGGGCCGCGCCGTTGTAATAACGCCGCGCCATCTGCAGCTCGCCCTCCAGAGTTTCGAGCGACGCCTGCAGTTCGGCAAAATTCTGGTTGGCCTTGAGATCGGGATAGGCCTCGGCAAGCGCGATCACCCGGCCGAGCGCCTGGCCGAGCAGGCCTTCCGCCTGCGCCCTGCCGGCAACGTCACCCGATGGCACGGCCTGCGCCTTGTTGCGGAGCGCAACCACCTCCTCGAGCGTCGACTTCTCATGGGCGGCATAGCCTTTGACCGTCTCGATCAGGTTCGGGATCAGATCGGCGCGCCGCTTCAACTGCACATCGATGCCCGACCAGGCTTCCTCAGCCATCTGCCGGGAACGAACCAGGCCGTTATAAATGAAGACGATGTAAAGCGCGATGACAACGATAAGAGCAAGTATCACATACATGCAGATGAGCTCCCCGATTTGATGATCGCACGTTAGTGATTCGGCGTGACAAAGTCATCGTGGTGCGGCCGTTCTTCGCAGATTTCAATCAGACCTTTACATCACTGTCCCTCTAAGAACTGCTCCGCCAATCCGGAGCATAGGTTTCCATCTTTTCGCTTTCTCGCCAAAGATTGAACCGCTCGGTCCAGCGTTGCTCGACGCTCAGGGCAACGGCGAAAGGAAGATAGTGCTCGTAGCATTCGACGGACATTGCCGGGCCATCTATCTCGCCGCGAAAATAACGATTCAAACTAAGGATGTTATTGCGGATCCGCCGCTGCTTCGACGTTGGCATGCGCGACATCGCCAAAACCGCAATAATGCCGGCAATGTGCAGCAAGATCGCCATCAAATATGGCCACTGTTCGCTGATCACCTCAGTCGTACCGATATAGACAAGTGCAACGATCACCGTCACCGGAAGCCCCACCATCAAACCAAGCGCCTGTTTTAACTGCTCGGCGGTGCCGGTCGCGACGGGAAACCGCTCAGGATGGCGGAACATGGTTACAACCAGAAAAACTATGAACAATAACCCTGAGATGGTGGCGGAATAGAGCGAAAGACCCGTAAGGTAGGCGACGGCAATGCCAAGAGCCAGAATTGTCGCCGAAGTCGCCAACATTGCTCGATCTACGCCACCTCTAACTTTCCGATATTCCTCTGCGACAATCTGGTGCAAGTCACGTTCGAAACCATGGAGGGCATGTCTGACCCTGCGCCGATCGTTGACTGGCCTCTCTCCTTCTATTCGACCAAATACCGAACGCGTCACGGCTGGAAGACCATACCATCTGGCGCGCGCCACCTTTCCCTTCTTGCGCACTTGCCTGGCTGACAAATCCGAAGCTTCGGCATCCTCATCAAGGCTGGAAATGCGAAGCATTCTTTTCACTGCGAGATGGCAGGCAGACGCCATGAAGGCTGCCTTTGCAGCACCGGGCTTCCAGTTCAAAAACAAATAGGCGGCTAAAGCAGGCGATATGCTCTCCGTCTCCTTGCTATCGACAGCAATTGAAGATGCGGGCAATCGCCAACCCCGCCACCTACTGAGGATAAACAGACCGGCGAGGAGCAGTCCCAAAATGCTTATGAATGGGAGAAAGTGATCGGAAAGCCACCACTCTACCCGCTTGCCACTCGTCATGGTCACAAAGGTCCCAGCGGGATATTCGATCTCGATGTCTGGCAGGACTCGATCCGCTTTACCAGCTGGAATAGACACCGAGATCTCATTCGGTGCGCTCCGCACCATGTCATAGGCGGCCGTCCGATCCTGTTGCGAAGGGCGCAACGTTCCGCCCGGCGGCAGCTTCAGAGTAAGCGTCTTTTTCGCGCCCTGACCGTGCACGCGGCCCATATAGGCCGGCAGGAAGAGAACCTCGCGGTCGCCTTCCTGACGAACCAGGCGTCCGAGCCAGTAAGCGATCTGGATCTTTGCAAGACCGGTGGGCAGATCTGCAGAGCAGTCTTTGCAGTGCTCGGCTCCTATATAGATCGAGTAGCCCGGCACATTATTTTCCCGAGAATAGTATTCGTCGAGTCCGTCGCGCCGGGCTGCGGCCAATTGGAAATCTCGCCAGTGAACACCACCCGCCGCATCCACGAAACGTTGAGGGATATCGACGTAGACCCCGCCGTAATTCATCGCCATTTTTACCGCGATGTCGAAGTGCTCCGACACAAAGGCAGTGCCGTCGGTGTAGACTTCGACCGTACTGTTTGCCGACTGGACAGTGAACTCCTTGTCAAAATCGCTGCACGACGTCAGAACAACCAGTATGGAGCATAAGATGGGCCATGATAAAAGACGCAACATCCTGGCGGCGAAATTCTCATCTGAAAATTTAAAGTAAAGAATATCGTTCTTCAAAAGAGATACCGAAGCTTGCGTTGTCGCAACACCTGACAACGTAGTGATGGTTTGCGCAATACAAAAGAAGGCTGGCCTTGCACCGACGAAAATTTTCGAGACTGCCTACGCCGTCTGGCTCGTCAGCTGACGCCGCCGGCGTCAGTCAGCAGGAACGTTTCGCCGCAGAGATCTTTGGGCAACAAAGACGCAGGATTCTCGGCTGTCGTCAAACACCGATATGCGTGCGAATTCGAGCCGCCGTCTGCTCCGGCGAAAGGTCCGTCGTATCAATTTCGACTGTGTGTTCAGCCAGTCCGCGCAACAGTTTATAGTTTGCCCGGAGCTGTTGCAGCTTCGCCGGATCCGTCAGCTTGAGCGCCTCGGATCGGCCGGGAGAGATGAGGCGTCTGGCATTCTCCTCCGGCGCGCAATCGAGGAGAACCGCGACCAGATCCGCGCCTCTGGCGGCAGCCAGATCGACATACGAGGAGAACATCGCACCATCATGCTCGTCATCCGCAAGAGCATCGGTAAAGACGAAGCTTTCAGCCGGATCGGCGTGCAAGGCGTGGTCGAAAACCGCTCGTCGAATCTGCTTACGCAGTGATGCATGCAGAGGATTGCTGCGGGCGAAAAGAACTTCGGCCGGATTGAGCAGCGTGTGATTGTCGATGAGCCGCGCGCCGAGGCTTCTCGCCAGCAATCGGCCGACCGTCAGCTTCCCGGTGCCTGGCCAGCCGTTGAGATGGACGATACGGCCGGCAGGCTTTTGCGTCACGCCGCCTCTTTCGACAGGTTGACGCCGCCGGCGTCGGTCAGCAGGAAGGCTTCGCCGCAGGCCTTGGCGAGCGTGCGCACCCGCAGGATATAGCTCTGGCGCTCGGTCACCGAGATGACGCCGCGGGCGTCGAGCAGGTTGAAGACGTGGCTGGCCTTGATGCACTGGTCGTAAGCCGGGAAGACGCATTTGTGCAGGCGCTGGTTGTCGCTTTGGCCGGGAGCGCCGGCATCGAGCAGCGCCCGGCATTCCTTCTCGGCATCGACGAAGTGGCGATGGAGCATCTCGGTATTGGCGAATTCGAAATTGTGACGCGAATATTCCTGCTCGGCCTGCAGGAAGACGTCGCCATAGCTGATCTTCTCGTCGCCCTCGCGGCCGTTGAAATTCAGATCATAGACGTTGTCGACGCCCTGGACATACATGGCGAGGCGCTCGAGACCATAGGTCAGTTCGCCGGCGACCGGCGCGCATTCGATGCCGCAGACCTGCTGGAAATAGGTGAATTGCGAGACTTCCATGCCGTCGCACCAGCATTCCCAGCCGAGGCCCCAGGCGCCGAGCGTCGGGCTTTCCCAGTCGTCCTCGACGAAACGGATGTCGTGCAGCAGCGGATCGAGACCGATCGCCGCCAGCGAGCCGAGATAGAGCTCCTGCAGATTGGGCGGGTTCGGCTTCAGGATGACCTGGTACTGGTAATAATGCTGCAGACGGTTCGGGTTTTCGCCATAGCGGCCGTCGGACGGGCGCCGCGACGGCTGCACATAGGCTGCCTTCCACGGCTTCGGCCCGAGGGCGCGCAGCGTGGTGGCCGGATGGAAGGTGCCGGCGCCGACTTCCATGTCGTAGGGCTGCAGCACCGCGCAACCCTTGTCCGCCCAGTAATCATGCAGGGTCAGGATCAGCGCCTGGAAGGAGCGCTTCGGGTTCATATGGTCTGGGATGGCTGACATGAAACGGCACCGATTGCTTGGGAATTATCGGCGCGACAGGTGCCATGGTGGGCGGCAGGGGTCAAGGGTTTTGCGGGGGCGAGGAGCTGTGCGGAGACACACGAGGCTTTTCGCCGAGACCTATTCGTCATCCCGCTTCAACCGATATTCCCCGGTCACGGGATCTTTGACCAGCGTGCCGATCGCGCCGGTCTGGCGCTCTTTCTCGGCGCGGCGGGACTTTTCGGCGAGCCTGCGGGCATCGGAGACGAAGCGGCGGTAGAGCCACCAGGCCGAAAAGACCAGCACCAGGATGGTGATAAGCTGTGCCATGCCCTCTCTTGCTCCTCTCAAAGCCCGAAGCGGCTCCACAATGCTCTCTCTTCCGCCACTTCGACAAGTCCCGTTGCGAGACCTGCCCCCGCGCCTTCGAGTGTAACAGGCGATACGCCGGGAATGCGGCGGCCGAAGAGGCCGCGGCCGGCGGTGACGAGTTCCAGCCGGGTCTTCTGGCCGTAGCGCCGCTTCAATTCCTGGCGCATGTCGCCGATACCGTCGATGAGGCCAAGCTCGAGGCCGCGCGTACCGCTCCAGAACAGGCCGGAAAACACCGTCGCATCATCCGTCAGCTTGCCGGCGCGGCGCTCACGCACCATTGCGATGAAGACCTGGTGGATTTCGAGCTGCAGGCTCTTGAGGTACTCGATATCCTTTTCCTTTTCCGGCTGGAACGGATCGAGGATCACCTTGTTTTCGCCGGCCGTATAGACGCGGCGCTCGACGCCGATCTTCTTCAGGAGCTCGGGAAAGCCGAAACCGCCGGAGACGACGCCGATCGAGCCGACGATCGAGGTGGCGTCGGCGATGATCTCGTCGCCGGCAAGCGCGATCATGTAGCCGCCGGAAGCGGCGACATCCTCGACGAAAACAAGCACCTTCTTCTGCTTTTCGCGGGCGAGCTCACGAATGCGGGTGAAGATCAGGCGGGACTGAACAGGCGAGCCGCCTGGCGAATTGATTGTTATGGCAACCGCCGGCGCCTCCTTCATGGCGAAGGCCTTTTCCAGGACCGGGGCGACATTGGCGAGATTGAGGGTGGGCCTGAACTGGCCACCGCCGCTGATGATCGCACCCTGCAGCCTGACGACGGGAACGGTGAGGCCCTCCTTGCGGAACCGTTTCGGCAGCAGCTTTTTCAAGAATCCGGCCATTTCCCATCCTTCGCTTCGGCTCGCGCGATCGTCAATCCGCGATCGCATCCATGTATGCGCTGGAACGACAAACGCAATGGCCGCGTTCCTGAAAAACATCGGATTGATTTTCTTGTTGCGAATGACTTGCATTATCATTCTAATCGGTCATAGTGCACGGACGATAAACAGGTGGAAATGGCATGGACGCCCTCAATCCCAATGCAAAAAGCGGCTGGCGGCACGAACGCGGAGAGGCGTCGCTGTCGGACGTCTACCGCACTGTGGGCACGGGGCGTCACAGCTCGATATGGCGCCGGGCGGCGGCCTTTGCCGGGCCGGGTTACATGGTCGCCGTCGGCTACATGGACCCAGGCAACTGGGCGACCTCGCTCGCCGGCGGCTCGAAATTCGGTTATGCGCTGCTCACCGTCGCGCTGCTTTCCAACGTGATGGCAATCGTGCTGCAATCGCTCTGCGCGCGGCTGGCGATCGCCTCCGGCCGCGACCTCGCGCAGGCCTGCCGCGACGCCTTTCCTAAATATGTCTCAGTGCCGCTCTGGGCCTTTGCGGAAATCGCCATCATCGCCACCGACATTGCCGAGGTGATCGGCACGGCAATCGGCCTCAACCTGCTCTTCGGCGTCCCGCTGGAGCTCGGCGTTCTCATCACCGCGCTGGACGTCTTCCTGATCCTCTTCCTGCAGAAGCTCGGCTTCCGCTGGGTGGAAGCCTTCATCATCGCGCTGCTCGGCGTGATCGCGCTCTGCTTCGGCGTGCAGATCTTCCTTGCCGATCCGCAATGGGGCGCCGTTATTACCGGCTTCTTCCCGACAACCGAAATCGTCACCAATCCGGAGATGCTCTATCTCGCGCTCGGCATCCTCGGTGCGACGGTCATGCCGCACAATCTCTATCTCCATTCCGGCATTGTGCAGACGCGGGCCTATGGTCACACGATCCCTGAGAAGAAGGAGGCGCTGACTTATGCGACGATCGACTCCACCGTCGCGCTGTGTTTCGCGCTTCTGATCAATGCCTCGATCCTGATCCTTGCGGCCGCCGCCTTCAATGCCAACGGCAAGACCGACGTCGTCGAGCTCGGCAATGCCTATGCGCTGCTGTCGCCGCTGCTCGGCCTCGCGATCGCGCCGACGCTCTTCGGCATCGCGCTTCTGTGCTGCGGCCTCAACTCGACGGTGACGGCGACCCTTGCCGGCCAGATCGTCATGGAAGGCTTCCTGAAGATCCGGCTGAAACCGTGGGTGCGCCGGCTGATCACCCGCGCTATTGCCATCGTGCCGGCGGCGGTCGTCACCATCTGGTACGGCAACCAGGGCACGGCCGAACTCCTGATCCTCACACAGGTGGTGCTCAGCCTGCAGCTTTCCTTCGCGGTCTTTCCGCTTGTGATGTTCACCGCCAGCCGGGCCAAGATGGGCGAACTCGTCGCGCCGCGCTGGCTGAGCGGCACCGCCTATGTGATCGCCGTCGTCATCGCCGGGCTGAACGTCAAGCTGCTCTTCGACTTCGTCAGCGGCTAGCGATTGACGATCGAAGCCTGGCATAGGCTGCCCGGCCATTGTTGAAATCGTCGACCAGAGGGGAGAACTTGTGGCTCCCCTCTTCGTGCATGATGAGGGCCGCGCGTAGCGACAGCCGCGCCCGCGAGCCCTTGATGGCGGTCACCAGGATGCGCACGGCATTTTCCCCGGCGCGTGGATGGATGGCGGTGATCTCGATGCCGCCGAAGCGCCGGCCGCAGGCATCGATGATCTCGGCGATCGACGGAGGCCTGGCGATCAGCGACAATTGCCCGCCCGGGATCATGATGGCGCCGGCCGTGCGGATCCAGCTTTCGAACAGGCCGTCGGTCATCGCATGGGCTTCGGCCTTCAGCGCATCGGGCGTGCGCCGGTCGCCGGCATCGTTGAAGGGTGGGTTCATGATCACGTGGTGGAAGCTTTCATCGGCAAGGCCGGCATCGTTGCGCGCCTTGGCGGTCAGCGTCACATCGGCCTCGATGACACTGAGGCGGGCTGCGAGATGGGCATTTTCCGGCAAAAGGATGCTGCGGCGGGCATAATCGGCCATTTCGGCCGAACGCTCGAACAGCACCACTTGCGTCTTGACAAGGCGCGAGGCGACGGCAAGGCCGGCAGCACCGGCGCCGGCGCCGAGATCGGCAACTTTGACCGGGCGATCGTCGGCGACAAGGGCGGCCAGCAGCATCGCATCCATGCCGGCGCGATGCCCCCTGCCCTTCGGCTGCACCACATGAAAGGCGCCGCGATGGAAGGCATCGATGGTTTCGGCGAATTTACCGGTCATCGCCCGCTCATGTCCTGTCGCGCAGTTCGCCGCCAAGACCGGCGTCGATCAGGATACGGCGGGCCCGGTCGGCCATTTCCTCATCCACCAGCAGGCGGCGCGGCAGCATGCCGAGCGAGCCTTCCAGAACGCTCATCCCCTGATCGGCGATGAAGCAGTGAATTCCGGCATCCTTCATTAGGCTCTCGGCAAAGGAGAGCAGGACGGGATCGTTGGCGCGGATAAGTTCATGCATTTGCCGTCTTTTTCCTTCCAATTTCGGCTGACGCGACAATTCACCCCTTGCCGCGCCCATCGCCCCTTTCTATTGTCAGATGCAATGAATGAACAGGAGTCCGGGTCGTTGGGCGTGGTCATACCGCTTGAAGAAAGCAAAAACAAACTGGCATCCATCAAGCCGTTGGTCGATCTCACCAGGGCTGACATGGAGCGGGTGAACCAGCTCATTCTGTCGAAAGCCGGCTCCGACGTGCAGATGATCCCCGAAGTGGCGAACCATCTGATCTCATCCGGGGGCAAGCGGCTGAGGCCGATGCTGACGCTGGCGGCCGCCTCGCTGTTCGACTACCGCGGCGAAAACCACATCAAGCTCGCCACCTCGGTCGAATTCATGCATACGGCAACGCTGCTGCATGACGACGTCGTCGATGAAAGCGACCTGCGCCGCGGCAAATCGACGGCTCGGATGATCTGGGGCAACCAGGCAAGCGTGCTGGTCGGCGATTTCCTGCTCGGGCAGGCCTTCCGCATGATGGTCGATGTCGGCTCGCTCGATGCGCTCGACGTCTTGTCTTCCGCTGCTTGCGTGATCGCCGAAGGCGAAGTGCTGCAGCTTTCCGTCGCCAAGAACATGGAGACGACGGAAGACGACTACCTCTCCGTCATCCGCGCCAAGACGGCGGCTCTCTTTGCGGCTGCCGCCGAAGTCGGGCCGATCGTCGCCGATGCCGGCCGTTCCGGCCGCAATGCGCTGAAATCCTACGGCATGAATCTCGGCCTCGCCTTTCAGCTCGTCGACGACGCGCTCGACTATGGCGGCAAGGCCGCCGATCTCGGCAAGAATGTCGGCGACGATTTCCGCGAAGGCAAGATCACGCTGCCCGTCATCCTGGCCTATCGCCGCGGCACCACGGAGGAGCGCGCCTTCTGGCGCGATGCGATCGAGGCCGGCAACAGCAGCGACGCCAACCTGGAAAAAGCGCTGGGGCTGATCACCAAATACGGCACGCTGAGCGACACGATCAATCGGGCGGTCCATTACGGCACGATCGCGCGGGACGCGCTGGCGCCGCTTCCCGATACGGTATGGAAATCCGCCCTGATGGAAGTGATCGACTTCTGCATCGAGCGCGTCAATTGATCGAACGCCGCGATCGAGGCTGATTTTCTTGCAGCGTCGCTCCAAAAAAGCCATCCTGTTATGAATCAGTGATGACGACTGATTTGCGACCGGCAGCGGCCGGACGCTCTCGAAGAAAGGTTTCCTAATGCGGCAGAGAATTGCCATCCGTCTTCTTACGAGCGCAGCCCTGGCGGCTGTCCTTTCGCTCGGCGGCGTTGCCGGCGCGAGTGCCGAAGATGCGGCCAAGGCGGGCGATGCCGGTAAGGCCGAGAGCTTCTTCGATGCCGATAGCGTCACCACTTTCTCCGGCGCCTTCCTCGCCGCGCGCACGGCCGATGTCGATCACGATTACGAAACGGCGATCGCGCTCTACAAGAAGGCGCTGCAGATCGAGCCCGGCAATCCCGAGATTCGCCAGCGGCTGATGATCTCGCTGCTGCTCAACGGCGACATCAAGGAAGGCGTCAAATACGCCAATGATCTGAAGAGCGATCCCTCGGTCGAGCGCATCACCACGATCGTGCGCGGCATGGATGCCGTGCGCCGCGACGACTACAAGACCGCCGAGTCGATCCTGAAATATAAGGGGCCCAACGATCTCGACCGGATGATGAATGACCTGCTGCTCGCCTGGGCCCGGGTCGGCGCCGGCCGCGGCAAGGAAGCGCTCGCCATGGTCGAGAAGATGAAGGGGCCGGACTGGTTCCGCATCTTCCAGAATTACAATGCCGGTGCGATCGCCGTCGTCACCGGCGACGTGAAATCGGCCCGCCAGCATCTGAACGACGCCGTGCTCGACAAGGAAGGCGGGGCAACGGCGCCCGACACGTTCATGCGTGCGGTGATGGCGCTTGCCCGCCTGGAGGCGGCGCAGGGGAACAAGCAGAAGGCGCTCGATGCCGTGTCCGTCGGCGATAACCTGCTGCCGAATTATGCGCCGCTGAATGCGCTGCGCGACAGTATCGAGAAGGGCGAGAAGCAGGAGCAGCAGGTCAAGACCGCCGAAGAAGGCGCCGCCGGCGTGCTCTTCTCCGTCGGCGGCGCGCTGAACCGCGACGGCGCCGAGGATATCGTCTCGCTCTACCTGCAGACCGCCAACGCGCTCGATCCCAACAGCGCCGATACGCTGGTGCTGCTCGGCGGCATCGCCGAAAAGCAGAACCAGATGGACCGCGCCATCTCCCTCTACAAGAAGGTGCCGGAGAATTCACCGATGCGGCGCATTTCCGAGCTGCAGCTCGGCCTCGCCCTTGCCCAGGGCGGCAAGGTCGACGAGGCACGCAAGCACCTGCAGGCGCTGATCGCCTCCGACCCGAAGGACATCCGCAGCTACCTCGCCTATGGCAGCGTGCTCTCCGACGCCAAGGATTACGAGGCGATGGCCGCCAATTACGACAAGGCGGTCGAAGCGATCGGCCCAATTCCCGGCCGCGCCAACTGGAGCGTCTTCTTCCAGCGCGGCATCGCCTATGAGCGGCTGAAGAAGTGGGACCAGGCCGAACCGAACTTCCGCAAAGCTCTGGAGCTCAACCCCGACCAGCCGCAGGTGCTGAACTATCTCGGCTATTCCTGGATCGACATGAACCGGAACCTCGACGAAGGCCTCGCCATGATCAAGAAGGCCGTCGATCTTCGCCCTGACGACGGTTACATCATCGATTCGCTCGGCTGGGCGTATTTCCGTCTCAACCGCTTCGACGACGCCGTCGACGAGCTGGAGCGGGCGGCACAGATCAAGGCCGGCGACGCGACGATCAACGACCATCTCGGCGATGCCTACTGGCGCGTCGGGCGCAAGCTCGAAGCCGTCTACCAGTGGAACCGGGCGCTCGCCTCCGAGCCTGAAGCGGCCGAAATTCCGAAGATCAAGGAAAAGGTCGCAAACGGCCTGCCCGCTAACGACGATGCCAAGGCGGCCGACAAGAAGCAGCCGGATCCGGCGCCGGTCACGCCGCCGCCGGTCGACAAGAAGTCCTGACGGGCGCCACCGATGCCTGAGCAGGGCTTGGCCAATGCTTTCGGCGTCACCGAAGAGGCGCGCGCGAAGATCAATCTCGCCCTGCATGTAACGGGCCAGCGGCCGGACGGCTATCACCTGCTCGATATGCTGGTGACCTTCGCAGATTGCGGCGACCGGCTGGGCTTCCTGCCGGCGCAGGCTGACGCCTTCACCCTATCGGGCCGTTTCGGCGAGACGCTTGCCGACGACGGCGGCACCAACCTGGTGATCAGAGCGCGCGACCTCCTGCGCGAGGTCGTGGGCGCCCTTGCGTTCCCCGTTCATATCCACCTCCAGAAGAACCTGCCCGTCGCCTCGGGCATCGGCGGCGGCTCGGCCGACGCGGCGGCGACACTGCGGGGGCTGATGCGCCTCTGGGGCACTGGATTGCCGATAGAGACGCTGGCTGCGCTGGCGCTGAAGCTTGGCGCCGACGTGCCCATGTGCCTCGAGAGCCGGCCGCTGATTGCCCGCGGCATCGGCGAGGAGATCGAAGCCGTGCCCGATCTGCCGGCCTTCGCCATGGTGCTTGCCAACCCATTGAAGGGGGTTTCGACGCCGGAGGTTTTCCGCCGGCTCAAGGCAAAGAACAATTCACCCCTGACGCTCGCACAGACCGCAGGCTGGCTTGCGGCGATCGGCGCGGCTCGCAACGACCTGGAGCCACCGGCGCGCGAGGCCGTGCCCGAAATCGCGGCGATCTTGGCGATGCTGCGGACCGAGGGCGCTCTTCTTGCCCGTATGTCCGGCTCCGGCGCTACCTGCTTCGGGATCTTTGCCGACATGGCCGCCGCGCGAGATGCGGCGGCGGCTCTTCACGAGGCGCGGCCCGACTGGTATTTCCAGGCGACGGAAACGGTTTCGGGAGGCATGTGATGGCAGGTTTGGACGAAAAACGGCCCTTCATCGCCGTCGGCATTGCGGTTCTCACCGTCTCGGATACGCGCACGCCGGAGACGGACAAGTCCGGCGATACGCTGGCGGCGCGGATTGCCGAGGCGGGCCACAGGCTGGTCGAGCGGGCGATCGTGCCCGACGACCGGGAGAAAATCGCCACCCAGGTCAAAGCTTGGACCGAGCGGGAGGAGATCGATGTCATCATCACCTCGGGCGGCACCGGTTTTACCGGCCGAGACGTGACGCCCGAGGCGGTGGAGCCGCTGTTCGAAAAGCGCATGGACGGCTTTTCCGCCGTCTTCCACCGTATTTCCTACGATAAGATCGGCACGGCGACGATCCAGTCGCGCGCCACCGCGGGTGTTGCCAACTCCACCTTCATCTTCGCCCTGCCCGGCTCGCCCGGCGCCTGCCGGGACGCCTGGGACGGCATACTGAAAGCACAGCTCGACTATCGCAGCATGCCGTGCAATTTCGTCGAGATCATGCCGCGCCTGGACGAGCATCTGAAACGCGGCGCGCAGAAATAGACTGGAGCTGCCGTTCCAGCGCCGCGGTCGCGCCGTCGAAAATCCGATTCAGACTTTCGGCGCCGACGCGCTGGCATTTGTCATGTGGCAATGCCCGGCAGAGCCGGCATCGAATCCCAGCCATCACCCGACAGCAAGATGCAGCTTATGCCGTGGATATCCGTGACCACGAGCGTCCAGGTGCCGCTTTTGGCGGCATAGACCTCAAGAACGGCGTTCTGATTGACCAGCCCGACGGCGGTGAGCTTCTCACCGAAATTCTGGTCGAGGAAACTGACGACGTCGGATCGACCTGCGCAACTGAGCATCGTCTGCGATGCTGCCGAATGCGGATGCGCGATCACCAATGTCGGCAATATGACGGCCAGCAGGCCGCAGATCATACTGCGTACGCCGTGGATACTACCGCCTGGCATGACGCACCTCCTTTCGCCGGGAACCCGGCAGAAGAGGAGATTTTTCGCCGACCTGTTCTGCCGTTCACCGGCATTCCACGGCACCCGTTGCGAAGCGCGGCGCTTCGGCGGCGCCATGGACGAATTATAGCGCGAAATCCGATTGGGCGCCATCTTTGCGCGATGATGGGAAGCAATCACCAAAGCGCGCTTGCGGCGAGACCAGCCCCTCATCCGGCTGCCGCCACCGACCGGGGTCGAGCCACTGGTCTCGACGTCCTTCGGACCCCGTAAACGGAGCGAAGGAACCATGCCGCAACCTCGCCATCACCACCAACCTCTCGCCGGGCACGTCCCCTCTCCCCGTTTTCAAGGGGCAGGTTAGGGTGAGGGGCACTTTTTCGGACAGCATCGATGCAGGGATGGGCATTCTACCGCGCGGCACGCGCCACCCAGGAAGGAATCAATTCACTTGCGAGCTTGCGCGGCTTCTGGCCCTTGGCGAAGTCGGCAACAGGCATCCCGCTTCTGGCGGCGGCGAGCGCCTGGTTCTTCGGCATCAACAGCCCAAGCTCCAGCGGCGGCCGGGCGCGGGCGACGCGCTGGAAGAAGGGGCGTCGATAGCCGCGCGACGCAGTAAAGCGCGCCGGCGTCTTGTTCAGCGCCACATACTCGGCGATCTCATCGATCCAGCCGGCCTGCGGCCTGGCGCCCGGCTCGACGAAGAGCAGCCATTCGCCTCGGGCCGAGCGAACGATATCCTTGATATCCCATTGTGAATGGAAACGGCAGCCGGCGGCGTCGGCGACCCGCGAGGTGCCGTCGCGCGAGCCGTGATCGAGCACGATCACATCGCTGACGAGCCCTTCCACCGCGCCTGCCACCAATACCGATAAGGTCTGCGCCAGTTCGGATTCCTGATCCTGGCATTCGAGAACAACCGTCAACATCGATTATTCATAATGCGCCGCACAATTTTTTGCCAGCATCCTTTTCCTGATTTTGTTCTTGCATTGTTCTCGTTTTGCCGATAGGAATTTAATCATCACAAACGGGCGGAGGCAACGGCTTTTCGCTGCGGGAGAATCCGATGAGAGAGCAGTCCCTGGCAGGGCAGGCCGCATTCGCGCCTGCCAATACGGCAGATATTGCCGATGCGATGATCGTGTCGTCCGGTCTCAGGGTCGAGGGCGACCGGCGGCGCGGGCGCGGAGCGGGACTGAACCCGACAGGGCGGTTCGAAGCGCTGCAGCGGGAGACGTTCGACGACGGCTGGCAGACGCTGGAAGAGCTGCCGCCGTTCAGGACCGAGGTGCAGATCGAAAAGCCGCGCACCGCGATTACCCGCAACGAATCTCCGGATCTTTCGTTCGACCGCTCGATCAATCCCTATCGCGGCTGCGAGCATGGCTGCATCTATTGTTTCGCCCGGCCGACGCACGCCTATATGGGGCTTTCGGCGGGGCTCGATTTTGAGACGAAGCTCTTCGCCAAGCCCGATGCGGCCAAGCTGCTAGAGCGGGAACTCGCCAAGCCGGGCTACAAGGTGCGGGTGATCGCGATCGGCACCAATACCGACCCCTATCAGCCGATCGAGAAGGAATGGCGCATCATGCGCGGCATCCTCGAGGTGCTGAACAAGGCGAACCATCCGGTGTCGATCGTCACCAAGTCGGCGATGATCCTGCGCGATCTCGACATTCTTCAGGAGATGGCCGGCAAGAACCTGGTGCGCGTCGGCATCTCGGTCACCACGCTCGACCGCAAGCTTGCCCGGGCGATGGAGCCGCGCGCCGCCACGCCGCCGCGACGGCTGGAGACCATTCATGCGCTCTCGGAGGCAGGCATCCAGACTGCCGTCATGGCCGCCCCGCTGATCCCGGCGCTGAACGATCACGAGCTCGAGCGCATTCTCGAATCGGCGAAGGCTGCCGGCGCCGCCGAGGCGAGTTATGTGATCCTCAGACTGCCGCTCGAAGTCAGCCCGCTCTTTCGCGACTGGCTGTTGCAGCACTATCCCGATCGTTACCGGCACGTGATGTCGCTGGTGCGCTCGATGCGCGGCGGCAAGGATTACGACGCCGAATTCGGCAAGCGCATGAAGGGTGCCGGCCCCTATGCCTGGCAGATCGCCCGGCGTTTCGAAATGGCGGCGAAACGCTTCGAGCTGACGCGGCGCAGCGTGCCGCTGCGCGACGATCTGTTCGTGCCACCGGATGGCAGCGGCGTGCAGTTGTCGCTGCTCTGATTTTTTAAGCTTGCGCATCGGCTGCTCAGAAAAACCGCCCTGTTTCGAGCCCCGAGCGCAATTCCTGCGGATGGCCTTGACCGCCACCATCCGCCGGACCGTCCCCGGCCGCCGCCCTGATCCGGGGACTTGCGGGAAATCGGGTTGGCGTGCGAGGTTCAGCCGCATGAAACGTCGCACGCCACCCGATTCTCCCCTGCTTTTCGACACGGTCCCTCTCGTGCCGGATTTCAAGCTCGAGCTCAAAGCCCGCAAGGCCGGTCACTGGCCGGTCGCCGGCGCCGACGAGGCAGGCCGCGGGCCGCTGGCGGGGCCTGTGGTGGCCGCTGCGGTCATTCTCGATCCGAAGCGCATCCCTGAGGGCCTCAACGATTCCAAGCAGCTCTCGGCGCAGCGGCGCGAGGAACTCTTCGTGCAGATCCTGGCGACCGCGACGGTTTCCATCGCCTCCTCCAGCTCGACCCGCATCGACGAGACGGACATTCGCAAGGCGAGCCTGGACGCGATGCGTCGCGCCATCTGCAGCCTCGCCATTCCCGCAAGCTACGTGCTGACAGATGGGCTTGACGTGCCGCCTGGCCTCGATTGCCCCGGACAGGCGGTGGTCAAGGGCGATGCCCGCTCGGTCTCGATCGCCGCCGCCTCGATCGTCGCCAAGGTGACGCGCGACCGGATGATGGCGAGGGCGCATAACGTGTTTCCCGATTACGGTTTTGCCGCGCATGCCGGCTACGGCACGGCGCAGCACCGCGCCGGCATCGAGAAGCACGGCCCCTGCTCACTGCACCGGATGAGTTTTCGGCCGCTGCGCAACGGCGAGGACGGTCCTGAGATGGACGAGTTGATTTCCGAATAGGCTGCAAAAGAAAGGGCCGGCAATTGCCGATCAGGGACGCCGCACTGCAGCTCCGCACGCGGCCAGGAAAAAAACAAGCGCTATCAACAAGAAAAAGGCCAGGACATGCCCGGCCTTTTTCTCATTCTATTCAGAACCGCTCAGTTGAGCCGCGTCTTGACCTGTCCGACGGCGTTGCCGAAGAGCTCGGACTGGACCTTGCCGTCGGCCTTCTTGGCGAGCACCGTCTCGGCGGCCGCGATCGCCAGGTCGACGGCGGCGGAACGCACCGCCTTCATCGCGTCGGCCTCGGCCTGCTTGATCTTCTGCTCGGAGAGCGCCGTGCGGTTGGCAACGAATTCTTCCGTCTTCTTCTTCGCCTCGGCGGTCAGCATCTCGGCTTCGCGCTCCGCTGCGGCAACGATATGGGCGGCTTCCGCTTCCGCTTCCTTGCGCTTGCGCTGGTATTCGGCGAGCAGATGCTGAGCTTCCTCGCGCAGGCGCTTGGCTTCAGCCAGTTCATTGCGGATCTGGTCGGCTCGGTCGTCGAGCGAGCGCGCCATCATGCCCGGAACCTTGAGATAGACGACCAGCGCCAGGAAAAGGATGAGGCCGACAAAGGCGAAGAAAGTCGCGTCGAGGTGAAAAATATCCATCGATCAAGCCTCCTTCTTGGCTGCCGCGACGGCGGCGGCGACATCTGCCTGAGCAGCGGTGCTGCCGATCAGCTGTTCGACGACGGCGGCCGCCGTTTCCTCGGCAATGGTGCCGACGTCGGCGAAAGCCTTGGCCTTGATGTCGGCGATACGGGCTTCGGCAGCCTTGATCTTTTCCGACAGGCTCGCCTCGACGGTCCGGCGATCCTCTTCGGCCTTGACCTTGGCAGCGTCGCGGGCGGCGGAGCCGATCGCGTGGGACTTGGCGCGGGCAGCGGCCAGTTCGCCTTCATAGGTCTGGACGGCGGCGTCGGCTTCCGCCTTCAGGCGGCCTGCTTCTTCCAGGTCCTGGGAGATGCGCGTGTGGCGCTGATCGAGGATGGCCCCGATGCGCGGCGCGATGACCTTTTGCATAAGGAGGTAAAAGACGCCGAACGTAATCACCAGCCAGAGCAGCTGAGATGCGTAGGTCGTCGAATCGAAAGGCGGGAACGGGCCGCGGGCGTGTTCGCCTTCGGCAACGCCGGTCTCGGTATGGACCTCGCCTGCGGCCGGAGCGGCGTGCGCATCCGTGCCGGTCGCTGCCGCCGGTGCTTCTTCAGCGTAAGCCGGGGTCACAAAAAACATGCTCACCTCCAGGTGGACTGCAAATGCAAAGGATCACGGCTTGCGGTCGCAGGCCGTGATCCATCTATTCGCCGATATCAGACAGCGAAGAGGAGGAGGAGAGCGACGAGCAGCGAGAAGATGCCCAGAGCTTCCGTAACGGCGAAGCCGAATACCAGACGGCCGAACTGGCTGTCAGCGGCAGACGGATTGCGCAGAGCGCCGGAGAGGTAGCTGCCGAAGATATTGCCGAGGCCGAGAGCCGTACCGGCCATACCAAAGCAAGCCAGGCCTGCACCGATGAACTTTGCTGCTTCCGCTTCCATGTTGAACTCCTTTGAAATGGTTGTTGCGGCGAATGACTGACGCCCTGGAGACGTCGTTGTCGTTATCCTTAGTGCCCGCCCGGATGGATTGCGTCGTTGAGGTACATGCAAGTCAGCACCGCGAAGACGTAAGCCTGAAGGAAGGCGACGAGGAACTCGAGACCGGTCAGGGCGACGGTCATGATGAGGGGAAGAACGGCGCCGCCGATACCGACGGCACCAAGGGTTCCAAGCGAGGCGACAAAGCCTGCGAACACCTTCAGCGTGATGTGACCGGCGAGCATGTTGGCGAAAAGACGAACGGACAGCGAAATCGGACGGGACAGGAAGGAAATGATTTCGATCGCGACGACCAACGGCAGCAATATGCCCGGCACGCCCGAGGGCACGAAGACATTCAGGAAGTGGAAGCCGTGCTTATAGAAACCGTAGGCGAGCACCGTACCGATGACGAGGATCGCCAGCGCGAAGGTGACGATGATCTGGCTGGTGATCGTGAAGAAATAGGGGAACATGCCGAGCAGGTTCGCTGTCAGCACGAACATGAATAGCGAGAAGACCAGCGGGAAGAACTTCATTCCCTGCTTGCCCGCGCCTTCCTTCAGCATGTTGGCGATGAATTCATAGGACATTTCCGCGACCGACTGCGAGCGACCCGGCACGATGGCGCGGTTCGAGGTCGAGAAATAAAGAAAGCCGGCGGCAACCGCTGCCGAAGCGACCATGAAGAGCGATGCGTTGGTGAACGAAAAATCAATTCCGCCGATTTCGATCGGGACAATCTTCTGGATCAGGAACTGATGAGTCGGATCGCTAGACACCGCTTGTTCTCTCTCTTTGGCCCGCAGGACGCGGGGTCATTGCACTGGACCGGGACCGGCCCTCTATTTCTTATCGTCCTTGTCCAGAGGGTGGGCCACCACCCCCGCAGAACGCAGCACGTTCAAAACGCCAGCACAGAATCCGAGAAGCAGAAGAACAATCAACCCCCAAGGCGCCGTGCCAACAAAACGGTCGAGAAGATAGCCAAGGACGGCACCGACGACGATTGCGGCAATGAACTCGCTGGAGAGCTTCATCGCCTGGGCATAACCTTTGCGGCTTACCTCGGCTTGGGCCTCGCTTGCTTGTTCCACTCCCGCCTCAGCGCGCTTGGTCGCGAGTTCCGCTCCCAGTTGCGCACGGCGCTTCTCAAGACTTTCCTCGCGGTCATCCGCCATGGATCTCTCCTCGCCTGCCCGTCGCCCGCACTCCCGCTACCCCGGTCATTCGGACCCCGGACGCGAAGGTTGAGACCCTTCCGGCCCGTTCTGAAGTCGCGCGCAACATAGTTTTAGGGCTTGGTATAGTCAAGGCGTAGACGGCTTCTGTCCAGCCAGAAAATAAATTCGTGAAATCAAAGGGATAAGTCGATTTCCGGCCGAGCGCGCAAATTCGACGGAAAGAATCCGCTTTTGGGGGCGAAAAATCGGCCTGGCCCCAGCGCTTTATCTCAGCTCCAGCCGCCACCATAGGTGCGATAGAAGACGTGGAGACCGATGCGGCCGACCTTCTCCATGGTCTTTGCCCATTTCGGCCTGACATAGACGGCATGGTAGTGTGTTGCCGAACCTACCTGCGGCAGCCAGATCTTGCCTGATGTCACTGCCATGGCCACGTCGCGGGCCACCCGCCAGTGATATTGCGAATTCACCCGGTCCCTGATGGCGTCGCAGGCGAAGGAAAACTGGCAGCGGTTGCGCCAATCCTCGTTCTGGTAGACGACGCCGCAAATGCTCTTGGGATAGGCGGGGTTTCGAACGCGGTTGAGGATAACCTGAGCGACGGCCGCTTGGCCCTTCACCGATTCCCCGCGCGCCTCGAAATAGATGCCGGAGGCAAGGCACTGCTGCTCGCGGGCGGAAAAGACGCTCGGCGGCAGCACGCTTGCGGCCCAGGCGTGATCGCCCGGACCGATCTGGGGGACGAAGCGGCCGCTGTCGGGTTCGGTCAAGATCGAATCGAAGGGCGACTGGCGGGCGTAATCCGGTGCCGCCGGCGCATAGGCGGTGGCCAGCACGTCGGCCTTGTTGCTGGTGACAAGGCTTGCGAGCATCGCCGGCACGCCGACCTCCGGCATCACCGGCTGCTTCTTATAAAAAGAGGTGGCGATCTCGATTTCCCTGCCCTGGATCTTCGGCCTGACGAAAGCCGACCTGTCCTTGAGATCGAAGTTCGGGGTGAACAGCATCTTGGTGCGCTCGAGAATGGAGCCGGCGGAAAAATCCTTCGGCGGCTGCATCTTCTCGACGGCGACGACGCGGCCTTTCTTCGTGCCGCGAATGACGCGATCCTCGTCCGGCGTGTCCTCGTGACCCTTGTCCTTGGCCGTAAAAGCCACCTTGCGGCCATCGGGCAGCACCATGCCGGCGCCTGAGGCGATCGAGCCGGTCGCTGCCGGACCGGCGAAGGCGAGCTCGGCCTGATGGATGGAGCCGGCCGGCGAATTGGTCAGCACCATGCGCCAGCTCTCCCCCTCACGATCGAGACCGGCGAGCATGGTGGCGAGATCGGCGTGGGAAGCAACGCTCGGGAAGATCAGCCAGCCGGCAAGCCCGAAGATAACGGGCGACACCCAGTTCTCGGGAAGAAGACGCAGCTTGCTACGGGAAGGGCTCTTTCGACGCAACACGAACTCCGTGCATGGAACGCGGGAACATGCCATCGAAAATCACTCATTAACCTTGACGTCCGGTTAACGGGGTGTGCCGGAAAGTGACTATGAGCGCCTTTGGATATTCTAATGTGGCGGATAGTTTCGTCCATCCAGAGCCGCTGCGCTCCTTCTGGCCTTATAGCTCTGCAGAGCGAGTTGGACGGGAACGCATCCCCAATCTCCGTTGTCCTCGGCCTTGAGCCGAGGACCCGTGCCGCTGCTGGCAGGTCCAGTGTGGATGCTCGGCTCAAGGCCGAGCATGCCGGAGGTTGAGATGGCGGAAGGGCCGTTCAAAGCGCGGTCACTCCCGTCAGCAATCTCGTCCGCACCCATCAAATAATAACGTGCGAGCCCAGCTCCACGACGCGGTTGGCCGGCAGACGGAAGTAATCCGAGGGGTTGGCGGCGGCGTTGGCCAGCGCAATGTAAAGACGGTCCTGCCAGTGGGGCATGCCCGACTTGGCATCCGGCACCAGTTTGCGGCGGCCGAGATAGAAGGAGGTCGACATGATGTCGAACTTCAGTCCGGTCTTGCGCAGCGTCGCCAGCGCCTGCGAGACGTTCTGCGATTCCATGAAGCCGAAGAGCAGCTCGACGCGCGAGAACCGTTCGGAAATCGGCTCGACCTTGTAGCGGTCGTGGCTCGGTACGCGCGGCTTGTTGACGGTGCGGATCGTCAGGATGACGTTGCGGTCGTGAAGCACGTGGTTGTGCTTGAGATTGTGCAGCAGGGCGGCGGGGGCCGATTCCGGATCGCTGGTCAGGAAGATCGCCGTGCCCGGAACCTGCGCCGGCGAATGCTCGCTCTTGCGCTCGATCGAACTGACGAAGGAAGCGAGCGGAATATCGGTGTGCCGGGTCTTTTCCATCAGGATCGCGGTGCCGCGGCGCCAGGTCCACATGACCACGGTAAAGGCGGTGGCGATCAGGATCGGGATATAGCCGCCATCGTGGATCTTCAGAAGGTTGGCGCCGAGGAAGATCATTTCGAGGACGACGAGCGGCGCGAGCGCGATCACCGCAACCGGCAGCGACCAATTCCAGCGGGCGCGGACGAATTCGAAGGCCATGATCGAGGTGACGACCATGGCGCCGGTGACGGAGATGCCGTAGGCGGTCGCCAATGCGTCCGACGTCTTGAAGCTCAGCACCAGGAAGATGACGCCAAAGAACAGCACGGCGTTGACCGACGGCAAGAAGATCTGTCCCGTGTTGGTTTCCGAAGTGAATAGGATTTCCATGCGCGGCAGGAAGCCGAGGTTGATGCCCTGGCGCACCAGCGAAAAGGCGCCGGTTATGACGGCCTGGCTGGCGATGATTGTTGCGGCGGTGGCGAGGATGACGACCGGCAGCAGCGCCCATTGCGGATACATCAGATAGAAGGGATCGGACATCGTCTCCGGCTTGCCGAGCACGAGTGCGCCCTGCCCGAGATAGTTCAGCGTCAGCGCCGGGAAGACCAGCAGGAACCAAGCCCACTGAATCGGGCGGCGGCCGAAATGGCCGAGATCGGCATAAAGCGCCTCGGCGCCCGTCACCGTCAGGAAGACCGCACCGAGAACGACGACGCCGTAAAAACCCTCATGCAGCAGGAAACTGACGGCATAATAGGGGTTGAAGGCGGCGAGGATGCCGAAATCGTCGGAGATGTGGGAAATGCCGGCGGCGGCCATGACGAGGAACCAGACGGCGGTGATCGGCCCGAAGAACTTGGCGACGGCACCGGTGCCGCGCGATTGCACGACAAAGAGCAGCGCCAGGATCACCACCGAGATGGGCACGATATAGTCCGCCAGGCTGGGCGTGACGAGTTTCAGACCCTCTACGGCCGACAGCACCGAAAGCGCCGGCGTGATCATCGCATCGCCGAGGAACAGGGCAGCGCCCATCAGTCCGAGCAGCATCAGCAGTGCGGTATGGCCGTTGGCGGTCTTCATCAGAAGGGCGAGCAGCGACAGCGTGCCGCCCTCCCCGTCGTTGTCGGCGCGCAGCAGGAAGAGAACGTATTTGATGGTGACGATGATGGTCAGCGCCCAGATCATCAGCGAAATCAGACTAATGACCTCGAAACGGGTGACACCGTCATGGGCGACGGGCTTCAGCGCTTCCCGAAACGCGTAGAGCGGGCTTGTGCCGATATCGCCGTAGACGACACCGACGGAACCGAGCGCGAGATAGAACAGCTTGCGCGGCGTCATATGGCGTTCGTGCGGAGGATGGCTCTCTTCGGACATGAAATTTCAACAGGCTCCTCAGAGCCAGCCTTTCCAGCGAAAGAAGAAAAAGGGGATGACGGCCGATATTACCATCAAAGTCAGCGAATAGGGATAACCCGCCGTCCAGGCCAGCTCGGGCATGACATGAAAATTCATGCCATAGATCGAGGCGACCAATGTCGGCGGCAGGAACACGACCGAGGCGATCGAGAAAATCTTGATGATCGAGTTCTGCTCGATGTTGATCAGACCGAGCGAGGCGTCGAGCAGGAAGGTGATGTTGGCAGCGATGAAGGAGGCATGCTCCGACAGCGACTGGATATCGCGCGACACGGTGCGGCAGAGTTCCTTCGCCTCGCGGTCCTGCTGGATCGCCGGGATGGTGTGAAAGAATGTCATTAGCCGGGAAAGCGAGCCGAGGCTGTCGCGTAGCTTGCTGATCATACGATGATGGCCGGCAATATCGCGCAGCTTTTCCTCAAGGTAATTCGACGGCTTACGGACCTTTTTAGCCCGGTCGCCGAAGACGTGCGTCGACAGGATGTCAATGCGCGAGACCGAGGTTTCCAGGATTTCGGCGGTCCGGTCGACGATCGTCTCCAGGAGCTTGGCGAGAAGGGCCGCACCGCTGCGCCAGTTTTCCGGCAGCCGGTGCAGGGCGGCGATGAACAGCGCAAAGGATTTAGGTTGGGCGTATCGGATGGTGACCAGACGGTTTCCGGCCAGGATGAAGGCGACATCGGTCAGCGTCGGCGCGTCGGTATCCGCCTTCCAGACCAGCGAAGCGGTCATGAAGACGGCGTCGTTCTCGATATAAAGGCGAGCCGACGGTTCGATGTCCTTCAGATCGTCGCGGGTCGGAACTCCGATACCGAGGACCTTTTCGACATAAAGCTCCTCCTCGCGGCTCGGCTCGATCATGTCGATCCAGACGATATCCTGGGGAACGGATGCCGTCTGCGAGAGATCGCGGATCTCGACCGATCTGCAATTAGAACAATAAGCGGTGATCACCGGCAGCGTCTCCGATGCTCACGCCACTTCGTGGTCATCATCTTCATTGCAAGCCTTTCCATCCGTCCGCCATCGCGGCAATGCGAGGGTGGCTCGTTCCAGGTCCAAACGGAAGCGGATCAAGAAAGTTCATACAACTCCGGCTGCATCCGGCCTTGAAGCCAGCATGCCCATTGTGCTCAACCGCATCGCAGTACCCATCCTTCGACCTTGCAGGCGGGCCGGACCTTCGAAACGAAGACGGCCGTCATGAGCATCTGCAGCAACGCCATCATGGCGCCGCGGCATATGAAGCAAAGCCGTGAAATAATCAAGACATCTTCCGTGAAGTGCGCCTTTTCACCACGTTTCCCGCACAATTCGGAGTGATCGCAACGGTGATTCGGCGGTTCAGCGCTTTGCTGTCATCCGCGCCCTGGCCCGGAAGTCGTGCCCATAGCCGGAGACGTCATTCGAAGACGATCGCCGGCGCCGGCCGCTGGGGTTGGCCGCCGAGCTGCTGCCACACCTTGGCGGCGATGCCGCGATAGATGCCGGCGACGACGCCGTTCGGATCGGAGGCGACCAGCGGCGTGCCGGCGTCGGAGGTTTCGCGGATGTTCATCGTCAGCGGCACCTCGCCGAGGAAGGGCACGCCGATGCGCTCAGCCTCCTTGCGGGCGCCGCCGTGGCCGAAGATGTCGTAGCGGGTGCCGGTGTCGGGCGCGATGAAATAGCTCATGTTTTCGACGATGCCGAGCACCGGCACCTCGACCTTGCGGAACATGTTGAGGCCCTTGCGGGCATCGATCAGGGCGAGATCCTGAGGCGTGGAAACGATGACGGCGCCGGCAAGCGGCACCTGCTGGGCCATCGTCAATTGCGCATCGCCGGTGCCGGGCGGCATGTCGACGACGAGGACGTCGAGCTCGCCCCATGCCACTTCGCGCAGCATCTGCATCAGGGCCGACTGGACCATCGGCCCGCGCCAGATCATCGCCGTCTCCTCGTCGACGAGGAAACCCATCGACATGACCTTGAGGCCGTAATTCTCCATCGGATTGATGATGCGGCCATCGATCTGCGTCGGGCGGCCGGAGATCTTCAAGAGCCGCGGCATGGAGGGGCCGTAGATATCGGCATCGAGAATGCCGACCCGGAGACCATTGGCGAGCAGGCCGAGCGCCAGGTTGACGGCGGTGGTCGACTTGCCGACCCCGCCCTTGCCGGAGGCGACGGCAATAATGGCGCCGATGCCGGGGACGCCGATCTTGCCGGCGCGGGGCGGCGGCTGCTGCGGCGCATGCGCGTGGTGCCCGTGATCGTGGCCCCCATGATCATGACCGGCGTGACCGTGAGGCGGATTCGGCACGGGCCGGGCGGCGGGCGCGGCGGACGCCGCCTTTCTGTCCGCGGTCAGCGTGACGAGCGCACCTTTGACACCCGGCATCTCCTTGATGACGCGCTCGGCGGCAAGCCGCATCGGCTCCAGCTCCTTGGCGCGCTCGGCCGGAACAGTGATGGAGAAATAGACCTTGCCGTCGGAAATGAAGACATCGGAGACCATGCCGAGCGCGACGATGTCGTGTTCGAGATCCGGTCCGCGCACGGTCTTCAGCGTTTCGAGAACCTGTTCCTTCGTGACGTCGGTCATTCCACCCTCATTGCTTCTTCTCGCAGACTACGGCGCCGCGCGTCTTTCATTGCGCACACATGATTTTAGTCCTAGCCGATTCCGGCCAAGGCATGAAATCATGCGGTAGAGATAGTGGAGCCGCCCGCCTTCGCCAAACAAAATCATCGGGAGGAAAATCAATTCGCGGGCTTCGAAAAACGCCGGCGGGGACCCCGCGAATCCGTTGCGGCCATCAAGTCCGCCGGGCTTTTCGCCCTGATGGCCGCAACGGTCTCTCTCCCCGAGAACCGGCGCAATGCGGGGCGAACTAGCGCAAGCCGAAAAAAAGGCCAGAGAAAAGTGATCAGGAAGAGGAATTCGTGAACAGCTGCGAACGAAGCGGTGCCGAAAGGCAACAACCGCCTCCGACGCCGAACGCCGGGAGAGAAGCGGCGTCGGCGTCGGACAGCGGTGTGTCGGCCGCGCCATTTCCTGGCGCTGGTCATCAAAGTCCCCTCTGGACCTCTGGCAACAAAGATGCAGAAAGCGTGCCAGATGAAAAAAATCGGAAAAGCGCGGAGAAGTGCCGGGGCAGCATCCCGGTTTTGCCTAAGCACTGAGCGGCCGGCCACAGCGCGCCGCCATCTTTGCAACTTATTTGATCAGGCCGATCCGCAGCGCCTTGGCGACCGCCTGGGTGCGGTTGACCGTGTCGAGCTTCTTGGTGGCGCGGTTGAGGTAATGATTGACCGTATGTTCGGACAGCGCCAGGATTTCGGCGATTTCGGCGCTGGTCTTGCCGGCCGCCGTCCAGTTGAGGCAGTCGATCTCGCGGTCGGTCAGCGAGTCCGTCATGCGCGCATCGAGGTTGCGGATTTCGGCAAGCCTGTCGAAGACATGGATGGCGATATAGCAAAGCTCGCGCATCTCGGCGGCGCTGAAGGGTTCACGATCGCCCGAGAAGGAGACGGCGCCGCGCAGGCCGGAGGCCTCATGGGTTGGGAAATAGGCGCCGCGCATCATCCTGAAACGCTCGAACAACCCCGTGACCAGGGCGGACTTGCCGTCGTCCCGCGACCAGGTCTCACGCGACATATCGTAAAAGAACGGCCGCGTCGATGTCCTCAACCGCCTCAGAACCGGGCTGTTCACCATCAAGCCCTCTTGGTCGTAAATCGCCAGAAGCTCGGCCGGCCAACTGGTGATCACTGTGCTGGCTTGAAGATCCATAGAGGTGATCGGCGGCAGGTTGAGAACCATGAAGGCGCGGCTGCGATACGCTTCCGTCACGCGTTTCATGAACCGGAAGATATCGAACTGGGTCTTCAGCCCAGCTATTTCCTGAACATAGTCGTCTTCTTCAGTGGATACCTGTGACAAGGGTGCCATCACATTTCTTCATCTTCGACACAGCGGGAAAATTCCATGCGAATTCTGCCGCCGCATGGTTGGATTGTATCGGGAAATTACAATCTTCGGTTTGAGGAAAATGTGCCATATGCTCAACATTGGGCACATGACCGCTGCATGATTGTAGATTTTCGCGCAGTAGTTGTCCAGATTCGCTAGGGCTCGATATCGCGCTCGTCATAAGCATGCTCCGCAAATCACGTCCAGCAATGGTACGGTAGATGCCTGTTCCGTCAGCGGCGCGGGCCGAGACGGACACGCATGCCTTCCATGATCTTTCTCGCCGCCCGCTGAACGGGAACGGCCCACTGGTGCAGAAGTTCCATCGACAGCCGATAGGCCGGGCCGGTGACCGAAATGCCGCCGATGAAGGTTCGATCCTCCGACCAGATGGGTGCGGCGACACAGCGGATGCCGGCCTCATGCTCCTCGCGGTCGAAAGCATAGCCCTGTTCGGCAATCTCGCGGACTTCGGCGGCAAGCGTCTCGGCCGAAGCATGGGTCGAGGCGGTAAAGCGGGTGAAGCTCAGGCCGGCGAGGAGATCGACAAGAGTTTCGGGCGGAAGCAGCGAAAGAGCAGCCTTGCCGACGCCGGTGCAGTAGCAGGGCGACGCATTGCCGATCTGTGAATACATGCGCACCGGCTGACGGCCTTCGACCTTGTCGAGATAGATGATCGACTGTCCCCGGAGAACGCCGAGATGCACCGTCTCGCCGGTCGCCTGCTGGAGTTCGCTCAAGTGCGGCTCGGCAACCAGGCGGAATTCGTTGCGCGCCCAGCTGCGCGCGGCAAAATCGAGCAGGCGCAGGCCCGGCGCATAACGGCCGTCGCCATCGAACTCAAGCAACCCCTCCTCCACCAGGTGGCTGAGCTGGCGATGCAGCGTGCCGCGCGGCTGGCCGGCGAGCGCCAGGATATCGGTGAAGCGCAATGGCGCATCCGCGTGGGTGACGAGATCGAGGAGAACCATCAATTTGCCGAGGGTGCCGGTCTCGCGCGCTTGGGCCATGCCGTCGCTCGAAGTCATTGTCTATGTGCCATTGAATCGGTCCGCCCTTGCAAGCATGCGCCCTTGACAGAAAGGCCAGCATAATCCGATAATTCCACATAGTCAAATCAAGTTCCAAATAATGGAACACCAGAGACCGGAGGAGACGGTGAGCGCGGTGGCAGCACAATTTCCCGAGTTCAAGGATCGCGTCGTGCTCGTGACCGGCGGCGGATCCGGCATCGGCGCGGCGATCGTCGAAGGTTTCGCACGTCAAGGCGCCAAGGTCGCCTTCATCGACATTGCCGAGACGACCGGCACGGAACTCGCGGAAAGACTGTCGCGGGAAACGGCGCATCCGGTGCTCTTCTACCATGCCGATCTGCGCGACATCGAGGCGATCCGGCGCACGGTCGATGCCGTCGTTCAGACATCCGGGCCGATCCGCGTGCTCGTCAACAATGCCGCCTGGGATGACCGCCACGAATTCGACGCTGTGACCGAGGCCTACTGGGACAACAATCAGGCGGTCAATCTGCGGCACGTGTTCTTCACCTCGCAGGCGGTGGCGCCGTCGATGCGGTCGGCCGGCGGCGGCGCGATCGTCAATATGTCGTCGATCGCCTTCAAGCTGAACATGGGCGGATTTCCCGCCTATGCGGCAGCGAAAGCGGCAGTTGTCGGACTGACGAAGAGCATGGCCGGCCGGCTCGGGCCGGAAAATATCCGGGTCAACTGCATCCTGCCCGGTATGATCGTCACCGAGCGGCAGATGCAGCTCTGGCTCACCGAGGAAAGCATCGCACGCTCGGTCGAGCAGCAATGCCTGAAATTCCCGCTCAAGGCGGAAGCCATCGTCGGTCCCTGCCTGTTTCTTGCATCCGACTGCGCGGCGGCGATGACCGCCCAGTCCCTGATCGTCGACGGAGGCGTTTTGTAATGGCTAATCCCGCTTATGTCGCGGTGGACTGGGGCACCAGCAGTTTCCGGCTCTGGCTGATCGGCAGGGACGGCGGCATCCTTGCCGAACGCCGCAGCGGCGAAGGCATGACGAGCGCGGCAAAGACCGGCTTTTCCCAGGTGCTATCAGCACATCTTGCCGCCATCGAAGCGCCGGAAAGCCTGCCTGTCATCGTCTGCGGCATGGCCGGCGCAAGGCAGGGCTGGGTCGAAGCCGGCTATATCGACGTGCCGGCGCCGCTCGCCTCGATCCTCACCGCGGCGGTCCGCGTGCCGGGTGAAAGCCGCGACATCCGCATCCTGCCGGGCCTTGCCCAGCGCGATGTGGCGAGGCCCGACGTCATGCGCGGCGAGGAAACCCAGCTCCTCGGCGCGCTCGGTCGCGCGAATTCGGCGGCGCAGGCAGTCTGCATGCCCGGCACGCATTCGAAATGGGTGCATGTCGTGGACGGCAAGGTCACCGGCTTTTCGACCTTCATGACCGGCGAACTTTTCGACGCGATCAGCAAAAACACGATCCTGTCGCATGCCGTGTCAGGTGCCGAACAACAGCCGGCGGATGCGGCTGCCTTCGAGGCGGCCGTATCGGCGGCCTTTGCGCATCCCGCACTTGCCTCCAATCTGCTGTTTACCGCTCGTTCCGGCCAGCTGCTGCACGGGATCTCCGCCGCGGCCGCGCAGGCCCGGCTTTCCGGCACGCTGATCGGCCTCGAAATTGCCGGCGCGCTGCAAGATGCCGCCAACGGCACTGGCATCACCCTCGTCGCCACCGGACGCCTGCAGGCGCTCTACGAGCAGGCCTTCAACATCCTCTCCCTTGCCTTCACCGCCATCGACGCCGATGCGGCCGTGCGCCGCGGCCTATCGGCAGCCGCCGAAGCCATCTGGCCGAATTGAGAAAGCTGACACGATGAACCGTATCCCCTTCCCCGACATGAAGCGTCCGCTGATCGCCATCCTGCGCGGCATCCGGCCCGACGAGACCGAGAGCGTCGTCGGCGCCCTGATCGAAAACGGCCTGACGGCGATCGAGATTCCGCTCAACTCGCCGGAGCCGTTCGAATCCATCGAGATCGCCGCGAAGATGGCGCCGGCCGAGGTGCTGATCGGCGCCGGCACGGTACTGACGGTCGAGGCGGTCGACAGCCTGAATGCGGCCGGCGGCACGCTGCTCGTCACACCCAATGTCGAGCCCGAGGTGATCATCCGGGCGCGCGACTATGGTATGGTGACGATGCCCGGCGTCTTTACGCCGACGGAGGCCTTAGCGGCAGCGCGCGCCGGCGCCACCGGTCTCAAATTCTTCCCGGCGAGCGTGCTTGGCCCCTCCGGCATCACGGCGATCCGGGCGATCCTGCCGCCGGAACTGACGATTGCCGCCGTCGGCGGCGTGTCGGACAAGAATTTCGCCGATTACACCAAGGCCGGCATCTCAGCCTTCGGCCTCGGCACCAGCCTCTATAAGCCCGGAATGACTGCGGCAGAGGTTGCCGAGCGCGCCAAGGCGACCATTTACGCCTATGATGCAGCCATGGGAGCGTGAACGCATGACCGACATTTACGAGTTCGAAGGCAAGACCCTTTGCAACACCAATTCCGTTCTCGGCGAAGGACCGGCCTATGATCCGGACAGCAATACGGTCTGGTGGTTCAACATCCTCGGCAAGGAGCTGCACGAGCTCAGACTCGCAACAGGGGAGAAAAAGGTCCATCCGCTGCCCGTAATGGCAAGCGTGCTGGCCCGCATCGACGCCGAACGGCAGCTGATTGCGACGGAGCAAGGGCTTTTCGTGCGCGACGTGGCGAGCGGCAACCTCACCTTCTATGCCGCGCTCGAAAACGACAGGCCGGAGAATCGCTCGAACGACGGCCGCACCCATCCGTCGGGGGCACTCTGGATCGGCACGATGAGCAAGCGGGCGGAGAACCAGGCCGGCGCCATCTATCATGTCGCCGGCGGCAAGGTGACAAAGATCTTCAACGGCATCAGCATTCCGAATTCGATCTGCTTTTCCCCGGACGGCACGATCGGCTACTACACGGATTCCCGCATCAACCGGCTGATGCGCGTCATGGTCGATCCGCAGACCGGCCTGCCCTCGGGCGAGCCGATCGTGCTCGTCGACAGCATGAACGAACCCGGCGACATTGACGGCTCGGTGGTCGATGCCGACGGCTATATCTGGAATGCCCGCTGGGGCGCCGGCGTCGTCGATCGCTACAATCCCGATGGCTTGCGCATCTCGCGCTACAAGGTTCCCGCCGTCCAGCCTTCCTGCCCTGCCTTCATCGGCGCCAATGCCGACCGGCTGGCGGTAACGACGGCCTGGGAAGGGCTTGACGAGGATGCCCGTTCGGCTCAGCCGAGTGCCGGCGCGCTTCTGGAACTCGGCATCGAAGTCAAGGGCGTGTTCGATCCCGTCTATGTGCTCTGATTGCGGCGTCGGCCAGCCGCATTCAAGGCGCTCCCAAGCGGGGGCGCCTTTTTTCCTCTCGGCCCCGTTCGCTAATAAAAGTTCCGTGATAATCGAGAAATTTTCCGTGTTTTCAACCGGAACCAATCGGCGCACCACTCATTTTCCCTTCGAACCGGCGCGGCAAGGATGATGTATTGCCGAGTCAGCGATCACTCTAGGGAAATGAAAGTAGGTTCGAAATGACACGCAAACTTTTGACGACCGTTGCCGCTGGCGCGCTGTTTGCCACGGCTTTCGCACCGGCGGCATTCTCGCAGACGGCGCCGCAGCCTGCCGATCCCGCCGCCACCAATCAGGCAGCGCCGGCCGACCCGGCTGCCCCCAAGCCGGTCACCCCTGATGTCACCAAGCCCGCAGGCGACGCTGCACAGGCTCCGGCTGCAAAACCGACCACGGATGTAGCTCAAGGTACCTATCTGACGGAGCAGGCTCCGGACCAGATCAGCGCCAACACCTATATCGGCCAGTCGGTCTACAACGGCAACAATGAAAGCATCGGCAGCATCAACGACCTTATCCTCAAGAAGGACGGCGGAATCGTTGCCGCAATCGTCGGCGTCGGCGGCTTCCTCGGCATCGGCGAAAAGGATGTCGCCGTTCCGATAGACAAGATCACGGTTGCCCAGAACACCCAGGACGGCAGTCTCAAGCTGACTACAAGCGAAACGGCCGAATCGTTGAAGGCTGCGCCCGAGTTCAAGACACTGGCAATGCAGTCTGCAGAAAAGGCCCCGGCCGCAACCGGTACCGATACGACGGCAACCGGCTCGACCACGCCTAAGTAAACCGCGCGCGGTAGTATAGCGTAGGCGATGGCGCTCCTAGGGGCGCCATTGCTTTTTCTGATTGCATGTTTCACGCAATTCACCACGCAAAACCGCTGCGCACTTTTGCCTGACGCGATCCCGGGGGCAAAACCGCTGCGCACTTTTGCTGGGATTGGCTTGTTTGTTCCACGCAATCCCGGACGCAAAACCGCTGCGCACTTTTGCTGGGATTGGCTGTTTGCTTTACGCAATCCCGGACGCAAAACCGCTGCGCACTTTTGCTGGGATTGCTTATGCGCTGACGCGCTCGGCGGGCGCCATATCGTAATAGTTCTCGTGCAGGAAGCGCAGCGTGGCGATGCCATCGGCCGGACGGCCGAAATGGTAGCCCTGGCCCATGCCGCAGCCGAGTGTGCGCAGCTTCGCCGCTTCGGCATAATCCTCAATGCCTTCGGCCACGACTTCAAGCTCCAAGCCTTCGCACATGGAAAGGATCGCCTTGATGATGTGTTCGGAGGCGCGGTCGGAATTGATGCGCGAGACGAAGGCGCGGTCAATCTTGATCTTGTCGAAGATGAAGTCGCGCAGACGCCCGAGACTCGACTGGCCGGTGCCGAAGTCGTCGAGCGAGATGCGCACGCCGGCGGCGCGCAGATCGGCGATGATGCGATGGGCAGTATCGGCCGAACCCATCACCGCCGTCTCGGTGATCTCCAGTTCCAGGCGGTGCGGATCGAAGCCGACGCGACCGAGGATCGACAGGATGCTGCCGCTCGTGCCGGGATCCATCAGCTGCGCCGAAGAGAGGTTGAAGGACAGGAAGAGTTCGCGCGGCCAGGACAGGGCTGCTTCGGCGGCCTTGCGAAGCAGGGCCTCCGACAGCGCATCGATGAAGCCGCGCTCCTCGGCGAGCGGTACGAAGACGCCGGGGGACACGAAACCGAGATCGGGATCGTTCCAGCGGGCAAGCGCCTCGAAGCCGACGACCTGATTGTTGGCAAGCGAGACGATCGGCTGGAAATGAACGTCGATCGCGTCGGAGATGATGGCATTTCTGAGCGCCTGCTCCAGCTGTGTCGCGCGCTTCATCTCTTGGGCGATTTCACGCGAATAGACGGTGATCTGGCCGCGGCCGCGGCGCTTGGAACGATAGAGGGCGGTTTCGGCGCTCTTCAACAGTTCTTCGCAGTCCTCTCCGGCGAAGGGATAGATGGCGAAGCCGAAGGAGGCAGACAGACGCACATTGCGGTCGCCGAGGTCATAGGGCGCCGACAACACCTCGCGGATCATCTGGCCGAATTTCTCGGCGCTTGCCCGCTCGAAAATCAACGGCAGCACGAAGGCGAACTCGTCGCCGTCGTGACGGGTGACCAGCGCTCCGTCCGGAATGCAAGCCCGGAGCCGGTGGGCGACCTGGCAAAGGATCTCGTCGCCGGCCGAGGAGCCAAAGAGATCGTTGATCGGCTTGAAGCTGTCGAGATTGGCGATACCGATGGTGAAGGGCGCGGGATCGCCGGCGCGCTCGGCGGAGATTTGCAGCACCTTGTCGCGCATGCGATTGCGGTTTCCCAACCCGGTCAGCGGATCGGTATAAGCCATCGCCTGAAGCTCATTGTGACTCACGGTCAAGGAAGCTGTTTCCGCCGATTTCATCATCCAAACCCGAGCTTCCCTCCGCAGCCGGGGAGAGAATGACCGGCATTTCTTAACAATTCGCTAGTAATCAGCCGCCTTGACGAGCTGATCTACCCCAGATTTGGGGAGGTTGCGGTTTATGGGAGACGTCGACCGGACTTGCGTCTCATCCGCTCGCTCGAACCGGCGCAGCCCCTTCCGTCAGGTATTTCTGAAATATCGTCTCCAGCATGTCGGGACTGACAGGCTTCATGATGACGTCGTCCATGCCCGATTTGGCGCATTCGGCGCGATCGCGCTCGAAGGCCTGAGTCAGCACGCCGATGATCGGGGTGCGGGCTGCGCCGCCGGCTTCCTCCATCTGGCGAATCAGGCGCGCCGCCTCGAAACCGTTGAAGCCCGGCAACGAAATGTCCATCAGCACCACCCCGGGCCGGTGTTCGGCCCAGAGGCGCACGACCTCGTCGCCGGTCGCCGCGATCATATGACGATAGCCGAGGCCCTCGAGGATCTGTGAAAACACGATCTGGTTGATATCGTTGTCCTCGGCGACAAGAACCTGCAGGCCGACCGTATCGTCGGAAATGCTGATTTCCCAATCCGTATCCGCACCGCCGCCGCTGTTGCGGCTGTTGCGGTTGAAATGGCGGGCGATCTGGAAGGTAAGTTCGTTGGCGATCTGGAACCCGTCCATGACGAGCGCCGGAATTCCATATTGTTCGGCAAGCTCGAGGCAGCGCATGCCCATCTGATTGTCGATGATCAGCAGATCGAGCGAAATGCCGGAGGAGGTGGCGATTTCCAGGAACCGCTCTTCTTCATCCTCGCCGCGCACCGAGCAGGATTCGAAACCATATTTCGTCAGCGTCCGCAGAGCGGCGGTCTCGGCAGCGAGGTCGGCGGTGACGACGAGGATCTTGCGGCCGGAGAAATTCTCCGGAACGATCGCCTCCATCGCTGCCGGCTCGCGGCGCTCCACCGCGCTCGGCACTGGCACATAGGCGCGGCGATAACTCTGGTTGGCGGAGGCGGTGATCGCCGAGGCGCGGTCGAACTCCTCGAGATCGGCGCCGTCGCGCGGCAGGTCCTGCATGGTCGACACCAGGAAATAGCGGCCGGGCTTGCCGATGCGGTGCTTGCGGCTGACGATGTCGCGCTCGATGCCGTCGCGGGAAATCTGCCGCTGGCGGGAGATCGACATCTCGCCGGTTTCCAGCACGTGACGATCGCTTTCCTCGAAGCGCTTGGCGATCTCGGGTGAGAAGAGGTCGCCGCTCTTGCGCCCGAGCACCTCGTCGGCGCTCCTCTGGTATTTCTCGCAAAAGGCGAGGTTCACCGCGACATAGGTGAGGTTGCGATCCTTGACGAAAAGCGGGAACGGCAGGTTATCGAGAATGTCTTCGGTGAGCTGCACCCGCTCCAGGTCCGAGCGCCACTGCTCCTCGCGCTTCTTGTCCTCGGAGATGTCGGAAACGACGGTGACGCCGTAACCGCCCGGCAACCTGCGCTTGACGAAGCGGACCCAGCTGTCGGCGCCATGTCGCTCGACGGATTCGAAGCGCTCGCGCCAATGCGAGGCGATCTTCTGCGACAGCCAGTCCTCGCGACTGAGCGAGCCGCTCTGCCTGATATCATATTGCTGGCGAACGCCGGTATCGTAGATCGCGCCCAGGAAATCGCGCAGTCGGATTCCGGGCTTCAGCATCTCGGACGGCAAGGGGAAGAATTCGAGAATCTGGCGGCTTGCGAAGATCAGATGATCGTTCTTGTCGTAGATGATGAACGCTGCCGAAAGGCTGTCGCACACCGCATCGAAGAGCGCCGTCTGCAGATCGGCCCCGGCGAGCGTCCCGTCGGTCTCTGATGATGTGTCCGCCTTTTCGAAGCCGGCACTCATTCCATTTCGTCCCACATCTGTTCGATTTCGCGGCTTCCGGAGGTGTGTGATTAGAAATGCCATTTTTCTGTTAAAACCGGCTTAACACTACCGATCCCCGAATTCGGGGGAGCCGCGGATCACAGTTTCGCCAAGCGATCCGAGACCCCTTCCCTCCAGCCCGCGAATCCCCGAAAATAGCCCATGGCCATCAGACAGCTTTCCGAAACGCTCATCAACCAGATCGCCGCCGGCGAAGTCATCGAACGGCCGGCGAGCGCTGCCAAGGAATTGATCGAGAACGCGCTCGATGCGGGGGCGACGCGCATTGAGATCGCCACGGCAGGCGGCGGCAAGGCGCTGCTGCGGGTCAGCGACAACGGCTTCGGCATGGACGCCGCCGATCTGGAACTGGCAATCAGGCGCCATTGCACCTCGAAGATCTCCGAGACGCTCGAGGATATCAGAACGCTCGGTTTCCGCGGCGAGGCGCTGCCGTCGATCGGGTCCGTGGCGAGGCTCAGCATCGCAAGCCGCAAGCGCGACAGTGCCGGCGGCCACGAGATCGCCGTTGCCGGCGGCAAGGTCTTGCATCTCAGGCCCGCCGCCGCCAATCCCGGCACGATCGTCGAAGTCCGCGACCTGTTCTTCGCCACGCCTGCCCGGCTCAAATTCCTGAAGACAGAAAAGGCTGAAGCCGGCGCCATTACCGAGATCGTCAAACGCATGGCGATCGCCTTTCCCGCCGTGCGCTTCGTGCTGTCCGGCTCGGACCGCGCAACGCTGGAATTTCCGGCGACGGGCGACGATCATCTGGCGCGCATGGCGCAGGTGCTCGGCAAGGACTTCAGCGACAACGCCATTGCGCTCGACGCCGAGCGCGAGGAGATCGCGCTGACCGGCTTTGCCGGCGTGCCGACCTTCAATCGCGGTAACTCCGCGCATCAATATGCCTTCGTCAACGGCCGGCCGGTGCAGGACAAGCTGATCCTCTCGGCGATCCGCGGCGCCTATGCCGAGACGATCCCGTCCGGGCGTTATCCGGTGGCGGTGCTGTCGATCGCTCTCGATCCGGCCCTCGTCGACGTCAACGTGCATCCGGCCAAATCCGACGTGCGCTTCCGCGACCCGGGCCTGGTGCGTGGCCTGATCGTCGGCGCCATTCGCGAGGCGCTCGCGCGCGACGGCATCCGGGCGGCAACGACTGGCGCAAGCGATATGCTGCGCGCCTTCCGCCCCGGTTTCCAGCCCTATGGGCAGCAGCCACAGGCGCCATGGTCGGCAGAGACCTCCCCTTCCCGCCCCTACCAGCCAGCACCGGCTTTTTCCGAACGGCCGCAGGCATCCTTCGACGGCCTGTCGATGCCGACCGCACGGGCCGAGCCGCAATTTTTTCCGGACCCCGTGTCTCCCGGCCTGGCCTCTCCTAGCCCGGCCGCGCCCGAAACCGTTGGGCGTTATCCGCTCGGCGCGGCACGGGCGCAGATCCACGCCAACTATATCGTCGCCCAGACCGAGGACGGGCTCGTCATCGTCGACCAGCATGCGGCGCATGAGCGGCTGGTGTTCGAGGCGATGCGCAAGGCGCTGCATTCGAAGCGGCTGGCCTCGCAGGTGCTGCTCATCCCCGAGATCGTCGACATTCCGGAAGAGGATTGCGACCGGCTGATGCTGCATGCGGCAGAGTTTGCCGAACTCGGTCTGGCGATCGAGCGTTTCGGTCCCGGTGCGATCGCGGTGCGCGAAACACCGGCCATGCTCGGCGAGGTCGACGCCCATGGCCTGATCCGCCAGCTTGCCGACGAGATCGCAGAATGGGATACGGCATCGGGCCTGTCGGCCAAGCTCGAATATGTGGCGGCGACCATGGCCTGCCATGGATCGGTTCGCTCCGGCCGGCGGCTGCGGCCGGAGGAAATGAACGCGCTACTGAGGGAAATGGAAGTGACGCCCGGCTCCGGCCAGTGCAATCACGGCCGGCCGACCTATATCGAATTGAAGCTCAGCGATATCGAACGGCTATTCGGCAGAAGCTGAAAAAGCTGGCAAAGCCGCCTTTGCGGGAGTATGGCAAACGGATGACAGACTGTAGGGAACGGAGCGCATGAATTTGTTCGAAGGGCACGGAAACCGCGAGGCGAAGATCCGCTATCTCGACGGCGATTTCCAGATTCTCTCGCCCGGCTCCTATGTGGTCTGCGCGATGACCGGAAAAAACATCCCGCTCGACGAGCTGCGCTACTGGAGCGTCGCCCGGCAGGAGCCCTATGCCGACGTTATATCTGCAATCGACGCCGACAAACGCGCCGGCGTGCTGCCGAACCAGCGGCGCTAGGGAGACGTGTGCCGATGGGTGGTCGGCGCAGGCATCTGACCGAGGGAATCGGCGATCAATTGCATCCCGAGCCCGGGGGCTGCGATTTCGCCAATCGAGCGGTCAGATGTCAGGCCCGCCCGGCGAAGGACGAGCCGTTTGCTTGACCAGATGCCCGCAAGGCATCGACTACGGCGTATGCGCTCTCAACAAATCGCATAGAGAAGCAGCTACTTGAATTTCGCCATGTTCTCAGCCGTCACGAGCGCCGCGCCGGAGTCAATTAATGATTCAACTTTCTCGCCGCGAATAGACTTTACCAGCGCATCCACGCCGAGTTCCGCCATCTTGGTGGGAAACTGCGCCACTGATGCATCCTCGATTCCATTCTTCAGCGCTTCCTCTTCGCCGCAGCAGAAGTCGAAACCGACCAGCACAATCTTGTCACTGGCAATGCCCGCGTTCTTGATTGCGCGTGCCGCGCCAGCAGCGGGGGGGCCGCAAGCGGCATAAATGGCCTTGAGGTCCGGGTTTTTCGTCAACAGATCCTCGGCGACACTGATCCCGAGTTCCTCGGTGCAGTTGGTTGCACCTTTCCCGACGATCTTGACGTCAACGCCCTTCAGTCCTTCGAGCATACCCTTCACACGGTCATCGAGCGCCGGTACACCGGGCACGCCCTCGAGTATCCCGAGCGTATCGCCGTCATGGAGCACGGTTTTGAGGTATTCCCCCGCGATTTTGCCTGCGGCGAGGTTGTCGGTGGTGGCAAGCGCTGTCCTGCCGTTCCAATCCGGAATGTTGTTGTCCATCAGCACGACTTTGATACCGGCCGCTACCGCCTTGTCCAGGGCCGTCGACACGGTGGGATCGACGGGCGTGAGGGCGATGCCCTGCACCCCTCGTGTCACCATCGACTCAATCTGCGCGATCTGGCCTTCGATGTCGGTTGCGGACGTACCCTGGCCGTAGATGATCTCGACGCCCGGATTTCTCTTGGCGTAATCTTTCGCTGCGTCTTCCATTGTTGCGAAGAACGGTACAGGGAACTTGGTTATAAACCCGAGCTTCACTGGCTCCTCCGCCAGGGACGGGACTACAGAGACGACCAGGAGCGCAACAGCTCCCAGCAGGGATTGCGGTTTCATGATTACACCTCCCGTGTTTCGACCGCCCTCTTCTAGAGCGCGATCTCGTTTTCCGCTGCCCCAACCAAGCAGCGATCCCCTCAAGCCTCCGCACCGACGATCATCGCAACAACGTCCTGCTTGTTCGCCTCTGTGGGCTTCACTTCACCCACCTTGCGACCCTGCCGGAGGACAACCGCCCGATCGGCGATCTCGATGACATGCTCCATGTTATGGGTGATGATGATCACGGCATTGCCGTCGGCTTTGAGCTGATTGATAATGTCAAGAACCTGGCGAGACTCGCGAAGGCCGAGCGCCGCGGTGGGTTCGTCAAGGATCACCAGTTTGCGCGCAAAAACAATGGCACGTGCGACCGCGATCGCCTGTCGCTGTCCCCCAGACATCAGTGCGACCGGTGCGTCGAATTTCGGCAGCTTAACCTTCAGGCGATCGATGACGTTCGCTGCTTCCCGCTTCATTTCGCCCGTGCTGAGAAAGCGGAGCGGACGCGGCAACCAGGAGGGGAAAGAGATCTCCCGACCGCAGTAGAAATTCTGCACGGGGGTCAGGTTGTCGAAAAGCGCCAGATCCTGATAGACGGTTTCAATCCCGGCGCGGCGGGCGGCCGCAGTTGAATGAAGCGATACCGGAGCACCATCTATAAGGATCTCTCCTTCGTCGAGACTATGGAGCCCGCTGATGCATTTGACGAGTGTCGACTTGCCGGCGCCGTTGTCACCCAGGAGAGCCGTTACCTCACCTGAATAAGCATCGAAACTTACATTCTTCAGGGCATGGATTGCGCCAAAGCGCTTTTGGGCATTTCGAACCGAAAGTGCCGGTGTGGTGGATGCCGGGTTCATTGCACTGCCGCCGATTGAAGCACGCGTGCGCGCGACTCGAGATGGTTACGAAGCACGTCAGCTTCGACGGCGATGACGATGACGAACCCAATCGCGATCATCTGAAAGAACACGTCGACGCCGAGAAGGTTAAGCGCATTGCGGATGACGCCGATCAACACGGCGCCCATTAGGGCGTGGCCAAGGTGGCCTCGTCCGCCAAGGAAGCTGGCGCCACCGATGATCACAGCAGCAATCGTGTCAAGTTCCAGGAGATTGCCGTAGATCGGCGAGGCGGCACCGGTCCGCCCGGCAAGCAGCACCGCGCCCACGCCGGCACAAAAGCCAGAAACGATGTAGGTCGAGAGCAGAACGCCTCTTACCGGGATGCCCATGCTTGTCGCGGCGTTCGGCGAGCCGCCGACGGCATAGATCCATCGGCCGCAGACCATCGACTTCGTCAGGATCAGAAAAACGATCCCGAACATCCCGATGACAAAAAAAGAATTGGGTACGCCAAGCGTCGTCCCGCCGCCGATGGCGGTAACTGCATCCGGCATCCCACGTATGGTCGTGTGACCCGGAGCCAATTCGAGGGCCAGACCGCGGCAGATGCTCAAAGTCGCAAGCGTGATGATAAAGGGATGTGGCAGTCGACCATAGACAAAGACCAGGCCGTTTATAGCGCCAACGGCAGCACCGGCAAGCAGCATGGCCATGATGACGATGAACGATGAGTCAACCTGCTGGTAGACAAGTCCGCCAATGACTGTCGCCAGTGCAAGGTTCGAGCCTACAGAGAGGTCGATGCCGCGCGTCAGGATGACAAGCTGTTGGCCCATTGCCACCACAGCGATCACTGCTGTCTGCGCGAGGATGTTCCCGAGGTTTACCGGTTTTAAAAAAGCCGGGGTGACAATACTGACCACGGCGATAAGCATAATGAGGATTAACAGTGGACCCAGGCTCAACAGCTTCAGTCCCAGTGCGATGCCAGATTGTCTCGGATGGAAGGTTGCGTCCTGCGAACCACCAGGCCGGGACGAATTTTGAGGCAGCGTCCTGGAGTCTTCCAAATTCCCCGAGCCTCCCTGGTTTTTTATACATAAGAAACATATGATACACGTACGTCAACTTGTTTTTTATGGATATCTAGTCAGATCAGCAGTTGTGCCATGAGAACCGATACGACTTTCAAGCGGGCGTTCAACGATATGATCGACATTGTCCGCACGTTCGATCTTGGGGAGGAGTTACCCTCCGAAAATGCACTGCGCGCCCAGCTCGGCGTAAGCAGGACAACAGTGCGAAAGGTGCTGGCAGGAATGTCCGCACGTGGAATCATCGTATCTGAAGCGCACAGGCGGATCGTCCGTGAGCAACCGCTGCCGATAGAACGCTATCCACGGGAAGAGACCTTGGCGATTTCGGAACAGGTCGAAACAAGCTTCATGGACTGGATGTTGCGCGGTGATGCCTGCCCGGGCACAGAAATCAACGAGGCGGAACTAGCTCGTAGGTTCGGCGTCGCAACAACGATCGTCCGTGAGTTTCTCAATCGATTTCAGAAATATGGGCTGATCGAGAAACGCCCCAACGCAGGCTGGGTCTTCAAAGGGTTCACAGCGAGTTTCGCACTCGAACTGTTTGAGATCAGAGAAATGTTCGAAATGCGTTCGGCGCGGCTGTTCGCGGCCCTGCCCGACAGCTCGCCGGTCTGGAAGCAGCTCCACTCTACGCGGAGCGCACATTTGGAACTGCTCGCCGATATCGACTCCCGGTATCAGGATTTCTCGGAATTGGACAGCCGGTTTCACCGGCTGATTACGGCAGTTGCACCAAACCGATTCATTGAAAGCTTCCAAGACGTGATCGCCATGGTGTTTCACTATCACTATCAGTGGAACAAGCGTGATGAACGGGCGCGGAACGAGGTCGCCATCAGGGAACATCTTGCGCTCATCGAAGCCCTCGAAAGCCGCAATATCGCGTTGATCGATCACGCCTGTCGGTTGCATCTGACGTCTGCTCGCGAAACTTTGCTTCATTCGATCGCATGATCGGGTTGCAGGCAGATTTAGGCGGCCCAGGTGGTTCACAGCAGCCAGTTACGGCCGCTCGGCCGTTCCTGAAGTTACTTTAGCCCCAGCCTTCAATTCCCTGAGGCGCCGATCACGGCAGGCAATGATTGCCCGGTCGATGATCAGACCCGGGGCGAGATGATCCTCGAAGACCATGTCGACCTCGATCACCTTGGCCTTCTGCGCCAATTGCTCCGCCTTGCCGTGATGACCGGAGAGGCGAACGAAATCCTTTGAGGTGGTGACGATCAGGAGGTCCTGGCGTTCGGCCGTCGTCAGGATATCGTCGATCTCCTCCTCGGTCAGGTGTTCGTGGTCGCCGAAGGTCTTGGCGACCGTGATCTCGGCGCCGCGCGATTCGACGGTGCGGAAGAATTTGGCGGGATCGGCGATACCGGCGAAGGCAAGCACCTTGATGCCGGCAAGCCTGTTGTCGCCGCGTACCTTCAGCGATGCGGTGAAATAGGGCTTTGCCGCGCGTGCCGCCATGCGGACGATGCCATCGGCAGCATTACCGCCGCCTACCTTCAGCAGTGCCGTCGCCGAACTCAGCTGCTGGCGGATCGGCGCGCGGACCGGGCCGGCCGGCACGATATGGCCGTTGCCAAGGCCGCGCGTCGCGTCGATGACGAGCAGCGCATAGTCGATCGCCAGCCGGGCGCTCTGAAACCCGTCATCCATGATGATGAGGTCGGCGCCTTCCGCGACCAAGCGCCGAGCACCGTCGACACGCCGGCGGGAAATCACCGTTAGCGCCTCCTGGGCGAGCAAAAGCGGTTCATCGCCGACGGCGACCGCCCGGTGATGATGGGGATCGACCACCGTCGTCACGTCGAGCGAGCCGCCGTAACCTCTGCTGAGAAAGCCGGGCTTCAGGCCTTTCGCCTTGGCGGCGCGGGCGAGCGTCAGCGCCGTCGGCGTCTTGCCGGCGCCGCCGACGGTGAAATTGCCGACACAGATGACGGGAACGGAAACCGAAGCGCGGCGCGCATGGGCCATGCGATGGCCGGCGATACGGCCGTAGAGAAAGGACAGCGGCGCCAGCAGCCAGGCGCGCCAATCGGCTTTCCTCCACCAGAACGGCGGCGCTTCTGAAATCATTTTGCCGTCCCGCTCCCCGCCCGGCCAGAGAATTCGTTTTCCCGGCGGGATTGAGAGGTTAAAATCGATGAAAATGCAAGCCTTTACGATCAGGCCGGCTGCAGATCGGGCAGCAACGTCTCAAGGGCGGTGATATCGTCGAGCACATGATCGGCCGCCGCGGCAAGTGAATCGCGCGAGCCGGTTCCCGTCAACACGGCGATCCTAAGTCCCGTGCCGGCATTCAGGCCCATGTGCAGATCGTGGTTGTTGTCGCCGACCATGGCGACCTCGGATGGCAAAAGCCCGGTCGCAGCGCAGAAGCCGAGCACCATGCCCGGCTCCGGCTTGACGCCGAAGCCGCTGTCGTAGCCGGCGATATAATCGACATAGCGGGCGAAACCGAAGCGCTCCGCCGTCTGGCGGATGGAGCGCTCATTGTCGCTGGAGGCAACGCCGAGCTTGAAACCGCGCCGATGCAGCCTTGCGAAAAAGCCGGCAAGGTCGGTCACCGGCACGGAAAATTCAGCGGCGCCGGAAAAGAGGTCGTCGAGACGGATCGTCAATTCCCCGATATCGATCATCGATCCGGCGGCGACGAGCCCCTCGGCGATCTGCCTTGTATTGCCGGCGGCGAGCAGGCTGTCGGGAACGATATGGCCGCTCACCGGATCCATGCCGCAGGCAGACAGCAGCCGGTCGGCCAGAAGTGGGTCGCCCTCAGCGGCGATGCGGGCAAGCTCGCGATTGACCGGCAGCCAGCTCTCGTCATAGTCGAGCAGCGTGCCGTCCTTGTCGAAGAGGATGCCTTTGATATGCGCCGGGCCCGACATCGCGTCTCCTCAGACCTGGGCCGCGGCCTTGGGCAACAAACGCGCCTTGACCGTCAGCGGATTGATATAGGGTTCGAGCCCCTTCACCGTCGCCGATAGTGCGCCCCGCATCTCGTGCACGGTGGCGACGCCGGCCTCGATCATGGTACGGCGGGCTTCATCATTGGTCAGCAGGTAATGCACGCCCTTGGCCAGCATTTCGGTATCGCGCACCATGCGGGCGCTGCCGCTGCGGGCGAGCTTCTGATAGGCCTCGCGGAAATTCTGCACATTGCCGCCGGAGAGGATGGCGCAGCCGAGCATGGCAGGCTCCAACGGGTTCTGACCACCCTCGGCAAAGAGCGAGCGGCCGACGAAAGCGATTTCGGTCAGACGGAGATAAAGCCCCATTTCGCCGATCGTATCGCCAAGGAAAACATCGACATCGGCCGACAGGACATCGTCACGGGTGCGGCGGGCGACCTTCAGTCCCTGCTTGACCAGCGCCGCCTCGATCTCGTCGCTGCGCTCGGGATGGCGGGGCACGATGATCGTCAATTGACGATCGCGCTCCTTCAGGGCGCGATGGACGATGCCGGCGGCATTCTCCTCGCCGTCGAAGGTGGAGATCGCCGCCCAGGTCTTGCGATCGCCGATCTGCTTCCTGTAGCGGGAGAAGACAGCGCTGTCATAAGGCGGGGCGTCGGTATCGACCTTCAGATTGCCCGAGGTGATGACGGGAACGGCACCGAGATTGCGGAACCGCTCGGCATCGACATCGGATTGGGCAATGACGAGGGCGAGGTTTTCGAACAAGGCCTCCGCAATCGACGGGCGGCGGCGCCAGCGGGCAAAGGAGCGGTCCGACATGCGGGCATTGACCAGGATCTGCGGGATGCGGCGACGGCCGAGCTCCAGCACCGTCGCCGGCCAGATCTCGGATTCGGCGATAATGGCGCAATCGGGCTGCCAATAGTCGAGGAAGCGGCTGACGGATGGTTTCAGATCCAGCGGCACATATTGATGGATCGCCTCCTGGCCGAGGCGCTCGGCGGCGAGCCTGGCGGAGGTGATGGTGCCGGTGGTCAGGATGACATGGATCTCGCGGCGGCGGATTTCGCGGATCAGCGGAATGACGGCATTGGTTTCGCCGACACTTGCAGCATGGAACCAGACGAGCGGGCCTTGCGGCCGGTTGGCGCTCGGATAGCCGAAGCGTTCCAGGCGGCGCGCCCGGTCTTCCTTGCCCTTGGCCGTGCGGTAGGTCAGATAGAGGCCGACGACCGGTGAGGCCACGGTTCCCGCCAGACGGTATGTGCTCAGACCGAGCCGCGCCATCCGGGAGCTCATCGCGCCAGCCTCCGACCCAAGACGATCGACATCAAACCCATTCCCTTATTATCGTTGCGGCCGGAATGGCCGATCAATTTGTTCAGAATGCGTCAAACGATCCGGATCGACGGGCGCCCGATGCACGAAGGCCCGTTCGGCTGGCGGCGGCTGCCGAGGTCAGTTGCCCCCAGCCTTTTGATGCGGATCGAGCAGACGGTGCATGTGGACGATGAAATAGCGCATATGCGCATTGTCGACCGTCTGCTGCGCCTTCGCCTTCCAGGCCGTCAGCGCCGAGGCATAGTCGGGAAAAATGCCGACGATATCGAGACCGTCCAGATCACGGAACTGGACGTCTTCGAGGCTTTCCAGTTCGCCGCCAAAAACGAGGTGCAAAAGCTGCTTCTTGTCACCGGAGTCAGTCATTTTCTTGTTCTCTTTCTGCCGAATTCCTCCGCCACCTCATCTGCGGGATTTTGACGGAAACGTCAACCGTCTCCTCGCCCGGCAAAAGCCGTTAGAAACTCATCGATCCGGGCCGTCGGCGCCGCACAGAGCACCTTATGGGTGACGTCCGCCCTGTTATAGACGATCGGCTTGCCGTCGAGATCGACGAGGCGGCCACCGGCGCAGGCCAGAACGAGATCAGCGGCGGCAAGGTCCCAGTCGTGCGAATTGCCCTTGACGAAGGTGGCTTCGAGGCGGCCGTCCGCCACCATGGCGATGCGATAGGCGAGCGATGGAATATATTTTTCGCGCCTCACGCGGTCACGGAACGCCGGCGGAAACGTCCTCAACAGGTCTTCGCCGACCGCAAGCCGGCTCACCTCGTCCGGCCCGGCGGCGGAAACGGTGAAGGGCACGCCGTTCTTCAGCGCCACGCCGCCATCGACCGCTTCGTAGAGCTCTTCGAGCGCGGGCGCATAGAGCACACCGGCGACCGGGCGACCGCGATGCACGACCGCGACGCTGACGCACCAGACCAGCTGCCCACCGAGGAAGGCGCGGGTGCCGTCGATCGGATCGACGATGAACAGCGTCTCGCACGAGAGGCGGTCAGCATCGTCCTCGGTTTCCTCCGACAGCCAGCCATAATCCGGCCGCGCCTTGCGCAGGATCGTTTCAAGCGTCTTGTTGGCGGCGAAATCGGCGGCGCTGACGGGAGAGCGGTCGCCGTTCTTCCACCAGACCTCGGGAGACTGGTTGAAGAAGCCGAAGGCGACCGCGCCGGCCTCCTTGGCAGCATCGGCGATCAAGGCGAGATCGCTCTGCCAACGCAGCTTTTCGCTATCGCTCATCCGTCAACCCATTTCCTGCCGCCCGCTTCTCACTGTCCGGCGAGCGTCATGCCTTCGATCGCGAAGGTCGGAGCCGCGACGCCGAACTTGCGGTCGATGTCATTTGCCGGCGTCAGGCGCATGAACATGTCCTTGAGGTTCGAGGCAATCGTCACCTCGGACACCGGGAACGTAAGTTCGCCGTTCTCGATCCAGAAGCCGGTGGCGCCGCGGCTGTATTCGCCGGTGATCATGTTGACGCCGTGGCCGATCAGTTCGGTGACGTAAAAACCGTTGCCGGTGCTGCGGATCAGCTCCTCCGGCGAGATCTCGCCCGGCTCAAGGGCAAGGTTGGTGGAAGACGGCGTGACGGCGCTGCCGCCGCGCACGCCGCGGCCATTGGTCCGCAGGCCGAGTTCGCGGGCCGTCGAGGTCGAGAGGAACCAGTGCTTCAGGACACCGTCTTCGATCATGACAAGCCGCTCGCCGGACACGCCCTCACCGTCGAAGGGACGCGAGGAAGGCCCGCGCACGATCAGCGGATCGTCGGTGATCGACAGCCCTGACTTCAGCACCTGCTGACCCATCCTGTCGCGCAGGAAGCTGGTCTTTCGGGCGACGGCGGCACCGTTGATCGCACCGGCGATATGGCCGACGAAACCGCGGGCGACGCGCGGATCAAAGACGACCGTGACATTCTTGCCGGTCGGCACCTGGCGCGGATTGACACGCTTGACCACCCGTTCGCCGGCCCGGCGGCCGATTTCGGCGGGATCGTCGAGTTCGGCGTAATAAAGCCGGCTGTCGAAATCATAGTCGCGCTCCATGCCGGTGCCTTCGCCTGCGATGACGCTGACGGAGTTGCCGAAACGGGAGGCCATGTAACTGCCTTGGAAACCGTGCGATGTGGCGAGAACGAGGCCGCCCATGCCGGCCGACGCGCCGGCGCCGGAGGAATTGGTGACGCCCGTGACTTCAAGAGCTGCCGTCTCGGCGGCAAGAGCCGCCTCGCGCAACATCTCCGAGGAGACTTCGGTGGCATCGAGCAACTGCAGGTCGGGATAGGACTTGGCAAGGTTCGCCTCGTCCGCCAGGCACGCATACGGGTCTTCCGGGGAAACCTTGGCCATGGCGACGGCCCGTTCGGCCAGCGCCTGGAGATCGAAGCCCGGATTGGCCGAAACGCTGGCGACGCGCTTGCCGATGAAGACGCGGAGCGAAAAATCGTCGCTTTCCGACGATTCTGTCCCCTCGACCTTGCCAAGCCGGACGCTGACCGATTGCGAGCGAGAGCGAACGACGACGGCGTCGGCAGCGTCGGCGCCCGCCTTCCTTGCCAGATCGATCAATTGACTTGCGCGGGAAAGAAGTGTCGAGGAATCGATTTCAGAGGACATGATTTGGCCTTTCCTTCGGCATCCATTTATTGTGCACTCTCCCTGGCATCAAGGCCGCCGCCGCCGATTCTTTGTCAGGGCTGCCAGGATGTTTCCCGCCGTCGAAAGAAATTGTCAGCATGTCAGCGCCCAACGACCTTTTTTCCGAAACGATCCTGCTGCTCGGCGGCGCGGTGGTCGCCGCGCCGATCTTCAAGAAGCTCGGGCTCGGAACGGTGCTGGGTTACCTCGCCGCCGGCATCGTCATCGGCCCCGTCTTCCACGGCATCACCGATGGCGAACAGATCCTTGCCGTGGCCGAGCTCGGCGTCGTCTTCCTGCTCTTCATCATCGGCCTGGAGTTGAAGCCAAGCCGGCTCTGGCAGATGCGGCGCGATATCTTCGGTCTCGGCACGGCGCAGGTGGTGGTAACAGGGCTGGCGCTGACCGCGCTCGCCTGGTTTTCCGAAGTTCTGGATTGGCGCGGCAGCATCGTCGCCGGTTTCGGGCTGGCGCTGTCCTCGACGGCCTTCGCCATGCAGATCCTCGAGGGCGACGGCGACGTCAACACGCGATACGGGCAGCGTTCCTTCTCGATGCTGCTGTTCCAGGACCTGGCGATCGTGCCGCTCTTGGCGCTGATCACCGTTCTCGACGGCAGCGGCAAGGGCAGCAATACGCCGCTCACCGATTTTGCCGTGGCCGTCGGTGCGGTGGCGGCGATGATCGTCATGGGGCGCTACCTGCTGACGCCGCTCTTCCAGATCATCGCCCGCACCGGCGCGCGCGAGGCGATGATCGCGGCGGCGCTCTTTGTCGTCATGGGATCGGCAAGCCTGATGCAGCTTGCCGGGCTGTCGATGGCGATGGGGTCCTTCCTGTCCGGGGTGATGCTGGCCGAATCCTCCTACCGGCACGAACTCGAGGCCGATATCGAGCCTTTTCGCGGCGTACTGCTCGCCATTTTCTTCATCGCCGTCGGCCTGTCGCTGCAGCTCGGCGTTCTCGTCGACAACGCGCTCTTTGTTATCGTCTCTGTGCCGATCGTCATGGCCGTCAAGGCGATCATTATCTACGGGCTCTGCCGGATGTCAGGATCGCCGCACAATGACGCAATCCGCATTGCTTTCCTGTTGCCGCAAGGCGGCGAATTCGGCTTCGTGCTCTTTACCACCGCGGGCGTCGTCGGATTGATGTCGACGAGCACCGCATCGCTGCTGGTGGCGATCGTCACGCTGTCCATGGCGCTGACGCCGATCGGCGCGGCGCTGTCGAAGCGGCTGCTCAACGGCGATGAACAGGAGGAGCTGGACGAGGATTTCGAAGGCGCCGGCGCCGACGTGCTGATGGTCGGCTTCTCGCGTTTCGGCCAGATCGCCGCCCAGATCCTGCTTGCCGGCGGGCGCAGCGTCACCGTCATCGATTTTTCCGCCGACCGTATCCGCCAGGCTTCCTCCTTCGGCTTTCGCATCTATTTCGGCGACGGCACCCGCAAGGACGTGCTGCGCTCGGCGGGCATCGACCGCGCGAAGATCGTGCTCGTCTGCACCCAGAAGAAGGAGATCACCGACAAGGTGGTGGAGCTGGTGCAGGCCGATTATCCGCAGACGCGCCTCTACGTACGCTCCTACGACCGCATCCATTCGATCGAACTGCGCAACAAGGGGATCGATTACGAGCTGCGCGAGACACTGGAATCGGGCCTGCTGTTCGGAAGGCGGACGCTGGAGGCGCTCGGCGTCTCCGAAACCGACGCTTATGAAATCGGCGAGGACATCCGCAAGCGCGACGAGGCGCGGCTCGCCCTGCAGGTCTCCGAGGGGCTCCAGGCGGGGCGCGACATGCTGTTTTCCCACCCTGTCCGTCCCGAACCGCTAGTCAAGCCGAAGCGCGCCGCCGATCCTTTCGAGGATGATCCGCTGGCCGGAATCACGGATGCGACGGCGGACGCATAAATCAAATCCGCAGGCGCGACGCTCGAGCGGATCGACAAGCGGAAGGCACGGAGGTTACTGCCAGAATCTGTCAGCATGCCTCTCTAGGGTCCTCCTGACTGACACACAGGAGGCTAACATGATCGACAGCAACAGCATTCTGCTTTTCGTAACCGACGCGCCGAAGAGCGCCAGCTTTTATGCGCGGCTGCTCGGGCAGGATCCCGTCGAAGCCAGCCCGACCTTCGCCATGTTCATTCTGCCTTCGGGGCTGGCACTCGGACTGTGGGGCAAGGCGGGCGTCGAGCCTGCTCCGGCTGCGGCGGGTGGCGGCTGCGAGGTCGGTTTCAAGGTTGCGACAGCAGACATGGTTGATAGGCTCCACACCGAATGGCAGGACAAGAGCGCGCCGATCCTTCTGCCGCCGACCAACCTCGATTTCGGCCGTAGCTTTGTCGCGGCCGATCCCGACGGGCATCGTCTGCGCGTCTACAACGTGGCGGAGGACTGAGCCATGTCGCGCAGCTGGATCGCTGTCGCATCAGCAAACCATGTCCGCATCGGACGCAAAGCCGGGTTCATGCAAGTCTGTCACGGCAAGGCCGCTCCGCTTAAGCGGAGCGCGCCAAGCGACCGCGTCATCTACTATTCGCCGACCGAAACCTTTGGCGGCACCGATCGCCTGCAGGCGTTCACGGCCATTGGCATGATCGAGGAAAAGGAGGCATATCAGGTGGAGGTTCACCCGGGCTTCCGCCCCTGGAGACGGGATGTCGCCTGGTGGCGAGCCACGGAAGCACCCATCCGGCCGCTGCTCGGTCGGCTATCTTTCACCAGCGATCGGGCTGGCTGGGGATATCGACTGCGCTTTGGTCTCTTCGAAATCGACAATGATGATGCCGAGCTCATAGCCGAAGCAATGTTCTCTGAACCGCTCGCTCATGTCGCGCGGACGCGAACAACGGTGCCCATGCAAGGTTCTTTAGCGTTTTAGCCGCGCTTCGATCTCGCGGTCGAGGGCGAATTTCAGGTCGTCCTTGACGCCGACGGACATGGCAAGCACTTCGCGGGCTTTGAGGAAATCCATGACGCCGGTGCGGCCGACCGTCGGGCGCAGGAAGATATGCGGCTGGCAAAGCTTCAGCTTCAGGGAGATCGCCGTCTGCATCATCAACTGGCCGGAACCGAAGATGCTTTCCATGCGGTTCGGGATATGGGTGCCGTCGCCTTCCGGGGCGCCGACGACGTCGATGCCGACGACGATGTCGGCAAGATCCATCAGGCATTCATAAGGGACCGGATTGCTGATGCCACCATCGATCATTACGCGGCCGCGCAGGCGCACCGGCATGAAAACGGCGGGGATGGAAGACGAGGCGGCGAGTGCCGGAAACAGCTCGCCCTCTTTGATGATCACCTCGTTCTGACCGTAATAATCTGTCGTGATGACCTTCATCGGCACCAGCAGATCTTCAAATCGGGCCGGCAGCTCGGAGGGCAGGAAGGCTTTCAGTATCCGTTCCAGATTGAACTGGCCGATGCGGATGCCCTTGGCCACCGCATCGCGCACCGTTGTCGGTCGCATCCCCCAGATGCGGGCAACGACGGCCGTCTTGTTGCCGACGGTTGCCAGCGCATGTTCGCGGATTTCGGCGCCGGACATGCCGGCGGCCATGCCGGCCCCCATGATGGCGCCGATCGACGAACCCGCAATCGCAACCGGGCGGATCCCGAGTTCGTCAAGGGTTTCAATGACATGGATATGGGACAGGCCGCGCGCGCCGCCGCCGCCGAAGGCAACCGCGACTGTCGGCAAATCGCTGATCGCAGGCAGTTTCGGACTGATGATCTCTGCCTGCTGCACGCCCCGCCCCTGCGCCTATTGCGGCTGATATCGGAAGAAATGCACCCTCGTATCGCCAAAGATGCGGCTTTCGAGGAAAACATAGGAAGGGTGGACCGAAACGACAATGTCGGCGCGCTCTTCGAGCACCGCGATCGCCCCCGGCCGCAGCCAGCCGCCGATGGCGGCCGCCGCCATCGCCTTCTCGCCGAGGCCTTTGCCATAGGGCGGGTCGGCAAAGAGCACATCGAAAGGCTCGAGATTGCCGACGCTGCCGAGATTGGTCGCATCGCGGCGCAGGATGCGGGTGCGTCCGTGCAGGCCGAGCGCATCGATGTTTTCCCAGAGCAGCGCCCTGCCCTGGATGCTGTTTTCGACGAAGAGCGCGTGGCGACAGCCGCGCGAGACGGCTTCGAGGCCGACGGCGCCGGTGCCGGCGAAAAGATCGATGATCCGGGTGCCGTCGACGCATTCCGGATAGGCATGGCTCAATATATTGAACAGGCTCTCGCGTGTCCGGTCGGCGGTCGGCCGGATCTCGTTGGATTTTGGCACGGCGAGAGGCCGTCCGCGAAACTCACCGCCGACGATCCGCACCGCGCGTCATTCCCTTTCCTCGAGCACCACCTCTGGACGGACCGCCCGCGGGCCTGTCACCGCCCGGCCTTTCACCGCCTGGCTTGGCGCCCTTCGGTTTGCCGGAAAAATTCTTGGGTCCGCCGGACCCGGCGCCAAAGCTCTTGCCGCGCGGCTTATCGCCCGAAGGCTTGCCGCTCACAGCCTTGTCGCCGAACGACCGTTCGCCGCGCGGACGCTCGGAGCGACCCTCGCCGGCGAAGCTTCTGGCTGTCCGCGGGCGCTCGTCACCCTCCTCGCGCGGCTTGCGATCGCCACGCGGCTTGCCGGCGAAAGGTCGATCGCCCCGCGATGGACGATCGCCGAAGGGGCGGTCGCTGCGCGGACGCTCAGAACGGCCCTCGCCGGTGGAGACTCTGGCGGCACGAGGACGTTCGTCACCATCCGCACGGGGCTTGCGATCGCCGCGCGGCTTGTCGCCGAAAGGCCGGTCGCCGCGCGATGGGCGATCGCCGAAGCCGCGGTCTTCGCGAGCGGGACGATCCCCGAACGAGCGCTGGCGGCCGAAGCCTTCGACCTCATCCTTGCGGCGGGGCTGCTCGCTCGAACGGATCCATTCACCGTCCTCTTCCCGCACACGGTTGATCGGCGTGCGCGGGCGATCCTCGATGCGATCGAAAGCATTGGTCTTTGCCGCCGGCTGCTCGCCGCGCCGGCGCGCAGTCTGCGCATTCTTGGCGGCCTTGGCCGCCGCCTTCTCGCCGAGAGGCCGGGCGCCGGGCGCCATCCAGACATTGGCGCTGCGGCGCTGGCCGAGCGGCTGGGCGCGCTTCGGCTTGTCTTCATCCCTGCGGCCGCCGTCGCGGCGATCGTCGTCTCTGCGCCCGCCGTGGCGGTCGTCACGTTTGGTGTCGAGGCGGCTCAGCGCCCGCTCACGCTTGTCCTCCTGGCGCCGCGGCCGTTCGCGCTTTTCCGGCGCCGCCGGTGCCGCGGCCTGTTCCTCTTCCTCGGCGGCGACAGCCGGGGCGTTGTAGATCGGCGCGTCGAAATTCGCCTTGGCTTCCTCGATCAGGCGCGGGCCGAGCTGGTCACGCAATGTGCGGCCGCGCACCTCGACGACCTGGCCTTCCGGCAAATCGCCGAGCTGGAACGGCCCATAGGAAATGCGGATCAGACGGTTGACGTCGAGACCGAGAGCGCCGAGCACGTTCTTGATTTCGCGGTTCTTGCCTTCGCGAAGGCCCATGGTGATCCAGACGTTTGAGCCCTGGGTGCGGTCGAGGGTTGCCTCGATCGATCCATAGAGCACGCCGTCAACGGCGATGCCGTCCTTCAACTTGTCGAGCGCTTCCTGATCGATCTCGCCATGGGCGCGGACGCGGTAGCGCCTCAACCAACCGGTCGCCGGCAGTTCGAGGGCGCGGGCGAGGCCGCCGTCATTGGTGAGCAGCAGCAGGCCTTCGGTGTTGATGTCGAGCCGGCCGATCGACATGACGCGCGGCAGCTCTTCCGGCAGGTTGTCGAAGACGGTCGGACGGCCTTCCGGATCGGCATTGGTGGTCACGAGGCCCGCCGGCTTGTGATAGAGCCAGAGCCTGGTGCGCTCGATGCCACGGATCGGTACACCGTCGACCTCGATGCGGTCGGCAAGTGTGACGTTGACGACGGGGGTTTCGAGAACCGTGCCGTTCAGCGTCACACGGCCTTCCATGATCATGCGCTCGATGTCGCGGCGGGAGGCGACGCCTGCGCGCGCCATCACCTTGGAAATGCGCTCGGCCTTGGTGTCGCTTTCGGCTTCGGCCGCCGCCGGGCGCGCGGCCGCGGCCTTCGGACCGGCTTTCGGCCTGATATCCCGTGAAAGGGGCGTTGCGCCCGGGCGTTTTGGCTTGTCTTTGGGTGTCATTTGCTGTTTGCCTGCCTTTTGGGCCTGTCTATCAGGTCACGCATCTGCGGTTAAGTGGAAATTCTTGCGATCGTGAAGACAAATCGTTTCATGGAGATGGCGCTTGAAGAAGCGCGCGCCGCAGGAGTACGCGGCGAGGTGCCGATCGGCGCGGTCGTCGTTGTCGACGATATCGCCGTTTCACGCTCGGGAAACCGCACGCGCGAACTCAAAGACGTCACCGCGCATGCCGAAATCGCCGCAATCCGGCTCGCCTGCGAGACGCTTGGGCAGGAGCGCCTTGTCGGCGCCGATCTCTATGTGACGCTCGAGCCTTGCACCATGTGCGCGGCAGCCATCTCGTTTGCGCGCATCCGCCGGCTCTATTACGGCGCCGAGGATCCGAAGGGCGGCGCCGTCGACAATGGCGTGCGATTCTATGCACAACCGACCTGCCATCACGCTCCCGAGGTCTATTCCGGCATCAACGAGGTGCAGTCGGCCGAGATCTTGCGGCGATTCTTTGTGGAACGGAGAGAGGCGCCGTAGTGCTCAGTGCCCGCCGCCATCTTCGGCTTTTGCGCTGATAGCTGCCCCTCACCCTAACCCTTTCCCCGCTCGCGGGGCGAGGGGACGTGCCCTGCGAGACGCTGGTGAGGAACGGAGACGGTGTGGCATGTCCGTTCGCCCCGCGAGCGGGGTCCGAAAGACGGGCGAGGCCCGTGGCTCGACGCCGGTCGGTGGCGGCAGCCGGATGAGGGGCTGCCATCACCGATCTCCTGCGGCGGCGCTAAGCGCTCGGAAAACCGCTACTGCAGGAAGTTCCACCACTGCTTGCCGGAATTGGCGATTGCCGCATCCTTCTTGCGCTTCTTCTGCTTCTTGAGCTCGGGCTCGCCGACGTCGTCGAGCTTTGCCGGGTCGTCGACGGTGCGGTAACCGGGCGGCGGATCGGAAATATAGCGGCGCTGATCGATGTATGAGCCCTTCTGCAGGGCGCGGGCCTCGCGATAGGCCTGGGTCTGGGCTTCGGTCGTGCGCCGGCCGCCTTCGATGGCGGAGCTCGCCAGCGGCGAGCGGTAATTCGGGTTGTCCGAATTGGCGTCAGCCTCGGAAACGAGGCGGGCGCGGGTCTCCTCCGGCGATTCAAGCCATTGCGGATTGTCCTTGTTGGCCACCGTCGGCTGCGGCGCGATAAGGGTCTCGCGCTGCCCCTCAGCCGGCAGCACCAGCGTCGGACGCGGCGTATATTTGACGCCCTTGTTCTTCGGGTCGGGCCCGGTCAGCGACACGGACTGGCCGAGATCGTCGGTCAGCTGCTCCATGGCCGTCTTGTCGGTGCCGTAGGTCGGGCTGCTGGCGCAGCCGGACACCAGGGAGCATCCCACCATGACAACAGACAGGCAGGCGCCTACACGGAACCAATGCGTTGCGAACATGAAAACCCTTCCAGCCACCGGTGCAATCGTCGCCCTACCGGACAACCGTCCCCCTGACGCAAAAATCCGGCCATTTTCAGGCAGCTTTTACCGGATGAACGCCTCGAAGGCAATTCACCCGGCAAATATCTTCAGGCGCGGATGCCGAGTTCGCGCAATGCGGCGGCGTCGCGCGCCGAGACATCGGGATACTCCGGATCGGAACCGACATCGGTGGTGATGCGCCAGGAACGGGCGCATTTGACGCCTTCGGCAAGCCTCGGCACGACGGCAACATCAGGCACCTCGGCAAGACGGAAAGCGTCAGCCGGGCCGGCATCCGTCTTGATCGTGATGCCAGAGGTGATGCAGACTTCGCTGAAGTCCTGGCCCTCGAGCGCCTTGCAAAGCGCCGCGTCGGCGACATGCACGACCGGAGCCGCCTCGAGCGAGGAACCGATGCGCTTGTCCTTGCGCTCGATTTCGAGCGCGCCGGTCACGACGCTGCGGATTGCGCGGATCTTTCTCCACTTCTCGGCCAACGCATCGTTGCGCCATTCCTTTGCGACCGGAGCGAACTGCTCCAGATGCACCGAGATGGCCGAGGGATTGCGCGAGAGCCATGCCTCTTCCATGGTGAAGGGCAGCATCGGCGCAAGCCAGGTCACCACGCAATCGAAAATCATGCGGATGACATAAAGCGCCGAGCGGCGGCGAAGGCTGGAGGGCGCATCGCAATAGAGCGCATCCTTGCGAACGTCGAAGTAGAAGGCCGAGAGCTCGACATTGGCAAAGTCGATCAATGCGCGGGCGATCTTCTTGAAGTCGAAGGCATCATAGTTCTCGCGCACGAGTTGGTCGAGCTCGGAGAGACGGTGCAGCATCAGTTGCTCCAGCTCCGGCAGATCGGCAAGCGCAATGACCTCGCCCTTGTCGTGGGCGAGCGTGCCGAGCATCCAGCGGATGGTGTTGCGCAGTTTGCGATAGGCGTCGACATTGGTCTGGATGATCGTCTTGCCGACGCGGAGATCATCGGCATAGTCCGAGGTCATCACCCAGAGACGCAGGATATCGGCGCCGGCATCCTTCATCACTTCCTGCGGGGCGGTGACGTTGCCCTTCGACTTCGACATCTTCTCGCCCTTCTCGTCCATGGTGAAACCATGGGTGAGGACGGCGTTATAGGGCGCGCGGCCGCGGGTGGCGGCCGATTCCAGGAGCGAGGAATGGAACCAGCCGCGATGCTGATCAGACCCTTCGAGATAAAGGTCGGCCGGCCATTTCAGGTCGGGGCGGTCTTCCAGTGTGAAGGTGTGCGTCGAGCCGGAGTCGAACCAGACGTCGAGGATATCCATGACCTGCGTCCACTTGGCCGGATCATGCTCGTTGCCGAGGAAGCGCTCCTTGGCGCCTTCGGCGAACCAGGCGTCTGCGCCCTCTGCGTCGAAGGCATTGAGGATGCGCTGGTTGACGGCCTCGTCCTTCAGGACTTCGCCCTGCTCATTCACGAAGACGCAGATCGGCACGCCCCACGCTCTTTGACGGGAAAGCACCCAGTCCGGGCGCTGCTCGATCATCGCGCGCAGACGGTTCTGGCCAGCGGCCGGCACGAAGCGGGTGTCATCGATCGCGCTCAGCGCCCGATTGCGCAGCGTCGTCCCATCCGACAGCGTCTTGTCCATATAGACGAACCACTGCGGCGTGTTGCGGAAGATCACCGGTTTTTTGGAGCGCCAGGAATGCGGATATTGGTGCTTCAGACGGCCGCGGGCAAAGAGCGCGTTCCGATCGATCAGCGCCTTGATGACGCGATCATTGGCATCGCCCTTCTTGCCGTTGTCGTCGATCACGCGTGCGCCTTCCAGACCGGGGGCATCGGCCGTGTAGAAGCCGCCGTCGTCGACCGGAAACGGGATCTTGGTCTCGATGGCGCGCGCCTCGATCTCACGGGCATGCGCCATCCAGACGTCAAAGTCTTCGCGGCCGTGGCTCGGCGCCGTGTGCACGAAACCGGTACCGGCATCGTCAGTGACATGATCGCCCTCGAGCAGCGGGACTTCGAACTCGTAACCGCCGTCGAGGCCTCTAAGCGGATGCGCGCAGGTGATGCCGGCGAGATCGGCAGCCGTGACGTCGGCGAGACGCTTGTACTGCAGCTTTGCCTTGGCAAAAGATTCTTCAGCCAGCTTGTCGGCGAAGATCAACCTTTCACCCGGGCGCGGGCCGAAATCGTTGTCGGCGGCCGTGACTTCGTAAAGGCCGTAGGCGACACGTGAGGAATAGGCGATCGCGCGGTTGCCGGGGATCGTCCAGGGCGTGGTCGTCCAGATGACGACGAAGGCATCCTTGAGGCTCTCCGAGCCCTTCGCGACCGGGAACTTCACCCAGATCGTGTCGCTTTCATAATCGTGGTATTCGACCTCGGCTTCGGCAAGCGCGGTGCGCTCGACGACCGACCACATGATCGGCTTGGAGCCGCGGTAGAGCTGGCCGCTTGCGGCGATCTTCAGCAGTTCACCGGCGATACGGCTTTCCGCATGGAAGTTCATCGTCAGATACGGGTTTTCGAAGTCGCCGACGATGCCGAGGCGCTGGAACTCGTCGCCCTGGACCTTGATCCACTTCTCGGCATAGGCGCGGCACTCGCGGCGGAACCCGATCATCGCCGCCGGCTCGCTCAGGTCGGGCTTGGCCTTGCCCTTGGCGCGATAGTTCTCCTCCTCGATCTTCCATTCGATCGGCAGGCCATGGCAATCCCAGCCGGGCACGTAGTTGGCGTCATAGCCGCGCATCTGGAACGAACGGTTGATGACGTCCTTGAGGATCTTGTTCAGCGCATGGCCGATATGGATGTTGCCATTGGCGTAGGGCGGGCCGTCGTGCAGGACGAATTTCTCGCGGCCGGCGGCGGAGGCGCGCAGTTTCTTGTAGAGATCCATCTGCTGCCAGCGGGCAACGAGCTCCGGCTCCTTCTGCGGCAGACCGGCGCGCATCGGGAAATCGGTTTCGGGCAAATAGAGGGTCTTCGAGTAATCGATCTTTTCGGCGGTTTCGGTCATGTTCGACAATCGTTTTTGGCGGCCCAGGGAGGGGCGCAACGGACGTGAAAATAGGTGGCGGCGGAAGCGCCTGCTCGCAAGCGCCAAAAACCCGGACCTCCCGGCCGCTTAGCGCGCGCGGAAGGCCGGGCCGATAATTCGTATCGTGGTCGCCAGCCGAAATTTCGTCATAGCGCCGGTTCATAGGCGTTTTTGCCGGGAAAAGGAAGAGAAGAAATCGCAGGCCTGGCAACCCAGGTCAGGGCCGATTCCACCATGCGGAATATCCCGAGCCGTGACGAACTCAGGCGAAACACAGTTTCCGATCAAGTTCGCCGAGCGGCACGACGCCCGCCAGCAGCGCCCTCGCCTCCTCCTCGTCGCGTTTGATCTGGGCGACGAGCGCATCGAGGCCGTCGAATTTCAGCTCGGGCCTGATATAGCCGAAGAAGGAGACGGCGCAGCGCTGGCCGTAGAGATCGCCGCTGAAATCGAAGAGATAGGTTTCGAGCAGCGGCGCGCCGTTTTCCGTGACGGTCGGCCGGCGGCCATAGCTGGCGACGGCATCGTGGAGCATTCCGTCCTGGCGGCGGAAGCGGACGGCGTAGATGCCGGCGGCGAGTTCGGCCTCGGGCGGCAGGCGCATGTTGGCGGTGGGAAAACCGAGCTGGCGGCCGAGCTTTTCGCCGTCGATCACCTCGGCTTCGACAGTGTAGCGGTAGCCCAGCATGCCGGCCGCTTCGCTGACATTGCCGTCCTTCAGGAGCGCCCGGATGTGGCTCGAAGAGACGACGTCGGCGTTCTCGTCGCGGAAGGCATCGATCAGAGTGACGCCGAAACCATAGGTCTGGCCGGCATTCATCAGAAAGGCAGGACCACCTTCGCGACCGCGACCGAAATGGAAATCGAAGCCGGTGACGACCTCGGAGGCGCCGAGCCAATCCTTCAGGATCGAATGGATGAAATCGTCGGCCGAGCGCTGCGAAAATTCATAGTCGAAGGGATATTCGATGACCGCATTGAAACCAAGGGTTTCCAGGATGCGGGCCTTGAGCGGCGCGGGCGTCAGACGGAAGACCGGTGTCTGCGGCCGGAACACCGTGCGCGGATGCGGCTCGAAGGTCAGCACCAGGGCAGGAATGCCGCGCGCCTTGGCGATTTCGAGCGCACGGTTCAGCACCGACTGATGGCCGCGATGCACGCCGTCGAAATTGCCGATGGCGATCACCCCGCCCTTGAGATGGGCGGGCAAGGGTTCGCGGGTTTCATTGCGGTGGAAGACGGTCATCGGCTGGCTTCTCTTCATGCAAGACGCGGCATCCACCACTTCGGCGCCGCCTTCTCCCGATCGAGATAGGCGTTGAGGATCGCTTCGTCGGTCTCGCCGTTCAAGGTGTATTCCTTCGCGTGAATACCGCCGCTGATGTAGAGAAGATCGAGACCGAAATTCAAGGCGCCGCGCACATCCGTCGGCATGCCGTCTCCGATCGCCAGCACGCGGTCAATGGAAAAATCGCCGCGAAGCTCGCGGGCGGCCGCAAGCGTCGCTTCGTAGATCGGCTGGTGCGGCTTGCCGGCAATGCGGGTTTTGCCGCCTAATTGCTCGTAATAGGCGGCCATGGCGCCGGCGCAGGGGATGATGCGATGGCCACGTTCGACGACGAGGTCGGGATTGGCGCAGATCATCGGCACGTCGCGTGCCTGAAAATCCAGAAGCATGTCGGTGTAATCCTCGGGCTTCTCCGTCTCGTCGTCGAAAAAGCCGGTGCAGACGAGCGATTGCGCTTCGCCCGCCGGCCGACGTTCGACGCCAATGCCTTCGAGAAGCGCCTTGTCGCGCTCGGGGCCGAGCAGAAAGACCGTCTTCGGCCCTTCTGAAATCAGCCCGCGAGTGACGTCGCCCGAGGTGACGATCCGGTCATAGGCGCTGTCGGGGACTCCGATATGGCGCAACTGCTCAACCACCTGCCAGGAAAGGCGCGGCGAATTGGTGATGAGGACGACGGCGACGCCGCTCTCACGCGCGGCTTGAAGGGCGGCGGCGGCCTTCGGAAACGGATCGACGCCGTTGTGAACCACCCCCCAGACGTCGCAGAGCACCACGTCGTAATGCGCCGATATCTGCGAGAAGTTTTCTATCCGCCTGGCCATGCCGATTTCCCGATTTGCTTCAGTCACCGGTGACATTGCAAAGGCGCAAGGCGATGGCAAGGCATTTTCTTCACCTTGGCAGACAAGAGCGCCGGCAATCCCGGCCAGAGCGAATGGCAAGGTCGGGCGACGTTGCCGAACGCAACGGTTAGAGAACATTTCAACGACAATCTCCGATAATTCACCGCCTCTTCACAATTCCGGCACAAAAATTCGTGATTGCTCTCATTGACTCCTCTCGGAGCCATCCCTAAATGCTCGAGCGCTAGCACTCACCTTAGAGGAGTGCTAACACTTATCCATGTGGACCGCTCCGGTCCGCGAATGTCATTCGATCGAGGGATTAGACAATGGCAAGCACCAATTTCCGTCCGCTTCACGACCGCGTCGTCGTTCGTCGCGTCGAGTCCGAAGAGAAGACCAAGGGCGGCATCATCATTCCCGACACCGCCAAGGAAAAGCCGCAGGAAGGCGAAATCGTCGCCGTCGGCTCCGGCGCACGTGACGAGTCCGGCAAGGTCGTGGCTCTCGACGTCAAGGCTGGCGACCGCGTTCTGTTCGGCAAGTGGTCCGGCACTGAAGTCAAGATCAACGGCGAAGACCTTCTGATCATGAAGGAAGCCGACATCATGGGCATCATCGGCTGATCGGCCGATCCGCTTTCCCGAAATGGCTGACGGGCGTTTCGCCCGAACAAATCGAATTCAGGAGTCACAAACATGGCAGCTAAAGAAATCAAGTTTGGCCGCACCGCGCGCGAAAAGATGCTGCGCGGCGTCGACATTCTCGCCGATGCAGTGAAGGTCACGCTCGGCCCGAAGGGTCGTAACGTCATCATCGACAAGTCGTTCGGCGCTCCGCGCATCACCAAGGACGGCGTTTCCGTCGCCAAGGAAATCGAACTCGAAGACAAGTTCGAAAACATGGGCGCCCAGATGGTCCGCGAAGTCGCTTCGAAGACCAACGACATCGCCGGCGACGGCACCACGACTGCAACCGTTCTTGCCCAGGCGATCGTTCGCGAAGGCGCCAAGGCCGTTGCCGCCGGCATGAACCCGATGGACCTGAAGCGCGGCATCGATCTCGCCGTTGCTGAAGTCGTCAAGGATCTCCAGGCCAAGGCCAAGAAGATCAACACTTCGGAGGAAGTCGCCCAAGTCGGCACGATCTCCGCAAACGGCGAACGTCAGGTCGGTCTCGACATTGCCGAAGCCATGCAGAAGGTCGGCAACGAAGGCGTCATCACGGTTGAAGAAGCCAAGACCGCCGAAACCGAACTCGAAGTCGTCGAAGGCATGCAGTTCGACCGCGGCTATCTCAGCCCCTACTTCGTCACCAACCCGGAAAAGATGGTCGCCGACCTCGAAGACGTCTTCATTCTCCTCCACGAGAAGAAGCTCTCGAACCTGCAGTCGATGCTCCCGGTTCTCGAAGCCGTCGTCCAGACCGGCAAGCCGCTCCTCATCATCGCTGAAGACGTCGAAGGCGAAGCCCTTGCAACGCTCGTCGTCAACAAGCTGCGCGGCGGCCTGAAGATTGCTGCCGTCAAGGCGCCTGGCTTCGGCGACCGCCGCAAGGCCATGCTCGAAGACATCGCCATCCTGACCGGCGGCACCGTCATCTCCGAGGACCTCGGCATCAAGCTCGAAAGCGTCACGCTCGACATGCTCGGCCGTGCCAAGAAGGTTTCGATCTCCAAGGAAAACACCACGATCGTCGACGGTTCGGGCGCCAAGTCCGACATCGAAGGCCGTGTTGCCCAGATCAAGGCGCAGATCGAAGAAACCACCTCCGACTACGACCGCGAGAAGCTGCAGGAACGCCTTGCCAAGCTCGCTGGTGGCGTTGCCGTCATCCGCGTCGGGGGCTCGACCGAAGTCGAAGTCAAGGAGAAGAAGGACCGCATCGACGACGCCCTCAACGCGACGCGCGCTGCCGTTCAGGAAGGCATCGTACCGGGCGGCGGCGTTGCCCTGCTCCGTTCTTCCGTCAAGATCTCCGCCAAGGGCGTCAACGACGACCAGGAAGCCGGCATCAACATAGTTCGTCGCGCTCTGCAGGCTCCGGCCCGCCAGATCGCTGAGAACGCTGGTGACGAAGCTTCGATCGTCGTTGGCAAGATCCTCGACAAGGATCAGGACAACTACGGCTACAACGCCCAGACCGGCGAATATGGCGACATGATCGGCATGGGCATCATCGACCCTGTCAAGGTCGTTCGCACCGCCCTGCAGGATGCCGCTTCCGTCGCATCGCTGCTGATCACCACCGAAGCCATGATCGCCGAGCTGCCGAAGAAGGACGCTCCGGCTATGCCGGGCGGCATGGGCGGCATGGGCGGTATGGACATGATGTGATAGGCCTCCGGCCTGTCACAACATCGTCCATGAAACCGCCCATCATTCAAAATGGTTCAGCGCGTAAAGCGCGCTGAACTGGCGGTATGGACATGATGTGATAGGCGAAAGCCGTCACTGAAATCCATTCCGGCACATCCGGAACAGGAAGGGCGGCCCTCGGGTCGCCCTTTTCTTTTCGCCAAAAATGATTCGATCCGTTGCGCGCTATTTTATGCTGCGCAGTGCGTCCGCGCTCGCGAAGCTTTCGTCAGGCTTATGTCGCCGCTCATTTCCTATGCGCGGGAGATTGCTTACGGGGGGCAGGCTTTCTCCCGCAAGCGCAGCGAAACGGGTCGAAAAGCGCTGAAACTGATCACTTCTGGCCGAAGACGCGGGGATGCCGACATTTCCCGCAACTGATGCCGATCCGAACAGCCCTTAAAAAGCCGTTGCCGTTTGTGCAAAAGCTCCTATAAATCCGCGCTGCAATTGATGCGCGCCCGGCGATGATTTTCGCCATCAGACGAGCGCGAGAAGGCGATGCCATAGTTGCGTACTCGAGAGGCTCCGGTCCGGAGACTCGAACGGCCGCAACGATCGCCGGTGTAGGCGCGGGCATTATGCCCCTGTCCCATGATCCTGTTTCTTTGTGTTTGCCGAGCGTGCGGCGTCGGAGCCGCATCCGAACTGGGGAACGCCTTGTTTAAGATCGCCAAAGCCAATGCAGCCGTGCCCTTGATGACCGGCTCCCTGAACGACAATCATCAAAATCACCAGATGCTTGCTCAGCTGTCAGTTTCCGAAAGCTGGACCGGAGATTTTTCGACCGGCCTGATCCGTCTCGGCAAATGGAGCGCGATGCTGCACGGCATCTCCGCCGATGAATGCGGCCTGCTGAACCTGATCCGCTGCTACGATACCAAGGATCGCAGCCACGTGCTGGAGCTGTTCGAGCAGGCGGCGACGCACTGCTCCTCTTTCTGTTTTTCGACGACGATCATCACGCGGAACGGTTTCCGTCAGCCGCTGTTTTGCATGGGGGAGTCGAGCGGGCTCGAGGAGAAATACAGCGGCCGCATGGCCGGCGTCTTCATCTTTCCGCGCTTCAAGCTGCAAGACGCAACCCAGATCACAAGCTGGCAGTGAAGACCGGCGACGCGAGATAAAGGCCGCCTCCGGGCTCAGCCACTAACGTAAAACGTGGAATCGCTAAATTTGCGGTTCCCTAAGCCTATCGCGTGAACCTAACTTCACGTGGCAGGCTTTCGGGCATTGGCTTCTGATTTGGTATTCGGCGCATAGCGGGCCGCGAGAAAGCTCGTCTCGACCAGTATCGGTCACCGCGATGCGGCCGGCATGACATCAGCACCATCCATGACATAGGTCGCGTAGCGATGGTCGCGGATCAGGCTTATCTTTTGCCCGCGCCATTCGAGCAGCATGAAATAGGAAGGACCGCCCGACGGTTCGGCCGATACCAGCAATATTTCCCGGCCTTCCAGCCAGGCCGGTTCGAGCCTGACCGGCGGATATTGGGCATAGTAGGTGAAGAACCGACCGACGTCGGCGGCACCCGAGATTTCCGGCCGTCGCGCCTGGCGAAGCCGAACGTCATCGGCCAGCAAGCGACGCAGCGCGTCCCAATCTTGGGCGTTGAAGAGCGCTGCAAAGTTCTGGGCCTCGGGACTTGGCGACGGCGCGACCTCAGACCGCACGTCGGAGATCGCGCGCAATCGCGTCCTACCGCGCGACAGATGGGCCTTGACGGCATCGACACTCAGTTCCAGCAGCGCTGCGATATCCGCAAGCGACTCTCCCAGCACATCCTTGAGGATCACCGCGCTGCGTTGCGGCACCGGCAATTCTGCAAAATGACCCAGGGCGATACTCACCGTGTCCCGCCGGATCAGCGCGTCCTCCGGGCCGACGGCGCTGATATCGGCCAGATCAAAGGCCATCTCAAGCGGCTCCGACCGGCGCGTACTGCGCTGGCGCAGGGCATCTATGGCTCGATTGTGGACGATGCGAAACAGCCACGGTCGCAGCCGCGTGCCCGGTGGGATCGAGCCGGCCGTCGCAAATACCCTGACAAACGCGTCCTGAATCACGTCCTCGCCGTCGATCACCGAACCCACCAGACGAGCAGCATAACGATGCAGTTGGGGGCGAAGCGCGTCCGCTTCCCTGGCCAGGTCTTCGAGCAGAGTTTTCCTCTCTTCGGCCCCGAGAGCTGGGTCTTTCGTCATTCGATGACCGTCACACCCGTATCACCACGCACGGCATAGACCATGGCCTCGGCGAGGCCGGAATCGCCGATCAGTTCGGCGACCGTATCACCGAAAGTCCGCGGCGTCATGTCCGGCCAGGTGGCGGCCTGCTCGGCAAATGTCCGACCCGCCTTCGCAGCATAGGCCCCAATTCCGGTATCGCCCACACCAGTTCCAACGAACATCTGCCGGGGAACGATGACCCGGAACCGCAAGCCCAGGCCGAGTTCGGCCGACAAGTCTTCGGCATATTTTGCAATGAACCACTGCGCGCGCTTGGCGCCGGCATAACCTCCCGATAGCGGCGACCCCTGCACGGCGGCTCCGCTGGAGACCAGGACGACGAGCCCGCCCGGCGCCATTGGCAAAGTCAGGGCAGCCTGTACCCAATGCAGCGCGGCCTTGACGTCCACATTCCAGTTGGTCGTGAATGCCTCCCAGCCAATGCGGTCGATCCGTTCCATGGACGGTTTCGCACCGGCATTCATGATGACAACATCAGGTCGCGTCTGCTCCATGATCCGCCACGCCGCGTCGGCATCGGTCGCATCGGCGGATATGGCGGTGAAGGCCGGTTGCTTAGCCGGCCGCTGCTCAGCCGTCGCGTCTCGGGCGACCACGGTGACTTCGGCCGCGCGAGCAACGAATGCCTCGGCGAGCCCACTCCCCAAGCCGCGGCTCCCGCCGACGACCACGATTCGCTTTCCTTCCAGATCCATTTCTCAGTCCTTAGTCGGGTTGGTTTCGACCGCTCGACGACGGTCGCAACAACGACGCTTCAAGGAGGTGAAAAGAGTCATCGCCATCTGCGATTTGTGGAAGCCGGCGTCAAAAAAGCCTGACTCCGACCGAATGCCGCCGGGATTGCGGTCGTCAGCCGAAGCGGATCGCGTCCTTGATACGGGGTTTGCCGGTTTCCAGTCGGACTACCGCGCCGAACCTCCACATCTGCGGCGATCGCGAAGTTCGGGCGATGCGGGTTCTTGCAAAAGCTGACGTTCACTCCCCGGGAGAGAGAGGCAATCGAAGCCGCGTTGAGTGTCCGAAATCTCCAGCTTGAGTAATACCCCCTTAGTGGCTGGGCCTCAGGGCGGCCTTTTGCATTTTCCGGCGGATCGTCCGTTACTCCGGTTTGACCGGAATGTTGAGGCCTCTGGCGCTTGCCGGGCGGGCGATGCAGCGCTCCAGCCAATCGGAGACTGCGGGGAATTTCGCATAGTCGAGAATCTCACGGCCGCCATAGAAGATGTCGGCGCCGCGGACCCAGGTGAAGGTGGTGATGTCGGCGATCGTATATTGATCGCCCATGATCCACTGACGGCCCTGCAACCGGCCTTCGAGCACGCCGAGCAGGCGTTTGGATTCATCGCGGTAACGCTCCACCGGATAGGAATTATTGGCGACCTTGTCGGCGGCGAATTTGTGGAAATGGCCGAACTGGCCGAGCATCGGACCTATTCCGGCCATCTGGAAAAACACCCACTGGATGCATTCATAGCGGCCGGCGGCATCGGCGGGGATGAGCTTGCCGGTCTTTTCGGCGAGGTAGAGCAGGATGGCGCCGGATTCGAACAGGCCGATCGGCTTTCCCCCAGGCCCGTCCGGATCGATGATCGCCGGAATGCGGCCGTTCGGGTTCAGGGATTCGAATTCCGGCGACTTCTGCTCGTTTGCGGCAAAGGAAATATAATGCGGCTCATAGAGGAGCCCAAGTTCTTCGAGGGCGACCGATACTTCACCCCGTTCGGCGTCTGCAGGGAATAGAGCTGGATGATATCGGGATTTTTCGCCGGCCAGCGCGTGGTGATCGGAAATGCGGAAAGATCTGCCATAGGGGACTCCATGTTTGGCGGCGACCATAGAAGACGATGCTCCAGAAAGGCAAGCGACGGCATCGTTCCATATTATTGAACGAAGCGTCTGCTTCCGTTTATCTTTCCATAACGGCAGAAAAAGGCGACATAGAACGCATCAGAGGTCCAACAGGTGCCGGGGCACCAAGATCTCCAGAGCCATTCAAACGGAGACAATGTCCATGTCGAACGCCAACAATGTCATCATCCTGATCGCCCGGATCCTTCTTTCCTTCATGTTCATCTTTGCCGGCTTCGGCAAGGTCACCGATCCGGCTTCCACTGCCGGCATGATCGCCGGCGCCGGCCTTCCGGCCTCCACCGCGCTCACCTATCTCGCCGGTCTCTTCGAACTCGCAACCGGCATTGCCGTGCTCGTCGGTTTCCAGGTCCGCATCGTCGGCTGGCTGCTTGCCGTCTTCTGCGTCTTCACCGGCGTGGTCTTCCATCTTGCGCCAGTCAACGTTCCCGATTTCCCGGCCGCCGCCAACGGCTGGATTAACGGCCTGAACTTCGTCAACTTCCTGAAGAACATCACGCTCGCCGGCGCCTATATCATGCTCGCAACCAATGGCGCAGGCGCCTACTCGCTCGACGCCCGCCGCGGTGCCTACGCAGCCGCCTGATAGCGGTTGATATCCTCCCAAAAATGCAAAACCCGCCGTCATCCGACGGCGGGTCATTTTATGCCTTGATGACCGGGATCAGAGGGCGGCGCGCACCGCCTCGATGATCGCCTGCACCGCCGGCTCGCCCGCATGGCTCTCCTTGCGGGCGCGCACGAGGCAAGCCTCTGAATGCAGGATGATGCCGTCCTGGAGCACCTTCAGATGATTGGCGCGCAGCGTCGAGCCGGTGGAAGTGATATCGACGATGATATCGGCCGAGCCGGAGGCGGGAGCGCCTTCGGTCGCGCCCAGGCTTTCAACGATGCGATAAAGCTGAATGCCGTGCTGGCTCGAAAAGAACTGCTGGGTCAGGCGCCAATACTTGGTGGCGATGGCAAGGCGCCGACCGTGGCGGGCGCGGAAATCGGCGGCGACATCGCCGAGATCGGCCATGCTGTCGACATCGAGCCAAATCTCGGGCACCGCGACGACGACATCGGCATGGCCGAAGCCAAGCCGGGCGCAGAATTCGACGCGCTTGTCGGCCTCGGCAAAGCCTTCCCGCATCAGATCCTCGCCGGTGACGCCGAAATCGACGGTGCCGTTGCCGAGCTCGCGGGAGATTTCCGACGCCGACAGGAAGGTGATCTCGATATCGTCCCAGCCTTCGACGCGGCCGCGATAGGAGCGGTCGTTGCCAACCGCCGAGATCGGCAGGCCGGCCCGCTCGAAGATCGCCGAAGCGTCGTCCTTCATCCGGCCCTTGGAGGGAAGCGCGATGGTGATCGTCATGCGGCTGCCCTTTCGGTTTCGATGCGGTCGAGCCAGAAGGAGAAGCCGACGGCCGGAATGCGGTCCGTCGCGCCGAGGAAGGTCAACAGCCGGTCGAAGCGGCCGCCGCCGGCCAGGACCGCGCTCGAGCCTTCCACCGTCACCTCGAAGACGAGGCCGGAGTAATAATCGAGCGGACGCCCGAAAGCGGCGCGGTAATCCAGGCAGGACAGGTCGACGCCGGCATCGGCAAGGGCGGCGACGCGGCCGTTGAAGCGCGACAGCGCATTGCCGAGCTTCAGGCCGGCAGCGTCGGCAAAGCCGGCAAGTGCTGCGGACGCATTGACGAGCGGCACGTGCAGAGACAGGAACTCTTGCAGCACATGGAAGGCCGCATCGTCGAGACGCGTCTCGGACAGGATGAGCTTTTCCTTGAGCCGCCGGGCGATCTCCAGCGGCGAGCGGCTGGCATTTGAGGAATAACCGGTCGCCTGCATCTCGTGCTCGATATGGGCGACCAGCGCCTGCTCGTCACCTGACACAACAAGCCTGGCGATATCGTCGTCAGGGCCGGTGACGAATTGCGGGCTGACGAGGCTTGCCAGCAAGGCTTCCAGTTGCGTCATATTGCCGAAAGCGTGGATCAGGCGCTTCTGCCAGCCGAGCGGCAGGCCGAGCGCCTGAACGACCGCTTCGAACACCGCCTGATCGCCCAACGTCACGGCTAAGCGCCGGCCCGGCAGCAGGCGGGCGAGAATGCCTGTGGCGTCACCAATGGCGCGGGCATCGGCGCCAGGTATGTTGATGTCGCCGAGATCCTCGATGCCGGCCTGGTAGAATTCATTGGCGCCTTCGCGGCGCTGGCGGAAGACTTCGCCGAGGTAGGCGTAACGCTTCGGCGTGCCGGTTGCCGTCTCGATGTGGCGCAGACAGACGGGGATGGTGAATTCGGGACGCAGGCAGAGGCTGGCGCCGGTTTCGCTTTCCGTCATGAAGATACGGCGGCGAAGATCCTCGCCGGCGATATCGAGGAACGGCTCGGCCGGCTGTATGACCGGCGTATCGATGCGCTCGGAATTTCGCGAAGCGAATTCGGCAAGCAGGTCGTTGGAGAATTCCGGGAGGTTGATCAGGGGCATGCTGCGCTCCGAACAACAGGCGAAGGGCGTGCCGGAAGGCACGTATATGTCTCAGACATCACCGCCAGCCCTCTTTCGATCCTCCGCCTGCGCGGCAAGGATTTCCCTCACCTTGGCGACGAGATCGGCTTCCATAACCGTCTCCTGCGCCACGCGGGCTTCGCGCCAGCTGGCATTGTCCTCGATCTCGCCGGAAAGGCGCTTGCCCTCGATCAGATCCTTGATCTGCACGACGCCTTCAGCGCGCTCGTCGCCGCCCTGGATGATGGCGATGGGGCAGCCGCGGCGGTCGGCATATTTCAGCTGGTTGCCGAATTTCTTCCAGTTGCCCTGGAACATCTCGGCGCGAATACCGGCGGCGCGCAATTGCTGCGTCATCTTCTGGTAGCGGCCCATCGCCTCGACATCGCCGTCCATGACGGTGACCAGCACCGGCTCGATCACTTCGCTGGCGCCAAGCTTGCCGAGGTTCTTCAGCGCCGTCATCAGCCTGGAGACGCCGATCGAAAAGCCGGTTGCCGGCACCGGCTGGCCCATGAAGCGGGAGACGAGGCCGTCATAACGACCACCGCCGCCGACCGAGCCGAAAACGACCTTGTCGCCCTTCTCGTTGGTGACGTCGAAGAGAAGCTCGGCCTCATAGACCGGGCCGGTATAATATTCGAGGCCGCGCACGACGGAAGGGTCGATCTTGATTCGATCGGAGCCGTAGCCGGCGCTCGTGACGAGCGCACCGATGAAATTCAGCTCCTCGACGCCTTCGCCGCCCTTCGACGTTCCGGCGACGAGTCCGGCGAGGCGTGCGGCGCTTTCGGCGTAATCCTTGATGCCGACGAAGAACAGAACCTTGTCGATCTGTTCCTGGTTGAGCCCGGCGCCCTTGGTGAAATCGCCGGATTCATCCTTGCGGCCGGGACCGAGGAGTAGCGAGACGCCTTCCGGGCCGAACTTGTCGAGCTTGTCGATGGCGCGCAGCACGTTGAGGCGCTGGCCGGCCTTGTCGCCGCCGCCGAGGCCGATCGCCTCCAAGACCCCATCCAGAACCTTGCGGTTGTTGACGCGGATGACATAGTCACCGCGCTTGATGCCGAGCGCCTCGAGCGTATCGGCCATCATCATGCACATTTCGGCATCGGCCTGGACGCCCGGCGCGCCGACGGTATCGGCGTCGAACTGCATGAACTGGCGGAAACGGCCGGGGCCCGGCTTCTCGTTGCGGAAGACGTAGCCGGCGCGATAGGTGCGGTAGGGAAGCTGGATCTCGTTGAAGTTCTCGGCGACATGGCGGGCAAGCGGCGCCGTCAGGTCGTAACGCAGCGACATCCATTGCTCGTCGTCGTCCTGCAGCGAGAAGACGCCCTCGTTCGGCCGGTCGCTATCGGGCAGGAACTTGCCGAGCGCATCGGTATATTCGAACAGCGGCGTTTCGACAGGATCGAAACCATAATGCTCATAGACTTCCCGGATCTTTGCCGTCATCTCGTTGACGGCGCGGATATCGTCGGCCGTCCGGTCGACGAAGCCGCGCGGCAGGCGGGCCTTGAGCTTTTGCGGTTTCTTCTGCTTGTCGTTCATTTCCGGGAATTCCGCTGACTGTGACAGTGGCGGTGTCCTAGCGGATTGGGCGGAGAGCGGCAAGGGCGGAGGGCCTTGATGGCGCTGCCAGAATCGATTGAACGATGAGGCATTGTTCAGAATGCGGATATGATCATGATCACCGAAGCGCTCCTCTATGCCGCGACATTGCCACTGACCGGCAAGCGCCATCGGAAGTTCATCCGCAATTCCGTCAATCTCTGGTCGCGGGCCGGACGTTGCGCCGGGGATTGGGCCGACCACGAAGAGAAGAGCCGCAACGCAATCCGTGCAGCAGCGGCCGGCCTCAGGCAGAGGCGGACCGCCGTCGTGCTCGGCTCCGGTCTGTTGCGGGATGTGCCGATCGATGAGCTGGCACGCGATTTCGACACCGTCGTGCTCGTCGATCTCATTCATCTCGCCTCGGTGCGGCTGTGGCTTGCGGCCAAGGGCTATCGCAACGTCCGGCTGATCGAGCGCGATCTCTCCGGCTACGACGATTTCGCCGCCGGTCAGGAGCCCGAACCGCTCGCCTTCCTGCGTGGCGTGCCCTATCTCGATTTCGTGGTTTCCGCCAATCTCTTGTCCCAGATCGGCCGCGGCGTGAAGCGACGCCATGAGGCCGAGGCGGCCGGTCGAATGCCTGAAGACACGGTGGAGAGGCTGATCACCGCGCATCTCAGCGGGCTTTCCGAACTTTCCTGCCGGCATTGCCTTGTGACCGACATCGCCTATGCCCTCATCGACCGCAACGGCAAAACACATGAGGAGGCCGACCTGCTGCACGGCGTCACCCCGCCGCCGGCGAAAGCGATCTGGACATGGCCGGTCGCTCCGCTCGGCGAAGAGAGCAGGAATTACCGGATCGAACACAAGGTCATTGCCGGCTGGTGATCCGGATGGGGCCGTCGGGCAGCACTTGGCGTGCAGCAGGCATTCACCTATATGAAACACCATGCGCATGATCGCCCTCATCACAATGTTTCTCGGCTGGCTGGTCTACGGCGCCATGTCCGCATGGGCTGGCTGTCCGACATGCGCGTCGATGAATGCGCCGGCCGCCGGCGGCAGCATGCACCATGAAATGGCTGGCATGCCGATGCCGAAAGAAGCAGGCAAGGCCGGTTCCTTGAAAGACCCTTGCGCCAGCGGAAACTTCGCGCATATGCCGCTTTGCGCCGCCTGTCTTATGCTGCCGGCGGCAGTGATGACCGTGGCGGGCGGAAAATCCAATTTCGGCTATCCGGCGCCGCCGCTTGCCCGCGCCCTTGATGACAACAGGCCTGCTCCACAGGCACCGCCTCCCCGACTGGTCTGATACCCGCCTTTTCCATGCAGATGGGCGGCTTCGGCTGCCCGGGAACTCTATTGTCAGACAGAGGAAGGAACTCTCATGTCTTTGAAAATCATCGCCCTTACCGCCATGCTTGCCGCTTTTGCCGCACCCGCTTTCGCCGAAGACAAGCCCATGGATATGAGCGAGCCAATGGGCAACCACGACGCGGCCAGCCACGCCTTCAGCGAGGCGAACGACAAAATGCACAAGAATATGATGATCAAGTATAGCGGCGACGCCGACGTCGATTTCGTCCACGGCATGATTCCGCACCATCAGGGCGCGATCGACATGGCCAAGGTCGAGCTCCAATACGGCAAGGATCCCGAAATCCGCAAGCTCGCCGAAGCGGTGATCAAGGCGCAGGAGGCCGAGATCGCGGAAATGAACGCCTGGTTGAAGGCCCACGGCAAGTAGTCAGCCGTTGCTGAAGGGGAACGCCCGATAGGACAGGCGTTCCCCGGACCTTAGAGTGGTGAGGTCAGTCCTTCGGCTCGAAGTCGGCCGGGCGGCGACCGGCGCCTTGTCGCGACAGCATCCAGCCCGGATATTCTGGGGCAAGTGCGCTCACCTCGTCGAGCCTCTGCATATCACCTTCGTCGAGTTTCAGCCGGACGGCGGCAAGGTTCTGGTCGAGCTGATCGACACGCTTGGCGCCGATGATGACCGAGGTGACGAAAGGCTTGGCGAGGATATAGGCGAGCGCGACGGTCGCGACGCCGACACCATGCTTCTCGGCGATCTCGCGCATGACGGCGACGCAGGCCCAAGCCCTGTCCCTGTCGACCGGCGGGAAATCGAAACTGGCGCGGCGGCCTTCGCCATTGCCAGGCGCGCCCGGACCATATTTGCCGGAGAGCAGGCCGCCGGCGAGCGGCGACCAAACCATCAGGCCGAGCTTTTCCTCCTGCATCATCGGCACGATGTCCCGTTCGAGATCGCGGCCGGCGATGGAATAATAGGCCTGCACCGTCTCGAAACGGGCAAAGCCGCGGCGTTCGGAGACACCGAGCGCCTTGGAAATACGCCAGGCCTGCCAGTTGGAAACACCGATATAACGAACGAGGCCGCGCGAAACGAGATCGTCGAAGGCGCGCAGCGTTTCCTCGATCGGCGTCACCGTATCGGTCGCGTGGATCTGATAGAGGTCGATATGATCGGTCTGCAGGCGCTTGAGGCTCGCCTCGACCGAATCCATGATATGGCCGCGCGAGGCGCCGCGGTCGTTCGGCTTGTCGCCCATGATGCCATAGACCTTGGTGGCGATGACGACGTCCTTGCGCGGCACATCCAGGTTCTTCAGCGCCTGGCCGAGCAGCCTTTCGGATTCGCCGGATGAATAGACATCGGCCGTGTCGATGAAATTGACGCCTGCTGCCAGCGAGCGCTCGACGATCCGGTCGGCGGCATTCTGGTCGACATCGGCGATGGCGCCCCACATGCTACCTTCTTTGGCGTCGCCGAAGGTCATCGTGCCCAGGCAGATTTCCGAGACGAAAAGTCCGGTATTTCCGAGTTGATTGTAACGCATGGTCGAAAAAATCCTTTGTGTCTGCCGCAAGAGGGACTTGCGAACGGAAGAACTTCATCTTTTGATTATTGGCCTGCGCGCGACAGGCACAGCCGTGGCTGGCTGCTGGGTGAGGCCCATTCGATGTAGTGCGACGGCGACGCTTTTCAACGCCAAGCCTTGTCGCATCGGAGGCTGACGCCCTTGTCTCGACATAGCCCTTGTCTCGACACAGGCGGCCGATAGATTGACGGCCATAATTGAAGAGGTGCGCATGTGACGACGCGAGCACTGACGACGATCGGCTTCGATGCCGACGACACGCTTTGGCAGAACGAACAACATTACCGACTGACCGAGGCCTATTTTACTGAGCTTCTTGCCGATTTCGCTGAAGGCCCGAAGATTTCCGAGCGGCTGCTGGAAGCCGAGAAACGCAATCTTCGCCATTACGGCTTCGGCATCAAGGGCTTCACGCTGTCGATGATCGAGACGGCGATCGAGATCACCGAGGGCAAAGTGCCGGCGAGCGTCATCGCCAAGATCCTCGATACCGGCCGCGACCTTCTCAGCCATCCGGTCGAGATCATGCCGCATGCGCGCGACACGTTGGAGGCGCTTGCCGGCAAATATCTGCTTGTCGTAATCACCAAGGGCGATCTCTTCGACCAGGAGCGCAAGCTTGCCCAATCCGGGCTCGGCGACTTCTTCGATGCCGTCGAGATCGTATCCGACAAGACGGCCGTCACCTATCGCCGCATCTTCGCCAAGGTCGGAGACGGGCCGGAGCGGGCAATGATGGTCGGCAATTCGCTGAAATCGGATATCGTGCCGGCGATCGCAGCCGGCAGTTACGGCGTTTTCGTGCCGCACGAACTCACCTGGGTGCTGGAACATGTGGACGAGCCGAGAGAAGCGCCGCGCTTCCGAAAGATTGGCCATCTCGGCGAATTGCGCGAGCTGATCGATGGGCTCGCATAGCGGGCCCAGGCGACACGCATTAAGCCAGCCTCATTTCGCCTTGGGAGGCGCCTTCGGAAACAGCGAGGGCGTGTCCGGCTCAGCCGGCGGATGCTGCGGGGCGGCGGTCAGCGGCTCGATGAGGATGCTGAAGGGGGCCCCGAGGCCGCGGCGCGGCGAGACCTTGGAGTAGTAGGGACGCAGCAGCCAGGTGGTGTTTTCCTTCACCGTCGTCTGAAAGCTCATGCCGTCCTCATCGGTGCCGAAGAAAGCTTCGTCGTCGGGTTTCGACAGGTCGAAGATCGCCAGGAAGGCGAACTTGCTCTTGGTGGAAAAATCGATCTTCACGTGCTGACCGGCGCGCACCGGCAGCGTGTAGACGTGGCCGCTGCCGAATTTCGTCCATCCCTTGAGCTGCATGGTGACGGCCGGAAACTGCAGCTTCTCCAGTTTCTCACCGGGATCGAGCTGCGGCGTCTGCGCCGCGGCAAAGGCCGGCAAGAACAACAGGGCAAGGGCGGCGATCGATATTTTCACGGACAGATCTTTCATGGTCGAACCAGGACGGCGCGCATCGCCTCCACCTCGGGCCGACAGAAGCAGCCCTCCAGATGATCGTTGACGAGGCCCATCGCCTGCATGAAGGCATAAACTGTGGTCGGGCCGACAAAGGTCCAGCCGCGTTTCTTCAGATCCTTCGAAATGACCACCGATGTCGGCGTCGTCGGATTGGCGACGATGTGCTCACGGTCGACCACAACAGGCCGCTCATTGTGGCCGGGTTCGTAGCGCCAGAAATAACGGGCGAGCGAGCCGAATTCGTCCCGAAGCTCGATGGCGCGCCCGGCGTTGTTGATCGTGGAAACGATCTTGCCGCGATGACGGATAATGCCGGCATCAGCCAGGCAGCGGGCCACATCCTTCTCACCGAAGAGGGCAACCTTCTCGAAATCGAAGCCGGCGAAGGCGGCGCGGAAATTCTCCCGCTTGCGCAGGATGGTCAGCCAGGAAAGACCGGATTGGAAACCTTCAAGGCAGATCTTCTCGAACAGGCGAATATCGTCCGTGACGGGGCGGCCCCATTCCTCGTCGTGATACTTGAGATAGTCCGGCAGGTTGGCGTGCCAGTGGCAGCGGCTCCTGCCGTCCTCGCCGATGATGATGCCAGTCGTGCTCATGTCCGCTTCATTCTCCGGGATCCGCGTCGTTCTCCGGTCATGATTCCGGCTTTACCATTTGCAAACCGTCTTTCCAAACCGATCGGTAACCCTGACGAAAAGTTTATTCGGCCGGTCGGTCTTTCATGGATCGATCTTTACCATTCGCTGGCGGATGGAGTGGCAGCGTCTTTGCGAGCGGAACATCTCCGCCAGGCGGACCCATCCCGCCAGTCCATTTTCGGTCATTTGTAGAGAGTTCGTCCGATGATGAAACACCTTTTTCTTGCCTCAGTCTTCTGCGGCATCTTCTCCACGGCCGCCATTGCAGACGACCGCTACGCCACCCGCCCGCCTATTATCCTCAGCCCCGATCTGACCGCACCTTGGATCAATCAGCTCGGCGGCAAGGTCCGGCCGGTCGTCTATCAGCGCCCGGTCGTCCAGCCGCAGCAGCGCGGCCTCTTCCAGCGCCGCGTCACCCGCCAGGCGCAGCAGCCGGCCCCTCAGACGGTTTCGGCGATCAATCCCGGCATACCGGCAATCCGCCACCCAATCGAGCCGCAATATCTGCCGCAGATGGTCGATTACGACACCACGGAAAAGCCTGGAACCATCGTCATCGATACCAACAACCGCTTTCTCTATCTCGTCATGAACGGCGGCAAGGCACGGCGCTACGGCGTGGGTGTCGGCAAGCCGGGCTTCGAATGGGCCGGCGTCCACAAGATCACCCGCAAGACGGAATGGCCGGATTGGACGCCGCCTTCCGAAATGATCAGCCGCGAGGCCGCCAAGGGCCACTATCTGCCGGCGCGCATGGACGGCGGCCTGGAAAATCCGCTCGGCGCGCGCGCCATGTATCTCGGCTCGACGCTCTACCGCATCCATGGCACCAATGCGCCCTGGTCGATCGGCAGCGCCGTTTCTTCCGGCTGTATCCGCCTGCGCAACGAGGACGTCGTCGATCTCTACGACCGCGTCAACGTCGGAACCCGCGTCATCGTCATGTAACGGCGCACGCAAAAGCTGGAGCACCAGCAAGAGTGTGCAGTGGTTTTGCGTTGAGAATTCAGTAAAAACAAAGAGATGGAGCATTTTCGTGTTTCGGAGAAATACGGAAATGCTCTATGAAGCCGCTAGGACAGGTGGCTCCACTCGTCAAAATGGCTTTATCCGGCCATGTCGATCTTGAATCGGGCAGAAGATCATGTAGCTTCGGGCGGACTTGCTTGAGGGGAATCGACTAATGATCAAAGTGATGCCGGGACTGGCCGCGGCCGGACTTGTCCTGTCCTTGATTTCTACATCAGCCTTCGCCGCGCCTGCCGGCCCGGCTTCCGACAATGCACGGCATCCGGCGCAGATCATGCGCGTGGCGCAGATGCCGAAATATGTAAAGCCGCAATTCAAGCGCAAGAAAGTGCGCCTGGTGACGACGGAAGTGGCCGGCACTGTCATCATCGATACCAATAACAAATATCTCTACCTGGTCGAAGGCAACAACCGCGCGACCCGCTACGGCATCGGCGTCGGCCGCGACGGCTTCGGCTGGTCGGGCATCGTCAAGATCGGCCGCAAGGCCGAATGGCCGGCCTGGACGCCGCCGGCCGAAATGCGCCGCCGCGAAGCTGCCAAGGGTCACATCATCCCCGCTTACCAGGAAGGCGGCGAGGACAATCCGCTCGGCGCCCGCGCCATGTATCTCTACCAGGGTGGCCGCGACACCATCTTCCGCATCCACGGCACCAACCAGCCCTGGACGATCGGCCTCAATATGTCTTCCGGCTGTATCCGCATGATGAACGAGGACGTGATGCATCTTTACGATCGTGCGCCTGTCGGCACCAAGGTGATCGTCATCGGCCCCGGCAACAAGCAGGGCAATGTGGCTTTCGAGGACAGGGGTATCGACGTGCTGCGCACCATGTTCGGCGGCTGAGCAACACTTGTCAAAAAACGAGGGCGCTTTTTAGAGGCGCCTTTTATTTCTCTTGGACTTTGCGGCGGAAAGCTGGCAGACGTGCCTAGGAGTGGACATATTTGCAATATCGGGGCTATTCAATGACATATGCGCTGCGTTCTTCCGCTTCCCTGCTTGCGGGCATCGCGTTTTTCACATTCTGTTCGGCAGCATCCGCCTCGGCGGAAGATCTGCAGTTCTCCATTTACGGCGGTTACCAGACCGCGCCGCACAGCGGCGTCGATCTTTCCGACGGCACGCATTTCACCGCCGGCTGGGAAGGCAAGTCCTTCGGCGCGCCGCCCTATTACGGCGGCCGCGTCACCTGGTGGCTGGAGAATTTCAACAAGCCGAACTGGGGTATCTCGCTCGATTACACCCATGACAAGGTCTATGCCGACGACGACACGCTCGCCAAGGCCGGCTGGTCGCATTTCGAATTCACCGACGGTCTGAACCTGCTGACGGTGAACGGGCTCTACCGCTTCCAGGATCCGAGCCGCCGCTGGACGCCTTATCTCGGCGCCGGCATCGGCGTGAACATTCCGCATGTCGAGGTGATTCGTCCCGAGGGCAAGACCTGGGCCTACGAATTCGGCGGCGTGACGCTGCAGGCCCAGGCCGGCGTCGATTTCAAGGTGACCGACCGCTGGTCGACCTTTGTCGAATACAAGGGCACCTATTCGCGCGTCGACGTTCCGATCGACAGCGGCGTTGACCTGAAGACCAACATCTTCACCAACGCCGTCAACGTCGGCGTCTCGTTCCACTGGTAATGAATTGAATTTCGGCTGCGGCGCTATTTCGTGCCGCAGCTGACCTTGCCCTCGGCAGCATAAGGTTTGCTGCCGCCTTCGATGGTCAGGGAATAGGTGCCGCTGAAATTCGACGCCGGCTTGCCACGGACGCCGGCGACCACCACCAGATCCAGCGTTGCGCCGCCAGTATCGTCACCGCCGCCGTCGAAGACCTCCAGAAGCAGTTCGCCATCGCGCGACCAGTGATTGCTCAGATGCTGCGATTCGAACAGACGTTTGGCAAAGGTCGCTTGCGCGGGATCCTTGACAACAAGCGCACCGCGGAAATGGTTGAGCCTATGGCCGGCATCGCTTGCGAAACCGCTTTCAAGGGTGAAGCGCGCCTGCGCGTCATCGGCGGAACAGAATAGGCGGCTGTCGGCATGGGCCGCGCCTGCCGCACCGAGCAGTCCCGCAAGTACAATCATTCCCCGCCACATTTCCCAACCTCCCGGGAGCGGCCCGAATGGGCCCGCATTCCCGTCAGCCTAACGGCAAACCGGTTAATTTTTCCGGCATAGCGCCGCCATAGGCCCAGTCGAGAAGCTCGACCGTATGCAGGATCGGGATCTCGGTGCCGGCGGCGATCTGGGTGATGCAGCCGATATTGCCGGTGGCGATGATGTTGGCCTTGGTGGCCTCGATGTTTTTGACCTTGCGTGCCTTCAGCGCCGCCGAAATCTCCGGCTGCATGATGTTGTAGGTGCCGGCCGAGCCGCAGCAGAGATGGCCTTCGGCCGGATCGCGCACGGTAAAGCCCGCCGCCTTCAGCAGTTGCTTCGGCGCAAGGGTGATGCGCTGGCCGTGCTGCATCGAGCAGGCGGAATGATAAGCGACCGTGATGCCCCTCGGCATATGGGCCGGCAGGTCGAGGGTCGCCAGATATTCGGTAATGTCCTTTGCCAGCGCCGAGACTCTGGCCGCCTTTGCGGCATAGGCGGGGTCGAGGCGCAGCATGTGACCGTAATCCTTGATCGTCGTGCCGCAGCCCGATGCGGTGATGAGGATCGCATCGAGGCCATGGCTGTCGATCTCGCGCGTCCAGATATCGACATTGGTGCGGGCGCTTGCGAGCGCCTGTTCGGCCCGGCCCATATGGTGGACCAGCGATCCGCAGCAGACCTCGCCTTCCGGCGCCACGACCTCGATGCCGAGCCGTGTCAGCAGCCGGATCGCCGCCGCGTTGATGCCGGGATCGAGCACCGGCTGGGCGCAGCCGGTGAGAATCGCCACCCGGCCGCGCCGCCCCGCCTCGGGCCGATGGATGCCGGGTTTTGAAAAGTCTGAAGCCGCCGGGATGCGGCGCGGCGCAAGCGCCAGCATGGCGGCAAAGGGCTTCAGCGCTGCCCCCCGCATCAGGCCGGCAAAGGGGCGGCCGAGACGGGCGAGATGGAGCGCCAGCCGGAAACGGCCGGGATAGGGCAGTACGGTCGCGAGAATGGCGCGCGTCAGCCGGTTCGTGAACGGCCGTCTGTAAGTCTTTTCGATATGGGCGCGGGCGTGATCGACCAGATGCATATAGTCGACGCCCGAGGGACAGGTGGTGACGCAGGCAAGGCAGGAGAGACAGCGGTCGATATGGGTGACGACCTCGGCATCGGCGGGGCGGCCGTTTTCCAGCATGTCCTTGATCAGGTAGATCCGCCCGCGCGGGCTGTCGAGCTCGTTGCCGAGCGTCACATAGGTGGGACAGGTGGCAGTGCAGAAGCCGCAATGGACGCACTTGCGCAGGATCTTTTCGGATTCGGCGACATGGGGGTCGGCGAGTTGCGATGGGGTGAAGTTGGTTTGCATCTAGCGGGACCTCCGCTTTGGGGGCGCTGTGCCTGGGGCACCCCCCTCTGTCCTGCCGGACATCTCCCCCACAAGGGGGGAGATCAGATGGGCGCAACGGTTTCCCCAAACAGCCACCGTGGAATTACTTCGATACGGCAGAGAGGGACCGGTGATCCAACCTCTTGCCAATCTCCCCTCTTGTGAGGGAGATGTCCGGCAGGACAGAGGGGGGTGGACCACGCGCAAACTCATCTTCTCACCCCATCTTCCCCGGATTGAAGATCCCCGCCGGATCGAACTTCTCCTTCACCCGCCGCGACAGCATCGCCACTGCCTCCGGCTCCGGATGGAAGGCCGCCGTTGCCGCCCTCGCCGCGTCCGAAGCACGGATCAGCGTCGCATGGCCGCCACCGAGCACCTTGATGAAGCGGCGGACCAGATCTGCTTCGGGGTCCGCCTCCATCCTCATCCAGACGAGACCGCCCTGCCAGTCGTAGAAGGCGTCGACGCCGGCTTCTAGACGAAGGGCCGCGACCAGCTGGTGGCCGGCTCCCGGCGCGACCGAGACGCGCCAGACCGGCCGCGTCGTACCGTCGGCATAGGGTAATACATCACGGATTTCTCGCCAGAGCCTCTGGCTTTCCGGCTCATCCAGCCGCGTCACCGTGGCAAAGGCCGACATCGCCGCCGCAAGCTTTTCCATGCGCACGCCGACCGAACCGGCCAGGCCCTCAACGCGCAGAACCGTCGCCTCGCCCTCGGGCAATTTGCCGGCAAGGAATTTCCAGGTCACCGTCAGCGGCAGATGGGCGGCACTGGAGACCTCGACCGGCAGCGCCATCGCCGCCGCCATGGCATTGGCCGCTTCGGCATCGTTGAGGCCGGAGAGAACCAGCGTCTGTTCCGTCTTCGGGCGCGGCGGCACGCGGAAGGTCAGTTCGGTGAGAAAACCCAGCGTTCCATGCGAGCCGGCGATCAGCTTGACGAGATCGAGGCCGGTGACGTTCTTCATCACCCGGCCGCCGGCCTTGATGATCTCGCCCCTGCCGTTGACGAAGCGCACACCGAGCAGGCTGTCGCGGGCCGCTCCGGCAACGAGGCGGCGCGGGCCGGAAACATTGGCGGCGAAGACGCCGCCGATCGTCGGCTCGCCCGACCTGCGCATGATTGGGCGATGATCCATTGGCTCGAAGGCAAGCATCTGGCCGCCTTCGGACAGTGCCGCCTCGACCTCGGCAAGCGGCGTACCCGAGCGGACCGTCATGACCATCTCGCCGGGATTGTAGGCGATGATACCGGAAAGCCTGGTCGATCGCAGCCGGTCTTCTGATGCAACGGCATTGCCGAAACCGGAGCGCGTATCACCGCCACAGACAGCGAGCGGCCGGTTCGTCTCCGCATGTGCGAGGACGATCGCCGCCGCCTGTTCCTCGCTTGTCGGCATCAGATCGATCATGCGGCAGGGCGCCCTTCGAGCGGGAAGACCTTCGACGGGTTGAGGAGCCAGCCCGGATCGAAGGCGGCGCGCACCGCCATCTGCTGGGCGAGATCGGCCTCCGAATATTGATGGCGCATCAGGTCGCGCTTTTCGATGCCGACGCCATGCTCGCCGGTGAGGCAGCCGCCGGCATCGACGCAGAGCTTGAGGATATCGTTGCCGGCGGCTTCTGCGCGGGCGGCATCCTCGGGGTCGTTGGCATTGAAGAGGATCAGCGGATGCATGTTGCCGTCGCCGGCATGAAAGACGTTGGCGACCCGCAGGCCGTAGTGATCGACGATCTCGGCAGTTCTCTTCAGCACATGGGAAAGCTGGCTGAGCGGCACGGTGCCGTCCATGCAGATATAGTCGGCGATGCGGCCGGTGGCGCCGAAGGCGGATTTGCGCCCCTTCCAGATCAGCGCCGCCTCGGTGGCCGACTGGCATTCGCGCACGGTCTTCACAGCATGGCGGCGGGCGATCTCGACGATGTCTTTGAGGGTGGCGTCCATTTCGGCGTCCGAACCCTCGACCTCGACGATCAGCAGTGCCCCGACATCGAGGGGATAGCCGGCATGGGCGAAGGCCTCGCAGATCTCGATCGCCGGCTTGTCCATGAACTCGATGGCAACCGGGATGATTCCGGCGGCGATGACATCGGCAACGCAGGCGCCGGCCTCTTCCGAGCTTTCGAAGCCGAAGAGCACCGGACGGGCGCCTTCCGGCTTGGCGATCAGCCGCACGGTCGCCTCGGTGACGATGCCGAGCTGGCCTTCGTGGCCGCAGACGAGGCCGAGCAGGTCGTAACCGGCCGCGTCCAGCGCCTTGCCGCCGAGTTCGATCACCGTGCCGTCGACCAGCACCATTCTGACGCCGAGCAGATTGTTGGTGGTGACGCCATATTTCAGGCAGTGGGCGCCGCCGGAATTCATGCCGATATTGCCGCCAATCGTGCAGGCGAGCTGCGAACTCGGATCAGGCGCGTAGAAAAAGCCGTCGGCCGAGACGGATTCGGAGATGTTGAGATTGGTGACACCCGCCTGAACCACGGCGACACGGTTCGGCAGATCGATTTCGAGAATGCTGTTCATCTTCGACAGGCCGAGCACAACGGCATCCTCCTGCGGAATGGCGCCGCCGGAAAGCGAGGTGCCGGCGCCGCGCGGCACCACGGGAATGCCGTAGCGTTGGCAATAGCGCATGACGGCCGCCACCTCGGCCGTGGTGCGCGGCAGGGCGACGGCAAGCGGCAGGCGGCGATAGGACACGAAGGCGTCTGTCTCGAACGGCACAAGTTCGCGCGCCTCATGAACCAGGCATTCCGGTTGCAGAAGATCGGCGAGATCGGCAACGATCCGGGCGCGGCGCGCCAGCACATCGGCGCGCGGGGCGAGAAACGGAATGGCGTCGGACATGATGTCCTCCCTGACCCTGACGACCGGAAGTCACAGCGGTAAGATGACAGCGGGAAGGGCCGCCAGCCTCTGTCGCCGGTGAACCGGCTTAGCACTTTCCCGAAAGTGGCGCAAATGCTAAGCACTTATGCCAAAAGGGGAAAAAGTCTGAAAACCTTATGACCAATCTGGGTGATCTCGAAATTTTTGCCAAGGTCGTTTCGACGGGAAGCATGTCGCTCGCCGGGCGGGCGCTCGGCTGTTCCCCAGCCGTCGTCTCCAAGCGCATCAAGCGACTGGAGGACCGGCTCGGTACCCGGCTTTTGCAGCGCACGACGCGGCAGATCTCGCTGACGGAAGCCGGACAGGGTTTTTACGACCGCGTTCTCGGCATTCTCGCCGGGTTGGAGGAGGCCGAATTCTACATTTCCGGCCGCTCGGCGCAAATGCACGGCACGCTGAAGATCTCGGCGCCGACCTCCTTCGGTCGCATGCATATCGCGCCGCATCTGAAGGCGTTCATGCAGGCGCACCCGGAGCTTGCGATCAACCTGGTGCTGACCGACGAATTCAGCGACATCGTCGGCGGCGGTTTCGATCTGGCGATCCGGATTGCCGAACTGACCGATTCCAGCCTCGTCGCCCGACGGCTGGCGCCCGTGCGCCGGCTGCTCTGTGCTTCGCCGGATTACCTGGCCGCGCATAGCGAGCCCAGGCATATCGACGATCTGAAACACCATCGCTGCCTGCCGGCGCACAATAACGACACCTGGCGGCTGAACGGGCCGGACGGAGCCCTCAGCCTGCGGCCAGACGGCATGCTGATCACCAATTCCAGCGAGGTGATCCGCGAGGCCGTCATCGCGGGGCTCGGGATCGCGCTGCGGTCCACCTGGGATATCGGCGAGGAACTGAAGGCCGGCCGTCTGGTGCAGGTGCTGCCCGCCTATGAGGGCTCGCACAATGTCGCGCTCTCGGCCGTCTATCCTAGCCGGCAGTTCCTGCCGGCCAAGGTGCGGCTGTTCATCGACTATCTGAGCGAGCTTTACGGGCCGATCCCCTATTGGGAGCGCTGATGGCGGCCCGTAACCGCGGCACGAAAGTGCACGAAGCAAGGCAGCGGTGGGACAGCGAGGCATGGTTACCACATTTTCAAAAATGCTGGTGGAACAATTCGTCCCGCCATTGATTAGGGGTCCGGACGAAGCCATATTGTACACCTGTGCAACATGGCGCATTCGAAACAGGATGTGACGGTTTTTTTGAGCCTGCCCCAGCCCGATTTCCCCTATTAACGGCGGTTAAATCATGTTTCGGATCGTCGCGGCTTTGGATTGTGTCAGCGTTCCGTGATACACGCATATGAGTGATTCCTAACAACCACTGTAAAGGTGACCCGACAATTGACTCTTCTCGCCCGATTGGCATCCGATGTGCGACTGATGTTCCGGCGCCCGCCGCGACAGCAATATGGTGCGCTCTGCTACCGGTTGAAGAAGAAGAGCGGTGAAGTCGAGGTACTCCTGATGACGAGCCGCGACACCGGCCGCTGGGTCATTCCCAAGGGCTGGCCGATGAACGGCAAGTGCGCCCATGAGGTCGCCCTGCAGGAAGCTCTGGAGGAAGCCGGCGTTCGCGGCTCCGTCGAGGCGGAAACGCTCGGTTCCTACACCTATCCGAAAGTGCTGCGCGACGGTGTGCAGGTGGTTTGCAAAGTGCAGGTCTATGCGCTTGAGGTCACCGACATGGCGAAGAACTTCAAGGAAAAAGGCGAACGCACCATCGAGTGGGTCTCGGTCGACGAGGCGGTGAGCCGCGTGCGCGAACCGGAGCTTCGCAACCTCTTCCTCGCCTTCAAACAAAAGATGACCGACAAGCTTTCAGTCAGACCGGCGAAGCGAATTCCGGTGGCCAAAAAAGGTCCGGCGGCCAAGCAAATTCCAGCGGAATGAATCCTGCCATCTTGCACTGCTAGGAAAGCAGCGTAGAAGCAGCTTCATCCCTCAGGAAAAAGAATGCCGCCCCGTCCCGCAGTTCTTACCAAACGCACGCTCGATAAAGACCTCGATAAAATCACCTATGTCGAGGACGCGGCAAAGCACGTTGCGCGACTGCTGGTGGCACCCGGGCTCGGGCTGATTTTCGTCGGCCTGGTCATGCTCTTTGCCGGCGTCTATGTCTTCGACCGTCCGGGCGCCGTACTCGTCGTGGCGGCAGCGGCCCTTGCCGGCTACATGGCGATGAATATCGGCGCCAACGACGTGACCAACAACGTCGGTGCGGCCGTCGGTGCACGCGCCATGACGATGGGCCAGGCGCTGGTCATTGCTGCGATCTTCGAGGTCTTGGGCGCCACGATCGCGGGCGGCGAAGTGGTCAAGACGATTTCCTCCGACATCGTCGATGCTGGCCAGGTGTCGCCGGCGGTGCTCGGCTGGATCATGATGGCGGCGCTGACCGCAGCCGCCCTTTGGATCAACCTTGCAACCTGGATGAACGCGCCCGTTTCCACCACGCATGCGATCGTCGGGGCGGTGATCGGGGCCGGCATCTCAGCTGTGGGGCCGGAGCCGGTGAATTGGCGGGTAATGTTCGAGATCGCCTCGAGCTGGATCACCTCGCCGCTCCTTGGCGGACTGATCGCGGCCGGCCTGCTCTATCTCGTCAAGACGCTCATCATCTATCGCGACGACAAGATCGCGGCGGCGCGGCGTTGGGTACCGGTGCTGGTCGCGACGATGGCTGGCGCCTTCATGGCCTATATGGTGCTGCAGCTGTCGCCGATCGGTAGATTTCCGCCCTTCACCGTCATTCTGATCGGGATCGCCATCGGGCTGGTGACCTGGCTTATCGCCCGGCCGCTCGTCCTCGTCCAGGCGCGGGATCTTGAAAACCGCAACAGTTCACTGCGGGCGCTGTTCCGGCTGCCGCTGATCGGCTCGGCGGCGCTGCTATCCTTCGCGCATGGCGCAAACGACGTTTCGAACGCGGTCGGGCCGCTTTCGGCGATCGTCCATTCGGTCGGCATCGGCGGCGTTGGCGGCGTCGGCCATTCGCCCCTCTGGGTGATGCTGATCGGCGCCTTCGGCATCTCCGTCGGCCTGCTGCTCTTCGGGCCACGGCTCATCCGCCTCGTCGGCGAGGAGATCACCAAGCTCAATCCGATGCGCGCCTATTGCGTCGCGCTGTCGACCGCTTTCACCGTCATCGTCGCCTCTTGGCTCGGCCTGCCGGTCAGCACCACCCATATCGCCGTCGGCTCCGTCTTCGGCGTCGGCTTCTTCCGCGAATGGTATACGCGCCATTCGAAGCGCCGCATCGCCTATATCAGGCGCAAGACGGAGAGCTTCGATATCGACGAGCCGGAGGAGCCGAATATCCACGAGAGGCGGCGACGCTATCTGGTGCGGCGCTCGCATTTCATGACGATCATCGCCGCCTGGATCATCACCGTGCCGGTTTCGGCAGCGCTTGCGGCGATGATTTATTGGGTTATGTTCGCGCTCTTCGTTTGAGATCCCGAGTTTTTTCCAATGCGCGCCAATTTCCGCATGCAACGACTTTTCGTCGACGCGCCGCTTTCCAGCGGCGCCGTCGTGGAGGCGAATGCCGACCATTTCAACTATCTCGCCAACGTGCTGAGGATGGAGGACGGCACAGACATCCTGCTCTTCAACGGCCGCGACGGCGAGTGGCGGGCGACGCTGTCCTTCCCGACGCGCAAACGCATCCTGCTGACGGCAACCGAAGAGACGCGGCCGCAGCCGGCGGCCACGGACCTGCACTATCTCTTTGCCCCGCTCAAAGTCGGCCGCATGGATTATCTCGTGCAGAAAGCGGTGGAAATGGGCGCCGGGCTGCTGCAGCCTGTCATGACCCAGCATGTGCAGGGGAAGATCACCAATCTCGACAAGCTGCGCGCCAATGTCGTCGAGGCGGCGGAGCAATGCGGTATTCTCGGCATCCCCGCCGTGGCCGAGCCGGTGAGGCTTTCCGACCTGCTCGACCATTGGCCGAGCGAGCGCCGCATCATCTATTGCGACGAGGGTGACGCCGGGCAAAACCCGCTGCCGGTGCTGGCAGCCATCCAAGAAAGGCATCTCGCTCTGCTCGTCGGGCCGGAAGGCGGCTTTTCGGAGGATGAGCGGGCGCGGCTTCGAAGCCTCGATTTCGTCACTGCCATTCCGCTCGGACCTCGCATCCTCCGGGCCGATACGGCCGCTGTTGCGGCGCTGGCGGTGGTCCAGGCGGCGATCGGCGACTGGACATGACCGGGAAAACGGGTTGACGCGGAAATCACTGCTGTTTTTTTGATGCGTCGTTGAAAGAATTTCACTTGCAACATACGTGGCTTGGGTCCTAATCACCTTCCAATTGCCCGGCCCCCTGGGCGCCTTTTGAATACAGGTACCCCGCATGGCCCGCGACACTACCGACCAGACACCGCTCTCTTCCGTTCAGGAATTGACCGATTACATCGCCGCGGGCAACAAGCCGCGGGAGCGCTTCCGGATCGGCACCGAACATGAGAAGTTCGCCTTCTTCCGCGCCGACAACAGCCCGGTTCCCTACTTCGGCGATGCCAGCATCTCGGCCCTGCTTACCGGCCTGCAGAAAAAGAGCGGCTGGGAGCCGATCATGGACGGCGGCAACATCATCGGCCTTGCCGAGCAGCACGGCATGGGGGCGATCTCGATCGAGCCCGGCGGCCAGTTCGAACTGTCAGGCGCGCCGCTGGAGACAATCCACCAGACCTGCAGGGAATCGAACCAGCACCTGGCGACGCTACGCGAGATCGCCGAACCGATGGGCATCCGTTTCCTCGGCATCGGCGGCAGTCCGAAATGGACCTATGCCGAAACCCCGCAAATGCCGAAATCGCGCTACGAGATCATGACCCGCTATATGCCGAAGGTCGGCACCAAGGGCCTAGACATGATGTATCGCACCTGCACGATCCAGGTGAATCTCGATTTCTCCTCGGAAGCCGACATGCGCCAGAAGATGCGCGTCTCGATGAAGCTGCAATCGCTGGCGACCGCGCTGTTTGCATCCTCGCCCTTCACCGAGGGCAAGCCGAACGGGCTGCTCTCCTGGCGCGGCGATATCTGGCGCGATGTCGACAACCAGCGCTCGGGCCTGCTCGATTTCACGTTCCGCGACGATTTCGGCTTCCGCGATTATGCCGAATGGGCGCTCGACGTGCCGATGTATTTCATCGTCCGCGACGGGCACTATCACGACTGTACCCATGTGACCTTCCGCCAGTTCATGAACGGCGCGTTGAAGGGCGAGGTCGCCGATCCGGCGCCGACGATGGGTGACTGGACAAACCATCTTTCCACGCTCTTCCCGGACGTGCGAATGAAACGCTTCCTCGAAATGCGCGGCGCCGACGGCGGCCCATGGCGGCGCATCTGTGCGTTGCCCGCTTTCTGGGTCGGCCTGCTCTACGACGATGCGGCCCTTCAGGCCGCCGACGAGCTGACGAAGGATTGGAGCTTTGCCGAGATCGGCGCCCTGCGCAATGCCGTTCCGGCGCAAGGGTTGAAGGCCGAGTTTCGCGGGCATGCGCTGCTCGAGGCGGCGCGCGAGGTCGTCGGCATCTCAAGGGCCGGCCTCAAGGCGCGCGGCAGGCTTAACGGCGAAGGCCAGGACGAAAGCATCTTCCTGGCGCCGCTCGACGAGGTGCTTGCCAAGAAGGCGACGCTCGCCGAGGATCTGCTGTCGCTCTATCACGGCCGCTGGCAGGGTTCCGTCGAACCGGTCTTCGAGGATTATCAGTACTGAGATCGTCCTAAGCCCCTCTGACAAAAAGCCGTTTGCGTATTACCATTTCCGGATATAGTGACGTCACAACGCGTCACGACTCGGGGAAAGGGACCTCCATGCTGCCACTCTTCGATATGATGATGCAGGCGCAGAACGGCGCGGCGATGGAAGCGATCGCCCGGCAATTCAACCTGGCGCAGGAACAGGCGACGAAGGCCATGGCGGCGCTGATGCCGGCCTTTTCCGCCGGCCTGAAGCGCAGCACCGGCAATCCTTACGATTTCGTCGGGCTGATGCAGGCCGTCGCCTCCGGCAATTACGCGCGATATTTCGAGGATATGAGCCGGGCCTTCACGCCGGAGGGCATTTCCGACGGCAACAACATCCTTGCCCAGTTGTTCGGCTCCAAGGAGGTTTCGAGGGCGATCGCAGCCCAGGCCGCCCAGATGACCGGGATCGGACAGGACATCTACAAACAGATGCTGCCGGTGCTGGCCGACACGCTGATGGGCGGGCTCTTCAAGCAGACGACCGGCCAGATGGCCTCTCCTGTCAACCCCTTCGCCAACACGGCGATGGGCGAGAGCATTCAAAAATGGCTTGAGAGTACGGGCTTTGCGCCGAAGCCGAAGGCAGCCCCGGAGTCCAGCATTTTCGACAATCCCTTCACGCAGGCGATGCAACTGATGTTTTCGATGCCGAAACAGCAACCGGCGCCTGCCCCGAACCCATTCCTCGACAATCCTTTCGCCAAGGCCTTCCAGGAGATGATGGCCGGGCTCGGCCAGCAACCGGCAGCCCAGCAGCCTACCGCGAAGACGCCGGAGGCTCCGAAGGAAGAGGCGAAGGTCAATGCCGACAGCTATGCGGAGATGTTGAACGCCATGTTCGACAGCGGGCTGGAAGTGCAGAAGAGTTACCAGAGGAATCTGGAGGCGATTTTCGAAACTTACCGGCCGAAGCCTTCGCCTGACCCTAAGACATAAAAAGACCCGGCGATGGCTGGGAAAGCCGATCGCCGGGTCAAGCGGCAGGGCTATTGGCTATCACCCTGCGGGGAAACTTGCGCTCCTACTCGTCGCAGGAACGGAAGAACTGCAGGCGCCAACGATTGCGCGCCGAACGCGTCAGATGTTCCGACGGATCCTCGAAAAACGTCGAGGCCAGGAACGCCGAGGTCAGATCGGCCCTGGTGAGGCCGATATCTCTCAGCTGCGTATCATTCAGATCATGCAGCGCGTTGATCTCCATGCGATTGCGAAACACGCGAAAGAGGAAGGTCAACGGGGCGAGGCCTGCCGCCAGACGCTGGGAAAACGTCGGGGTAAGCTTGCCGCAGTCGAGTTCTAGTGTCCGGTCTGTCGTGTGCATCGAACTCTCCTTTCTTTCGGGGCACGCAACAACCCACCCCTGCCGCGAGGTCGTGCGGAAGGGAGCAGGCTGAATTCGGCTCGGACAGGCAGGGTGTCTGTCCTTCACTTTGCTTGATTTGCATCCCGAAGATGCCAAAGACCTATTGATCAGTCCAACGAATGTTTCTAATGATTATCATCAGCTATCTTTATAGGTGAACCCATGTCCGCGCCTCTTGATCTCGACCAGTTGCAGACTTTCATCGCCATCGTCGATTCCGGCAGCTTCACCAAGGCCGCCGACAGGGTCTACAAGACCCAATCCGCCGTCTCCATGCAGATGCGCCGTCTCGAAGAGCGCATCGGCAAGCAGCTGTTCATCAAGGACGGCCGCGGCAATCGGCTGACGGTCGAGGGTGAAAAACTGCTCAATTACGCCCGGCGCATCATCCGCCTCAACAATGAGGCGATCGCCGCCTTTGACGACAACAGGCTGGAGGGGACGCTACGCATCGGCACGCCGGACGATTACGCCGACCGCTATATGCCTGAGATCATCGGCCGTTTTGCCAAGACGCATCCGAATGTCGAGCTTTACATCGTCTGCGAGCCGTCGATGGACCTTGCCGAGCGCATGCACAAGGGCGAGCTCGATATCGCCCTCGTCACCCACAATCCGCGCGAGCGCATGTCCGATGTGGTCAGAACCGAGCCGCTCTGCTGGGTCGGCTCGGCCAACCATCCGATCCGCGACGATGCGCCGGTGCCGCTAGCCGTTGGCCGCCGCGACTGCCAATGGCGCCAGCTTGCCTGCTCGGCGCTCGATGCCGTCGGGCGCGAGCACCAGATCCTGTTCACCAGCTGGTCCTGCACCGTCGTCGCCGCGGCCGTGCTTGCCGGTATGGCGGTCTCGGTGATGCCGGAATCGGCGCTGCGGACGGGCATGAAGGTGCTGAGCCAGGCCGACGGTTTCCCGGCGCTGCCGCCGGTGCAGATCGGCATCATGAAACGGCCTGGCGTCTCGCTGTCGCTGATGAACGCAATCACGGCCCATATCACTGCCTGCCTCGACAACATCACGCCGGCTGTCGTCGACGACGGGCTGGAAGCGGATGTCAAATCCGCCCAGGCGCGCCTTTATCCGCGGCTGAAGGCTGCCAATATGGTGCCGAGCTGGTAGAAGTCCTCAGGCGACGCTCGCGGCAAAAAGGGAGGCGCGGATGACGCGTTTCCACTCGCCGAGCATGCGCTGCGCTATGGCCTCTTCGCTGACGGCCGCAAGTCGGATGACGGCGCCGATCAGGTGGCTAAAAAGGTAAGTGCGCGCGAACATTTCCTCGTCGCAACGGTCGGGAGCCAACCGGCGTACAGCGTCATCGAAGATACCAGCGACGCGACCGCTATGCTCGATATTCAGCCGAAGCAGATCCTGATCGGTCTCGGTTCCCATCCAGACGCCGAGATAAACGGGATCGTCGCGATAGGATTCGTAATACCAGTCGATGGTGGCGCAGACGAGATCGAGGGCCTGGTCGAGGGACTGCACGTCGCTGAACATCGCCGCCGTCTTCGCCTGAATCGCCGAAGCGTGCTGGTCGAACAGGGCTTTGACGATCGCCGCCTTCTCCGGGAAATACTGGTAAACCGAGCCGATCGGCACCTTGGCGGCGACCGCGAGTTCCGTCATCCGCATGGCGCTGACGCCCTTTTGGGCGATTATCTTGGCGGCGGCAGCGAGGATAAGATCCAGTCTCTGGATGCTACGCTCCTGCTTCGGCTTCCTGCGCAAGCCGATGCGATCCATGCTTTCCGCGCCCATGTCGTTCCCATTCTTATTGTTTCGCGGCGCAGGCTATCTACCACCACCGCGTCGAGCGGATATGACATTGCAGGCCTTCATCAGCGGTAAATGGAAACGCTCAGATTTTAACGATAGGCAAACGCGTGAGAAATCAGGCTCCTAGGCCGCATTGCTCTGATTGACGAGGGCGCAAAAAACGTCAGATAGTTGTAAAATCCGGCAGATTGTCGCCTGCGCACATCGCCGTCAGCCCATCGCCATCCAGATGGCGAGCCAACCCCACATGGCTGCAAGCACCAGATAACCGGCAGCAAAGATCGGGCTGCGGTAACTGAGATCATTGCTGGTGACGTGAATGGCGGCATGAGCGTAACGCAGAGCGACGAAGAGCCAGGCGAGGCCGAGGGCGACAAGATTGTCGGCCTCGGCGATATAGAGAAGAATGCAGCAGGGGTAAAAGAGTACAGGCAATTCGAACTGGTTGGCGAGGCAATTCTTGACGACAAGGCTTTCGGCGGGTTCGTCACGATTTTCGCGATAGTCCTGTTTGCGGATCTTTCCGACCCGCACCATTTTCCCGCGTCTCAGGCCAAGAAGCGCGTAGAGACCATAGACCAGGGCCACATGGGCAAGGAGTGGCCAGAAGATTTCATAGCCGGTCATGATCGCCACTTCCTTTCCGCTTTATATGCCGTTGGCAGCATTAGCGGAAAGGATAAGCGGATGCCAGCGGCTCGCCGCTGTGCAACCGCAAACCCGATATTGTCTTCACACCTGGGCGCTGCCGCCATCGACGAAGAGTTCGGCACCGCTGACGAAGCTGGAATCCTCCGAGGCAAGGAAGAGTGCGGCAGCGGCAACTTCCTCGGCGCGACCGACCCTGCCCATAGGCACCTGGGCTGCCAAGGCGTCGAGCAAGCCCTGCTGCTGCGTTGGGTCCTTGCCCGCCAATTCGACCAGTCCAGTCGTTTCCGTCGGGCCAGGACTAAGCGTGTTGATCCGAATGCCGCGATCCTTCAAGTCGAGGATCCAGTTGCGCGCAAAGCTGCGCAAGGCGGCTTTCGATGCGGCGTAAACGCTGAAGGCGGGTGTGCCGGTCGAGCCTGCGGTCGATCCCGTCAAGATGATCGATGATCCTGGCGAGAGCAGCGGCAAGGCCTTCTGCACCGTAAAGAGAACCCCCTTCACGTTCCGATCGAACGTGTCGTCATACTGCTCTTCAGTGATTTCGCCGAGGGGCAACATGGAGCCGCCACCCGCGTTGACGAAGAGCACGTCAATTTTCCCGGATTCTGCCTTCACCCGTTCATAGAGGCGATCGAGGTCGGCGAGATTGGCTGAATCCGCCTGAATTCCCACAACCTCGCCGCCTATCTCAGCGATTGCTGCATCGAGAACATCCTTGCGGCGACCCGTGATAAAGACCCGGGCGCCCTCGGCTACGAAGCGCTTGGCCGTTGCAAGGCCGATGCCCGAAGTGGCGCCCGTGGTAACCGCAATCTTTGCGTTCAGTCGTTGTGTCATTGTCGTCTCCTTGGTTCGACTGAAGCTGAGATATGGACGAAAGCATCGTTGCGGAATAGAAAGAGTTGAAATCCATTGTTTCAGGAATGAAATGACAAAGTTTCCCGATTTCGAGGGTCTGGCGATGTTTGCGAAGGTCGCGGAAGAGCGTTCCTTCCTTCGGGCTGCGCAGACGCTCGGCGTGTCGGTGCCGACCGTTTCGCGAGCCGTCAGCCGTCTTGAGCACAGACTCGGCGCCAGGCTCTTCAACCGGACGTCCCGGCAGCTGGCGTTGACCGAATTCGGCCTGCGACTGGTCGATAGCGCCGCACGAATCTATGCCGAGGCCGAGAGGGCGGAGGACGCTGCCCGGGAGATTGCCACCCGGCCGAAGGGTCTCATCAGGCTTGCCGCACCGATGGCCTTCGGGACGCGCTGGCTTGCCCCGGTCCTGCCTGATTTTTTCGAGCGCTTTCCGGAGATTTCCATCGACCTGCACATGAGCGATGCCGTCGTCGATATCGTGGGAGAGGGTTTTGATGCCGCGCTCAGAATCGCAGTACTGCCGGATTCGTCCTTGGTCGCGCGAAGGCTGACGCCGGTGGATCGCTTCATTCTCGCTGCACCCGCATATCTCGACCGGTACGGCGTGCCGGAACATCCGCGCGACCTAGCGGCTCACCATTGCCTGGGATACGCCTATAGGGCGCGACAGGATGTCTGGCGCCTGCGCAACAGTGAAGGCAAGGAGGAGGTCATCGTGCCAAGTGGCTCTCTCAAGGCCACAAATTCGCAAGCCTTGGTGCCAATGGCGCTAAGCGGCCTCGGGATCATCGAACTTCCGGAGTTTCTCGCGCATGACTATCTGATAGACGGCCGGCTGAAGCCGATTCTTCCCGACTGGACACTGCCGACCGGCGCACTGTATTTCGTCACACCTTCCGCGCGGAACCGGCCAGCGAAGGTCGAGGTACTTTCCGATTTCATGATGGCGAGACTGTCAAATCCGGTTTGGCGGCGAAGGAGCTGATAGCCACTTCAGTCCCGGCGTGGCGACAGCCAACGGGCAATTGCAAGCCGGGCCGCGACGATGAAGCAGATAGCGAGGCTTGCGAATTTCAACCGCGTCATCCACGGCAGCACGTGCATTGCAAGACCTGCGGACGCGCTGTTGCCGAAGGCAATCAGGCTGCAAATGTTCTCGCCGTAGTCGGAGATGCCGTAGATGAAAGGCAGCAGAGAGATCGCCTTGGCTATGAGCGGATGAAGTGACCGGCCGAACCACGAGCCGACGGGACCAAGCCTGAGGAAGACGACGAACAGCAGCGCCGTCAGCAATGCCGGAAAGATCAGCTCCGGCCCGAAATACATGGCGCTGAGCAGTTTGGCCGCCGTCTTATTTTCATCGAGCAGCTTCTGCATGTGGAAGACGGTCGATTCGTCGTAGCCGGCGAAGTAGGTGTCGAGCACCGCCTGCCCGGTTTCGTGCTTGAAAGGCACGACGAAGCCGAAGGTCGTCCAGGCGAGCACGGCAAGGCAAAGGGCGGCGAGCAGCGCGACGATCCAGAGCGGAATTGCGCTGCCCGCCTTCATGATCAGAGGCCGGCGCCCGGATAGTTCGGGCTCTCGCGGGTGATCGTCACGTCATGGGCGTGGCTTTCGCGAAGGCCGGCGCCGGAGATGCGCACAAAGGTGGCGCGCTCCTGGAAATCCTTCAGGTCCTTGCCGCCAACATAACCCATGGCCGCCTTGAGACCGCCGGCGAGCTGGTGGACGACGGCCGAGACCGGTCCCTTGTACGGCACCTGGCCCTCGATGCCTTCGGGCACGAGCTTCAGCGTGTCGCGCACCTCAGCCTGGAAATAACGATCGGCCGAACCGCGGGCCATGGCGCCGACGGAGCCCATGCCACGATAGGCCTTGAAGGAACGGCCCTGGTAAAGATAAACCTCGCCCGGGCTCTCGTCGGTGCCGGCGAGCAGCGAGCCGATCATGACGGCAGAAGCACCGGCGGCGATCGCCTTGGCAAGGTCGCCGGAGAATTTGATGCCGCCGTCGGCGATGACGGGCACATCCTGATCCTGGGCGGCCTGGACGGCCGACATGATGGCGGCGAGCTGCGGAACGCCGACGCCGGCGACAATGCGCGTCGTGCAGATCGAACCCGGGCCGATGCCGACCTTGACGGCGTCGGCGCCGGCATCGATCAGCGCTCTGGTGCCGTCATAGGTGGCGACGTTGCCGGCCATGATCCTGACCGAGTTGGAAAGCTTCTTGACCCGGACGACAGCATCGAGAACACGCTGCGAATGGCCATGGGCGGTATCGACGACCAAAAGGTCGACGCCGGCCTCGATCAGGCGTTCGGCCCGCTCGAAGCCGTCATCGCCGACGCTGATGGCGGCGGCGGCGCGAAGCCTGCCCTGCGCATCCTTGGAGGCGTTCGGGTTCAGCTGCGACTTCTCGATATCCTTGACGGTGATGAGGCCGACGCAGCGGCCTTCGGCGTCGACGACCAGCAGCTTCTCAATGCGATGCGAGTGCAGCAGGCGCTTGGCTTCCTGCTGATCGACGCTCTCCTTGACCGTGACCAGATTGTCCTTGGTCATCAGCTCATGGATCTTCTGCTCCGGATCCGAGGCGAAGCGGACGTCGCGGTTGGTGAGGATGCCGACGAGGCGGCCGGACTTCTCGACGACCGGGATGCCGGAGATGCCATGCGATTTCATCAGGGAGAGCGCTTCGGCAAGCTTCGCCTCCGGGCCGATGGTGACCGGATTGACGACCATGCCGCTTTCGAACTTCTTCACCTGGCGGACCTCTTCGGCCTGCTCGATCGGCGTCAGGTTGCGGTGGATGACGCCGAGGCCGCCGGCCTGGGCCATGGCGATCGCCAGCCGGCTCTCGGTGACGGTATCCATGGCCGAAGAGAGGATCGGGATGTTGAGATCGAAGTCGCGGGCGATGCGGGTTGCGATATTCGTCTGGCCGGGCATGACCTCGGAATGGCCGGGCTGCAGCAGCACGTCGTCGAAGGTAAGCGCGTCCGCGCCGGTTGCCGTTTCAATGATGCGGGCCATGGCCAAATTCCTTCAGTTAAGAAAATGCAACCCGTCCCGGAAACGAATCGTCCGCCCCGGCGGTGTGCATGAGTTGCTTGGAAGTTGGCGAGGGCTGGTAACACGTCTATGACAGGAAGGAAATAGCAAAAAGCCCGGCGTGGCCGCCGGATCGTCATGGGAGCCATGCATCTACCGCATCGGCCCGAAAATCGGAATCGATTTCGGAAAGCACGATGCGTGTATTCAAAGTGTTACAGCGTCCCTTGCGCGTCTGCCAAGACGCGCGGCGCGGGAAAGCGCATCGCGTCAAACTTCATTCATGCGATGCGCTTTAGCTCTTTGTTTTTACGCATGTCGTTATCCCGGAACCGCTACACACTTCCGGACGACATGCGGTAGATCAAATGTCGAACTGATAGGTCTTCGCCACGAAGCGATAGCCGCCATCCTGCCTTTCGGCGAAACCGACCGCGGGGAACGGCATGTGGTAACCGAGGAAGGCGATCTTGTCGGTGGCGATCATGTCGAAAACCTTGCGGCGGCTGGCCGCCGCCTGCGCCTTGTCCATATCGAAGCGCACTTCCCAATCCGGGCGCAGCAGCGACAGAATATAGTGGTGGGCCGTATCGCCTGTCAGCACCAGGCGCTTGCCCTCGGATTCCACATGGAACACCATGTGGCCCGGGCTGTGACCCGCGGCCAGCATCGCCGTCATGCCGGGCGCAATGCTGTCACCGTCCTTGATGAAGATGGCTTTTTCGACGAGCGGCGTCAGGTTGGCAAGCACGGCCTTGTGGCCGCCTTCGGCGGGCGTGCCTTCGCGTGATTTGCTCGACCAGAAATCATATTCGGCCTGACCGATGACATAGCGGGCATTCTTGAAGGCGGCTGCGCCATTTTCCATGAGACCGCCGATATGATCGCCGTGCAGATGGGTGAGCGCCACGAGGGTGACGTCGTCGGCCGAGTATCCTGCGGCTTTCAAGCCTTCGGCAAGCCGGCCGGCGCCACGCGCCCGCCCCGCTGCACCGAAGCCAGTATCGACAAGAATGACATCCGCGCCGGTATCGATGAGGGCAGGCGTATAGCCGCTCAGGAGCTTGTCGGCCGGCAGGAAGTTTGCAGTCAGCAATGCCTTGACCGTCTCGGGATCCTGATTGGTGCCGTAGGTTTCATAGGGTTTTTCGGAGATGTTGATGCCATCGCGCACCACTGTGAATTTATAGGAACCGAGCTTGAATTGATCGATCTCGGGCAAAGGCATTGCATTCATATTGCTGCTTTCTCCAGTCGCGGCCGCCACGGCCTTCTCTCTTAAAATCACCGGCGCAGCCAGCAGCCCGAGGCCTGTGGCAAAAAACGTGCGCCGCCTTATTGGCGTTGAGATTGCCATGTCCACTCCCCTTTGATGCGCGGCGCGCCATCGCGCCGACCCGACGATCTGGCCGTATTTCCTGCCCGGGTAGGTGAACATAGGTCAATGTTGATAGGGAAGGATGTCGGGCAAGCCATCTCACGCAGACGTGAACCAAACGTTCCATCGAAGCGGATTGAAGGATTGGCAGGCCCGGGAAGTGAGTCTACACAGCAAATGCCTTTCCTGCTCCAATCCGCAGCCTATCAAGGCTCCCGCCTATGAACCGCATCGTCCCGCTGATCCTTGCCGTCGCTCTCTTCATGGAGCAGATGGACTCCACCGTGATTTCGACGGCGTTGCCCGCAATCGCCGGGGATCTCAATGTCGGGCCGATTACGCTGAAGCTGGCGCTGACCTCCTACATGGTGGCGCTGGCGGTGTTCATCCCGGTCAGCGGCTGGATGGCCGACAGGTTCGGCGCCAAGAAGATTTTCCGGCTTGCCATCTCCGTCTTCGTCATCGGCTCGATTTTCTGCGCCTTCTCGTCCAATCTCGTCGAATTCGTGTTTGCCCGCTTCCTGCAGGGCATGGGCGGCGCGATGATGACGCCGGTCGGCCGCCTGGTGCTGGTGCGCACGACGAAGCGCAGCGATCTGGTTTCCGCCATGGCGCTGCTGACGATCCCGGCGCTGGTCGGCCCGCTCACGGGCCCGCCGCTCGGCGGCTTCATCACTACCTATTTCAGTTGGCATTGGATCTTCCTGATCAACGTGCCGGTCGGCATCATCGGCATCTGGCTTGCAACGATCTTCCTGCCGGAGGTGGAAGCGATCGCGCCGCCGAAGCTCGATTTCACCGGCTTCGTGCTCACCTCGCTTTCAGCCGCCGGCGTCGTCTTCGGCCTGTCGGTGGTCAGCCTGCCGGCCCTGCCGCCGATCATCGGCATCACCGCGACCTTTATCGGCCTTGCCTGCGGCGTCCTCTACATCAGCCATGCGAAGCGCCACCCAGCGCCGATCCTCAACCTCAACCTGTTCAAAAATCCGACGTTCCGGGCTTCGACCATGGGCGGCAATCTCTTTCGAATCTGCGTCGGCGCCATGCCGTTCCTGACACCGCTGATGCTGCAGCTCGGCTTCGGGCTGACGCCGTTCCAATCCGGCCTCATCACCTTTGCCGGGGCGATCGGGGCGATCACCACAAAGTTCATGGCCAAGCGCGTTTTCGCCGCCACCGGCTTTCGCACGACACTCGTCGGCGCCGCCATGGTGACGACGCTTGTGACCGTCATCACCGGCTTCTTCACGCCGGCAACGCCGCACCTCGTCATCATCGGCGTGCTGCTTCTCGGCGGTTTCTCCCGCTCCTTCATGTTCACCGGCGTCAATGCGCTTGCCTTCGCCGATATCGATGATGCCGAAGCCAGCCAGGCGACATCGATGAGCTCCGTCATGCAGCAGGTCAGCCTGGCGCTCGGCGTCGCGGTGGCGGCCGCAATATTGGAGACCTCGATCTATATCAGGGGCGAGGCGCTTGATGTGGCCGATTTCCATCTGGCTTTCTACATCTTTGCCGGACTGACGGTGATTGCGACCATTCCCTTCGTCCGCATGGATCGCAACGCTGGCGCCCTCGTTTCCGGCCATCGCTCGAGAGGCGTGAAGCCGTCGGCCATCGAAGCCGAACAATCGATGGTGAAATAGGCCGGGCTTTATTCGGGACGTTCGCAGACTGCACTAAGCTTGTTGCCGTCGAGGTCGCGGACGTAGGCCGCATAGAAATGGGCATGGTAGGAGCGCAGGCCAGGCCCGCCTTCATCCGCCGCGCCCGCCGCAATCGCGGCTGCGTGGAAGGCATCGACAGCCGCCCGCGTTTCGGCCGCAAGCGCCACCATGGCGCCGTTACCGGCAGTCGCCCGGTGGCGATTGAACGGCGTCACCACCCAGAAGCGGCAGCGCGTGTCGCCTTCGGCGGAATAGCCGATCTCCTCTTCTGTATGACGCTGGCGACGATAGCCGAGCGCACCCAGCACGGCGTCATAGAAATGACCTGCGCGATGAAGATCGTTGGTTCCGAGCGTGATGTAGAGAAGCATGGGATCATCATCAACCGGGATGGACCCGAGATCAAGCTTGCTCTGCGTCAGCTTCCGCTTTGCGGCCTTTGAAGCCCTTGGCCAGCAGGAACATCTCCACCGATTCGGCGCGTGACGAGTTCGGCTTGACATGGACGACTTGGCGGAAATTCTGCTTCAGCATGGCGAGCAGATCACGCTCGGTGCCGCCCTGGAAGGTCTTGGTGAGGAAATGCCCGCCCTCTCCCAGCACCTCGACGGCGAAATGGGCCGCAACCTCGCACAAATGCATGGTGCGCAGATGATCGGTTCTGTGGTGGCCCGTGGTCGGCGCGGCCATATCGGAAATGACGAGATCGGGCGTGCCGCCGACCGCCTCCATCAGCTTTTCCGGCGCGCTCGGATCGAGGAAGTCGAGCTGCAGGATCTTGACGCCGGGAAGCTGGGCCATTTCGAGGAAATCGATCGCGGCCACACGCACGTCCTCATCCGTCGAACCGGTGACCTTGGCGGCGATCTGTGACCAGCTGCCGGGAGCCGCACCCAGATCGATGATGCGCCTGGCGCCGCGCAGGATGTGGTATTTCTCGTCGATCTCCAACAGCTTGAAGGCGGCGCGGGCGCGATAGCCTTCGAGCTGGGCGCGCTGCACATAGGGATCGTTGATGTGGCGCTGCAGCCATTGGCGGGAGGACGCCTTCATCTTCTTGTTCTTGACGCGCTGGCCGAGCTTGCGGCCGGTGCGGTTTCCCGCGATCGGTGCCTTTGTCATGCCCTTCCCCTTATTTCGCCCGCTGGCCGCGGCGGTTGCGATGGCGCCGCCACACGCCGTCATCGGCCATCATGTCGGTGAGCAGGCCTTCCCTCAAGCCGCGATCGGCGACCCGCATGCGCGGGCTCGGCCAACGGCGGCGGATCGCCTCCAGAATGGCGCAGCCGGCAAGCACCAGATCGGCCCGGTCCGGCCCGATGCAGGGATTGGCGGCGCGGCTTTCGAAATCCCAGGAGAGAAGCTTCGCCTGCATGGCGGAGACCTCGTCATCCGAGAGCCAGATGCCATCGACCTTGCGCCGGTCATAGCGCGGCAGGTCGAGATGGACACCGGCAAGCGTCGTCACCGTGCCCGACGTGCCGATCAGGTGGAAATCGCCAGTCTGGGCGATCTCGATCTCCGGGCAGTCGAAGCATCCGAGCATGGCTTCGACCTCGCGCACCATGCCTTCGAAAACATCCGGCGTGACGTCGCGCCCGCCGTGACGCTCCGACAGCGTCACGACGCCGACCGGCAGCGAGGTCCAATGGGTGATGTGATTGGCGAGCCGGCTGAAGCGACTATCGCCGATGCGGATGACGGCGATCTCCGACGAGCCGCCACCAATATCGAAGAGGACGACGGAACGAGTCTCGCGGCCAACGAGCGAGGAGCAGCCGGAGACCGCGAGGCGTGCCTCGGTCTCCCGGTCGATGATCTCAAGCTCGAGGCCGGTTTCGGCGACAACGCGGCCGAGGAACTCCGCGCCGTTGACCGCCTGACGGCAGGCCTCGGTGGCGATCAGCCGCATGCGGCGGATCTCCCGGTTCCTCAGCTTGCCGGCGCAGATCCTCAGCGCCTCGATCGCCCTTTCCATCGCCTCGTCGGAGAGACGGCCGCTGGCGGCAAGACCCTCGCCGAGCCGTACGATGCGGGAAAAGGCATCCACGACGCGGAACTGGCCCGGCCGGGTCGGCTGGGCTATCAGCAGACGGCAATTATTGGTGCCGAGATCGAGCGCGGCATAGAGTTCTTCCGGCCATGCGTGCTCGCCGGCCTGACGATCCCCCTGGTGACCGTGGCTCTCCTGGCGGCCTTTGCGGCCGGCGCCGGCGCCGTTCTGCATCTCGCGCGGGACGGCACTGCGCACCGTCTCTTCGACGCGGCTTTCCTGCAGGGGCACATGGGAAGGCTTTGCCGATGACAGCGGCCGGCCCTGCAGCCCGCGCTTGCCGCGATGCTTCCGGCGGTTGCGCCGGCTCGATGCCTGTTCGCTGTCGGGCCGGGCGGCTGCCGCGTCCTGTTCCACCTTCTGGTTTTGAACTGAACTATCCTGCGAAGCGCCTTGACCGCCGCGACGACGGCGCTTGCGCTTGCGAGCCGGATGTCCGGCCGCATCTTCCATGGGGCGCGCAGGCTGCCCGGCACTGCCGGGGAACTCATGCGAAGCGGGATGGGCGACGCTGCGGGTTTGCCCGCCGCGCTTGCCCTTGCGACGCCTGGACTTCTTGCCGTCCCTGCGCCCTGCCGCCGTCGCCCCGTCAAATTGCGGCTTCGCGCCGCCTTCGGGGTCTTCCACGTTGTTTTCCACCGCGCCGCGCAAGTCCCGGAGGTATGCAGCAGGCGCTCGTTTGATTTTTGCGTTGCCGCAAGAATATCAGCGCCCGCCAAAATCACCAAATTCTTTTTTGACAGAGGGCTTTGCGGAAGAGTTTCACCGCCGGCCTGAGAAGGCCGATTTTTTTCAAAACAGGTATTTGCAATCGCCGGGCTTTTGTTTATAAGCGCCGCACACCAGCCGAACCGCCCGCCGGTTCGCTTGCTGGGGAATAGTTCAATGGTAGAACAGCGGACTCTGACTCCGTCGATCTTGGTTCGAATCCAGGTTCCCCAGCCAATTCTCTCCCAGTCCTTTAATTCCGTGATTTTCCAGTCATGCCGGATATCGTGTTGGCATCATTGGGGACCTGATGCCCAGAACTGCAGCCCGCAGCTGATGCCCACGCGAGTGAGCGCGGCCAGCGTCCCAGCGGGCAGGCAAGGGCAACGCACGCTTCGAATACGAGCGGGACGTCATGCTTTGGCATCTCAAAGACGCGGCGCGTTGTAAATCACTCCACTGGTTCCCCTAGTCTATGATGTGGTAGCCGCCGTCGATGTAGATGGTGTCGCCGGTGATCAGCCGCGCTGCATCATGAGCGAGGAAGGCCGTTGCCATGCCGACATCGTCTATCGACACAAGGCTGCGTGTCGGCGCCCTTTCCTCGGCCTTGCTAAGAAGCTCGTCGAATTCCGGGATGCCGGAGGCAGCCCGCGTCGCCAGCGGGCCTGGCGAGATGGCATGCACCCGAATGCCCTTCGGCCCGAGTTCGGCGGCGATGTAGCGCACGGCGCTTTCGAGCGCCGCCTTGGCGACACCCATGACGTTGTAGTTCTTCACGACCATCTGGCTGCCGTAGTAGCTCATGGTGAACAGCGTCCCGCCGCGTTTCATCAGGGGTTCCGCAAGATGCGCCATGCGAATGAACGACCAGCAGGAAATGTCCATCGTCTTCAGGAATCCTTCACGAGGCACGTCGACCACTCGCCCCTGCAGAGTATCCTTTGGCGAAAAGGCAATCGAATGCACCAGGAAATCGAGCTCGCCCCATTGCTCGGCTATCCGGTCGAACACCGCCTCCAATTGTGCCGGCAGGGAAACGTCGAGCGGCATGAAGATGGGCGCTTCCAGCGCCTCGGCCAGCGGCTCGACATGGGGCTTGGCCTTGTCATTGAGATAGGTCACCGCGAGCTCGGCGCCAAGCGCACGGAAGGCTCTGGCGCAACCCCAGGCGATCGACTGGTCATTGGCGATGCCGACCACCAGCCCGCGCTTGCCTTCAAGAAGCTTGGCCTTCACATCAGGGATCATCATCAGCCCCTCTCCCGGGTCATGGGTTGCCCATCATGCGGCGAGCAATGCGTATGTATGCCGCGCGATCATCAGTTCCTCGTCGGTCGGCACGGCATAAATGGCGAGCCTGCTATCGTCGCCCGAAATCAACAGCTCGCCGGCGGCGTTTCGCCTGCTGTCGAGCTTGGCGCCTAACCATTCCAGCTTCCTGCAGATCCGCTCACGCATGACCGGCGAGTTTTCCCCGACGCCGGCGGTGAACACGAAAGCGTCCAATCCGCCGAGAGCGGCCGCGAGCATGCCGGCATTGAGGCCGATGCGATGTACGAAATGATCGAGCGCGAGTGCCGCACCCGGCTCCTCGCTCGCTAACAGGTCGCGGACGTCGTTGCTGGCGCCCGAGAGGCCCTTGAGGCCGGATTCCCTGTAAAGAAGGTCCTGCAGCTCAGCTGCACTCATGCCGCGCTGCTGGAGAAGATAGAGAAGCACGCCCGGATCGATCTGGCCGCATCGTGTGCCCATCGGCAGGCCATCCAGAGCAGTGAAGCCCAGTGTGCTCTCCACGCTTTTCCCGCTGCGGAGCGCGCACATCGAGGCACCGCTTCCGAGGTGGGCGACAATGACCCGTCCTCCACCGACGTCCGGCGCGATCTCGGCCAGCCTTCCGGCGACATATTCGTAGGACAGGCCATGAAAACCATAGCGCCGGACACCCTCTTCGAAATAATGCGCGGGAATGGCGTAGTGGTCAGCCATCGGATCACGGCCGCGATGGAAGGCCGTGTCGAAGCAGGCAACCTGCGTTAGCTGCGGCTGACGCTCCAGCAGTGCGCGGATCGGCGCGAGATTGCTTGGCTGGTGCAACGGCGCAAGCGGCGTATAGCGCTCCAGTTCGTGCAGCAGGGTTTCATCGATGCGCGCCGGGCGCATGTGGTTCGGGCCGCCATGGACGACCCGATGGCCGACGGCAATCAGGCGGCCGTCGTGCCGCTCGCGCAGCCATTCGCCCACAAGGCGCATCGCCGCAGGCAAATCGGCAACGGTCTCGTTTGGATAGCTTGCGTCCGCCAGCCGCTCGCCGCCGGCACCCTTGATGGCCAGGCGCGGCGCAGTGCCGATGCCTTCCATCTTACCCTTGACCAGTCGCGTGAGCGAACCCGAGACCGCGAAGACCTCGAACTTCAGGCTGGAGGAGCCGGCATTGACGACGAGGACGGTGTCCATTGCATCATCCCCCCTGTATCGGCGCCGTGCGGCGGCGCGCATCGGCCAGCAGGACGCCGACGGCGCAGGAGGCAAGGCGCGCCAGCACGGAATCTGCCCGCGACGTCAGGATGATCGGCACGCGCGCTCCAAGCACGATGCCTGCTGCATCTGCCTTCGCCAGGAACGTCAGGTTCTTCGCCAGCATGTTACCGGATTCGAGATTGGGGACGACGAGTATCTGGGCGTGGCCGGCCACCGGCGACTGGATGCCCTTTATCCGTGCAGCCTCCGGATCGATCGCATTGTCGAAGGCAAGCGGCCCGTCGAGAATGCCGCCCGTTATCTGTCCGCGCTCGGCCATCTTGCAAAGAGCAGCGGCGTCGATCGTCGAAGGGATCTTCAATGTGACCGTCTCAACCGCCGAAAGGATCGCCACGCGGGGCGTGCCCAGGCCGACCTGGGTGAAGAGATCGATGGCGTTCTGAACGATGTCGCGCTTGGCATCGAGATCCGGCGCGATGTTGATGGCCGCGTCGGTAATGAACAGCGTTTCCGAATGGTGCGGGACATCCATCACGAAGACATGGCTGATCCGCCGCGCCGTCCTCAGTCCCGTGGCCGATGACGTCACGGCGCGCATGAGCTCATCCGTGTGGAGGCTTCCTTTCATCAGCAAATCAGCGCCGCCTTGGCGGATGATCTCCACCGCCTTCGCCGCCGCCGCGTCGCTATGCGGCGTGTCGACCAGCTCGAATGGGGAGATATCGATGTGATGCGCGTCTGCAATTGTGCGCACCTTTCCCGCCGGCCCGACCAGGACCGGACGGATCAGTCCTATCTCGGCTGCCTCGACGGCGCCGCGCAGCGATGTCTCGTCGCAAGGATGGGCGACGACCGTCGTCATCACAGGAACCTGCTTTGCCTTGGCGATCAGCCGCTCATACTTCTGATGCGGCACGTACTCTTTCCCAACGTCGTCTAAATCCTGCATCTTCACACTCCATGTTGAAGGGCGGGCTCAGTCCCTCGGCTTCAGCATCTTGTCGGCTAACTTGCGCGGCGAACAGGCTTCCCCGGGATGGCCTTCGCCGGCGACAAGACAGGTTCCGGCAGCGTCTCTCCGGAAAGGCCGAATATCCCGACAATCCTCTTCCAGCGCTGTTCGGCTTCGCCGGAAAGCGCGCCGCGCACGTTCAAGACCTCACGCAGAGAAGACAAGGCCTCGCGGCGAACACTCTCCTCCGCCGGCAATAGCCGTGGGATAGCGCTCACGGCAGCCTCTTCGTCGATCAGCAGCATGAGGAACTGGTCGCGGATCAAGGCCTTGAATTCCGCGAGCGTCATCGCCGGCATGCCGTCCTCGGTGCGCCGCATCCGGCGAATGGCGGCAAAGCCACGCTCATCGGCTGCACCATTGGCCATGGCGACGTAGAGCAGGCTGCGCGCCAGACCTTCCCGAAGTCCGCCGTCCTCCATTTGCGCCTTGAGTTCCTCGATCCTCTCCTTGAGAACCTGCGCATGCAGCGCGGTCTTGCTTGCTCTGCGCTGCGGCCTAGTGTCAGACGGATCGATGCCGACTGCCGCCTGCAGGAGCGGAGACCCGTAGACGGAGAGGAAGGTCGCCTCGCTCAGCGCCTCGATCCCTTGACGCCATGCATCCAGCCCCGCAACGACCTGGCGTGAGAAGGCTTGCTCCAACGCCAGGAAGGGATTGTCGGCACGAACGGGACGGCGCTCTTCCGCCACATCGAGGGCGAGATCTGCAATCGGCGCCATCCAAGGATTGACGTCGCTAAACACCTCGTATTGCAGCCGGAGCGGATGCATCTCACGCAGATGCTTGGCCGCCCAATCCGGCGCCATTGCGCGGACGAAAGGCTGAAGGAAAGTCCGGTAGAGGGACAGGTTGATCTCCGAGACCTTCGCAACGGTCGCAAAACGCCGGTCATCCGCGGCGTTATTGCAGCCGAGCGCGCGGATATCGTCCAGCGTCCTTGCCTCGCAGCGCATGATCCAATCACCCTCGACGAGGTCCCCGCCTACTGTCTCAGCGGTCTTTGCCTCGAAAATCGCCTCGTAGAGCCCGGGTGGCAGCGCATCGATCAGATCGATATTGCTGGAGAATTCTCCATGCTCCTTGCGGGCAACGCTCGCGGACACGAAAATTCCGAGGTGACCGATCGTTTCGTGCACCGTGTAAACGATCGTCTGGCCGTGTGAGCGTATCTCGTTCACATCGTCATAGAGATCCAGAATCCAGCCGAGCGCCTGCGCGGGCGGCGTGACGTTGTCTCCCTTCGAGCAGAAGACGACGATCGGCGTGCGGATGTTGCGAAGATCGATCGCCTCGCCCTTTGACGTCTTGATGCGGCCCGCGGCAAGATTGTTGCCGACGAAGAGTTCGTCGACGATGAACTGGATTTCCTCCGCGTTGAGATTGACGTGACCACCCCACCACTGCTCGAAACCGAGATAGCGTGGTGCCTCGGTGTCGATCTTCGAATAGAGGTTATATTGCTTGGTCCATAGCGTGTTGGCCGGATTCTGGTTCTCGAAATTCTGCACCAGCCATGCGCCGTCGAACTGCCCGTGTCCGAGGTCGCTGGTGAGTGCGGTCAGCCAAGTACCGCCAAGCAGTCCGCCGGCATATCGCATCGGATATTTGCCGCGTTCACCCGCCCAGTAGGAAAGTGGCGCGCCGGCAATGATGATCGAGCCGAACAGTTCTGAGCGCATGGCGGCCAGCATCATGACGGCCCAGCCCGCCTGGCAGTTGCCGATCACGCATGGCTTGGCGTCGGCCTGCGGATGCAGCGATATCACCTTCTCCAAAAAGATGGCTTCAGCCAGTGCAATGTCTTCGATCGTCTGTCCCGGCATCGGCTGCGGAAGAAAGCCAATAAAATAGCACGGGTGCCCGGCTCTCAGTGCAACGCCGATCTCGCTGTCAGCCTTGAAGCCACCGATGCCCGGCCCGTGTCCAGCTCTCGGATCGACCACGACGAAAGGCCGGCGCTTTTCATCAATCTCTACCCCCTCGGGCGGGACGATCCGAACCAGCGCGTAGTTGACGGGCTTCTCGAGCGAACGTCCGTCAAGCACGACCTCGGGCGTGAAGCTCAGGACATGCGGCGCGGTTGCTTCCGCATGGGCGCGATACTGGTTGCCGCGCTTGCGCATGACGTCCCAGAACAGCACGCTGCGCTGGGCGGCATCCAAAACATAGTCGAGGGCGTAACCGGCCGGACCGAACTGCGTGGCGAAACCGGCTGTGGGAAGATAGGAAGAATGCCGCATGCCAAATCTCCTGTTCACCGCTCTTGGCCAGAGACTTATACTTGGATGATCATATTCTTGATCTGCGTCCGCTCTGTGAATGATGGCCGCGCTGTGGGCCATGCACGCTCTTAGCACATGCAGCATAGGCGCAGCGTGGTGCCGGACAAACGTATCTTACGGTAGCATACGCGGCGGCGCGGCTGGCCTCATGAGACCGCAGCGGCTGGGGCGCCGCTCGGCATCAGACTTTCCGCAGCCGGTATTCTCGCTCATGCGTCGCGGGTCGAACTCGACATCGCGGATCATCGACCCTGTTACAGGGCAGCGAAGGCCGACTTCGCTCATCATATCCGGGATCCGCAAGTGTCTCCATCATCGTGACCCTCGCCGTCGCCGAGGCACAAGGGGGCATCCACGGTCGCTGGCGGCGGGACACTGAAGGATCTCAAGGCGCCTTCGATAAGCCATTGAGCCCAGGCGCGAACCCCCAGCCAATTTCCCTCAAATCTCCGATGAGCTCGGTTCCCCCGATAACATAGAACAGACAGCCTTGAGCTGCGGCTATTCAAAGACAATGAGGCTCGCAGGGGTTGGCGGCATCGATTTGACCGTGACGCCGGTGAGGCCGGCCAGTTTTGCCATCTCGGCCAGTTCGCTTTGCTTGTAAGCCTGGCCGGCCGGTGTGCTGACGAGCATCTCCCAGGAGAAGGCCGCTGGAAAAGGCGGCGACACGCCATCTTCATTCGGCACGAAATCGACCGCGACGATCCGACCATCCGCTGCAAGGCTCGCGATGATCTTTCGCAACAGCGCGGCACATGTCGGCAAATCGAAATGGTGCAGAAAATTCGGAAGCAGGACGAGGTCATAACCAGCGCCCCAGTCGATGTCGAAGGCACTGCCGGCGATCGTCCGGTACCGGTCCGCGACGCCTGATTTTTCCGCATTCTGCCTCGACAGCTCCAAGACGGCGCCCCAGTCGACGGCGACGATCTCCGCGGATGGAAAGGCCCTGGCAACTTCGATGCCGAAGACGCCTGGGCCTGCAGCGATGTCCAGGACCTTCTTGGGAGACATCGCCCAGCTGGAGATTTCCCCAGCCAGCAGTTTGGCGCTGAGCCCGGTGAAAGAGCCCATGCCACGCGCAAACTTCAGCCAGACGGGGTTGTCGGGCGACATGTTCGCAAGGCCCATCGAACCGCCGTTTCGCACGACGGACGTCGGATCGCGCAGAAAATTATCGAGTACTTCTGGTGCGGCGGCGAACTCGACGGCAGAGCCCATATAGGCCGGCGAATTGCGATCGAGGAACGTACTGGTCGAGGGCGTCATTTTGTACTGTTCGCCCTCCTTGGTCAGGAAGCCATGGACCACAAGGTAATCGCAGAGGATGCGCACGCCACGCTCCGAGGCGGCTGTTGCCGACGCCAGAACTGCCGGCGTCTTGCCCTCGCCAATATGTGTAAAGAGATCAAGTTCGATGGCCGCCCTGATCGCTGCCGTCTTTCGGCACGCAAACAGCGCATCGACCACAAGTTCGGGCGACACTGCGCCGGCATGGGCGTGCTCGATGCTCGTTTCCATGGAACCCTCCCAAGAAATTCGACCGATCTTGCCTGGCAGCGCCACAGCGGAAATTATGCGTATATTCGCCCCTCCTACAATACCCACCGCGCTAACCCTATCGGGCTCCCCGCCGCAATGATCGGGCTTGCTGCCGGTCGCCGATATTGTTCGAATTGCTCTTCCTCGCCGGTGGACTGTAATTCGGACCGGCTTTGGCGTTTATACCGACGCGTGGTGAAGCTTAGACACAAATGCGTTCCGGACCCGCCGGCCAGGACCACGAGGCAATCGGAGGCTCGGCGACAGCGCTGTGTCGCGAATCAATGTGGGACAGAGAAAGTGCCGGCCCGCAGGAACTCGGGCATCAGGCCGCTGGATCAGATCCGTTTTCGCATTCGAGAAACCAAGCGTAAGTGGCTCTAATGCCGTCCTCAAGCGAAATGCTCGGTTTCCAGCCCATGTCCTGCAGCTTCTTGTTGCTCATCAGCTTTCGCGGCGTGCCGTCGGGCTTGGAAAGGTCATGGACGATCTCACCCTCGTAACCGACGACGCGGCAAACCAGACGCGTCAACTCGATGATTTCAAGATCCGTGCCCGAGCCGACATTGACGTGCTGCGTGCCCGAATAGGTTTTCAGCAGAAACACCAGCGCGTCGGCGCAGTCGTCGACGTGAAGAAACTCGCGGCGCGGGGTTCCGGTGCCCCAGACAACCATTTGCGGGTCTCTGCGCAATTTCGCCGCATGCGCCTTGCGGATCAGCGCGGGCAGGACATGACTGGAGTTCAGGTCGAAATTATCGCCAGGGCCGTACAGGTTGGTCGGCATCGCCGAAATGTAGTCACGGCCATATTGCTTGCGATAGGCTTCCGCGAGCTTGATACCAGCGATCTTGGCAATGGCGTACCATTCGTTGGTCGGCTCAAGCGGACCGGTCAACAGAGCCTCTTCAGGAATCGGCTGGGGAGCGAGCTTGGGATAAATGCAGCTTGAACCCAGGAAGAGAAGCCGGTCCACCTCCGCCCGGTGAGCGGCTTCAAAGATGTTGGTTTGAATGATCAGATTGTCGGAGATGAATTCGGCAGGATAGCTGTCATTGGCGAGGATTCCGCCAACCTTGGCTGCGGCGATTATGATCGCGTCCGGCCGGGTTGCTTCAACAAACTTCCCGACCTGGTCCTGGCGCTTCAAGTCGACCTCGGCGCGCGTGGCCGTGATGATCCTGCAATTTTCGGATTGAAGCCTGCGCACAAGAGCACTGCCGACCATACCGCGATGACCGGCAACCCAGATCTTCTTGTTCGATAAGTCGTACACTCAGACCTCTTTCCGGCTGCCTTGAGCCTTCCAGTGCTTGATATCCTCGCGCACCATCTCAGCGGCGAGTTCACGAACCGGGGTCTTATGGTGCCAGCCCAGATTCTGACGTGCCTTGGTCGGGTCGCCAAGCAGAAGATCGACTTCCGTCGGGCGGAAATACCGGGGATCGATTTCCACAAGGCAAGCGCCGGAGGCGGCATCATAGCCCTTTTCGTCGACACCGGATCCCTTCCATTCCAAGGTGATGCCGACATCGGCAAAGGCCCACTCGACAAACTGGCGCACACGCGTCGTCTCACCCGTCGCCAAGACGTAGTCATCCGGCTTGTCCTGCTGCAGCATCAGCCACATGCCCTCGACATATTCGCGCGCATGGCCCCAGTCACGCTGGGCGTCAAGGTTCCCCAGGAAAAGCTTGTCCTGAAGGCCGAGGCTGATGGCAGCAACCGCCATCGTGATCTTGCGCGTGACGAAGGTCTCGCCGCGAAGCGGGCTTTCATGATTGAACAGAATGCCGTTCGACGCGTGCATGCCGTAGGCCTCGCGATAATTCACGACGATCCAGTAGGCATAGAGCTTGGCTGCGGCATAGGGGGAGCGCGGATAGAACGGCGTCTTCTCGTTCTGCGGCACTTGCTGCACGAGACCGTAGAGTTCCGACGTCGACGCCTGGTAGAACCGGCTTTTTTTCTCAAGACCCAGGATGCGGATCGCTTCGAGCAGCCTCAACGTCCCGATACCATCGGCATCGGCCGTATATTCCGGCGTTTCGAAACTGACGCCGACATGGCTTTGTGCGGCCAGGTTGTAGATTTCGTCAGGCTGAGTCTGCTGGACGATCCGCAGCAGGTTGGTCGAGTCGATCATATCGCCATAGTGAAGGACGAAGCGTGGGTGGGCCTCATGCGGATCCTGATAGATATGTTCGATGCGGCCGGTGTTAAAAGATGATGACCGCCGCTTGATACCGTGCACCGTGTAGCCTTTGCTCAGAAGCAATTCGGCCAGATAGGCACCATCCTGACCAGTCACCCCAGTAATAAGCGCGGTTTTCGTCATTTTTCACGTCGTCTTTCGCTGCAATCTTCGGGAGGTGTTTATGGAAACGACCGAACCAGCGCAACCCCAATGTGACCGACACCGGGGACAAACGAAATTCAGCATTGTCGATCTCTTCGGTTGACGGCGGATTGGCGCAATGAGACTAGAGCGTTCCATTTATCAGATGTCCAAAGGGAAAGACATGATCTTGGTGACGGGAGGCGCCGGCTTTATCGGTGCGAATTTCGTGCTCGACTGGCTTGCGCTTCACGATGAGCCGGTCGTCAACCTCGATGCCCTCACCTATGCCGGCAATCTTGAGAGCCTTAACTCCATCTGGAGTGACCCGCGTCATGTCTTCGTCAAAGGCAGCATTGCGGACTACGACCTTGTCGACGCACTGCTTCGTTCCCACCGGCCTCGCGCCATCCTGAATTTCGCTGCCGAAAGTCATGTCGATCGATCGATCCATGGGCCAGAAGAATTTATCCAGACCAACATTGTCGGCACGTTTCGTCTGCTGGAGGCAATCCGGGGATTTCTTGCCTCACAGAGTGAAGACTTCCGGGAGAGCTTCCGCGTCCTCCACGTATCGACGGACGAGGTCTATGGTTCGCTTGCTCCCGACGAGGCCGCTTTCAGCGAACATCGCAAATACGAACCCAATAGTCCTTATTCCGCGAGCAAGGCAGCGAGTGACCATCTGGTTCGCGCCTACCATCACACCTATGGCCTACCCGTTCTGACGACGAACTGTTCGAACAATTACGGTCCCTATCATTTTCCGGAAAAGCTTATTCCCCTCGTCATCCACAATGCTCTGTCGGGGAAACAGATTCCGATCTACGGAGACGGGATGCAGGTGCGCGACTGGCTGTTCGTCAAAGATCATTGCAGCGCGATCCGGCGTGTTCTGGAGAGAGGAAAAGTCGGGGAAACCTACAATGTCGGCGGCAGGAATGAACTGACGAACCTGTCAGTCGTCAATACGCTCTGCGAAATTCTCGATGAATTGACGCCCCTGCCAAACGGCGCAAGCTACAAGGCCCAGATTTCCTTTGTGCGTGATCGGCCAGGTCATGATCGTCGTTACGCCATCGATGCGGCAAAGATAGAAAGGGAGCTGGACTGGCGCCCTAGTGAGACCTTCGAGACGGGCATTCGCAAGACCGTCGAATGGTATCTCGCCAACGATGCTTGGGTAGAGAATGTGACAAGCGGCAGCTATCGACAGTGGATCGATCGGCAGTACCAATAACGAGGCGAGGAGAAGCGAGGCTCCTCCCCGCAATCGTGACATCAGTACCTGATGAAATTGTGCAGGAAGCTTATGACCGGCCGGGGTACATTGCTTTGCACCCATCGGCGCGCCTTAACCCGGAAAAAGGGACGAATGCCGCCGGAAAAGCCGGGAGAAACCGTCCTGATCGCTTTCAGGGCTTGCCTCAGAGCGCGTTCATAGACCCTGTAAGCAGCGTCGGGCTCCTCGCAGACGGCGGTGTAGAAAGCCGACAGCCGATCGAACATGCCATTGGTCAGCAACTGAAACTGGTGGAAGTGATAAAAGATCAGCGGCGAACCATCGACCTCGATCCTGCCTGATGCATCCTGCGAAAAATGCAGCTTTTCGTAGTTCCAGGGCGCGATTCCGGCTCCGGGATGCTCGATGATATGGCAATTCGGGTAGAGATCCGGCCATTCATCCAAATACTTCTGATCACCCATCTTGCCGTCTTCCAGGCGATAGTAGCACCATTCGATGCACTGCTCGCGCCAGCGAGTGAGGCAGCGCATTCCCTCTTCGTCGCGCCGGAAACTCACCCATTCGACGCAGAAACGGCCGTTAATTTCGCGATTCTGCAGCCGCGGAGCAAAACGGTGTTCGATAATGGCGATGGAACTATTGCCGATTTCGTCGAAAATCGGACCGAGCGGTGAATAAAACAGCAGATCGGAATCGAGGTAGGTGATGAAATCAATGTCGGGATGCTGCTCCAGCAGGAAACTCGGCAGACACGGAGACAGGGTCCAGCAATATTCGGCGACGCCGCGCGATTTCTTGACTTCCAGAAGTTCCGGCGTCTCGAGATCAGCGAGTGGAATGCAGGTGATGTAGGACCTGTTGAGAGCGGTCAATATCTCCTGCGTCTGCTGGTCCATGCAAAGCACAAAAACATGCGCATCGGGGCACCACTGGACGAGGCTCTCCATCATGGCCATTCCCTTGATGAGATAGCCGTTGTCGAAAAGGGTACAGAAATAGTTCGTCATGATTGGGTTTGTTTCCTGCACAAATAGGTGCGCATTGCATTGCCCTTACGACTGTCGTGCGGATCCACGTTCTCAGTTAGCGTGAACGTCGCCAGGACGTGCAGGCCGTGAACTCGAAAGATGTCCAATAGCTGCGGCTCGGAAAAATGGATCTCTATGGTCTCGACGCCATAGGCCTGTTTGCGGAAATACTTGGTCGGCTCGCCATAGACAACAGGCGTACGGTGAAAAATCACGTATTCCTTGGCAACACGGGCGCTCTCTGCGATCGCCGCGTCATAATCGGGGATATGCAGCAGACAACATCCTGAGACGACGACATCGAAAGCGTCATCCTGATAGTTGAGCCGCGTCGCATCCTCCACGTCGAACGACAGCCCGGGATAAATGCTGCGCGCCATATCGATGAAAGCATCGGAGTAATCGCAGCCGCGATAACGCAGCGGCAAGCCACTCACATCAAGCACTTCGGAATAATAGCCGCTGGAACAACCGATTTCGAGCAGCGAAGCATTAGCCGGAAGATCGTCGATGCTGCGCAAAGCGGCGGTAAAGACATCGAATACATCAATGGAAGCGCCATTGCGGTATTCCTTCAGCTGGCGCTCGACGAGGGCTCTCTGGCGGGCGGGCAGATCACTTGCTTTCCAGGATGCAGCAAGGCGCGAACTTTCGCTGTCTCGACGAGCCGCCTCTATCTCGACATAGCGGGACGATACCGACGTCGTCGGCAACAGCCGATCATGCAATCGCTTCAACTGGCTCTTCATCCCCGGAAAGCGATTGAGACTTGTGCGCAGAAACGACATCAGCCCTGTTTCTCCAGATATCGTTCGAGGATCGGCACCAATTCTTCCATTCTCGACTTGTAGGTGTGGTCCTTCAGCGTCCTTGCCTGACCGGCCTTCGCGATGGCGTCGGCCTCGTCCGGGTGGTCTATATAGTAGCGGACGAGTTCAGTCGCTTCTTCCGCACTGGAATAGGCAACCACTTCCTTTCCAACCTCGAAAATCTCCCCGAGATTATCCTTCTTGTCGGTTATCAGCAGCGATCCGACACCGGTCGCCTCGTAGAGCCGCATGTTATTGGCGTTGTTTTCGGCAACATTGATATGGCGGTTGACGGTGATCCGGCTGCGCGCCAGCGCCCGATACATATCCGGACCCCAGACTTCGCCATTGTGACGTTTGCGAATCGGAGAAGAGCGCGGGAGCGTCTTCGCGCCGTAACCGAAAAACTGTATCGGCGTGGTATCGGCAAGATGTTCGAGCAAGGGTACGGCCTTGCCATGATGACGGCTTATGCCGCCGACGAAGCTCACCGGCACATCGCGCCTGATGTCGCCAAGGAGATCGAGCACCCGAGTGTCGAAGCCAATCCTGAAATATTCGGATTTTATCCCCATCTCATGAAAACGGGGTACGAAATGGGGGAAAGACGTCAGAATAAGGTCATAGGGTCGCAGAAACTCACCCGGCGGCAGCGGACAAGCGATCTGGCCGACAATCAACGGCACCGTCTTCTTCAACTCCGTCAGGGCATGCGGCGGAAAGAAGCTGAGATCCTGACAGTAGAGTACATCCGGCTTGAATGTTCGAACCCGGGCCATTGCGACCTCCAGCAAGCCAGGGAGCGCCGCCAGGCGTGCGCCAACATAAGGCAGCCTGAAAAACCGATGCGGCAGTTTCATCGCCCAAGCGCTGAACGGCTCGTTGTTTTCTTGCGCCCAGGCCGATTGAAGCGGGACACAATTGCCGATGATGTCAATGACGTCGCAACCCTGGTCCTTCAGGTGGCGCGAGTAGAAATCGGACGTGCCGAATGCGGCGGCCAAAAGAGCTTTCGTCTGTTCTAGCGAGGTCGATTTTCGGAGCTGTGGCCGCCGCGCATAGAATTGCTTCAGAAACCGCGCGTAATAGGTGTCAAATATTGCTATTTTCATGTTCACCGTCTGGTTGACTGCCGGGACGTTCCTGTGACGTTCTATAGACGCTACCGACAAGCTTTGCCGGGTTCCCGGCAATTATTGCCCCTTCGGGGAAATTTCCGCGGACGACCGCACCCGCAGCGACAATGCTATCACGTCCTATTTCTGTGCCACGCAAGATCAGGGCATTGGTGCCAATGAACACATTATCGCCAATGTGCACCGGTGCAGTCTTGATGTCCGCCTCGACATCCGAATGACGGCGCCCTTCCGGACGTATCGGATGAAAGTCCGTGTCGAAAATCGTGACGTTGGCTCCCATCAGCACTTCCGCGCCGATTGAAATCCCTACAGCCGAGACGATGGTTGCACCACTGATGCCGCTGTCTGCGCCAATGCTGATCTTCGATCCGGCGCGAATGGTCGCTATCTTCACCGGATGATTGAGAGCGAGCGCTGTAAATCGGGAATCAGAACACAGGACGACGCGATCACCGAGGTGAATCTCACTGTCAGGATGTCGTTGCAACAAAGGGGCGCCATAGAGCACAACATCGCGGCCAACGCTTACCCCGTGACGTTTCAGTTCGCCAAGCTGCCTTGCACGCATACGGGAAAAGGCGAATTTCTTAAGGCTGGTCGTGATCTTTCCCAAAAGGACACGTGCGTAAAAGAAATAGGCCATGCGGAAAGGTGCGGTCGATCTCTGCACCGGTGAACCGACAAGCGAATAGAAGATCAGGCGTTGAAACACATTGTGAGGAGAGCGCCTGCCAAACAATCGTTTTTTCCATGAATGCCTGGAGATGTCGTTTCCATATACTGGCGGGGAATAGACGATTGCTTTTGTGCTGACGATCAGAGGCACTCCGGCGCGCGAAAAGCGCATCGCGATTTCATAATCGGCCATGTAGTGCGGCAGCAGGCGTGGCCGCATACCGCCATATCTCCGAAACAAGAGGGCTGGATATAGAGTACCTCGACCGCTCAATGCATCCACGCGGTATTGGCTCTCAGGCGACCGTTGTTGCGCTTCGCTCAATTCCGAAAGGACATCCCAGATCGCGAACCTGTTGATGTTGATCCGAGGTCCTATACTCACAAGAGGTGGGTCTTTCCCCTCTTCATGGATAACGCTTCCGACGGCGGCTTCGCCATTCGCCTTGGATGTTTGCACCAGGGTTTCAACATAATCTTCGTCGAACCAGGTGTCATTATTCAGAAACAGGATATAATCTTCCGCCTTGCAAGACGGAAGGACGTATTTCAGCCCCTTCTCGATGGCACCCCCCCACCAAAGATTGCCGTCGCCTCGGATTTCGACAACATCGCCCTGCGACTGCAGGTATTCTGCCGTGCCATCGGTCGAACCGTCGTTGACAACGACGATCGTCAGCGCGTCGGCGAGAGTTTGTCTCCTGAGAGCCTCCAGCACCTTCCGGGTGTGCTCCAGACGATTGAAGACAGGGATAATGACGTTAACGCGCATCGCTAGATTTCCGGCTTCTCAAGAAACCAGCCAGTATACGACCATTCGTATTGTCCCTGAGCTGGCGTAAGGCCAACGCCCCAACGCGTCAATTCCTGCAAGGGCGGCGGTGTTGCTATTCCAAATGTCCCAGCTGGCTGGAACCTGTCCAGCACCTCGTAGCCATGCCTCGCGAAGCGATTCTGCAATTCATGCGCGTTCAAGAACCACACGGGGTAGCTCGCGCGATAGATGCGTTCCGGCACATGCTGTACAAAAGGGGCTTCGGGGATATCGACCTGCGCGCTTGTTCTGTCAACAAGGATGAACTTGACGCCTTTCAAAAGAAGGCTCTCAAGATGCTCGTGGGGATATTCGAGGTACTGGAGCACGCCCGAGAGCAGAACGATGTGAGGGTTCACAAATTCGATTGCTTCTTCGAGGCTACGAGAAAAGCTCAGAAGCCCGTCTTCAAATTCTGCTCGCCCTGCTTCTGCAAAATGAGGCTGCTCCACGACGCACCATTTCAATTCCGCGAGATGAGCGAGTTTTGACCGGTGTTGAAAATAGGAACTTCCGAGCGCGCCTCCAAAGTCGACCACTCTCAAACGACCATCGGATCTGGATGCAACATAGAGCAGCCAGGCAAGCAGCGGATGCGAGTAGATTCTCTCTCTGAAGATTACAGTGTCCCGCTCATATGAGGCACGGCCCTGAACAACTGCGCGTGTCGCTTCGACGGCTTTTGCAAGAATGGCCGGCGCATCATAGCCGGTTGAATCAGCCATTGCCGAACGCCAATCATCGTAAGGTCCGTCGAAAATGATGTTGTGCCGTCGGAATTCGGCCCAGATCTCCTGTTCGCGCGCTTGGGGCGATTCTCGCGTCACCTCAAGCAAACAGTGGATTCCCGGAAGCGCAAATTTAAGCCGTCTCATTCTTCAAACCAGGCTTGGAACGGCCGGCGCTCAAATTCGTCCAGTGCCCCACCGGGTGTGGAATTGAAGATGCGGATATCATTTGCTCGCGCGATATTCGCGATGGCTCGATATTGTCGCCACAGCCGCGCCGCCTGCTGAAAGTCGTCGTGACGGTTCGTTGTCGGGGTGCCGTCCGCATTTACGGTGAAATCTTTTCCCTTTTGCACCTTGAGGTCGAACGCGTATTCATAGGTTGCTGACAGGAAGCGATCATGGTCGACGCCGAGCAGGATGATTTCCTTGAAACCAAGATACATCGCTATCATCAAGGCCATCACCGGGACTGAATCGACACGTGGCACCGGTTTGGAGATATCGACGATTTCTACCGATGGTCTTTCGTCGAAGCTTTCGCCGAGCATGAGATAGCGGACTGTTCGTCCTGAAAACAGATCGTGTTTTCGAACCAGCTCCGCTTCCGTGGAGCTGAGGAAGAGTTCCGCGCCGCCGAGGTGCGAATGCATCTCCTCGAACCAGCGGACCACGTCCTCGGGTGTCATCAATCCGTAGGTGATTTGCGGAACACAATGATAACGAGACTGGAACTTGTCGAAATCGGAATGCAGATAGCCGTTGGAAACGGTTATCACATTTTCGCCTTGAAGCCGCGACAGATCCAAGCCCTTGACGCTCGGTCCATTTCCTAAAATGAAACAGCGTTGGCCCGCACGCAGCCCGGCAAGCTGCCTGTTTTCTGCCAGCGATCTCGCGACATCAGCAGATAACTTGTGACGATTTTTAAGCCTGCGCTTCAGCTCATGCACACCATAGGGAAGCAGCATGGAGCCAAAGGTCAAAATCTTCCTCAAGGCTGCAGCCACTTCACCACCTCAAAGACTTCGGCGTATTTTACACCGATGCGCTGGCCGGCGTTCTCGGCTTCATTGCGGAAGAAGCTCACCCATTTCCGCCCGGTGCGCTCCATCTCGGATTCATGGGCAAGGATCGCTTTTTCCTTCTGGTCCCAATGGGCGGTAATGTCGACGTAGAAATTCCCCCTGAAATCGACGGTCGAATGATACCAGTTGCTGCGATACATCAGCAGGCGGGGCACGTGCCGGCAGCTGTGCAGCGATGCGCGCGACAGTGCCAGGTGGTCATGATGGATATCGCCGACCCAGTGGGTATAGACCATATCGATCTTCAGATCCTGCACCAGCTTGAGGATCTCGATATTCAGCGGGTCGACGAATTCGATCTGGAGCGTTTTGAACTCGCCGCAAAACATCTTTTGAACGCCGAGGATTTCCATCGCGGCATCCGCTTCCGCTCTGGCGACCTGGCTGCTGCGCACGGACTGGTCATATTGGTTGGAAAAGCCGGATACGGTCGCGACATAGACGTAAACGGTGTCGCCGTTTGCTGTATGGCGCGCCAGTGCACCACCGCAGCCGAGCTCAACGTCGTCAAAATGGGCACCGATCGCGAGAATATTCATTTGCAACTCCAGAGCAGGTCACGCGTGCCTGCAATACCACAATTCAGCAGTGTGTCGAGAATACTGAGATAGGGAATGAAATCGCCGAAGGGCTGTGGATAAACCGGATGGACGAAATGCTGCCACTCGATTTCGATTCCGGCTGCCTCGAACAGTTCCGGCCGCATATAGTCGCGAGCGCCGAGACCCGAGAGATAACGCGTCGCTCCGACTTTGCCCAGCAATTCGACAAGCAACTCGTTCCTATGACCCACGGGGCTTAGAGTGCTCGATCGCACCGTCGGCATGGTGATTTCAAGCATATCCAGAATACCGTCCAGGAAATGCATGTTGAAATCGGCCAAGAGGTCGAACCGCTTGCCGTAGAGGACTTCGATGCGGGGAAAGACTTCGCTCCAGCCGGCGGACTTGCGATAGTTTTCACGAAGCAGTGAAAGGTTCTGGTCTATCCATCCGGTGCCCGGTGCCAGCTCCACCGCGTTGATCGGTGTGCCGAAGCTTGGCTTTCTGATTCCGACGGTGAGCCAGCGGTCGCCTTGTGCCGTCTTTATCTTGTCACGGTGCGTCCAGCTTTTGCTCGTTCCGTGGACAAACTGGACGTGGTCCAGAACGACGTAGAGGTCGGCGTTCAGAAATCGCTGAAAAAAGCCGAGATAGGACGCAAAGTCCGGCTGATGGATCACCGCTGTCAGGGTCATGCAGCCAATCTTTCCAGTAAATCGGCGACTCGGCCAACCCCGCCAAGGTCGACCTTGGTCATGGCGGTCTCGCTCATGCTCCTGATGGGAATTGCCTTTTCCAGGATGCCGAGATCGAAAGCGGAGTGATGACCGGCGAAGAGCGCTCCTCCAAGTTCCTCGAGCGCACGCCCGACCGGGATTTCAAACGGTTCGTTTGCGACCACGACACAGGGCAGGCCGGCCGCACACGCTTCGAAGGGCGTAAGACCGCCCCCGGTAATCGCCAGATCGTGCCCGTACATCTCCGCCGCAAGCGACGGCACCTGGTTCAGCAATCTGAACCGATCCGGCGGAGCCGCCGCGACGACCTCTTCAAGCTCCGCCATGTGCTGGAAGCTCGGGCCTGTCACGATGGTGACAGGGAAAGGCTTGCTGCTCAGCCATTTAGCGACGCGGACCGTCACTCCGTAAGTGTCGGCGCCGCCGAGGGTGACAAGTATCGATGCAAGCTTTTCCCGAACTCGGCGATACCTGGCGATTTCAGGATTGAGTATCATGTACTCTATGCCCAGCCGAACATCTCTGCCCTTCAGACCTTTCGTGTTTTCGAACAGCAGAGCGCAGATATTCAGGTCGGCAAGTTCCGCGCCATCACCACGATCATCGAAGGTAACAAGCTTGGCGTCCAAGCGTTTGATCGTCTCGCTGTGGGATCGCTGCGTATTAAGGCGGTCGTTGATCCAGATCGGAGACGGAGCAGCGGCTTCGAGGAAAGCCTTCTCCCATCCCGTCACGGCTGCCAGATCATAGAGCGCCACGGCAAACCCGCGCTCGCGGATGATTCTCAAGGAATTCGGATGATCGTTTGCCAAAAATCGGACCGAATGACCGCGGGTGCGCAGCTCGGCGGCGAGCGTCAGCGACCGAAAAAGATGCCCCATGCCGCGTGCATGCGAACTTTCTACGCAGAAGACGAACATAGCCTGATCGCCTCTTCCGTCCCGAGCCAGGTTCCGCCCGCCTGCGCTGCGAGCGCACAGGCGCGTCTCCAGTCCTCCTCAGTATCCACCGTCAGGCGCAGCTCCGGAGAGATTTTGGCTGGGGGCACCTCGAGCCGACCAATCTTGAACAATTCGGGGCGATCGGTGAAGTATTCATTCACGTGTTCGCGATGGTGCGGCAGCTTCCCCTCGCAGTGGCTGCGCGATAGAGCTTCGAAGGTAAATATCTCGGCGCCGACGCCAATAGGCAACTGGCCAAAGGCATGGGTGTAATCGAATCCCTGCTTTTGGTGCAGATCGATCAGCCTCTCAAGCTCCTCGACGTCGGTAAAAGGATTATCTGCGGTCAACCGCACGATATCTGACATCCCGAGCGATCTCGCACACTGAAAATAACGATCGAGAACGTCGGTTTCGTCGCCGCGAAAGCAGCTAACGCCGTGCTCAAGGCAGCAGGCTTCGATAATATCGTTCTCGCTGGCGGACGATGTCGCAACGACAACCTTTGCCGGGCGCTTCAGTATCTGAAGCCGACCAAGAACATGTCCGAGAAGGGGCTTTCCGCAAATGTCGCGAAGCACTTTTCCCGGCAGCCGCGTCGATCCCATCCGCGCCTGAATAATAATTCCAAGCGTCACGCCAGATCGCTCCATTGAAGGACCGCGTCCGCATCGAGGTCGTTTGCGACCCGCCGTCCTGCGAGAGCTTCGAAATGCTTCGGTTCAATTCCTGTTCCAGGTCGCTTAACGGAAATGTCGCCGGCGGAGATGACATGGCCGGCCTTGAGCGGTCGATTGACGACAACGCTCTTGCGATTGTTCAATCTCGTCGTTGCTTCACTCGCAGCCGGCTCCTTGCGGCCACTGCCTTTCATGATCTCGAACGCTCGTATCGCGTCGACGAGCCATTTCATTTCCGTCGGATCGGCCGAAAGCATGTGGTCCGGGCCGTCGGCGGACTTGTCGTAGGTGAAATGACGCTCGATCACCCGGGCGCCCATCGCGACCGCACAGAGGCTTGCGACCGGCGTCAGCGTATGGTCGGAATAACCGATGTCGAGATCCGGAAACGCTTTCATCATCGTCTGCATTGCACGCAGGTTCACATTTTCCGGATGCGTCGGATAACTCGTGATGGCATGCAGCAGAATAAGCTTGTCGTTGCCGGCTTCCTTGATGGCGGCGACGGACTCCCGAACTTCGTCGAGCGTCGACATCCCCGTCGACAGGATGATCGGCTTGCCGGTTTTTGCCAGATAACGGAGAAAGGGAATGTTGACCGCGTCGTCCGAACCCACCTTGTGGGCGCCGACTCCACACCTCTCCAGTAGATCGACATCCGTTTCATGCGAAGGCGAGGAGAACCAGTCCAGCCCGTGCTCTTCGGCATAGCGAAACACCGCTTCGTGAAGCTCGTGGCCGATTTCATATTTGCGGAAGAGTTCGAACTGCGAGGTAACGCCGGTGTTCTCCATGTCGAACATGGCGTTGCGGCTCGACAAAGTCTCTGCGCGATAGGTCTGGAGCTTGACGGCATCCACCCCCGCCGCCTTTGCCTCGTCAATCAAGCGCTTTGCCTGATCAAACGTCGTGAAGTTTCCGCCGATCTCAGCGATGATATAGCACCGATCAGGCCGGTAATTCCGGAACATCCTGTTACTCCCTGTAATTCACGACCGGCAAAGCCGCCTCGCTCTCGCGGCGATCGCAGCCCCTAAACTATAGGCTTGGCGAGGTCTGGTCGTAGCGCGTGGAATTCGGCCGATTACTGCCCGATTTCCTGGTTTCGGTCGACGTAATTCCGCACAATGACCTGTCGGCCGCAAATCTCAGCCGTCTCATCATTGGTCTGTCTCGGCAGATAACATCTGCGGCAGACCTCGCTCTTCAGGAAGCCTTGCGGTTCCTTGTGCAGAGCGCGCACCGCGTTCATTTTTTCCCCATGCCAGATCTGGTGCACGGTTTCGGTGTTCGCATTGCCGATAACCTCGCGGTTCTCCTCGTCGTTCGAGCACTTCATGACCAATCCGTCGGCACCAATCACAAGGCGTTGGTACTGCTGCGGGCATGTGAAGTTATCGAGATAGGCGATCTCGGAATCGTTGCCGAGGTAATCGATCAACGGATTGAAAGCGACCAGATCCACATGAGGTGCAAAGGTCTCGTAGTAGAGATCGGGATTCTCCCGGATTGCCGGCCAGATACCCTGCACCTTGATCACAGGACGGTGGAGACCGCGCTCTTCCTTGTACTTCTTTATGTCCTTGATCTTGTCGAGCAGGGCTTCGAACTTGATCGGCTTGCGGATCTTCTCGTAGGTCTCACCGGTGCCGTCGATCGAAACGGTGATCCAGTCGATGCCGGCATCGACAAGCTGGGCGAAATAGTCTCTGTTGAGCTTGAAGCCATGCGTGAGGGTCGAAACCTCTTTGATCCCATGGTCCTTAGCGTAGCGCACACAGTCGGCGAAACGCTTGTGCAACGTCGCCTCGCCGCGCAGCGAGAGGCGGATCGCCGGAACCTTGCCGCCGATCTCATCGATAATCCGGCAATAGAGGTCCCAGTCCATCCGCGTCGTATTGACGTTTTTCTTGAACTCGTCGCTGATCGTATAGCACATGGGGCAGCGCAGGTTGCAGATCGACGCCAGCTCGAGATCGACGAGCAGCGGGTAATCCGAAACCTGCTGGTTCAGGGCATATTCCGACCATTTGCGACGGTAATCCGCGTATTCGGCTTCCCATCCCTCGCCACGGAATCTGTCGAACGCGGCTTCGCGCTCGTCCGTGTCCATCGAGTAGTTGCCTTTGTTGATCGGAACGTAACGCTCGTTCAATTTTACGACTCCTTCATCATCACGCGGATGCCGGCGGGCAGATCCCACTCCGGCTGCCATCCGAGAACGGCGCGAGCCCGCGTAATATCGGCCCGCACGTCAGGTATTTCATTCCGCCGAACAGCGCAAGACGACACTACTGGTAGATTAGTGCCGGCAGCTTCCTGCAAGATGTCGATGATTTCCTGCACCGAATACGACATTCCGGAGCCGATATTGATGCAGTGGTAACCTTCCGACACGTCCATTGATTTGGCAAAGGCGCTCAGGACATCGTCGACGAAGACATAATCCCGCCGCGGACCGAGGTCCATGACCTGTATTTCCTGTTTCGTTCTTACCTGATTCAGTAGCGTCGGTACCAGAAATTCCGGCCGCTGCCCAACCCCATATATATTGAAAAGGCGCAATACCACCACCGGTATTTGCTCGTATGTAGCAGCGAACTCACAGAGCTGTTCGGCAAGATATTTGGAAAGTGCGTAAGGGTTGTTCGGCTTGACCGGATCGCTTTCATGGATCGGCAGCCGTTCCGGCACCCCATAAACATAGGCGCTTGCGAAGACGAGTTTGGCCTTGTGCCGCTTGCACCAGTTCAAAGCATGCTGTGTACCGAGAACATTGGCGGCGGTGAAACTCGGGCCTTGTGTCCAGCTATCCGGAACGAATGTCCTGCCGGCAAGATGAAACAGCGTGCGCGCTGCCGGAAGCTCCTTCCAAAGGCGCTCTTCGCTAATGTCCCCATGCGTTCGCTCAAGCGCAAGCACATCGATGCCAGCTTGTTCAAGCCGCTCCACCAGACGCTTCCCGAGGAAGCCGCCTGCACCGGTGACGATGGCGTCAACCATTCAAGAACCTGGATTGCATGGTTTCGAACTCTTCGATCGCCAATGCATAATCGTCGGGGCGTCCGATATCGAGCCAATAGCCCGGAAAATCGCGAACCGTGGCCGGCTTGCCTGCCGCCAGTAGATCGAGCATCAACTGGTCAAAGCCGTAAGCGCCGCGTTGCGGTATGTGCTCGACGGCCGCCGAAGACACCATGTAGACGCCCATGCTGACTTTATACTCGGCCGTGGGCTTCTCCCGGAAGCCCGTTAGTCGTCCTGCGGCGTTGGTATCAAGAACGCCGTAGTCTATGCGATGCTGGCGCGTCTTGGACGAGATCGTGAATATATTGCCGTCCCGGACATGGACATCATGAAAATCGGCATAATTGAGGTCCGTCAGGATGTCGCCGTTCATCACTAGAAAATTCTCAGGAAGATCCTTGATCAACCGCAGCGGCCCCATCGTGCCAAGCGGCTCGTCCTCGAGCGAATAGTCGATGCGTACGCCCCACTTGTCGCCATCCTGGAAAAACGCCTTGATCAATTCGGCCTGATGATTGACGGCAAGCGTGATGTGCTGAAATCCGCCTGCTATCAGCTGCCGGATGATGACCTCAAGAATAGGATAATCGCCGATCGGCATCAAAGGCTTTGGAAGGACGACGGTATAGGGCCGCAACCTCGTGCCCATTCCCCCCGCCAGAATGACTGCGCGTCTAGACATTGAAAATATCCGCCTTATACCGCGCCAGATTCTGCGGCTGACGCAGCCATTCGATCGTTGCCTTCAGACCATCCTCCACGCTGTAACGCGGCGAAAATCCCGTCAGAGACTTGATCAGGCTGTTGTCGCAGCACAAGCGTTCCACTTCACTGTTTGCGGGACGCAAACGCTGTTCGTCGCATTCAATCTCGACGCTGACGCCGATGATATCGGCGATGAGCTGAACGGTATCGCCAATCGATATCTCGCTGCCGGAACCGATATTGACGGTCTGGCCGATCGCTTGGTCGCAGGCCGCGAGCGCCAGAAAGCCATCGCAGGTATCCTGGACGAAATTGAAGTCCCGCGTTGGTGAGAGCGCACCAAGCTTCAGGGTCGTCCGTCCGCTCAGAAGCTGTGAAATCACGGTCGGAATAACCGCCCTTGCAGATTGTCTCGGGCCAAAGGTGTTGAAAGGCCGGGCAATCGTCACCGGCAGATCAAAGCTCGAATAATAGCTGTAGGCGATCGCATCCGCACCGATCTTGGAAGCCGAATAGGGCGACTGCGCCTGCAGCGGATGGCTTTCGCTGATCGGCACAAAACGCGCGGTGCCGTAGACTTCGCTGGTCGAGGTCTGGATCACCCTTCCCACCCCAGCGTCGAGGGCTCCTTGAAGGACGTTCAGCGTCCCATGCACATTCGTATCGATGTAGCTTGAGGGTGCTTGATAGGAATAGGGAATCGCAATCAGAGCGGCGAGATGGAAAACCGTATCCACGCCTTTTGCGACGGTGCGCATTTGCGAGGGATCGCGGACGTCTCCGAGGATCACTTCGAACTGGCCGCGGTGTTCGGATTGGTCAAGCCAGCCCCAGCTGGAAAACGAGTTGTACTGGCATAGGGCGCGAACTTCGACGCCCGACCTGACCAGCGTCTCGACAAGGTGAGAGCCGATAAATCCATCCGCCCCAGTGACAAGCACTTTCTTCATTTCAAAACACCCTCAGAATCTCGCTGGAAGAGCTTCTCCACCTCCCAAGGCAACTGGATCGCCGAAATCGACGGCTTGCGTTGCTGACCCAGCATCTGGATAATTCCGACATTGTCCTCCACGTCAAACCGAATACCCTCGGCGACGGAATAGATCGAGAACCGGCTCGATATGCCGAGCCGCAAGTAGAAGGTGCCGGTGTTGAGGAGATATCCGGGAAATCTGACGCGCGCTTTGTAATAGCCGGCTGGCCGGGTATCCAGGCGCCCGACGTCGAGTTCGGGATCGGAAAGGCTGACGAGCGTGGTGTAGCCGTCCTCCATCTTGATCTGCATCCCGACCGAGAGGCCGGAAAGAGGCTCCCTCAATTCGTATTCGACCTCGACCGAGAAGCCGTTCGACAGTTCCACGGTTTCAGAAACCTCGTCCTTCTCGTTCAATACCGCGACGCGGCATATCACCGCTTTTCCGTCGATGTCCTCGGGATTGACCGAGTAACTTGCGGTACCGCCGAATTCCGGGCGATTGAGATAGGCCTTGATCACATCTGCGGTCTCGCCCATCGCAGCAACCTTGCCATCGGCCATCAGAATCGATTTCGGGCAGATGCTGCTGATCGCGGTCATGTTGTGACTGACGAAGATGATCGTTCGACCTGCCTTCGTGACTTCCTGCATGCGTCCCATGCATTTGTTCTGGAAGTTGACGTCGCCGACGGCCAGAACTTCATCAACCAGCAGGATCTCCGGCTCGAGATGCGCCGCGACCGAGAAAGCCAGACGCACATACATTCCAGATGAATACCGCTTCACCGGGGTGTCAATGAACTCGCCGATTTCAGCAAACTCGACGATCTCATCGAATTTGGACCTGACCTCGGCGCGGCTCATGCCAAGGATGGCTCCGTTGAGATAGACGTTCTCGCGACCGGTGAGCTCCGGATGAAATCCGGTGCCGACCTCAAGCAGGCTGGCAATCCTGCCCCGTATACCTATGAAACCCGAATTGGGCATGGTGATACGTGACATGACCTTCAACAGGGTGGATTTGCCGGCGCCATTCCTGCCGATAATCCCGACGATCTCGCCGTTCCCCACCTCGAAGGAGACATCATCCAGCGCTTTAAAGATGTCGCCCTTCACTCGCGACTGCTGACTCTTGTTGGAAGCATAATCGGATACAGAAACATTCGGATCGGGAAGGTTGCGCCACTTTGCCCACCAGCTTTGAAGGTCGCGATAAAGCGTGCCATGGTTGATCACGCCAAGGCGGTATAGCTTGCTGACGTGCTCGGCTCGAATAACGATATCGTTCATCAGACCGTATCCATCGCAGTTGCCTCCGCACGAGCGAAAAGCATCAAGCCGCACGTCGCGATCGCGACAGTCACAGCCAGATTGGCGAGACACAGACTGACCGGCAAAGCGGGAGAATCAAGCAGCGCCCAACGGAAGGTCTGTACCGGGGTCGTCATCGGATTGATATAAAAGAACCAGTGATACCGTTCAGGAATCTGACTAAAGGGATAGACAATCGGCGTGGCATACATCCAGAGCTGCGTCATGAATCCGACGGCATAAACCAAGTCACGAAAACGGACTGTTAGCGCCGAAACCACAAGCCCCGCACCTATACCAAGCACCGCAATATAGAGCAGCAGGAGCGGCGTCATAAATAGGAACCTGTAGCTCAATGCCAGATCGGGGGCGGCGATCTTCATCCCAACCGCAACCGTCAACAGGAGCAGGAACTGGATGGCAAATGCGACAAGCCCGCTCATGGCAACGGATAGCGGCACCACGAGCTTGGGGAAATAAACCTTTCCGAACAGGTTGGCATTTTTCGAGAAGACGTCGGAGTTATTGGCCAGACAGACGGAAAAATAACTCCAGATGATCGTTCCCGACATATAAAACAGGAAAGGTGGCAGGCCATCCGTGGAAAGATTGGCGATTTTTCCGAACACGATATAATACGTCATTGCCGTCAGCGACGGTTGAATAATGTACCAGACCGGCCCCAGAACCGTCTGTTTATAAAATGTCGTGAAATCCCGCATAAAGAACATCCAGACGAGATCGCGATATCGCCAGACGAGTCCGAGATCCGGCGCGCTGCCCTTCGAAGGCTTGATAACGATATCCCAATCTTCCTCGCGGGTGGAGGCCGATCCCTTCAGCTGTTCTGTCATGCCGCCAACTTCAGCTTTTCCGGGAGCGCAGTAAGAAGGCTGCAGACGCGCTCGATCTCATCCTTTCGATGCCCAGCCGAAATAGGCAGGCTCAGCTCGGTGGCATGCAGCTCATCGGCAATGGGATAGTCGCCGGAAAGAACGCCTTGCATTGCCTTCTGCCGATGCGGGGCGATCGGATAATGTATCTCGGTCTTGACGCCGTTATCGAGCAGCCACCGACGCAATTCGTCGCGGGCCGGATGACGTATCGCGAAGATATGAAACACGTCATACTCGGCAGGTCGACGAAGCGGCTGCGCGAGCCATTTGGGCAAATTGGCAAAATAAACATCGGCCAGTGCCCGCTTATGTTCAGTCACCTGGTCGAGGTGACGGAGTTTAACCCGCAGGAATGCCGCCTGCATCTCGTCAAGCCTCGAATTTACACCAATATAAACGTTCTCATATTTTTTCTTCGAGCCGTAGTTGCGCATATGTCTCAGGCGATCGGCAAATTCGTCATCGTTCGTGACGATGGCGCCCGCATCTCCGAGAGCTCCAAGATTCTTGGTCGGATAGAAGCTGAAGCAACCGGCAATTCCGAAGGTGCCGGTCAGCTTGCCGTCAAAGCGCGCGCCGTGAGACTGCGCGCAATCCTCGATCACCTTGAGACCATGCTCGCTTGCAAACGCCGCGATCTCGGTCATCCGGCAGGATTTGCCGAAAAGATGCGTCACGCAGATTGCCTGCGTCTTGTGTGTGAGCGCCGCTGGAAGGCGCTCCGGATCGATATTGAAGGTTTCGCGCTCGGGCTCCACCAGAACGGGTTTGTGGCCCGCGCGAAGAATCGCCAGAACAGTGGCTATATAGGTGTTGGAGGCAACCATGATCTCGCTGCCTTTCGGCAGGTCGAGCGCTTCGATCGACAGGATCAATGCATCCAGACCATTGGCCACGCTGATGCAATGTTTGCTTTCCGCAAAGGCAGCGAATTCAGCTTCGAATGAGGAGACCTCATTGCCAAGTATGTACCATCCGGACCGAATGACACGGGATGCAACCGCCTCCAACTCTTCCATCAGCGGGCGGTTGGCCTGCGCTAGACTTTCATACTCAATCATCTCAGAGCCGTTCATAGGGGGTGTCGATGTAGTCGTCCTTATCATATCCGTGAGAGGCAAAAACCAGCAGGATAGAACCAGGACCGAAGGTCATTTCATGCCAGTCCCTTGGCTCTACCAGCAGGCACTGGTCCGGTGACGACAAGGTGACCTCTTCCCTGGCTTTTCCATCGTCCATCAAAACCATCACGCTCCCCGAAATCGCCACCAAGGCCTGCCGCGTCTTGTGATGACGATGACCGCCGCGTGTGTATCCGTCAGCACCATAGATCCAGAAGCTCCGGACCACCGGAAATGGCAGTATTCCGTCCATGACGGTCAACGCGCCTCGTGAGTCGGACATTGTCTTTAACTTAAGCAGGGTAAAAGCAGACAAGATTGATTTCCAGTTTTGCAGGTCAGCCGGGCGGGAAATGCGGAGTTGGTTCCCTCACCAGGCTGATGAGGTATCGACCGTAAGAGCTCTTTTCAAGTGGAGCTGCCAGCCTCAGCAACTGCTCGGCATCTATGTATTCCAAATGAAAGGCGATTTCTTCGGGGCAGGCAATCTTCAGCCCCTGGCGCCGCTCGATGGTGGCAATGAATTGACTGGCTTCAAGGAGTGAATCGTGCGTGCCCGTATCAAGCCAGGCATGTCCTCTGCCCAAGACGGCAACATTCAGCCTGCCGGCCGCCAAATAATGGCGATTGATATCGGTAATTTCGGTTTCACCGCGTGGCGATGGTTTCAAGGCGGCAGCAATATCAACCACGTCATTGTCGTAGAAATATAAACCGGTTACTGCATAAGAAGAGCGGGGCCTGGATGGCTTTTCCTCCAGGCTGAGGACTTTGCCCTGACCATCAAATTCCACTACCCCATACCGGTCGGGATCGTGGACTTTGTACGCGAAGATCGTCGCTTCGTCCGACCTCGCGGAAGCCGCGGATAAATCATGAGTCAGGAGGTTGCCGTAGAAGATATTGTCTCCCAGCACGAGGGCGGTTGCATCCCGCGCGATGAATTCCCTGCCAATCGAGAATGCCTGGGGAATTCCGTCCGGTGCAGCCTGCACGGCATATTGGAGATTTAATCCCCATTGGGCGCCGTCACCCAGCAACTGTTCAAAACGCGGGGTGTCCTGCGGCGTGGAGATAATCAGGATATCCCGGATGCCTGCAAGCATCAGCGTTGACAGGGGATAGTAGATCATCGGCTTGTCGAAAACCGGAAGAAGCTGCTTCGAAATGGCGAGAGTCGCGGGATGAAGTCGGGTGCCCGAGCCACCGGCGAGCAAGATGCCCTTGCGCAGTTTTTTATTCGAAGACAAGAGACCTCCTGTAAAACCTGGTAAAGCCGCGTGCATTCACGAGCCTAGCGTGGTGACCATCGCTGTTCGACACTGCTCACTACAGATAGATTGATCTGCATGCAATGCACTTACCAAGACGGGAAGTCGACCAATCGCCGGTCAATCGGACATTGATCGAGGATAATCTGCAGGACTGGATTGCGACGCCGCCTCTCCGTCTGCTACGGGTCGGCTAGATTTCGCCCCTAGAATGTGAGCAAGATACTCGTCAAAATGGCTGTAGACACCGCCGATCCACGCCCTCCTCGGATAAGCCTCATCACTGTTTGCTGGAACGCCGAACAGACCATTACCGATACGCTGCGCTCCATCGACACGCAAACCTACCGCGATTTCGAGCATATCATCGTCGATGGTGGCTCAACCGATTCCACCCTCGCCATCATCGCTTCGGCGCCGGCGGATAACCGCCGTGTGCTTTCTGAGGTGGACGGAGGTATCTATGAGGCCATGAACAAGGGGATTGGCCTTGCGAGCGGCGACATCATCGGATTCCTGAATGCCGACGACACTTTCGAGAGCAGCGACTCCCTGGAAACCGTGGCGGCAGCGCTGGACGATAAAGCCTATGACGGCTGCTATGGCGATCTCGTCTATGTTTCCAACCGGCACATCGATCGCAAGATCCGTTACTGGAAATCCCGCGCGTTCAAACCCGGTTTCTTCGCGCGCGGCTGGTGCCCGCCACACCCAACATTCTATGTTCGGCGCAACATCTATGAACGGTTCGGGCGGTTTGACCTGCGTTATCGGCTTGCAGCCGACGTCGAGCTGATGATGCGATTTTTGGAAGTCGCGCGGATCAGAACGATCTATATTCCGCGAGTCTTGGTCAGAATGCGCTTAGGGGGCGCCACGAACAAGAACGTTCAAAATATATCGCGTCAGAACAAGGAGGTGCTGCGCGCCCTTGCCGACCACGGCCTCAAGGTCTCAACATCAATGTTCTGGGCCTTCAAGATCGTGAACCGGCTAGGCCAGTTCCTGATGCGCAATCGATCGCAGGACTGATCAGCTTAAAGCCGCCGGCGTGGCGGGTCACACCGCCACCCTCCGCCGCACCCCATCCGCAATTGCCGTCATCCTGTCCGCCGCCGCATAGCCGATCAGCATAAAGGCGTGCGTCTCGTTCGACCAGTAGACGACATTCATCCCTTTGCGGTTTTCCAGATCCGGCGCCTTCGGCCCCGCATCAGATTTCACGATGCAGAGCGCCATCGGGCCGGTTTCGGGATCGAGATAGGCGATCTGGGCGAGCGCCTTACCGTCATATTGCAGCAGCAGGGCGCTTTTGAAATCGATCCCCGGGAGCGAAACTGCTTCCGGGGAGAGCGACAGGCCGAGCTTCTCGTCAAGACTGGCGAGCTGGGCGGCCTGGTCCTGCCTGCCGGGAACGGGGCCGGCGAGCGTTTCGGCGGTATAGAGCGAGATATAATCGGCGACCACGGCGCGCCATTCGCTGTTTTCGTCCTTTGCGGAAAAGCCCCTGCCGATGCCGATGACGGTGCGGTCGATGGCGATGCCGGCCACAAGCGAGGCGGCGAGCGCGCCGAGGAAGCGACGGCGGACGACCGCAGGCGCGGAGGCGGGTTTTGCGTTCTCATGCGCAGGAATGGCGGCGAGCATCGCCTCCAGTTTTTCCTGCGGGGCTTCCGAGAGGAGCGGAGCGAAAGCCTGCTCGAACGGCAGACTGGCGCGCGCCAGGAATTCCAGCCGTTCGGCGACGCTCTCATCTTCCTTGACGATGGCCTCGATGCGAGCTGCCTCTTCCGCCGTCAGCTCGCCGTCGATGAAGGCGGTCAAGTCCTCGTCGGTGGGAATGGTGTGTTTCATGCTCATGGCCGTCCCCCTGCCGGTCCGGCGCCGGAGAGCCTGGCGCGGGCGGCCGCCAGCCGGCTCATCACGGTCCCGATCGGAATATCCAATATGCCTGCAACTTCGCGATAGGACAGTCCTTCCACATAGGCGAGGAAAACCGCCGTCCGCTGCGCCTCGGGCAACGCATTTACCTGTTTCAAAACCTGCCCCGCCATCACATGCGTTTCAGTATCGTGCGCGCCGTCGAACGTCAGCGCTTCGCCGGCATCGACGAAACCCTGGCCCTGGCGCACCCGGCGCGAGCGGATCTCGTTCAGCCAGATTGAATGCAGGATCGAAAACAGCCAGCGGTCGAGCCGGGTGCCGGGAACGAACTGGCCGGCGCGCTCGAGCGCGCGAAGGCAGGTCGCCTGCACTAGGTCGTCGGCGACATCGCGCTGATGCGAGAGAACGAGACCATAACGCCAGAGCCTGGCCAGGTTTTCCGTCAGACCGCTCCTGATATCCGCTTCGCTCGCGATGGCCGCCTCCGCCGATCCTGCATCCTTGGAACCACCTGATAAACCGGCGATTCCATTCTCGCGACTATAGGCAGGAAATGGCGCGTCCGCGACCGACATTCGGATATCCTTTTCCAGCTCCATTTCCCGCCAGTGGCCTAATCTCAGATCTTCGACGGGTCGAGGATGACAGCGTTCAGATCCTGATATTCCTCGCAAGCCATGCCGCAGATCGTCTTGATCATGTTCAATTGCTCCTTTGCGAGATCGAGCCGGCCCTTGATGACATAGGCTTCGCCGAGATATTCACGGACCTTGGCGTACTGCGGATCCATCTTCACCGACTGCAGGTAATAGGAGATGCCTTCGTCGGTGCGGCCGAGCTTGCGGGTGGCGTAACCGCGATAGTTCAGCACCTCCGCGCTGTTCTGGTCCCTGACCGTATCGAGCATGGCAAGCGCCTCTTCATAACGGCCGGCCTTGGCCAGCGAATAGGCATAGTCGGTACGGTTCTCGTCCGAGACATTAGCGCTCTGCTGCTTGACGCATTTCTTGGTCTTCTGGTCGTAGATCTCGCCCTTCTTGCAGGTCGGCATCGTGCTGTTGTCATTGCCGACAGCAAAGACCGGGCCGGAGAAGAGCGAAGCGGCAAGGCAGCCGCCAAGAAGGACGGCAGCAATACGGGCTGTCATGATCGTCATGGGAAAACTCCTGGAAAGTGACGTTGCGGGGAGAAAACACCGCTGCCCCGTGGTTTATTCGCCGGCCGCTCCATTTTCTCCATCACGGCTTCGTGAAGCCCCTGAGGCCGAATAAACCGTCCCAACCGGGTGTTCTCAGCGTTGCGCCGGGAAGACAAGGAGAATTCTGTGACCGATACCGTGAAACTCGCCAGCCTCGCCACTGCCACGCCCGAACATATCATTTTCCAAAAGCAGGCGGCCGAATCTTCAGCTCGGCTGTTTGCCGGCCGTTTCGAGGATTTCCGTCATCTTGCCCGCGTCTTCGATACCGCCGGTATTAACAAGCGCCATGCGGCGCGGCCGCTTGCCTGGTTCGACGAGCCGCACGGCTGGCAGGACCGCATGCAGGCCTATGCAGAAGTGGCGGGCGAACTTTTCGTCGAGGCAGCCAGCTTGGCGCTTCGTCGGGCCGGGCTTGAGGCTGGCGATGTCGACTGTGCCGTTACCGTTTCTTCCACCGGCTTTACGACCCCAAGCCTCGATGCGCAGCTTAGCCGCAGGATGGGCTTCAGGGCCGATATCGAGCGTGTTCCGGTCTTCGGGCTCGGCTGCGCCGCCGGCGTCTCCGGCTTTGCGATCGCGTCGCGGCTCGCACGCAACCGGCCGGGCGTCGTTGTGCTTTTCGTCTCAATCGAACTTTGCACGCTGGCCTTCCGGCTGGACGAGCTGACGCGGCCGAATATCATCGCGACGGCGCTTTTCGGCGATGGCGCCGCCGCCTGCGTGCTCTGCACGAGCGGCGGCGGCCTGGCGGAAGTCGAATCGACTGGCGAGCACCTCTTCCCGGACACGCTCGATATCATGGGATGGAAGATCGACGATGGCGGCTTCGGCATCGTGCTGGCGCAATCCTTGCCGCCATTCGCCGAACGAGAGCTCGCCCCGGCGGTCACCGCCATACTGGCGCGAAACGGCCTGAGGCCGGCAGATATCGACCGCTTCATCTGCCATCCCGGCGGCATGAAGGTGCTGGCCGCAATGGAGAGCGCGCTTTCACTGACACCCGGCACGCTCGATCACGAACGCGCCGTGCTTGCCGAATATGGCAACATGTCTTCGCCGACCGTGTTGTTCGTGCTGGAACGGGTAATCCGCGCCGGGCTGCCGGAGCGGGCAGCGATGATCGCCATGGGACCAGGGTTTTCGGCGAGCTGCGTGACGCTGCGGAGGGCGGCATGAATGTGGCCGTCGATCGCGCTCCTGACATTCGTGACGCTGCAGCGGTTGGGCGAACTCGTGCTTGCCCGGCGCAACACTGCCGCCCTGCTCGCCAGAGGCGGCCGGGAGGTCGCCCCGGAGCATTATCGCGTCATGGTGGCGCTGCATGCCGCCTGGATCATGGGGCTTTGGCTGCTGGCGCCGGGCAGGTCGGTTCAACCCTTCTGGTTTTTGGTGTTCCTGGGGCTCCAGGCGCTGCGCCTCTGGGTGCTTACGACCCTGAAAGATCGCTGGACGACGCGCATCATCATCCTGCCCGGCGCGCCGCTCGTGAAATCGGGACCCTATCGCTTTCTCCGGCATCCGAACTACACGATCGTCGTTTGCGAGATCGCCGTCCTTCCCCTTGCTTTCGGCCTGCCGGTCTATGCGATCGTCTTTTCGTTTTTCAATGCCGCAATCCTGCATGTGCGCATAAAGGCCGAAAATGCCGCGCTGAAAAGCGCAATGATTTTGAAATGAATGCGATTTTCGTTTGCGCGGCGGGATCGGCAGGGGCATTTTCAATCTGGAACAATGCGGAATGCAGGGGAATGACGAAGAACGCAATCGTGCTCGGCGCTGGTATCGTGGGGGTGTCCACGGCAATCCATCTTCAGCGGCGCGGTCGGCAGGTGACGCTGATCGACCGCAAGGATCCAGGCAGCGAAACCTCCTTCGGCAATGCCGGCCTGATCCAGCGCGAGGGGGTGGCACCTTACGGCTTTCCCCAGCAGCTCGGCCTTCTCCTGCGTTATGCGCTCAACAACCGCATCGATGCGCATTATCATCTCAGTACGCTGCCGAGACAGCTCGCCTTTCTCGCCCGTTACTGGTGGAATTCGAATGCCCGGCGACACGCGGTCATCACCCGGGCCTATGCGCCACTGATCGAAAATTCGATCGCCGAGCACAAGGACCTGATCGAGGCGGCGCAGGCGCAGGCGCTGATCCGCAAGAACGGCTGGGTGAAGATCTTCCGGACGGAGGCCAAGCGCGACGAGGCCCTAGCGGAGGCCGCGCTTTGGCAGAATGAATTCGGAGTGGACTATGACAGCCTGACGTCGGCCGATATCGCACGCATGGAACCCGATATGAGCGTCCGTTTCGCCGGCGGCATCCGCTGGCGCGATCCCTGGTCGGTGCTCGATCCGCATGCGCTGACATCGGCCTATCGCCGCTATTTCGAAAGCCTCGGCGGCCGCTTCGTCACAGGCGACGCCGCCTCGCTCGGCCAGTTCGGCGCCGGCTGGAAGATCATGAGCAGCGAAGGTGCAATGGAAGCGGAGGATGCGGTCCTTGCGCTCGGTCCCTGGGCAGCCGTCGCGACGCGCCGGCTCGGTTATTCCTTTCCCCTCGGCGTCAAGCGCGGCTATCACATGCATTATGCCGCCAAGGGCAATGCCATGCTCAACAACTGGATCCTCGATGCCGAGCGCGGTTATTTGCTGGCGCCGATGAACCGCGGCATCCGCCTGACGACAGGGGCGGAGTTCGCAATGCTCGACGCGCCGAAGACGCCGGTGCAGCTCGACCGGGCCGAAGCCGTGGCGCGTACGATCTTCCCTCTCGGAGGAAGGCTCGATCCCGAACCATGGATGGGCGCGCGCCCCTGCACGCCGGACATGATGCCTGTCATCGGCAAGGCGCCGCGCCATCAGGGCCTGTGGTTCGCCTTCGGCCACGCCCATCATGGACTGACGCTCGGGCCCGTTACCGGCCGCGTGCTGGCGGAACTCATCAGCGGCGAGACGCCATTCATCGATATCTCGGCCTATTCGCCGCAGCGCTTCAAGCCATAACACCGAGGGTGGAGAGACCCCGGAGGGCCGTTGCTGTGATGCCGTCGATCGTATCGTCGATGTCGACGGTGACGACTCCGGGTTCGCCCGTCGGCACCTCGAGTGTCGCCAACTGACTTTCGAGTAGCGAGACCGGCATGAAATGCCCCTTGCGCTCGCCCATGCGCTTCGTCAGCAACGCCTTCGACCCTTCGAGGTAAACGAAGAACAGATTGCTGCCGGCGGCAGCCCTCAGCCTGTCGCGATAGATGCGTTTCAGCGCCGAACAGGAGACAATGATGCCCTCGCCCTTTTCCAGCGAGGCCTGCATCCGTTTGCCGATCAGGTCGAGCCAGGGCATCCGATCCTCATCGGTCAGCGGAATGCCCTTCGACATCTTCTCGACATTGGCGGCCGGATGAAGCGCATCACCTTCGAGGAAGGCCAGATGCAAGGCCTCAGCGAGTTTCTCGCCGACCGAGGACTTGCCGCAACCGCTGACCCCCATGACGATGATCGCATGGGCTCTGTTGATCCGATCGTCCTGCATGTTTCCTCTCAAACGGCGGCTCCCGCTCAGTCGAGCGGGAAATGACAGGCATATTGTTGTGCGCCTTCCCCACTTAATTCGGGAGAAACCTGGCGACAATAGTCCTGCGCCTTCCAGCAGCGCGGATTGAAGTGGCAGCCGGACGGCGGCTTCAGCGGCGACGGCAGTTCGCCCTGCAGGCGGATGCGGTTCTTCTCCCGCTCGGGATCGGCGATCGGGGTCGCCGACAGCAAGGCGGCCGTATAGGGATGGCGCGGACGGGCGAAGACTTCGGCGGCAGGACCGGTTTCGATCGGGCGGCCGAGATACATCACCATCACCTCGTCGGCGATGTGATGGACGACCGAGAGGCCGTGCGAGATGAAGAGATAGGCAAGGCCCATCTCCTTCTGCAGGTCCATAAGCAAGTTCAGCACCTGCGCCTGGATCGAGAGGTCAAGGGCCGAAACCGGTTCGTCGAGCACCAGCACCTTCGGCCGCAGCATCAGCGCGCGGGCAATTGCGATGCGCTGGCGCTGGCCGCCGGAGAACATATGGGGGTAGCGGCCGTGATGTTCCGGGCGCAGCCCGACGCGGGCCATCATCTCCTCCACCTTGCGGCGGCGGGCGCTCGCGTCGAGATCGGTATTGATTTTCAGCGGCTCTTCCAGAATTGCACCAACCTTCTGGCGCGGGTTGAGCGAGCCATAGGGATTCTGGAAGACGATCTGCACCTGGCTGCGCAGGCTGCGGTCGCCGACCCGCGCCGGCTTGCCGTCGATCAGCAACTCGCCGGCTGTCGGATCCTCGATCATCGTGACCAGACGGGCGAGTGTCGACTTGCCGCAGCCGGATTCACCGACGACGGCGAGCGTCTTGCCGGAATGGAGGCTGAAGCTGACGCCGTTCAGCGCCCTGACCGTGGCGTCGGCTTTGAAGAGACCGCGGTTGACGGTGTAGAAACGGGCGAGATCCCTGCCCTCGAGAACAGCACCCGTCATACCAGGTCTCCTGCAGTTTCAACGCGCATGACACCGGGATGCCCGAGTGGCTTACCGTCCTTCAATGGATAGTTACACAGCGCCCGCCCGAGTTCCGGTCCCTGGCGCACGACGCCGCGATCGCATTCGACCGTGGCATAGCCGCAGCGCGGCGCGAAAAGACAGCCTGTCGGGCGACCGTGCTGGCCGGGAACGACGCCGGCGATCGAGGGGAGACGATGGCCGACCTGGGCGCGTTCCGGCAGAGCCGCAAGCAGGGCTGCCGTATACGGATGATGCGGATCACGGAAGAGCGCCTTCACCGGCTGTTCCTCGACCTTCTGGCCGGCATATTGCACTTGCACGCGTTCCGCGGTTTCGGCGACGACACCCATGTCATGAGTGATCAGCACCAGCGCCATGCCCTGCTCCTTCTGCAGGCGCACAAGCAGATCGAGGATCTGCGCCTGGATCGTCACGTCGAGCGCCGTCGTCGGCTCGTCGGCGATCAGAAGCTTCGGATTGCAGGCGAGCGCCATGGCGATCATGACGCGCTGGCTCATGCCGCCGGACATCTGGTGCGGGAAGTTCGACAGGCGGTCTTCCGGCGCCGGAATGCCGACGAGGCTCAAGAGTTCGATCGAACGTTCGCGGCGCTCTTTCCGGTTGAGGCCCATATGGACGCGCAGGGTCTCGCCGAGCTGGAAACCGACCGTGAAGCACGGGTTCAGGCTCGACATCGGCTCCTGGAAGATCATCGCCATGTCCTTGCCGACGATCCGGCGGCGCTGACGGGCGGAGATGCCGCGCAGATCCTGACCATCGAACTGCATGCGGTCGGCGGTGATCCTGGCGGTCCAGGGCAGCAGCCCCATCAGGGCCAGCATGGCAACGGATTTGCCCGAGCCGGATTCGCCGACGACCGACAGGATCTCGCCCTTGTCGCAAGTCAGCGACACGCCGTCGACGGCGCGGAAAAGACCGGATGATGTCTGGAATTCGACAGTCAGATTTTCGATTTCGAGGAGCGGCATCACGACCTCTTCAGTTTGGGATCAAGCGCATCGCGCAGGCCGTCGCCCATCAGGTTGATGGCAAGAACGGTGATAAGGATGGCGAGGCCCGGAAATGTCACGACCCACCAGGCGCGCGAGATGAATTCGCGGGACTCGGCGAGCATGGTGCCCCATTCGGGTGTCGGCGGCTGAGCGCCCATGCCGAGAAAGCCGAGGGCGGCGGCATCGAGGATCGCCGCCGAGAAGGCAAGCGTCGCCTGAACGATCAGCGGCCCCAGACAGTTCGGCAGGATCGTCTTGAACATCAAGCGCAGCGTGCCCGCGCCGGCAACACGCGAGGCGATCACATATTCCTTCTCACGTTCTGAAATGACCGAGGCGCGGGTCAACCGCACGAAATGCGGCTGGTTGACCAGCGAAATCGCGATCATCGCGTTGGTGAGACCAGGGCCGAGGACCGCCACCAGAACGAGCGCAAGCAGCAGCGACGGGAAGGCCAAGATGATGTCCATCAAGCGCATGATGGCGGTATCGATCCGGCCGCGGAAGTAGCCGGCGACGAGGCCGATCAGGACACCACATATGACCGACAGTGTGACGACAACGACGCCGATGAAGAGCGAGAACCGCGCGCCGTAGATCAGCCGCGAGAGGATATCGCGGCCGACGGCATCCGTTCCGAGCGGAAAGGAGGCGTGGCCTCCCTCCATCCAGGAAGGCACGGCGAGCAGCACCTCCCGGTTCTGCTCGTTCGGCGCATGTGGCGCAAAGACCGGTGCAAAGATCGCAACGACGAGGATGATGACGAAAACAACGAGGCCGATGACGGCGCCCTTGTTGCGGGAGAAATAGTGCCAGAATTCCGCAAGAGCGGATGGCTGGCCGGTTTTGACGGTGACCGTGCTCATGGACCGCTCCTAGTGACGAATGCGCGGATTGATGAAGCCGTAGAGGACATCAACAATCAGATTGACCATCATGATGACGCCGGCGATCAGCAGAAGGCCGCCCTGCACCACCGCGTAATCGCGCTTGAACACCGAATCGACCATCCATTTGCCGATACCCGGCCAGGAGAAGATCGTCTCGGTGAGGATGGCGCCGGCAAGAAGGACGCCGATCTGCAGGCCGATCGTGGTGATGACGGGGATCATTGCATTGCGCAGCGCGTGCACGCCGACGACGCGCAGCGGCTTCAAACCTTTCGAGCGTGCGGTGCGGACATAGTCCTCACCGAGAACCTCGAGCATGGCCGAGCGCGTCTGGCGGGCGATGACGGCGAGCGGGATGGTCGCCAGCACGATGGTGGGCAAAATGAGGTAGCTGATGGCCGAGGCAAAGGCCCCTTTCTGACCTGACAGCAGGCTGTCGATCAGCATGAAGCCGGTCACCGGCTTGAAGAAATACATCAGCGAGATGCGGCCGGATACCGGCGTCCAGCCGAGATAGCCGGAGAAGAAGATGATGAGCAGCAGACCCCACCAGAAAATCGGCATGGAATAACCGACGAGGGCGACACCCATCACGCTCTGATCGAACCACGTGCCTCGCTTGACGGCGGCAAAGACGCCAGCGGGCACGCCGAGACAGACCGCAAGGATGATGGCGCAGAAGGACAGTTCCAGCGTTGCCGGAAACAATGTCAGGAATTCGCCGAGAACGGGCCGCTTGGTGACGATCGAGGTGCCGAGATCGCCCTGCAGCACTTTTCCGAGATAATCGAAATACTGCATATACATGGGCCGGTCGAAACCGAGATCGTGCATGATCTGGGCGTGCCGCTCCGGCGCCATGACGCGTTCACCCGAGAGCAGCATCACGGGATCTCCGGGCAGCAGGCGGATGAAAGAAAAGGCAATCAGGGAAACGCCGAGGAATGTCGGAATCAGCACCGCAAGGCGGCCGATGAAAAAGCGCAACATGGCAGATGTCCAATAGTTTCCGGCGGTCAGGAGGGTCCTGACCGCCGGCTGTGCCCAGCACTGCCGGGCATTTTTACATTATTCTTGTTATTCGGATACGTCGACGCCGTCGAAACGGTGAATGCCGAGCGGGTCCATCTTGAAGCCCGACACCTTCTTGCTCATCGGAACGAAGACAAGCGAATGGTCGAGGGTCGCCCAGGGGGCTTCCTCCTTGAAGATCAGCTGCGCCTGCTCATAGGCCTTGGTGCGCTCGCCGACATCGGCCGTCAGCTTGGCCTTGGTCATCAGGTCGTCGTATTCCTTGTTGCACCACTGGGCGCGGTTGTTGCCGCCGACGGCATCGCAGCCGAGCAACGTATCCATGAAGTTGTCGGGATCGCCATTGTCACCGGTCCAGCCGAGAATGACGGCGCCGTCACGCTTCACATCGGAGGAGAGCTTCAGGTACTCGGCCCACTCATGCGTGACGATCTCGACCTTGACGCCAATCTTGGCGAAGTCGGCCTGGATCAGTTCGGCAGCGCGGCGTGCGTTCAGCATGTAGGGGCGCGACACCGGCATCGCCCAGACCTTCATGCTGAGATCCTTGACGCCGGCATCTGCCAGAGCCTTCTTGGCGGCGTCCGGATCATACTTCTCGTCCTGAACGGCATCGTTATAGGACCACATGGTCGGCGGGATCGGATTCTTGGCAACGGTTGCCGCGCCCTGGAAGACGGCATCGACGATCGCCTGCTTGTTGATTGCCATGTTGAGCGCGCGGCGAACTTCCGGCTTGTCGAAGGGCGCCATCTGCGTGTTGTAGGCGAGGTAGCTGACGTTGAGGCCGGGCTGCTCCAGAACCGTCAGATTTCCGTCCTTCTTCAGTTCAGGAACGTCGGCGGCATTCGGATAGGGAATCAGGTGGCATTCGCCGGCTTTCAGCTTCTGAGCGCGGACGGCGGCGTCAGAGGTAATGGCAAAAACCAGATCGTCGATCTTTTCCTTGCCCTTGAAATAGCTTTCGTTGGCCTTGTAGCGGATGACGGCATCCGGCTGGTAGGCGACGAAGGTGTAGGGGCCGGTACCGAGCGGCTGCTGGTTCAGCTGTGCCATCTTGCCGTCGGCGGCAAGCTTGTCGGCATATTCCTTGGACATGATGGAAGCGAAGTCCATGGCGAGGTCGGCCAGGAACGGCGCTTCGGGATGGTTGAGCGTGAACTTGACGGTGAGGTCATCGACCTTCTCGACCGACTTGATCAGTTCCGGGAAGCCCATGCCGGCGGCGTATTCGTAAGAACCGCCCTCGACATACTTGTTCCAAGGATTGTCGGACTTCAGCTGGCGCTCGAAGGAGAAGACGACGTCGTCGGCGTTGAAATCGCGCGTCGGCGTGAAGAAGTCGGTGGTCTGGAACTTGACGCCGGGATGAAGTTTGAAGGTGTATTCCTTGCCGTCGTCCGAAACGCTCCAGCTGTCGGCCAAGCCGGGTTCGATCTCGGTGCCGCCATGCTTGAATTCGACGAGGCGGCTGTAGACGGTGCGCGAGGACGCGTCGAAGGTCGTGCCTGCCGTATAGAGGCTCGGGTCGAAGCCTTCCGGCGAACCCTCGGAGCAATAAACAAGGGTCTTGGACCAGGCGGACGTCGCCATGACCGAAATCAAGGCCGTCGCTGCCAGCATGACAGAGATCTTTTTCATAGTATTGTTTCCCGGTTGTTCTTTTTTGATGTCTGGAGACCCGTAGGCATCCCGATCGACGGTCGATGGAACGACATTTATCTACTGAAAGCAACGGCCTACGGAGAAAATTTTTCCAGCTGGACAATTTTAGAAATTTTTGGTCAAAAATCGGCCTCATTCGGAAATATTCGGACAAAAATGTCCGGGATTTCGTCGCATTTTGGACAATTGCGCCTCTCAGCAGCGCATGTTGGACATTTCAGCACCCCTGGGTGCAACCGGATGGCGCAAACAAAAACCGCGATCGCCGAGGCAACCGCGGTTTCATAAGTCAGACCTGTTTCTTGAAATCAGGCGGCGGGGGCAACGGCCGCCGGCTTGCGGTAGTGGTGCTCGCCGGTAATTCCGAGGAGGAAATTGATCTGGGGTCGGGCTTTGACGAGGTCATCGATCGAATATTCCGAGAGCACGCCGAAGAAGGCGTTCAACGCCTTGCGCAGCGCCGAGTTCAGGCCACAGCTGTCGACCAGCGGGCATTCGACCATGCCGTCATCCTCGAAGCATTCGGCCATGGCGAAACTGTCTTCCGTGACCCGGACGACGTCGAAGAGCGTGATCTCGGGTGCCGGCTTGCCCAGGCGCACACCGCCGTTGCGGCCGCGCACGGTTTCGACCAGACCGGCCTTGTTCAGCGGCTGCAGGATCTTGAAAAGAAAGAGTTCGGAAACCCCGTAGGCCTTGGCAATTTCCGGAATCCGGCTCAGCTGCCCTTCGTTGGCAGCACAATACATCAACATGCGAACCGCATAGTTGGTCTGCTTCGTCAACCGCATGCCGATCTCCTGACTCGTGCCTGTTCAGACGTATATAGGCGGTTTGGTAGTTTTGAACAATTCCAAAATATGAAATTCGCATTCAGCTTATGAGGCCATTTGCCGCGAGGCCAATCCTGCTTCAGAGCGCCGGCATAATCCAGGATTGCCTGCTTGCGCTCGGGCGTGCCGGGGTGGCTGGACAGCATGCTGGTGCCGGAGCGATCGCCGAGTTCTTCCTCCAGCAGGTCGAAAAACCGGGCGATCGAGGCCGGGTTCATGCCGGCCTCGCCCATCAGTTCGACGGAGCGCCGGTCGGCTTCGGCTTCGGCGTTGCGGGAATAGGATAATGCGAGCAGGCCACCGCCCTGGGTCAGGATATCCTCGACCCCGGAACCGATATCGCCGGCAATCAGCATGACGAGACCGGCGACGCCCGCCGCGCGATAGAGCTGCCTGAGGCTATGTTTATATTCGACATGGCCGATCTCATGAGCGAGAACGCCTGATATCATCTCATCGTCGCCACCCGCCAGGTCCACCAGTTGATCGGTGATGATGATGTTGCCGTCCGGAAGCGCGAAAGCATTGGCACCGATCAGGCCGCCATCGCGGAAATTCAGCACGTAACGCTCGGCGCCGCCCTCGGCATTGGCGGCCACCTGCCGAAAGAGACCGGCAATTTCCGCCTGCCGGAGGTCCGTCAGGCGACTCGGCTTCATCGCGGTATTATCCAGCGTGTTGAGAGCGCCGTACGATATCGCCCCGGAGACGACAGGTGGCGTCACGAAGATGGCGACTTCGACCAGGGCCGGCAGTGCATAACGGTAGATTCCAACGGCAAGCAGAAGGACGGCGATCACGAAGACGAAGATGCGCGGATGAAATTCTTCCAGCCGATGCACCCAGCCGCTTCTGCCCGCGCCGCGAAGGAAAGCATCGATGGCATCGTTGTCCGCGCTTTCGAAAACCGAGCCATTGGCAAAGACGGCGCGCCGCGGGATCGACCCGACACGCGGCGTGAAGGAGACTTGCCCAGCATCGCCGTCAGAAAGAATTGCGTCTTCTTCGGTCACGGCGACCAGGCGGCCGCCGCGCGACCGCAGGCGCGCGGGAACGGCGCCGCTCGAATGCGGCGGAAACCATTCCCCCTTGGCAATGGTCTCTGTGTCAGAAACCAAAATCGATCCCTTCCATGCTCATATATTCCGCACCGATGGCCGCACCTGTCGTTTGAATCTGCGTGAAAACTTCCCCGATTTCGCCGTCGATGCGGATTGCCGTGTGCTCGGCAACATAACGCGCCAGGCGGACCGCCGCCCAGGGACGCATCAAGCCGAGGGTGAGCACTGTGACAAAGACATTTGATATGGCTATCCAGGCATAGCGCACTGGAGAAAGATCGCTTCGCAATTTGTGCCGGCCATCAATCCACGTCGACGACCACACCATGTTATGGACGTCAGCCCGATAGATGATGCTCGCAAGACCATACACGATGAAGACAGTGAAGAAGATTGCGTATAGTCCGACCGCCGTTAAGGCATCACCGAGTTCGCTCCTGACTCCATCTGCGTTATAGGCCTGAAGCCATCCAATCATCGTCGAACCAAGCGTAGAGACAAGGACCGCTCCCACCACGACTATCAGCGCCGGGACAACGAGCGCACCATAAAGCGCTCCGACCCTAGGATCGGTTTGGAACGGCCGGTTTCCGTAGCGCAGATTGTTCAGGATATAGCGGTTGAGCCAACGGCTGGCGACGGGCGCAAGCAGGCCTAGCGACAGGAAAGCGACGAATCCTCCGAGCAACACAGAGACGAAGGCACCGCCGGCGGTGCCGGTGAAATCAAACCGTACGTTGCGGTAACTCGTCACGCGGGCGTTGAAACGAAGGCCTCTGGCGATCAGCCAGGGCAGAGCGATGAGCACCAGGATCGTGGTTACAAGTGAGAACAGCGGATGGATCGTCGCGAGAATGTTGGCCACAACAATGAAAGCGAAGACGATGAGGCGGCCAATGAGGATCTGCTTGCCGGTGGCGTCATATTCGAAAGCGCGGCCGAGCAGGACGGTGTTGCCGTAGAAGTAACGGTTTCGCCGCACTTTCGCCCAGGCGGAATAAATCCCGAGCGTTACGATCGTCAACAGGACATTGACAATCCAGATGCCGAAATATTCGGACGCCGTGCCGGTGAACCGGGCACGCTCGAACGCATTTGCCGCGGAGCCCGCGGACACTCTGTTATCCATGATCTTTGCTTCCCCCAGCACACTTGCCCAACCACCCTTGATGGGAATCGCGGTGGACGCATTATCTGAAAAGCAAAGAGGCGCAGAAATCAACAACCTTAAATAGAAAACGGGGGCCGAAAGGCCCCCGAATTGCAGATCGATGTGTCCGGTCACTTCATCGTCGGCATGACGAATTCGGCGCCGCTCTTGATGCCGGACGGCCAGCGGGCGGTGACGGTCTTGGTCTTCGTCCAGAACTTGATCGAATCCGTGCCGTGCTGGTTGAGGTCGCCGAAGCTCGATGCCTTCCAGCCGCCGAAGGAGTGATAGGCGAGCGGAACCGGGATCGGAACGTTGATGCCGATCATGCCGATATTGATGCGCGAGGCGAAATCGCGGGCGGCGTCGCCGTCGCGGGTATAGATCGCGACGCCGTTGCCGTATTCGTGCTTCATCGGCAGCGACAGCGCTTCCTCGTAGTTCTGGGCGCGAACGACGGAGAGGACGGGTCCGAAGATCTCGGTCTTGTAGATGTCCATCTCAGGCGTGACGTGATCGAACAGGCAGCCGCCGACGAAATAGCCGTCTTCATAACCCTGGAGCTTGAAGTCGCGGCCATCGACCACGAGCTTGGCGCCTTCCTCGACGCCACGGTCGATGAGGCCGCGAACGCGGTTATAGGCTTCCTTGGTGACGAGCGGGCCCATGTCGGCCTTGTCGTCGGTATAGGGGCCGATGCGCAGCGACTCGATCTTCGGCGTCAGCTTCTCGACGAGGCGGTTGGCGGTCTCTTCGCCGACCGGAACGGCAACCGAGATCGCCATGCAGCGCTCACCGGCCGAACCGTAGCCCGCGCCCATCAGCGCGTTGACGGCCTGGTCCATATCGGCATCCGGCATGATGATCATGTGGTTCTTGGCGCCGCCGAAGCACTGGGCGCGTTTGCCGTTCATCGCCGCCGTGCCGTAGACGTAGCGGGCGATTGGCGTGGAGCCGACGAAGGAAACGGCGCCGATATCCGGATCGGTGAGGATGGCGTCGACGGCGCCCTTGTCGCCGTTGACGACATTGAGGATGCCCGCCGGAAGACCGGCCTCGATCATCAGTTCGGCAAGACGGATCGGCAGGGAGGGATCACGCTCGGAAGGCTTCAGGATGAAGGCATTGCCACAGGCGATCGCCGGCGCGAACATCCACATCGGGATCATGCCGGGGAAATTGAAAGGAGTGATGCCGGCGCCGATGCCGACCGGCTGGCGGATCGAATACATGTCGATCGCCGGACCCGCGCCCTCGGTGAACTCACCCTTGGCGAGATGCGGGATGCCGCAGACGAATTCGCAGACTTCGAGGCCGCGAATGACGTCGCCCTTGGCGTCTTCGATCGTTTTGCCGTGTTCCTTCGAAATCAATTCGGCAAGTTCGTCCATATGCTTGTTCAGGAGCTCGACGAACTTGAAGAAGACGCGAGCGCGGCGCTGCGGGTTGGTGGCAGCCCATTTCGGCTGCGCGGCCTTGGCGTTCTCGACGGCGGCGCGAAGCTCCTCGACGCTGGCGAGGGCGACGGTCGCCTGCACTTCGCCGGTCGCCGGATTGTAGACGTTGCTGACCCGGCCGCTGGTGCCGGCGACCTGCTTGCCGCCGATGAAATGTCCGATCTCACGCATGAATGTTCCTCCTGTTTGGATGGCCTACATTCGCACTTCAATTTGCACAAATCAACGCGATGATATAAGCAACCGTTGTGCACAATTTATAGTTCTGATGCAGGCGCTGCTGCTCCCAAACTTGGAGCGGCATGCGGACAAGTCAAACTCAGGGAGGGTCAATCGATGAGCCAAAATCCGGTCGTGCGAATGGCGGATGTGGCGATCGCCGCCGACAGGCTCGACGCCTATCGGGCATTGCTGACGGAGGAGATCGAGGCTTCGGTCACGCTGGAAGAGGGTGTCCTTTCACTCAGCGCTGTTTCCATCCGAGAGGCTCCAAACCGCGTTCGTATTCTCGAAGTCTACACCGACCAGGAGGCCTATGAGGCGCATCTGCGGACACCGCATTTCCTCAAATATAAGAGCGAGACGGCCGGCATGGTGACGTCGCTGACGCTGATCGATGTCGATCCCATTGCAATGCGGGCCAAGTGATGAACTGGGACGACGTTCGCATCTTCCTCGCCATCGCCCGAACCGGCCAGATCCTCGCCGCGTCAAAGCGATTGGGGCTTAACCACGCCACGCTTTCACGTCGGCTGACCTCACTCGAAGAGGCGCTGAAGACGCGGCTCTTCGTGCGCCGGACGAATGGCTGCGAGCTGACGGCTGAAGGCGGCATCTTCCTTAATGCCGCCGAGCGGATGGAAACCGAAATGCTCGCGGCGCAGGCCAATCTCGGCCACACCGACACGGCGATTGCCGGGACGGTGCGCGTCGGCGCACCCGATGGTTTCGGCGTCTCCTTCCTGGCACCCCGCATGGGCAGGCTGATCGAGCGCCATCCGGAGCTGAAGATCCAGCTCGTGCCGGTGCCGCGCTCCTTCTCGCTGTCGCAGCGTGAGGCCGATATCGCCATCACGCTGGAACGTCCCGAACAGGGCCGGCTCGTCTCCTCCAAGCTGACGGACTATACACTCGGCCTCTATGCCTCGCGCGACTACATCGCCTCGAACGGCAGACCCGGCGATGTCGAAGCGCTGAAGGCGCATCCGCGCATCGGCTATGTCGAGGATCTGATCTTCACCGCCTCGCTGAATTTCTCCGGCGAGGTAATGCGCAGCTGGGACGCCGGCTTTGAAATCTCGACGGCGATTGGCCAGACGGAGGCGGTGCGATCAGGCGCGGGTATCGGCATCCTGCACGATTATATCGCCCGACAATATCCGGAACTGCAGCGCATCCTGCCTGACATTTCGATCCGACGGGCTTATTGGACGACCTATCACGAAACCGCGCGCGACCTCGTCCGCGTTCGCAGTGTCGTCGACTTCCTACAGGAACTCGTCCGTGCCGAGCGCCACATCTTCCTTTAAATTCCCGAAACGTGCTTGGCCGGCTCGTCGTTCTCATCGGGGTTGGGAACAGGAGCTTCGTCGGGGAGTCGGTCCGGCTCCGGTTCGGTGATCGGCGGCACCGGCTTCCAGCCGGGCGCCGGCATCGGCGGCTGATCGGGAATGGGTTCGTTGGGCACGGACATGACCGCCTCCCTTTATGTTTGCGATGTTCGTCGGGACTATTTGTCCGACTTCAGCGTCTCGGCAGCGCGCATCGGCATGCTGTCGATGATGGCGAAGAGCTCGCCATTGGTGATCGGCTCGCTGACCTTGAGCTTGACGGTGCCGTCCTTGCCGACAAGGAAGGCGGCGAATTCACCGGTCTCCGGCGCATCGAGATCGCGGCGGATCACTTCGCCGTCGAGGCCATCGGCGGCGCCGAAAAGCGCCCGCACCTTGCCGCCCGAGACCTTCAGCACCACCATATCGCGCTCATCGACCGCGCTGCGGTCGGCCAGCAGCTGGTTTTCCTGGCGCGCCGCGCGGGCATTGTCCCTGTCGGCGAAAAGAATGAAGACGCGATTCTTCCACTGGAATGCGGCCAGGCTTTCGATCGGCGAATAGGCGCCGTTCGTCTCGTCGATCTTGGTCGCGCCGTAGAGCAGCGTTTTCGACATGCGTATTCTCCCGTCAGCTTGGAGAACGGTGAGGGATGGCATGGGTTCCATTTAATCGACAGGATCCTGGTTTCGAGCCTGCACCTGCAGATTGCACGCTGCACTTTTGCGCGACATGCTCTCTAACCCCGCTGCCGTGCCTACCGTTGATCGAAAGAGCTACGCCCGCACCGACGTCCGTCAATATCCGCCGGACTTGATTCACGCCGTTACGGGTTCAGCCCCTTCCCGAAAAAAATGCGCCGCGAGGTCCGAGCAAGGATCACGCAAAGAAGAAGTCCCACGAATGCAGGCTTGAAAGAGCAACATTTGTTAGCGTTATGGTGTTGTCGGCATCGGCTCTGATAATTGTATCATTCCCGGACTGCTCAGTTGCCGCAAAAAGCGATTCCCAGTTGGCGAAAATGCTGTCATCGATCGAGATCACGTCACTTGCTGAGCCGGTTGCGACGAAGTTTGTGATCGTATCATGGCCCCAGTTCGGCGAGTAAATGAAGACGTCGGTTGCCGCTCCGCCAGTGAGGGTATCATTGCCGGCACCACCCGTTAGCGTATTCGAACCACTGCCGCCGACGATAATGTTGTCCAGCGCATTCCCTGTTCCGACGATAAACGTCCCAGATCCGATAAAGGTGAGGTTCTCGACATTGGCCCCCAGTGTATAGCTCGCCAGTGTCGTGCGAACCGTATCGGTCCCGGCGTCAGCAGCTTCGGCGACGATGTCGCCGGCATTGTCGACGATGTAGGTGTCGTTGCCCGCACCACCGATCAAGGTGTCCGCACCTGCTGCGCCATTCAGCGTGTCATTGAAGGCGCCGCCGATGATCGTATTATCAAGCGCGTTGCCGGTGCCGGTGAAGCTGGCGGAGCCGGTATGGGTCAGGTTCTCGACATTGTTGCCGAGCGTATAGCTGGCAAGCGCCGTCCGGACCGTGTCCGTCCCTTCATTGACATTCTCGATCACCACGTCGGTTGCGATATCGACCACATAGATGTCGTCGCCAATCCCACCCAGCATCGTGTCGGAGCCAGCCCCGCCGATCAATGTGTCATTGCCCGCAGCGCCTATAAGCTTGTCGGCGGCGACACCACCTGTGATGACGTTGTCGAGCAGATTCCCTGCCCCGGTAAAGGCTGCCGTTCCGATATAGGTGAGGTTCTCGACATTGGCCGCCAATGTGTGGGCACTCAGGGTCGTGCGAACCGTGTCGATCCCCTCATTGGCGTTCTCGGTGACGAGGTCGCCGGCATTGTCGACGATATAGGTGTCGTCGCCAACACCACCGATCAAACGATCGGCCCCGCCCCCGCCATTCAGCGTATCGTTGCCGACGCCGCCCGAAAGCGTATCGGCGGCAGCGCCACCCGTGATCACGTTGTCGAGATCATTGCCCGTTCCGGCAAAGGCTACCGTACCGATATAGGTCAGGTTCTCGACATCGCTGCCAAGCGTATAGCTTGCCAATGTCGTGCGAACCGTGTCGGTTCCCTCGTCGGCAGCTTCGGTGACGATGTCACCGGCATGGTCGACGATATAGGTGTCATCGCCCGCACCGCCGATCAAGGTGTCCGCACCTGCCCCACCATTCAGCGTGTCATTGAAGGCGCCGCCGGTGATCGTATTATCAAGCGCGTTGCCGGTGCCGGTGAAGCTGGCGGAGCCCGTAAAGAGCAGGTTCTCGACATTGTTGCCGAGCGTATAGCCGGCAAGCGCCGTCCGGATCGTGTCCGTCCCTTCATTGACATTCTCGATCACCACGTCGGTCGCAATATCGACCACATAGATGTCGTCGCCCGTCCCGCCCGACATCGTGTCGGAACCGACGCCGCCGATCAATGTGTCGGTGCCGGCGCCGCCGTTCAGCGTGTCATTGCCGATGCCGCCGTCAAGCGTGTCGTTGCCGGCGCCGCCGATGATCGTGTTGACGAGCGCATTGCCGGTGCCGGTGAAGCTGCCGGATCCCGTATAGAGCAGGTTCTCGACATTGTTGCCGAGCGTATAGCTTGAAAGCGCCGTCTTGATCAGATCGGTTCCTGCATTCAGCCCTTCGGTGACCACGTCGCCAACGTCATCGACAAGATAGGTGTCGTTGCCCGCACCGCCGATCAAGCTGTCCGCACCGGCCTTCCCATCCAGGGTATCGGCACCTGCCCCGCCCAGAATGGTGTTGTCGAGATCATTGCCCGTTCCGGCAAAGGCTACCGTGCCGATGCCGATATAGGTGAGGTTCTCGACATCGCCGCCAAGCGTATAGCTTGCCAATGTCGTGCGAACCGTGTCGGTTCCCTCATTGGCGGCTTCGGTGACGCTGTCGCCGACATTGTCGACGATGTAGGTGTCGTCGCCCGCACCGCCGATCAAGCTGTCCGTACCGGCTCCGCCATTCAGCGTATCGTTGCCGGCGTCGCCCGAAAGCGTATCGGCGGCAGCGCCACCCGTGATCGAGTTGTCGAGATTGTTGCCGGTGCCTGCAAACGGCCCCGTGCCGGCAAAGCTCAGGTTCTCGACATTGGCAGCAAGCGTATAGCTCGCCAGGTTGGTTCGAACCGTGTCGGTTCCCTCGTCAGCAGCTTCGGTGACGATGTCGCCGGCATTGTCGACGATGTAGGTGTCGTTGCCCGCACCACCGATCAAGGTGTCCGCACCTGCTGCGCCATTCAGCGTGTCATTGAAGGCGCCGCCGATGATCGTATTATCAAGCGCGTTGCCGGTGCCGGTGAAGCTGGCGGAGCCGGTATAGGTCAGGTTCTCGACATTGTTGCCGAGCGTATAGCTGGCAAGCGCCGTCCGGACCGTGTCCGTCCCTTCATTGACATTCTCGATCACCACGTCGGTTGCGATATCGACCACATAGATGTCGTCGCCAATCCCACCCAGCATCGTGTCGGAGCCAGCCCCGCCGATCAATGTGTCATTGCCCGCAGCGCCTATAAGCTTGTCGGCGGCGACACCACCTGTGATGACGTTGTCGAGCAGATTCCCTGCCCCGGTAAAGGCTGCCGTTCCGATATAGGTGAGGTTCTCGACATTGGCCGCCAATGTGTGGGCACTCAGGGTCGTGCGAACCGTGTCGATCCCCTCATTGGCGTTCTCGGTGACGAGGTCGCCGGCATTGTCGACGATATAGGTGTCGTCGCCAACACCACCGATCAAACGATCGGCCCCGCCCCCGCCATTCAGCGTATCGTTGCCGACGCCGCCCGAAAGCGTATCGGCGGCAGCGCCACCCGTGATCACGTTGTCGAGATCATTGCCCGTTCCGGCAAAGGCTACCGTACCGATATAGGTCAGGTTCTCGACATCGCTGCCAAGCGTATAGCTTGCCAATGTCGTGCGAACCGTGTCGGTTCCCTCGTCGGCAGCTTCGGTGACGATGTCACCGGCATGGTCGACGATATAGGTGTCATCGCCCGCACCGCCGATCAAGGTGTCCGCACCTGCCCCACCATTCAGCGTGTCATTGAAGGCGCCGCCGGTGATCGTATTATCAAGCGCGTTGCCGGTGCCGGTGAAGCTGGCGGAGCCCGTAAAGAGCAGGTTCTCGACATTGTTGCCGAGCGTATAGCCGGCAAGCGCCGTCCGGATCGTGTCCGTCCCTTCATTGACATTCTCGATCACCACGTCGGTCGCAATATCGACCACATAGATGTCGTCGCCCGTCCCGCCCGACATCGTGTCGGAACCGACGCCGCCGATCAATGTGTCGGTGCCGGCGCCGCCGTTCAGCGTGTCATTGCCGATGCCGCCGTCAAGCGTGTCGTTGCCGGCGCCGCCGATGATCGTGTTGACGAGCGCATTGCCGGTGCCGGTGAAGCTGCCGGATCCCGTATAGAGCAGGTTCTCGACATTGTTGCCGAGCGTATAGCTTGAAAGCGCCGTCTTGATCAGATCGGTTCCTGCATTCAGCCCTTCGGTGACCACGTCGCCAACGTCATCGACAAGATAGGTGTCGTTGCCCGCACCGCCGATCAAGCTGTCCGCACCGGCCTTCCCATCCAGGGTATCGGCACCTGCCCCGCCCAGAATGGTGTTGTCGAGATCATTGCCCGTTCCGGCAAAGGCTACCGTGCCGATGCCGATATAGGTGAGGTTCTCGACATCGCCGCCAAGCGTATAGCTTGCCAATGTCGTGCGAACCGTGTCGGTTCCCTCATTGGCGGCTTCGGTGACGCTGTCGCCGACATTGTCGACGATGTAGGTGTCGTCGCCCGCACCGCCGATCAAGCTGTCCGTACCGGCTCCGCCATTCAGCGTATCGTTGCCGGCGTCGCCGGTGATCGTGTTGGCGAGCGCATTGCCGGTGCCGGTGAAGCTGGCGGATCCAGTGTAGGTGAGGTTCTCGACATTGACCAAGGCGGCGATCGAGTAGGCTGCAAGCGCCGTGCGGATTTCGTCGGTGCCGGCGCTGACCGCCTCGTTGATCACGTCGCCCGCACTGTCGACCATATAGATGTCGTTGCCGCCGCCGCCATTCAGCGTGTCATTGCCGGCGCCGCCGTCCAGAACATCGTTGCCAGCGCCGCCGGTGATCGTATTGGCGATGCTGGTTCCAGTCCCGGTAAAATCGCCGGTGCCGATGAAGGTCAGGTTTTCGACATTGGCATTGATGGTCAAGGCATAGGAAGAAAGCGTCGTCTTGATCAGATCGCCTCCTTCATTCAGCCCTTCGGTGATCACGTCGGCAAGGGTATCGACAATATAGGTGTCGTTGCCCGCACCGCCGATCAAGCTGTCCGCACCGCCCTTCCCGTCCAAGGTGTCGGCACCTGCCCCGCCCCTGATCGTATTGGCAAGGTCATTGCCCGTCCCGGTAAAGGCTGCCGTGCCGATATAGGTGAGGTTCTCGAGATTGGCGGCAAGCGTATAGCTTGCCGATGTCGCGCGAACAGTGTCGATCCCCTCATTGGCGGCTTCGGTGACGCTGTCGCCAACATTGTCGACGATGTAGGTGTCGTCGCCCGCACTACCGATCAAGGTGTCCGCACCAGCCCCGCCATTCAGCGTGTCGTTGAAGGCGCCGCCGGTGATCGTGTTGGCGAGCGCATTGCCGGTGCCGGTGAAGCTGGCGGACCCTGTGTAGGTCAAGATCTCGACATTGTCGCGGAGCGTATAGGTTGAAAGCGCCGTCTGAACGGTGTCCGTCCCCTGGTTCGCACTCTCGATCACAAAATCGAAGTTATCGTCGACGGCATAGAGATCGTTGCCCGCCCCGCCCACCATCCAATCGGAACCAACTCCGCCGATCAATGTGTCAGCGCCGGCGCCGCCATAAAGCGAATCATTCCCGGCATTGCCCCAAAGCGTATTGTTCGCTTCGTTGCCTGTGATGTTGTCGTTGCCGGAGCCGGCCTGAACGTTCTCGATCAAGGACGCAACGTTGCCGTGAAACAGAAGCGCGTTGAAAATGTTGCCGCGGGCGTAGCCATTGTTCGGACCACCCCACAGATCGGCCAACTGGTCCTGGGAAAAGACCGAGTATCCGCCTGCTCGCAGGTCGATCTTGAGGGCGGTGGTATAAGCGCTCAAATCATAGGTATCGATACCGCCACCGTCCCAGATTGTTGCGAAGATCCGGTTGGCATCGGGCGTGATGGCCGCCACTCCGTTGACATAGGTGATGCCTTCGTCGGGATTCCACTTGTAGACGGTATCGCCACTGTTCGTGGTGTAGTCCGCACCATACATTTCCTGCAGGGCGGCGATGTCGAGCATCATGAAGGTTTGCGGCGCGCCATCATGCTCATACTTGTACCCACTCAAATTGTCTCCGACATAGGTGCGGTAGGTCATGATCGTGTATTCGACCGAGTCATACGCACTCGGAACAACTGTCGTATTGGCGTCATCCGGTTCATGAGCATGCTTCAAACCGAGAGCGTGACCCAACTCATGCGCCACGGTGTGGCCCGCATAGTTGCCGAACCCCGGAAAGCGAAGGTCATCTTCTGTGCCGGCATATTCGGTTCCGAACCAGACATCGCCGCTGTAGCTGCGATTACCCGGATAATAGGTCCATGCCGTCGGAGGCAGGGACGACTGAGCGAAGCGCACGGATGCGGTATCGGCGCCTCCCGCCTCAAAGTTCGCGTTCGTAAATCCCTCAACCGAAAAGCCGTCATTTGCCGCGTTTCCGTAGGATTGCTCCATAAGAAACAAGGCTGCAGACTGCTGTTGCGAAGAAATCGACGAGAAGTCGAAATCTTTCTCGCCCTCATAGGAATACGATGTCGAAAGGGTGGGAAACGCATAGGTTATCGTGCCGTCCCAGGCAACGCCGCTGATAAGCCCGTCAATTCTCTGATCCCCAGTCGTGTCGACGTACTTAATAAAAGTAATGAGGTTCGTCATAAAATCCCCGTTTGCCTATTCCATTTCGGCCGCGCCTAATGCCAATTTCCTCTGCTCCATTTGAAGAGGAAATTCAACCAAAAGCTTTATTTATATTCGAGAAGGTTTTTGATCTTGGCGACTAGCGCTTATGAGGCGCTTCCACCGCAACCTCTAACAAAGGCTAGAAGACATATTCCAGGATCCTGCGCCCTGCCCGTCCGAACCTGCGCAATTGCTCGCATGACGGCACTTAAATTGAAGTTACGGTCATCTGCTAAAATTTAGTAAGTCTCCACGCTTATCGGGAAAACGAGGTCCGAATTGTTTAAGCGCCCCTGAATGTTGTCTACGCCTCTCTTGCCACGGATCGGCTTCGCGGTTCGCATCCTTGGCAATTTTGCTTGCGTGGGGCATCGTTCCGGATCAAGTGGCGGATTGTTGCAATTGCGGAGCTCGCTGCTGCGTGCCGCATATGTAGCTCACCCAGAGGTATGGCACCATACGAGTGGGTTGTGGTTCCTGAATGTTCGAGTTGATGTGGCAAATAGGCAGCAAATTCGCCGGAAGCGTAGGCTCTTTTTAAGCGCTGCTCACTTTGCCTTCGGAATGTTGCCATCTGGTCAGGAGAGGCGCCTCGCCTACCATCCCATACGTGAAAGCCCGTGCTTTTTGGCAAGGCAAGCCAGCCTCGGTGCGGCGTCACTACAGATACAGTCAAACGTCTGTACGTTTTTCGGTCGAAATGACGTCAGCCAGAACGATTTGTCTGATAGGGAGCTGACCTAGAGAGAAATGGTACGGTTGGGGGGTCTCGAACCTCCGACCTCAGGTGCCACAAACCTGCGCTCTAACCAACTGAGCTACAACCGCATAAATCACGTTTGACGCGACGGGGGTCACATACGAGGACTTGGCGATGAATTCAAGTCCCATCCCTCATCAAATATACAAAAAGGCCGGACGCGGGGTCCAGCCTTTTGTCACGCAATGGTAAAACCGATCAGGCAACCTTGAAGGATGCCATGGCCTTTTCGGCGGCTTCCTTGGAGGGCTTTGCGAGCTTTTCGGCAACCTGCTTGGTGGTTTCCTGGATCGACTTCGCCTGTTCGACGGCGAGTTCGGCCTGCTTGCGCAGGAAGGAGGTCTGCAGTTCGAAGAATTCAGCCGGGGACTTGACGCCGAGCAGTGCTTCCATGTGCGAGAGCGAGCTCTCGGCATTGACGCGCAGGACGTCGATCGCCTTCAGGCCGATCTCGACGGTGCCGGCCTGTGCCGTCTGGACGGTGGCTTCGAGCGTCTTGCCGGCTTCCTCGCCAGCGGTCTTCAGCTTGGCATAGGCGTCTTTCGACTGCTGGGCACCCTTTTCAGCGAATTCGCGGAAGGATTCAGCCAGCTTGGACGGGTCGAAAGAAGCGATTGAAAAAACATCATCGGTCTTTATGGTAGCCATGGGTCGCATTCCTTTGGGCTAAGGCAGTTGCTGCCTGCGATCATCGAATGACGTCTATATAGAATATTTCATTGTGCATTGCAACATAAATTGTGCGACGCACAAGTCGTTAACCCTTTCGGCTGAAAGCACCCCGCTGTTCTGGACCGGCGTGCGACCTGCAGTTATTAATAAGCCGTTAATTTAGAAGGCCGACAGCGACAAGGTTTGATCATGCCCGCAGTCCAATATCCGTTCATCGATATCGCCGTGCATGCGCGGGTGCGGGAACGCTTTTCGCGCGGCGAGGCCATGGTGCTATTTTCGGCCGATCTTGCCCGCCTGCTCTGGGCAAACGGCGCAGGCGCGGAGCTTTTCGGCCATTCGGCGGTCTACGACCTGCTCGACCAGGGAGCCGATCGCACCGACATCACCTTTCGCCAGCTGGAAACGGCGGCGCGTCAGCTCGCCGATATCGGCGACAACAGAAGCCTGATGATCCGGGTCGCCAAGGGCTTCCAGCGCGTGCAGGTGCAGGCGGCGGCCGAACTGATCCGGCTTTCATCAGGCGAGAAGGCTATTCTGTTTTCCGTGCCGGTGTCGGCAAGGCCGCTAACGGCGGGCGCTGCGGCGGCCCAGATGCTGCAAGGTCTCGATGATCCCGACACGCATATGGCCGTCATCGGCGCCAATGGCGAGGTCATCGCGGCCTCGCCCGGCTTCGCCTCGCTCGCCATATCAGGTGAGACCGCAAAGGCCTTGATCAATCTTGCCGGCGCGCATCCCGATCGCCTGGTGAAGCGCCCGGTCGCCACCGGCAGGGGTTATCTTCCGGCAGCAGTCGGCAGGCTCAGCGACGAGCCGTCGCTCAATCTGCTCTTTGCCGTGGAAACCGCGATCGGTCATCTGGATCCGACCGATGCGCCCGTGCTCGACGCAGTCGATGCACCCCCGCAGGCGGCTGACGCGCCGGCGAGGGAAGAAGGCACGTCGTCATCCGAACTTCCTCCGCAAGAGGCGGCTGCGGCGACCGGCTTCGGCGAGATCGTCAATGCCGTCTCGGGAATCGAAGAGGTCGAGGAGACACTGGAGGAGATCGCCGACGACCGGGAACAGCCGGCCGAGGCGGCTGCCACCACCGCAGAGGCGGCGGTTGCGGACGAGAATCCGACCGCAACCGAAGCGGCGGAGAACGACGACGCGACCGAGAGCCGCATGGATGAGGCCGACGAGCCCGCGGCGCCCGTCGATGAGGCCGCGAGCCATTCCGTCGACGAGACGGCGGAAGCGACCGCGATGGCGGGGACACCCGCCGAGACCAGCCAAATGCCGCGCGATGAGGCGCCGGACGCCGCGCGCGAAGAGCCGGCCATCGCAGCCGACGCGCCCCCTCCCGCATCGCTTGCGCCCGAGCCTGGTTTCGTCTTCAGGCCGAACAGCCGCGCCACCCGCTTCGTCTGGAAGATCGATGCGGAAGGCCGGTTCAACGAAGTCAGTCACGAATTTGCCGAGGCCGTCGGTCCGCATGCATCCGCTATCATCGGCTCTGCCTTCAGCGACATCGCCGCTCTCTTCAATCTCGACCCCGACGGCAAGATTTCCGAGGCCCTTGCGCGCCGCGACACATGGTCGGGGAAGACGATCCTCTGGCCGGTCGAAGGCACCAGCCTCGTCGTCCCGGTCGATCTCGCCGCACTGCCGACCTATACCCGCAGCCGCGACTTCGACGGCTTCCGCGGCTTCGGCGTCGTCAGGCTTTCCGATACGCAGGAGGATCCGCTGGCGCTCGGCCTGACGCTTGGCCCGGACGGTGTCGGCCATGATGCGGCAGGCCTCGGCCCGGCGGCCGACGCGGTCAGCGAACCGGCGCACGAGATTGACGCCGCGCCCGAAGCGGCCCCGGCAGAAACGATCGCGGCGGACGTGATCGAGGACCACCCTCAGATCGAAGAGACGCCTTTCGAAGCGGCCGGAGGGGAGGCCGGCTTCGAGCCGCCCACCCGGGAGAGCGCCGCCGAAGAGGTGCAGGAGGGCGCCGGTGAAGGGCTGGCGGCCGATGCCGCAGACGAACCCCCGGCGCTTCGCATCGTGGAAACGCCCAATCGTCGTTCCACCGACAAGGTGGTGCAGCTTCACAGCACAGGCGCCGCATTGACGGCCGCCGAACAGGCGAACTTCCGCGAAATCGCTAAGCGCCTGGAAGCCTTCGGCGCCCGCAGGGAGGAGCCCGACACCCCGGCGCCGACGGGCACCACCGCCACGGAACCGGCGGCTTTCGAAGAAAGCGCGGCGCCCGAAGCCTTCACCGGCGAAACGCCCGGCGCCGATACGGCCGACACAGCTTCGGCCGAGGAGATTGCGCCGCAGGAAGCGATCTTCGAGAAGGCGGCCGAGTCGTTGCGCGAAGACGGCGCCGCGGAAGAACCCGCCGCCATCACCGAGGACGAGGCGACGGAAGGGCTCGAGGAGACGGTCAGCCAGATCGAGGTTCTCACAAGCTTCATCCCGCCGCGCGTGAAGATGATTGACGGGCTTTCGGCCGGAACGGTCGACCAATTGCCCGTCGCGGTGCTTATCCATGTCGGCGATGCGCTGATCCATGCCAATCCCGAATTCATGCGGCTGACGGGCTACCAGTCGCTCGACGCGCTGCGTGAGGTTGGCGGTATCGAAGCCCTGCTGCAGCGGCGCGAACTTGAGGAAAAGGCAGCCGGTTCCGGCACCATGATGCTGGTCAAGGCCGACGACACGCTGACACCGGTGACTGCGCGGCTGCAATCGGTGCGCTGGGAAGATGCCAATGCTCTGATGCTGGCGCTGATGCCGGTGGAAGGCAAGGAGGATGGCCGCGGCGACAGCAACCGTTCCGAAGCGCGTCCGGAGCGGATGGTCGAGAAGGTCGCCAAGCTTCAGGTCGAGGTCGAGGAATTGCGCTCGATCCTGGAAACGGCGACCGACGGCGTCGTCGTCATCGGCACCGAGGGCGATATCCGTTCGATGAACCGGTCGGCGAGCGCGCTGTTCAATTACGACGAGCAGGAGACGCGCGGCAAACCCTTCGTCATGCTGTTTGCCCATGAGAGCCAGAAAGCCGTCCTCGACTATCTGAACGGCCTTGCCGGCCACGGCGTGGCAAGCGTGCTGAACGACGGGCGCGAAGTGATCGGCCGCGAGGCCGGCGGCGGCTTCGTGCCGCTGTTCATGACGATGGGCCGGCTTACCTCCTCGAACGGTTATTGCGCCGTCATCCGCGATATCACCCAGTGGAAACGCACCGAGGATGAGCTGCGCAATGCCAAGGGCGCGGCCGAAACCGCCAACGCCCACAAGACCGATTTCCTCGCGCGCGTCAGCCATGAAATCCGCACGCCGCTCAACGCCATCATCGGCTTTTCCGACATGATGGCCGGCGAGCGCTTCGGTCCGATCGGCCATCCCCGATATATCGAATATGCCAACGATATCGGCCGCTCCGGCCGGCACGTCCTGGATATTGTTAACGATCTCCTCGATATTTCGAAGATCGAGGCGGGCGAGATGGATCTTGACTTCGCCGCCGTCGGCCTCAACGAGGCGGTCTCAGAGGCCGTCGCCCTCGTCCAGCCGCAGGCAAACGGCCAGCGCGTCATCATCCGCACGGCGCTGTCGCATTCGGTGCCGGAGGTCGTAGCCGATCTGCGCTCGATCAAGCAGATCGCGCTCAACATCCTGTCGAACGCCATCCGCTTTACGCCGTCTGGCGGACAGATCGTCGTTTCCACCTCCTACGAGGCGAATGGCAGCGTGGTGTTGAGGGTTCGCGATACCGGCATCGGCATGACGCGCGCCGAACTCGACCATGCGATGAAGCCGTTCCGCCAGGTCTCCTCGACCCAGTCACGCCATCGCGGCGACGGCACCGGGCTCGGCCTGCCGCTGACCAAGGCGATGGTGGATGCCAATCGGGCGACATTCTCGATCAATTCGGCGCCGAACGAAGGCACGCTTGTCGAGATCACCTTCCCGTCGCAACGTGTGCTGGCTGGCTGATCCCTATCGACGGGGCAGAGCCGCCGGAACGCTGCACGGCAGGCAAAAAAAAGGCAGCCGGAGGCTGCCTTGAATGGGTGCTGTTCAACAAGAGCTCAGTCGATCAACGTCATGTTTCGTAAGCCCGGAGGCTTCAGGCCGCCTCGTTCATGTGCGGCCCCCAAGTTGTTTCACCTTTGACAAAGGTTTCTTAACGAAAGGTTTCCATGACAGGGGATTGCTGAATGGTGAAAGCTTGTGGTTTACGGCTCCTTATCAGTCCCTCAGTTCACTCAAATCAGCGAAGAGCCGCAGCGCTTCCGGATTGGCGAGCGCCTCCTGGTTTTTCACCGGCCGGCCATGAACGACCTCACGCACTGCAAGCTCGACGATCTTGCCGGATTTGGTGCGGGGAATATCGGCAACCGCGATGATCTTTGCCGGCACGTGCCGCGGCGAGGCGCCGGCGCGAATACGCGCCTTTATCGCCTTGACGAGATCCTCGGTCAGCGTCACACCTGAGGCAAGGCGGACGAAGAGGATGACACGCACGTCGTCGTCCCATTCCTGGCCGATACACAGTGCCTCGGCCACCTCGTCCATCTGTTCCACCTGGTTGTAGATCTCGGCCGTGCCGATGCGCACACCGCCGGGGTTGAGCGTCGCATCCGAGCGGCCATGGATGACGAGGCCGCCATGCTCTGTCCATTCGGCAAAATCGCCGTGGCACCAGACATTGTCGAACCGCTCGAAATAAGCGGCGCGATATTTGGCGCCATCAGGATCGTTCCAGAACATCACAGGCATGGAGGGGAAGGCCTTGGTGCAGACGAGTTCGCCCTTCTCACCGCGAACCGGCTTGCCGCCATCGTCCCAGACGTCGACCGCAAGACCGAGACCAGGACCCTGGATCTCGCCGCGCCAGACCGGCTGCAGCGGATTGCCCAGCACGAAACAGGAAACGATATCGGTGCCGCCTGAGATCGAAGCAAGCTGCACGTCCGCCTTGATGCCCTCATAGACGAAGGTGAAACCCTCGGGTGACAGCGGAGAACCGGTGGAGGTCATCAGCCGGAGGCTGGAAAGATCGTGGCTTTTGCGCGGCGTCAGCCCGCCCTTGCGCACCGCATCGATATATTTTGCCGAGGTGCCGAAAATTGCGAATTTTTCCGCCTCGGCATAGTCAAACAACACATTGCCGTCCGGTGCAAAGGGCGAACCGTCGAACAGGCAGAGCGCGGCGCCGCTGGCGAGCCCGCTGACCAGCCAGTTCCACATCATCCAGCCGCAGGTGGTGAAGTAGAAGAGCTTCTCGCCCGCCTGCAGGCCGCAATGCAGCCGGTGCTCCTTGAGGTGCTGCAGCAGCGTGCCGCCGGCCGAATGCACGATGCATTTGGGCACACCGGTCGTGCCTGAGGAAAAGAGGATGTAGAGCGGGTGGGCGAAAGCAAGCGGCGTGAAGGCGATCTCCTTGGCCTCGTAGGGCGCAATGAAAGCTTCCAGCGTCGAAGCCCCTGATGTCTTGCCCGCCACTGCCTCGGCATCGCCGGCATAGTGAACGACGACCGTGGGGACACCGAGGCTTTTCGCCACCGCGGCAACCTTGGGGCCAACGTCCTGCAGCTTGCCGGAATACCAATAGGCGTCGCAGGCGATGAAGAGCCGGGGACCGATCTGGCCGAAGCGGTCGAGCACGCCCTGCTCGCCGAAATCGGGAGAGCAGGATGACCAGATGGCGCCGATCGAGGCGGCGGCCAACATGCAGGCGATGGTCTCCGGCATGTTGGGCATCATGGCGGCGATGCGGTCGCCCTTGCCGATGCCGAGTGCCGCGAAGGCCTGCTGCAGCTTGGAGACCTGCGCGCGCAGCCGATCCCACGACCAACGGTCTTCGGCCTTGTCCTCGCCGCGGAAAATGATGGCGTCGGCCTCGCCGCGGCCGGGCAGCAGGTTTTCGGCGAAATTCAGCGTCGCATCGGGAAAGAAGCGGGCCTCCAGCATGCGGTCGCCGTCGACGAGCACCCGTGCGCCGCGTTCTCCCTTTACGCCGCAGAAATTCCAGACGCTCGACCAGAACTTCTCCCGCTCGGCCACCGACCATGCGTGCACATCCTCAAAGCCTGCAAGCGAGAGGCCGAATTCTCTATTGCAACGCTCGATGAAGGCATGGATCGGGCTTGTTGCAACGGTCTCGGCCGAGGGCACCCAAAGTGGCTTGTTATCCTGCATTCATTCTTCCTCCCCAATCCCGTCCTTATATCATGCTGCATTGCATTATAAAGTGCGACCGCCCGATCCCAAGCCTAAACGCGTCGCATAAACCGGATTCATGCGACGCGGTTCGGCTCTTCGTTTTATGATGTCGTAGTCTTGGAACCGTTGCACGCTTCCAGGCGACATGCATTGGATTTGCATAGGCCTGATATTTCATATATCGGGCGAAATCAGCGCATAACCGGTAACCGGCAGAGATCATGAGCACGTCTAGACATCGCAGGTGGCGCAGGAAAATCGGGCCCGTTTCGCGCTGGCTTCCGGCCTTCGCCCGCATGTCGACGCTGTTTCTGCTGGTTGCGCTTGCACTGTTCGTGGCCCTCAGGGTCGCAGCGCCCTATCTCATCACGACGGGTTTCGTGCGCTCCGGCATCGAGGATGCGCTGTCGAAATGGACGGGCTACCATGCCGAGATCAAGGGTAATCCGGTTCTCGAATTCTGGCCGACGCCGCGCATCACGCTGAACCAGGTCACCATCCGCCAGCCGCGCGAAAGCGGCGACAAGCTGCTCGGCAGTATTGAAAGCCTGTCGGCGGATTTCAGCCTCATCGATGCGCTGAGAGGCCGGACGAGTTTCCACGAATTCCATCTGCTGCGGCCCAACCTGGCGCTGACGCGTGACGAGAACGGCCTGATCGACTGGAGTTACGCCGGCCTGCTTGCCCGCGCGATCAGCGGCGTGCGCTACGAAAACGGGGCTGAGATGCTCGATCCCGCTCTCGATGCCGAGATCGGTGCGGTGACCGTCGAGGACGGCACGCTTGCCGTCACCGACGTCAAGAGCGCCAAGACTTACAATTTTGACAGCGTCACGGCCGACATCGGCTGGCCACGGCTCTCGGGCGCGATCTCGGCTGTCGTGATCGCCCGTATCAACGGCGTGGACCTGAAGGTGGATTTCGCCTCGCGCCAGCCGCTGCTCGCCTTTGCCGGCAAGAGCGCCGAGACGCGGACATCGCTGACGTCAAACCTGCTGACGGCCCGTTTTCAAGGGATCGCCAGCATCGCCAGCCTTTCGGCGCTTTCCGGCAATATCGCCGTCAGCATTCCCGATGTGCCGGCGTTTCTGACATGGTCGGGCAGATCGCTCCCCGGCGTCGGCACGCTGAAGAGCGCCTCGCTGGAATCCGACATCATGTCATCGGGCAGCGGGCTGCGTTTCAACGATCTCAGCCTGTCGCTGAACGAGGCGAGCGCCACCGGCGTGATGGACCTTACGACTAGGGCCGGCAGACGGCCGAAGATCGGCGGCACGCTCGCCTTCGACCAGATGAACCTGAAGCCGTTCCTCGACGCTTTCGCGCTGCGATTGGCGGCGGGTGAGGCGGAGGAAATCTCCACCGGCATCAGCGCACCGCTGCAACTGCTCGACGTCGACGTCAGGCTTTCGGCGCGGCGCGCTGAGATGGGCCGCTTCGAGCTTTCCGATGTCGGCGCCAGCATGATCGTCACCGGCGGCGAGGCCAAGTTCGATATCGGCGACAGCGGCTTCGAAGGCGGCGAAATGACGGCGCATCTGGAGGCGACGCGGCGCGACTTCGACGGCGGCGGCAAGCTGCAGCTGTCGATCCGCGATGCCGACTTCGCCGGCCTTGCCGAGCGTCTGCAGCTCAAAGGACCGCTGCCGCTTGCGACGGGATCGCTCGATCTCGACCTGCAGTCGTCGAAGGCGATCTGGACGGCCGGTCTTGCCGACGTCACCGGCAAGCTGCATTTCTGGACGAGGGAAGGCACGATTCCCGGCGTCGACTCCGGCGCGCTCAGGACACAGGCGGCCCAAAAGCCGTTCTTTCCACTGAGTGCCGCAGCCGGCAGCGCTTTCGCGTTCAACCAGTTGGAACTTCGGGCCGATTTCGCCAACGGCTCCGCCGAAATCCATGACGCCCATGTTGTCGGGCCGACGCAGACGCTGGCGCTTTCCGGCGTGGTCACCTATCAGTCCAACGGGCTGGCGCTTTCCGGTTCTCTGGAGGCGACCGATCCGGCCAAGGCGGCAGAGCTGCCGCTTCTGCCGTTCTTCGTGGGCGGCTCATGGCCGAATCCGGTGATCTCGCCGGTTCCGCTTTTTGGCGGCACGCCCCACGCGCAATAAAGAGCCCTGCGTCCAAGGGGACATGCCGCTCAGGCGCCGGCTGCCGCCGCCCGCTCGTCGCGCTCGCGCTGCACTTCCCGCCGCTTGGTGATCACGGATGCGCAGATAACGCCGACCGCGACGATGGCGATCAGGATCGTGCAGATCGCATTGATCTCAGGCGTTACCCCAAGGCGCACCTGGCTATAGATCTTCATCGGCAGCGTGGTTGCGCCGGGGCCGGAGGTGAAGCTTGCAATGACGAGGTCGTCGAGCGACAGCGTGAAAGCCAGGATCCAGCCCGAAAACACCGCCGGCGAGATGATCGGCAGCGTGATCTCGAAGAAGGTCCGCACCGGCGGCGCGCCCAGATCCTGCGCGGCTTCCTCGATCGACTGGTCGAAGCTCAAGAGCCGTGATTGCACGACGACGGCGACGAAGCACATGGTCAGCGTCGTATGCGCCAGCGTAATGGTCCAGAAGCCGCGGTCGAGGCCGATTGCGACGAAGAGCAGCAGCAGCGACAGACCGGTGATGACTTCGGGCATGACGAGCGGCGCATAGACCATGCCTGAAAAGAGCATGCGGCCGCGGAAGCGGGTATAGCGCACCAGCGTTAGCGCCGCCATCGTGCCGAGGATGGTCGCAAAGGTGGCCGACAGCAGACCGACACGGATCGTTACCCAGGCGGCATCGAGCAGGGCCTGGTTCGAGAGCAGCGACGCATACCATTTGGTGGAGAAGCCGCCCCAGACGGTGACGAGTTTCGATTCGTTGAAGGAAAAGACCACCAGCAGCACGATCGGCAGATAGAGGAAGGCAAAGCCGAGCACGACGGAGATGATGTTGAAACGGGTCCATCTCAGCATGGCTTATTTCCCCCGCTCTTCGGCTTTGGCCTGCGCATTCTGGAAGAAGACGATCGGAATCACCAGGATCATGAGCAGGATGGTTGCGACCGCCGAGGAGACTGGCCAGTCTCTGTTCGCGTTGAATTCGTTCCAGAGCGTCTTGCCGATCATCAACGTCTGCGAACCGCCGAGAAGATCGGGAATGACGAACTCGCCAACGGCAGGGATGAAGACCAGCATGCAGCCGGCAACCACGCCGGGGATCGACAGCGGGAAGGTGACGCGCCAGAAGGCCTGGGTCGGCGTGCAGCCGAGATCCTGCGCTGCCTCGATCAGCGTGCCGTCCATCTTTTCGAGCGCCGAATAGAGCGGCAGCACCATGAAGGGCAGATAGGAATAGACGATGCCGATATAGACGGCGGTGGTGGTGTTGAGGATGATCAGTGGGATGTCGATTACATGCAGCGACAGGAGGAGCTGGTTCAGCAGCCCTTCGGGCTTCAGGATGGCTATCCAGGCATAGACGCGGATCAGGAAGCTCGTCCAGAACGGCAGGATGACGAGCATCAAAAGTGTCGGGCGGATGCGCCGCGGGGCCTGCGCCATGCCATAGGCGATCGGATAGGCGATCAGCAGCATCAGGAAGGTCGAGACCGCCGCGATGATGACGCTCGAGAGATAAGCGTTGAAGTAGAGCGGATCGTCGGTGAGATAGCCGTAATTATCCAAGGAGAAGGTCGAGACCTTGCTCCAGAAGGCACTCCAGCCATCGGCAAAGGAGAAGACCGGCTCATAGGGCGGGATGGCGATCGCCGTCGTCGACAGGGAAATGCGGAAGACGATGAAGAACGGCGCCAGAAAGAAGAGCAGCAGCCAAGCGTAGGGGATGATGATGACGAGGCGGTTGTAAAGGCGCGATGCGAAGGTTTCCATAACCTCAATCCTTCAGCAGCACGCCGCCATTCTCGTCGAACGAAACCCAGACGTCCTGATCATAGGTGAACGGGTCTTCGACGGAACGCTGCGCGTTGAGGGAAGAAGCTCTGACGAATTTGCCGCTCGGCAGCTTGATATGGAAGACGGTCATGTCGCCGAGATAGCCGATATCCCAGATCTCGCCTTTGGCGGCATTGACCGAGGCATTCGCGGGGGCCGTGCGCGCCACGCGGATCTTTTCCGGGCGGATGGCAAAACCGACCGTTTTGCCGACGGCCGGCGTCTCGGTGGCGGCCGTCCGGATCGTCAGGCCGGCTTCGACCGAAATCTCGACCGCGCCGTTTTCCGACGTCGTCACCTTGCCGTCGAAGATATTCACGTCGCCGATGAAGTCCGCGACGAAGCGGGAATTCGGCGCCTCGTATATTTCGGCCGGCGTTGCCACCTGCACGACCTTGCCGTGGCTCATGACCGCGATGCGGTCGGCCATGGTCATCGCCTCTTCCTGATCGTGGGTGACCACAACGAAGGTGAGACCGAGCGTCTGTTGCAGGTCCATCAGTTCGAACTGAGTTTCCTCGCGCAGCTTCTTGTCGAGCGCGCCAAGCGGTTCGTCGAGCAGCAGCACTTTCGGGCGTTTGGCGAGCGAGCGGGCGAGCGCAACGCGCTGGCGCTGACCGCCGGAGAGCTGGTTCGGTTTGCGTGAGGCAAACTGCTCGAGCTTTACGAGCTTCAGCATCTGCGTCACGCGCTCAGTCATTTCGTCCTTCGGCATGCCGTCCTGCTTGAGGCCGAAGGCGATATTCTTCTCGACGGTCATATGCGGAAAAAGCGCGTAAGACTGGAACATCATGTTGACCGGCCGCTTGTAGGGCGGCGTGCCGGCGAGGTCGGTGCCATCGAGGATGATTTCGCCCGAGGTCGGCTGCTCGAAGCCGGCGAGCATGCGCAGAAGCGTCGACTTGCCGCAGCCGGACGCACCGAGCAGCGCGAAGAACTCGCGGTGATAAATGTTCAGCGACAGATCATCGACGGCGGTGAAATTGCCGAAGCGCTTGGTGACATTCTTGAAGGCTATGAAAGGTTTTGCAGAAGGGTCGGTCCAGGGTGCGAAGGCGCGGCGGATATTGCCCAAAGATTTCATAATATTCCCCGAATCTAAGTTTTCAGCCGGCCTCCACCCCGGGCCGGTAATGAAAGGCCCGGACGTTTCCGTCCGGGCCTGGCATCGACTTACTGGCCGGTCACGACCTTCGTCCAGATTCGCGTTGCCGTGCGCTGCGTCTTCGGATCCCACGGCTTGACGGTGAAAAGGTTCTTCATCACCTCGTCGGTCGGATAGACCGCCGGATCTTCCAGCACTTCCTTGCTGACGAACTGCTGCGAGGCCTTGTTGCCGTTGGCATAGAAGGTGTGGTCGCTCGCCTTGGCGATGACCTCGGGCTTCATCAGGTAGTTCAGGAATTCATGCGCTTCGGCCACGTGCTTGGCATCGGCGGGGATTGCCATCATGTCGAACCACATCTGAGCGCCCTGCACGGGGATCGAATAATTGACCTCGACGCCGTTCTTGGCTTCGGCCGCGCGGTCGCGGGCCTGCAGCATGTCGCCGGAATAACCGAAGGCAATGCAGATGTCGCCATTGGCAAGGGCGTTGATATATTCGGACGAGTGGAACTTGCGGATATAGGGGCGCACCGCCGTCAGCAATGCCTCGACCTTCTTGAAATCCTCGGCCTTGGTGGAGTTCGGATCGAGGCCGAGATAACGCAGCGCCGTGGTCATCACGTCCTTCGGCGTGTCGAGCACGTAGATGCCGCAGTCCTTGAACTTTTCGGCGACCTTCGGATCGAAAATCACTTCGAGACCGGGCTTGGCGTCAGGCCCGAGGATTTCAGCGACCTTCTTGACGTTATAGCCGATACCGTCGGTCCCCCACATGTAATCGACGGCGTATTCGTTGCCCGGGTCATAGGAAGCGGTGCGCTGCTGGATCACGTCCCACATGTTGGAAAGGTTCGGCAGCTTCGACTTGTCGAGCTTCTGGAAGACGCCTGCCTGGATCTGGCGCTGCAGGAAGTCGGCGGTGGGAACGACGACGTCATAACCGGTGCCGCCGGCAAGCAGCTTGGTTTCCACCGTCTCGTTCGAATCAAAGGTGTCGTAAACGACCTTGATGCCGGTTTCCTTGGTGAAGTCGGCAAGGATGCTGTCGTCGATATAATCCGACCAGTTGTAAACGTTGACGACGCGCTCCTGCGCAACGGCCGGCGCGGCGGCAAGGAGCGCGGCGATGGCTGCGGCCGTCACGGTTGCGATGGTTGACCTCATGACTTCTCCTGTTTGTTCGAAGAGCCCGCATCCGCGAACCTCTTTTCCCTCTGGTTTTGCCCCGCAGACTAAGAAGGAATTTCTAACCCCACAAGCGCAAAAACTGCGCTTTCAATCATTTCACCTCACTGGAAGTCGAAGGCGCTGAGGCCCGCCACCATCTCGTCGAGCCCGAGCGGCCGCGTTACCGGCGGCTCAGCGCGGGAAAGGCAGCCGCGCCGCTCGCAAAGACGACAGGCTGAGCCGATCGCAACCGGATCGAGCGCCGCCGCCTGCCCGTAGACCACGCCATCCGCGAGGGCGGCATCGCAGCCGATCAGAATCGCGGTGCGTCTGATCCTTTCGCCGAATTCGACGCTCGGCCCCTCCAGGGTGCGCGCGACCGTCAGGAAGGAGGCGCCATCCGGCATGACGACGGTCTCGGCGAGAATCTGGCCCGGCTGCAGGAAGGCGGCATGGATATTGAGCTTTGGACAGCCGCCGCCGAAACGGGCCTGCGGAAAGCCCTGGGCGCCGGCGCGCCGCAGCCGATGGCCGGCCGCATCGATCTCGACCAGGAAAAAGGGGATGGCTGCCGCCCCAGGTCGCTGCAGCATCGTCAGACGCGTTGCCGCATGGCCGAAGGAGACGCCGAAACGCGCGCGAAGAATATCGATGTCGTAACGCGTCGCCTTAGCCGCCGACAGGAAGGCCTCGTAGGGCATTGCCAGCGCCAGGGCCGCAATGCGGGCAAGCTCGAAGCGGGCGATGCGGCGCGCCTCGGCGGAAGAAAGCGAGAGATCGTCGAGCTCGGCATCGATGGCCGGCAGCAAGGCAAGGTTTGCGACCTCGACTGAGATTTCGTGCGCACGATCGGCCGGCGACAGCCGTTCCGAAATGAAAAGCCGCATCGAATGCCGATCGAAACGGCGGCGCAGATCCGGCATGACGTGCACGGGCAAGACGCGCACAGCAATGCCGCGTTCGGCGCGCAGCCAGTCCTTCAGCCCCGCCGCAAGATCGAGGCCGCCGGGCACCGTCGCAGCAAAGGCCTCCGCCGCGGTCTCGATCCGTCCGAAATAGCCCGATCGGCGCTCCAGCGTCTCGTGCAGCTCGTCCAGCGGCAGCCGGCCGGCGGCAACGGGCGCATGCCCTTCGGCCGCCATCAGTGCCGTCAGATCGGACAGCCGCGCGGCCTGTTCGCGGTAGGCGCGATAAAGCTTGATCATGCCGCTTGCGGCATTCGGCGCCGCCTCGGCCACCTCCACCAATTCCTGGTCGCCAGGCAGTTCGCCTGATAGCAGCGGGTCGGCGAAGACCTCCTTCAGCTGCCCGAGGCTGCCGCCGGTCTGCCCCCGCAACTCCTCCAGGTCCACCCGGTAGACGGCCGCAAGCTTCAGGAGCAGCTGCACCGTCAACGGCCGCTGGTTGCGCTCGATGAGGTTCAGGTAGGAAGGCGAAATCTCCAGCGCCTCGGCCATGGCGGTCTGCGTCAGCGCCAGCGCATTGCGGATGCGCCGCAGTTTAGGGCCTGCGAAGATCTTCCGTTCCGCCATGTCACACCTTTGACAAAGAACAGGAGCGTTTAATTTACAAAATTTTACAAATTCACAGCGCCCCTCTGTCAATCCTCGTCATCTTAACCTCTTTCCAGTGCAGAAATCAAAGGTTTTCCTGGCCAGATCAGCGCAAATTGTCAATCTTGTCATTCATCCATCCAAAGACGATTTTCAGTGAGGAGAGCCGCATGACCGATTTTTACAAGCTTGTCCGAAATGCACCAGCAGGCCGCTTCGACGGTATCGAACGGCCCTATTCGGCCGCTGACGTACAGCGGCTGAGAGGCTCGGTGGCGCTCAGCCATACGCTCGCCGAAATGGGGGCGGGTCGCTTGTGGCAGCTCATTCATCAGGAAGACTTCGTCAATGCGCTTGGCGCGCTCTCCGGCAACCAGGCTATGCAGATGGTGCGCGCCGGGCTGAAGGCGATCTATCTCTCCGGCTGGCAGGTGGCGGCTGACGCCAATACGGCATCGGCGATGTATCCCGACCAGTCGCTTTATCCCGCCAATGCCGGGCCGGAACTCGCCAAGCGCATCAACCGCACGCTGCAGCGGGCCGATCAGATCGAGACAGCTGAGGGCAACGGCCTTACCGTCGAGACCTGGTTTGCGCCGATCGTTGCCGATGCGGAAGCCGGTTTCGGAGGACCGCTCAACGCCTTCGAGATCATGAAGGCCTATATCGAGGCGGGTGCGGCGGGCGTCCATTTCGAGGATCAGCTCGCTTCGGAGAAGAAATGCGGCCATCTCGGCGGCAAGGTGCTGATCCCGACAGCCGCCCATATCCGCAATCTCGACGCCGCCCGGCTTGCCGCCGACGTCATGGGCGTGGCGACGCTGGTCATCGCCCGCACCGATGCGGAGGCAGCAAAACTGCTGACGTCTGATATCGATGAGCGCGACCAGCCCTTCGTCGACTATGATGCCGGGCGCACGGTCGAGGGATTCTACCAGGTCAGAAACGGCATCGAGCCCTGCATCGCCCGTGCCGTCGCCTATGCGCCGCATTGCGACCTGATCTGGTGCGAGACCTCTAAGCCGGATCTGGAGCAGGCGCGCCGTTTTGCCGAGGGTGTGCACAAGGTCCATCCGGGCAAGCTGCTCGCCTATAATTGCTCGCCTTCCTTCAACTGGAAGAAAAATCTTGACGAGGCGACGATCGCAAAGTTCCAGCGCGAACTCGGCGCGATGGGCTACAAGTTCCAGTTCATCACGCTCGCGGGCTTCCACCAGCTGAACTATGGCATGTACGAGCTGGCGCGCGGCTACAAGCAGCGGCAGATGTCGGCCTATTCCGAACTGCAGCAGGCCGAATTCGCCGCAGAGGCGAACGGCTATACCGCCACCAAGCATCAACGCGAGGTCGGCACCGGCTATTTCGACGCCGTGTCGCTCGCCATCACCGGCGGCCGGTCTTCGACTACGGCAATGCACGATTCAACCGAACATGCGCAGTTCAAACCGGCTGCGGAATGAGCGCAAGAGGAGGATAAGATCATGGCATCCATCGCACGCGTCCGGGAGCGGGCCGAGCAGCAGGCATCGAGCATGAGCGAGGATCAACAGACGACGATCCGCATGCTCGCCAACGACCTGCATCGGCTGAACCAATCCGTCATGAAGGCCGTCGAGGCCGGCGTTTCGGTCGAACTGGTGCGCTCGGCTCGTCATCACGGCGGCGACGGCAACTGGGGCGACCTGTTGATCCCGGTTGTCGTCACCAACCGGCACTGACGAAACAGCCGGCAGCTCGGGCACATCGCTCGATCTGCCCTCGATCACAGCGTCCGCGCCTCGAAAGAAGGCGCGGACGCCTTATCGTCTTTCAGTCTTTCCAGCCTCGGCATCAGCCGCGGCTTGGACGCTTGCCGGCGAAGAGATCGGCATAGCTTCGGATCAGCCTGGTCATGCGGTCGGCGACCGTGCGGATCTCCGGGCGATGGCGATCCTCGGCATTCATGACGATCCATTGGCGGTGGCGCAATTCCGGCAGTTCGCTGCCCTGGCGCTGCAAATCGGGATGGAGATCGCCGACGAAACAGGGAAGCACTGTTTTGCCGGCGCCGGCGCGCACCAGATCCGGCAGCGAACGCGGCCGGTTAACCGTGGCGACGATCTCGGCGGCGGCATGGGCATGCGGCCAGCGCAGATAGGACGAGATCGCGTCCTCCTCGCCGACGGCTATCCAGCGCTCGTCCGGTTCGGCGGCGTTGCGCCTGCTATAGACCGCATAGGCCACCTCGCCGAGCTGGCGGGCGGCAAGATTGCCCTCCTCCGGCTCGAAGGCGCGAATGCCGATATCGCTCTCGCGATAGGCAAGGCTTGCCCGCGCCTCGCCGATTGTGAGCGCAACGGCGAAGGCATCGCCCGGCATGCGGATTGCGGCGAAATTCTCCGTCAACAGCCAGGCGACCCAGGTGCCGGCGGCGATCCGGACGGTCGTGCCACCCTCCCCGGACTGCCGCCAGGCTTCGACCTTGCGGGCGGCCGCCTCCATCTCTTGAAGGTGATCGAGCAGTGCCTGGCCGTCGCCAGTCAGCCGATAACCGGTCTGGCTGCGGGAAAACAAGGTGCGGCCGACCTCCTGTTCGAGATCGAGCATGCGCCGGCCGACGGTCGCCGGGCTGAGCCCGCTTGCGGCACTGGCTCCCGTCAGGCCGCCAAGCCGGGCGACCTGCAGGAAAAGCTGATAGGAATCCCAATTCGCGTTTTTCATCAGTGAAAAACATAGCGTGGATTTGCCTGTTTATGAAGAGAAATTCGATGCTTAAATCCAGGGATGTACTCGAGTAGGAAAGGACATCCCATGTTCGATATGATCACCATCGCAGGCGTCCACGGATTTCGGCATCATTGCGGTCCGAGCAACAGCAAGGCCGACGAGGATCGGTTCTATGCCGAGTTCGGAGACAGCGGCATCATTCGCTTTGCAGCTTGGCTGACCTCGCTCGACCTCATGCTCAAGCGTGTCGCCCCAACGGAAAGACGCCGCAAAGTTGCGGCGCAATCCTGCGGCAGCGGCCGCGCTCCTCAGGCGACCTTCCTTGCGCCGCGGTGAGCGGCCGCGGGCTCTACGCCGATGCGGAAACGCTCGATCAGCGCCATCAGCGTATCGGCCTCGCCGGCAAGCAGGCGGCTTGCCTGCGTCGTCTCGGCAACCATCGAGGCGTTCTTCTGGGTCATCTGGTCCATGGCGTTGACCGAACTGTTGACCTCCTGCAGCGCGGCCGCCTGGTCGCGGTTGGCGGTGGCGATGGTCTCGACATGGCCGCTGATTGCGATGATCTCCTGGCTGATCGAAGCAAGGACGCTGCCAGTCTTCTGGACGAGCTCCGATCCGGCCGTGACTTCGCGGCTTGATGTCTCGATCAGCGACTTGATCTCGCGCGCCGCATCGGCCGAGCGCTGGGCGAGTTCGCGGACCTCCTGGGCGACGACGGCAAAACCCTTGCCCGCCTCGCCGGCGCGCGCCGCCTCGATGCCGGCATTCAGCGCCAGAAGGTTGGTCTGGAAGGCGATGTCGTCGATCACCTCGATGATCTGCTCGATACGCTGCGAGGCTCCTTCGATACGCTCCATGGCGGCGACGGCATCGCCGACCACGGTGCCGGAATTGTCGGCCGTCTTCTTGGTCGCGGCGACGACGCTGTTGGCTTCGCGGGCACGCTCGGCGGAGGAGCGAACCGTGACCGTAATCTCCTCCACCGCGGCGGCGGTCTCCTCCAGGCTCGCCGCCTGCGCCTCGGTGCGCTTCGAAAGCTCGCCGGCGGAGGCCGAAACGGCGCTGCTGTTGCGCTGGATCGTCGAGGCGCTGTCGCGGATGCCGGAGAGCGTATCCTGGAGCCGGAGCAGCGATGCGTTGAAATCGACGCGCAGTTGTTCCAGCCGGCCGATAAAGGGCGTGCCGATCGTTTGCGAGACATCACCCTGGGACAGGCGCCCGAGGCCAGCCGCCAGCTGGCTGACGGCAAAATCGATCTGGCTGTCGAGCGAGCGCTTGTCAGCATCGTTGCGGGCGCGTTCGGCATCACCCAAGGCGCGCTGTTCGACTGCCTGCGTTTCCAGATTGCGCCTGGCACGGGCGCTGTCACGGAAGAGCGCAAGAGCCCGGCCGATTTCGCCGAACTCATTCTTCTTCTCGAGACAGGGGATCGCGCCGTCAAGATCGCCCGAGGAGATCGAGTGGACGCTCGCCGTCAGCGCCTGCAGGGGCCGCACCGACAGGCGGATCGCATAGAAGGCGAGAACGCCGACGAGCAGCATGACGACGGCGCCGATGCCGAGAACCAGGATCAGCAGCTCATTCATGCGTTGATAATAGAACTCCATCGGGATGCCGATGAAGATTATGCCGACATTGACGTTCGACGCGTTCTTGATCGGGAAATAGCCTGTCATGAATTTGCGGCCGAATAGCTCGGCGGGTCCGTAATAGGCCTCGCCCCGGGCGAGAACCGCCTGGGCCGGGTGCTCGGCTGCAAGCTTGGTGCCGAGGGCGCGGTCGCCGTTTTCCTTCTTGACGTTGGTGGAGATGCGAACGTAGTCGCTGCCCTGCTTTTGGAAGATCGTCGCGACACCGGCGATCGACTGCGCGGTGCGGTCGACAAGCGAATGATCGGCAAGGGCCGGAACCGCGTCCTCGGTGACGGCGGCAAGCTGATTATTCATCACCTCGATCTTCGCGGCCGGATCAGCCGCGCCGTAAAGGACAGCCATGGCGCGGGCGGCGTTCCGGGCATCCGAGACAGCCCCGTCCATCACATGGCGGCTCAGATTGTAATAGGTCGCGCCGACGATAGCGGCCGTGCTGATCGCCAGCAGAAACAGCGTGATCGCCACGATCTGGCTGACAATAGATGTAGAGAAAAGGCGCAGCATGAAAAACCCCCGGCCGGCAACAAGGGCTAAATTAGAGGAAAAGCGTTAAGGAAAATTTTCCGTAAATCAGGGCGGCAGTGAGCGCGATTCTGGAACAAAAGAAAACGGCCCCGGGAAGAGCCGGGGCCGTTTGGATGAGAAAAGGATCAGCGATCAGGCGGCGCGGTAGACCTGGGCCTCGGCCGCCTCGCCGTGGATCTTGAACTGCTGGATGAGGCGGCGCAGCGCATCGGCCTCGTCGGCGAGTTCGCGGCTGGCAGCGGTCGTCTCCTCGACCATGGCGGCGTTCTTCTGCGTCATCTGATCCATCTGGTTGACCGTCGAGTTGACGCTCTGCAGCGCGTTGGACTGATCGTGGCTGGCACGGGCGATCATCTCGACATGCTGGCTGATCGTGACGATCTGTGCGCTGATCTTCGCAAGCACGGTGCCGGTTTCCTGGACGAATTGCGAGCCGGAGCTGACCTCGCTGGTCGACTTGTTGATCAGCCCCTTGATCTCCTGCGCGGCAGCGGCGGAGCGCTGAGCGAGTTCGCGGACTTCCATGGCGACGACTGCAAAGCCCTTGCCGGCCTCCCCGGCGCGCGCTGCCTCGATGCCGGCGTTGAGCGCCAGCAAATTGGTCTGGAAGGCAATCTCGTCGATGACGCCGATGATCTGCTCGATCTGACGCGAGGCTTCCTCGATGCGGCCCATGGCGTCGATCGCATTGCTGACGACGACGGCGGAATCGTCGGCGCTGCGCTTGGCCTGGCGGACGATCTGGTCGGCATCCTTGGCGCGTTCGGCCGACGAGCGGACCGTGACGGTGATCTGATCGACGGCGGCGGCGGTCTCTTCGAGCGAGGCGGCCTGCTGTTCCGTGCGCTTGGAGAGATCCTCGGCCGAACGGGCCATCTGGTTGCCGTTGCCCTGGATCAATTCGACGTTGTCACGGATCTGGCTCATCGTCGCCTGCAGGCGCAGCATCGAGCCGTTGAAATCCTGGCGCAGCTGTTCGAGACGGCCGATGAAGGGTGTCTCGATCGTCGTCGAGATATCGCCCTGCGACATGCGCTCGAGGCCGGCGGCGAGTGCGTTGACCGCGAATTCGATCTGGCGATCCGTCTCGCGCTTTTCGGCATCGTTGCGCTGGCGCTCGTGTTCGGCGGCAGCGCGCTCCTCGTCGCTCTGTTCTTCTATGCGGATCTTCGAGATGGCGTTTTCTTTGAAGATGCCGAGTGCCCGGGCCATGTCGCCGATTTCGTCGTGGCGCTGCTCGCCCGATATGCTGGTATCCAGCGCGCCTTCGGCGATGCGGCGCATGGCGCCGGTGATCTGGCTGATCGGACGCTGCAGCGTCAGCACCAGAGCGATGCCGCCGAGGATCGACAGGAGGATGCCGAGGCCGGTGGTCATGACGGAGATGCTGTTTGCCTGGGTGCGCTCGGTGCCGGCCGTCTGCTTCTGCAGTTCGGCGAAATCGGTGAGCTTCTTCCAGATGCCGTCGAGTTCCTGGCGGGCCGCTGCATAGGCCGTGACGCGCTCGCCGATCGTATCGACGATCTTCGAGCCGCCGCCGGAAATGGCGTCGAGCGCCGGCTTGATCGCCTCCGATATGCCTTCGGCAAAACCCATGCCCTTGGCGCTTGTTGTTAGCACTTCCATGTCCTTGCCGAGCGTGCCGGTCTGCTGTTGCAGACGGACGAGATTTTCCTTGCTTGAATTGGCGAGGAAATCGGAAAGGACGATCTGCAGCGCGTAGACGGAGTTTTCGAGACGCCGCGTATCCTGAAGGACGGAATTGGTCTGGGCGATGCGGCCTTCCAGTTCGGCGAAACGCTGTGTCGCCTCACGCATCTTCTGCGTCGCGGTGAGCTGCGTATAGGTCGAGGTCTGGCGGAAGCGGGACACGAGACGACCGAGCTCGGTGATGTTTTCCTCCGTCGGGCTGGGCATCTCGGCGATCTGCTTGATGCTGTCGATGGTCGCAGCCAGCGAATCGATGACATTCTTCTGGTTGGTGGGGACCGAGATTGCGATCAGCCGCTGGGACTTCATGATCTCCGGCAGCTGTTCCTTGATGTAGGCGATCTTTTCCTCAGGCGTCTGCGGCTTGCTGTAACCGCTGGCGACGCTGCCAAGGAAATCGCCGCCCTTCAGCAGGCGGTCGGCCGTGCGCAGCGTGATCGTGGCGGCGCCCTCGTCGCGCTGAAGCGCGGTCTGCAGTTCATCGGCCTGATAGGAGACCGTGAAGCGGGTGCTGATCAGGCTCTTCTGCGCCGCGTCGATCTGCTCGTGCAGCTTCTGCTCCTGCTCGTGCAGGCCCCAGAGCTTGTCGACGACGCCGGAAATATCCTTGGTGCGGCGCGATGCCTCGGCAAGGCTGTCGCGGCCGGCGGCCTCTTCTCCGACCTGATCCAGCGTCTGGTCGAGCACGCCCTGCTGGGTCTTCAGATCCGACAGCAGCTTGTCGCGCGCCTCGGGGCTGGTGACGCGCAGGAAATCGTCCATCGAACCGTAGAGATCCTTGAATCCGCTCAGCGACTGCAGCACGCTGTTGGATATTTCCATGCGGCCCTGGAGAAGCCCGGATGCGTAAAGGCCGGTCAAGCCCACCGCCGAAATGGTGACGACAAAGGGCAGAACGAAGATCAGAACCTTGGTCTTGATCCTGAAGCGGGAAAGAATCTTGTCAATCAACATGGCGTTCCGAGCCTTTCATACACTACTCCTCCCGCGGGCAGCCATAAGGCGCGCCAGCCGAGTGCACATCGAACTATTCTCTTTCCATCGGGGAACCTGGAGGCCAGGCGGCAGTCATTGCCGGTTCATGTCCAAGCAGAGTTGGAAACGCCCAAATAATCGCGGGCAATAGTGTCAGATTAGATATTAATTTTCAGATAAGCGGTCATGGTGACTTAAGCCAAGGCGGTGAAATAATTGCAGATTATGCGCCACGCAGCCGCAGTGTTGCGAACGGGGGCCGCAAGTTTGCTTGTCGACGCTCGGCAAGATCAGATGAGGTGAGCGAGCAGCAGCGCCAAGCTGGCGGCGGTCGCGCCGGCTGCGAGCATCAGGTATCGCAGGGTGGCGATGCGGGCGTCGGGTTTTGCCTGGGCGATTGCGATGGCGCGGGCGCGTCGTGCGTTTCTGTTCATGCTCGAAACCTCACTTTTGTGACACAACAGTCCAACAAAAAGGCCTGCCGGTAAAGCTTAATTTGGGAAAAGCTTTCAGAGCCGGCAATTGAGACAGGATGGCGCACCTCTCTTAAGAAGTCTTGAATCGTTATACCGGATATTTCTATGCGCATTCGCCGGCGGCAAAGCCGGAAGCCCAGGCCCATTGGAAATTATAGCCGCCGAGCCAGCCGGTGACGTCGACACATTCCCCGACGAAATAAAGGCCTGGAACGGTCTTTGCTTCCATGCTGCGGGAATCGAGCGCCGCCGTGTCGATGCCGCCGAGCGTCACTTCGGCGGTGCGGTAGCCTTCAGAGCCGGACGGTTTGATGATCCAGTTCTGGGCGCTGGCGGCCAGCCGCTGCAGCGCCTTGTCGGGCAGATCGGCCATATTGCCGGCGATCTTTTCCCGCTCGACGAGAAACTGGGCCAGCCGCTTCGGCAGGATATCGCCGAGAGCTGTCTGGGCCGACTGGCGGCCTTTCAACTGCTTTGCCGTCTTCAGCTGCGCTGATATGTCGACATCCGGCTCGACCGCGACAACGATTTCATCGCCCTCCCGCCAGTAGGACGAGATCTGCAGGATGGCGGGACCGCTTAAGCCCCGATGGGTAAACAGCAGCGCTTCGCGAAAAGCGGTGCGGCCATGGCGGATTTCGGCAGGTGCGGAAATGCCGGCAAGCGGCGCTAAGCTTGCAAGCAGGCCGGGATCGAGCGTCAGCGGCACGAGACCCGGGCGGGTTTCGAGCACGGCCAGGCCGAACTGCTCGGCAAGGCGATAGGCAAAGCCGGTGGCGCCCATCTTCGGGATCGATTTGCCGCCGGTCGCAACGATGAGAGAGGATGCCTCGAAGACGCTTTCGCCCGTGGAGACGCGGAAGCCAGCCTCACTTCTCTCGACACCTGATATTTCGGTGCCGAGATGCAGGCCCGCGCCGGCCGCGCGCATCTCGTCCAGCAGCATGCGGATGATGTCCTTGGCGCTGTCGTCGCAGAACAATTGGCCGAGCGTCTTTTCGTGCCAGGCAATGCCGTGTCGGTCGACCATGGCGATGAAATCGGCGGGCGTGAAACGGGCAAGCGCCGACTTGCAGAAATGCGGATTGGCGGACAGGAAATTCTTCGGCTCGGCATGGATATTGGTGAAATTGCAGCGACCGCCGCCCGATATGCGGATCTTCTCGCCAGGCACCTTCGCATGGTCGATGACGACGACCGAGCGGCCGCGTTTACCCGCGCGAATGGCCGCCATCATGCCGGCGGCTCCGGCGCCGATGATGATGACGTCGCTTTTGTGCTGCAAACCCTTTTCCCCAATCCAACCGGCGTCTTCTTTTCCATCAAAGGGCGAAAGTCAACGTTCTCAACCCCTCGCCAATTGGCAAACTCCGGCTATGATGGCGCCACGATCAACCAAACCGGTGTGTCATGTCCCCAAAAAAGACGACGCTGAAGCCTGCCAGAAACGTACCCGCCTCGACGAAAACACCTCCGGACCCCGGATCCCTGCGCGGCGTTGCGAACTGGAAGGAAGCGGCGCAGTGGCTGAGGGCCAGGGGCATCGAAGACATCGAATGCATCACGCCGGACCTTGCCGGCGTGCCGCGCGGCAAGATGATGCCGAGTTCCAAATTTACCTCCAACACCTCGCTGGCGCTGCCTTCGGCGATCTACCGGCATACGATTTCCGGCGAGTATCCGGAGGAGACGGAGAGCTTCCGATACGAGCCGCGCGACAGCGACCTGAAGCTGATGCCCGACCTTTCGACGCTTTCGGTCGTCCCCTGGGAGACCGACCCGACGGCCCAGGTGATCTGCGACATCGTCGATTCGGACGGCGGGGAAGTGCCCTATACGCCGCGCAACGTCTTGAAGCGGATCATGAGCCTCTATCACGACCGCGGCTGGAAGCCGATCGTGGCGCCGGAGATCGAGTTCTATCTGGTCGCCAAGAATGACGACCCCGACTATCCGCTGCATCCGCCGAAAGGCCGCTCCGGCCGCTCGATCCTCGGCGGCCAGGGCTATTCGATCGCCGGCATCAACGAGTTCGACGAACTGATCGACGATATCTACCACTTCTCCGAAAAGCAGGGGCTGGAGATCGATACGCTGATCCACGAGGAGGGACCGGCGCAGCTCGAGATCAACCTGCGCCATGGCAATCCGATCGAGCTTGCCGACCAGGTGTTCCTGTTCAAGCGCACGATCCGCGAGGCGGCGCTGAAGCACGACATCTACGCGACCTTCATGGCCAAGCCGATGCAGGGGCAGCCGGGCTCAGCGATGCATATCCACCAATCGGTGGTCAATATCGAGACGGGTAGGAACGTCTTCTCTAATCCGGACGGATCGGCCTCGAAGGAATTTTTCCATTTCATCGGCGGCATGCAGAAATTCGTGCCGAGCGCGATGGCGATGCTGGCCCCCTATGTGAATTCCTACCGCCGCCTGCAGCCCGACATGTCCTGCCCGGTCAACAATGCCTGGGGCTACGACAACCGGACGACCGCCTTCCGCGTTCCGGTTTCCGATCCGCAGGCGCGGCGGGTGGAAAACCGGCTGCCGAGTTCGGACGCCAATCCCTATCTGGCGCTCGCAGCCTCGCTCGCCGCCGGCCTGCTCGGCATCATGAGGCAGATCGAGCCGACGGCGCCGACCGAGGATTCGGCCAATGAAGGCTCGATCGACCTGCCGCGCGGTCTGCTGGAAGCCGTGGCGCTGATGGAGGACGAGCTCGCCTTCGAAGAGGTGTTCGGCAAGCAGTTCATCGGCCTTTACGCCGGCGTCAAGCGCGGCGAGTTCGAGACCTTCATGCAGGTGATCAGTCCCTGGGAGCGGGAGTTTCTTCTGCTCAACGTGTGAGGATATCATGGCGTCGCAGGAGATGTGGCAAAGCCCGATTGCGCCCGGGCTATCCTGGTACCAGGCAAACGTCGGGGAGCGACCGACCTACGCCGCTCTCGACGGCTCGAGGACATGCGACGTCGCCATTGTCGGCGGCGGCTATACCGGCCTGCAGGCCGCCTACAACCTCGCCAAGTCGGGCGTTTCGGTGGTGCTGGTCGAGGCATGGCGCTTCGGCGACGGAGCCTCCGGGCGCAATGGCGGCCAGCTCGGCACCGGCCAGCGGTGGTGGCCGGAAGAGCTTGAGGAAAAGATCGGCTACGAACGCTCGAAGGCGCTGTTCGATGTCGCCGAGGCGGCCAAGCGCCATCTTCTCGATTTCGCCAGGGAACATCAGATCGAGATCGATTACGTGCCTGGCCAGCTCAACGTCGCGCACAAGGCAAGCTACGAACGCGACTATCGTGAGAATGCGGAAATCGCCGCTGAGCGTTACGGCTATCCGCATTTGCGCTTCATGGACCGGAAGGAAACGCAGGAGCGGCTCGGCTCAAACCGTTTCCACTGCGGCGTGCGTGATGTCGGCACCGGCCATATTCATCCGCTGAAGCTGCTCATCGGGCTGGCGCGGGTGGCCTCCAATGCCGGCGCTGATATCTTCGAGATGACCCCTGCAAAGGCGATCCGCCAAACCGGCGGCAAGGTGATGATCGAAACCGAAAGGGGAACGATCACCGCCGACCGGGCGCTGATCGCCTGCAACGGTCATATCGGCAATCTGGAGCCGGTGACGGCAAGTCATGTCATGCCAATCCGCTCCTTTATCGGCGCCACCGTTCCGCTTGAGGCCTATCCCGATGTGCTGCCGGGAGGCGAAGCTGTCGCCGATTCGCGCTTCGTCGTTCGCTATTTCCGCAAAGTCGAAGGCCGCCTGCTGTTCGGTGGCCGCGAGGCCTATACGGCGGACAATCCCCGGGACATATCGCGGCACATCCGACGGCAGATCGGCGAGGTCTATCCTGGCTTGAAGGATATCCAGATCACCCATGCCTGGGGCGGCAGCGTCGGAATCACCATGCCGCGCCAGCTTTTCGTGCGCGATGTGATGCCCGGCGTCACCTCGATCGGTGGTTACTCCGGCCATGGCGTCATGCTGTCAAACTACTGTGGCAGGCTCTATGCGGAAACGGTGCTTGGCAAATCCGGCGATCTCGACCTGTTCAGATCGCTCGATATTCCTGCCTTTCCCGGCGGAGCCCGGATGCGGGCGCCGCTGCTTTTCCTCGCCTTGTCGTGGTTTGCGCTTCGCGACAAGTTTTAGTCCGATTGCGGATTTCCTCTTCCGGCAATTCGCTCTAAAACCGGAGCCCGACAGATTCATTGCACTGCACACTGGCTTTTTTAAATCGATTAGATTAAAAGGGCCGCAACCAGCCTGATTGAGAGACAAGCTCATGAGCAGCCAGATCATTCCCGTTGAGCCCTTTGATTGCGTCGTCTTCGGCGGCAGCGGCGACCTTGCCGAGCGGAAGCTTTTGCCCGCGCTCTACCATCGCCAGATCGAGGGCCAGTTCAAGGAGCCGACGCGTATCATCGGCGCCTCGCGCAGCCCGCTTTCGCATGAGGAATATCGCAAGTTCGCCAGGGACGCGCTGAAGGAACACCTGAAGAAAGGTGAATACGACGAAGACGAGGTCGAGAAGTTCTGTGCCCGCCTCTATTATGTTTCAGTCGACGCCCGCACGGACACCGGCTGGGATGAGCTGAAAAAGCTGCTCGACGAAAGCAAGGATCGGGTGCGCGGCTTCTATCTGGCGGTTGCACCTGGCATCTTCGGCGACATTTCGCAAAAGATCCATGATCACAAGCTGATCACCAAGTCGACCCGCATCGTCGTCGAAAAACCGATCGGCCGCGACCTCGCCTCGGCGCTGCAGCTCAACGACACGATCGGCCGCGTCTTCAAGGAAGAGCAGATCTTCCGCATCGACCACTATCTCGGCAAGGAGACGGTGCAGAACCTGATGGCGCTGCGTTTTGCCAACGCGCTCTATGAGCCGCTGTGGAACGCCAACTACATCGATCATGTGCAGATCACCGTGGCGGAATCGGTCGGCCTCGAAGGCCGCGCCGGCTATTACGATACCGCCGGTGCGCTGCGCGACATGGTGCAGAACCACATCCTGCAGCTGCTCTGCCTGACCGCGATGGAAGTGCCCTCGTCGATGGATTCGGAAGCCGTTCGCGACGAGAAGCTGAAGGTGCTGCGCGCCCTGAAGCCGCTCGACGCTTCCAATGTCGAGCAGGCGACGGTTCGCGGCCAGTACCGGGCCGGTGCATCGAGCAGCGGCCCGGTCAAGGGTTATCTCGAAGAGCTCGAAGGCGGCGTCTCCAACACCGAGACCTTCGTCGCCATCAAGGCGGAGATCAACAACTGGCGCTGGGCGGGTGTGCCCTTCTACATCAGAACCGGCAAGCGCCTTACCGGGCGCATGTCGGAAATCGTCATCACCTTCAAGCCGATCCCGCATGCGATCTTCGACCAGGCGGCCGGGCGCATTGTCGCCAACCAGCTGATCATTCGCCTGCAGCCGGATGAGGGGGTCAAGCAGTCGCTGATGATCAAAGATCCGGGTCCGGGCGGCATGCGCCTGCGCAGCGTATCGCTCGACATGAGCTTCGCCCAGGCCTTCAATGTCCGCAATCCCGACGCCTACGAGCGCCTGCTGATGGACGTGATCCGCTCCAACCAGACATTGTTCATGCGCCGCGACGAAGTCGAGGCCGCATGGAGGTGGGTGGATCCGATCCTCAAGGGTTGGGAAACGACCGGCCAGCAGGTGCAGGGCTATACGGCCGGCACCTGGGGCCCGAGCCAGGCCATCGCGCTGATCGAGCGCGACGGCCGCACCTGGCATGACGACATATAGGACGACACCGATGGCATCGAACCCGCATTCCTTCGCCAGTGCTGCCGACCTCGCCGACAGCCTCGCCGACACGGTCGCCGACAGGCTTTCGGCGGCAATCGCCGCCCGCGGTGCGGCGTCCATCGCCGTTTCCGGCGGTTCGACGCCGAAGGCCTTCTTCCAGGCGCTTTCGACACGCGACATCGCCTGGGACAAAGTGACGATCACGCTGGTGGACGAACGTTTCGTGCCGGCCGACAATGCCCGCTCGAACCACCTGCTGGTCGATGCCAACCTTCTTCAGAACAAGGCAAAAGCGGCGCGTTTCGTGCCGCTTTACCAGCCGGCATCCTCCGTCGAGGAGGCCGCACGGCTTGCGACGGAAAAAAGCGACGAAATCGGAATACCCTTCGACGTCGTCATCCTCGGCATGGGCGGCGACGGCCACACGGCTTCGTTCTTCCCCGGCGGCAGCAATCTTGCCCGGGCGCTCGACGCGTCGACGCCGCGCGGCGTCATCACCATGGAAGCGGAAGGAGCCGGCGAGCCGCGCCTGACCTTCACCTTCTCCAGTCTTCAGGATGCCGCACTCCTGGTGCTCCATATTGAGGGCGAAGGCAAAAAAGACGTTCTCGCAAAGGCGGAAGGCAGCGGTGACGAGGCAGAAATGCCGATCCGCGCCGTTCTGCGCCGGGCCACTTCCCCGGTCGAGATCTACTGGGCTCCCTGATCGGCCCCAGACCGGATCCGGATTTCAGGCCGGAGCCGCCGAAAGAGATAGAGACAACGAACAAGGCAGGGATTTTCCATGTCCGCTCATGCACGCATTTCTGCGATCACCGATCGCATCGTCGAACGCTCGAAGCCGACCCGCGAGCGCTACCTGGAACGCCTGCGCGCCGCCGCTTCCAAGGGTGTGCAGCGCTCGGTGCTCGGCTGCGCCAACCTCGCGCACGGCTTCGCGGTCTGTTCCCCCGCCGAAAAGGATGCGCTCGCCGGCGACCGCATACCCAATCTCGGCATCATCACCGCCTATAACGACATGCTCTCGGCCCACCAGCCGTTCGAGACCTATCCGGCGATCATCCGTGAGGCGGCCGCCGAGGCAGGCGGTGTCGCTCAGGTGGCCGGCGGCGTGCCCGCAATGTGCGACGGCGTCACCCAGGGACAGCCGGGCATGGAGCTCTCGCTCTTCTCGCGTGACCTGATCGCCATGGCCGCGGGCGTCGGCCTGTCGCACAATATGTTCGATGCCGCCCTCTTCCTCGGCGTCTGCGACAAGATCGTGCCGGGCCTCGTCATCGCCGCACTATCCTTCGGCCACTTGCCGTCGATCTTCGTTCCCGCCGGTCCGATGACCACAGGCCTGCCGAACGACGAGAAGTCGCGCGTGCGGCAGCTCTTTGCCGAGGGCAAGGTCGGGCGCGCCGAGCTTCTGGAGGCGGAATCGAAATCCTATCATGGTCCCGGCACCTGCACCTTCTACGGCACCGCCAACTCCAACCAAATGCTGATGGAGATCATGGGATTCCACATGCCGGGCTCCTCCTTCATCAACCCCGGCACGCCGCTGCGGGAAGCGCTGACGCGCGAAGCCGCCAAGCGGGCGCTGGCGATCACCGCACTCGGCAACGAATTCACGCCAGCCGGCGAGATGATCGACGAGCGCTCGATCGTCAACGGCGTCGTCGGCCTGCATGCGACCGGCGGCTCGACCAACCACACGCTGCACCTCGTCGCCATGGCGCGGGCAGCCGGCATCCAGCTCACCTGGCAGGACATTGCCGAGCTTTCGGAAATCGTGCCGCTGCTTGCCCGCGTCTATCCGAACGGGCTTGCCGACGTGAACCATTTCCAGGCGGCCGGCGGCATGGGTTTCCTCATCAAGGAACTCCTCAAGCACGGGCTGGTGCATGACGACGTGCGCACCGTCTTCGGCCAAGGCCTCGAGGCCTATACGGTCGATGCCCGGCTCGGCGAGAACCGCACCGTGTTGCGCGAACCGTCGCCGGAGAAGAGCCACGATCCGAAGGTGCTTTCCAGCATCGAGACGCCGTTCCAGGCCAATGGCGGGCTGAAGATGCTGCGTGGCAATCTCGGCAAGGCGGTCATCAAGATCTCCGCCGTCAAGCCGGAGCGCCACGTCATCGAGGCGCCGGCGATTGTCTTCCACAGCCAGCAGGAACTGCAGGACGCTTTCAAGGAAGGCAAGCTCAACCGCGATTTCATCGCGGTCGTACGCTTCCAGGGGCCGAAGGCGAACGGTATGCCGGAACTGCACAAGCTGACGCCGCCGCTCGGCGTGCTGCAGGACCGCGGCTTCCGCGTGGCGCTGCTCACCGACGGGCGCATGTCGGGCGCATCCGGCAAGGTGCCGGCAGCAATCCACGTCACGCCGGAAGCGGTCGATGGCGGCCCAATCGCCCGCATCCGGGACGGCGACATCATTCGCCTCGACGCGATCAAGGGCACGCTCGAAGTGCTGGTCGATGCAGCCGACATGGCCGAGCGCGAGCCGGTGAGCATCGATCTCTCCGACAATGAATTCGGCATGGGCCGTGAACTCTTCGCCCCCTTCCGCCGCGCCGTCGGCGCATCCGATCAGGGCGCCAGCGTGCTCTTCCACTGAGCGCAATCAGTTTAAACAAGAAAAACCCGCGGGGCGCCTGAAGCGTCCCGCGGGTTTTTCTATGAGCGGTCCGAGACTATCCGTCAGGCGCGGATATCGAGGACGTAGTCCTTGTGCGCGGGGTGCGTGCTGTAGACGAAGATCTTGTTCAGCTCCTTCTGCGTCAGCAGCCGCAGGAAGCGAACCTCGATCGTATTGTTGGCGTTGACCTTCATCAGCAGGCATCCGACCTTGGTGATGCGGGCATCCGGAATATCCAGATAGAACTGCTTCGGCAGGTTGAACTGGGTCAGGATGGCCAATGTTGCGCTGCTCATCGAGATGCGGACAATGTCGCAGCGGCGCGAAGCCGCGTGCATGACGCCCTTTTCCGTATATTCGATGCGCGCGGCGTTCATCGTATCCTCCATTTTGAACCGCGCCTCGCGGTCATACATGAAGGACTCTTCCTTGCTCAGGAAATGAGATCTTGGCTGTGACGGATTGGAAGCGGCCACCTGCTTATCCCCCTCATAAAGTGATGAGGAAAAGGTAGCAGCCGATCTTTAACAGAAAGTGAGAATTCGGCTGCCTCCATATAATTCCCGGGATTACCACCCCAAAAATGGCCGCCTCATTTCCGGTATGTATGGCCGCTCGCGTCAAAGAGATGCAGCCTCTGCCGATCGGCGGCAAAGCGCATCTTCTGGCCCTTATGGACATCGTAAATGCCCGGCAGCTTGACGACGATCGGCTCGCCGGGCACCAGGCCCTCAATATAGAGCAGCGTCACTTCGCCGAGCGCTTCGACGATCGACACTTCGCCCTCGAAAAGATAGTCGGCGCCGTCGGCGATCCTCAGATCTTCGGGACGGACGCCGAAGCTCGCCTGCTTGCCCTTCTCGGAGGCATCGGTCGCCACATCCAATGTCACCGACATGCCGCCGGTCAGCGTCACGGTCGTCTGGCTGCCGGTCCCGGCGATCGTCGCCGGAATGATGTTCATGGCGGGCGAGCCGATGAATTTCGCGACGAAGAGGTTGGCGGGGCGCTCGTAGAGCTCCAGCGGCGCACCGACCTGCTCGATATTGCCGGCCGACAGGACGACGATGCGGTCGGCGAGCGTCATCGCCTCGACCTGGTCGTGGGTGACGTAGATCATCGTCGTATCGGCCATCTGCTCATTGAGACGGGCAATTTCGATACGCGTGGCGACGCGCAGCGCGGCATCGAGGTTGGACAGCGGCTCGTCGAACAGGAAGACCTTGGGATCGCGGCAGATGGCGCGACCGATCGCCACGCGCTGGCGCTGGCCGCCGGAGAGCGCCTTCGGCAGCCGGTCGAGATATTTGGTCAGCTGCAGACTCTCGGCCGCCGCGCGGACGCGGCGGTCGATCTCCTGCTTGTTTTCGCCGGCGATCTTCATGCCGAAGGCCATGTTGTCGTAGACGGTCATGTGGGGGTAGAGCGCGTATGACTGGAAGACCATGGCGATGCCGCGCTTCGAGGGCGGCACGTCATTGACGAGCTGGCCGTCGATATACATCTCGCCGCCGGTAATCGCCTCGAGACCGGCGATCATGCGCAGAAGCGTGGACTTGCCGCAGCCGGACGGACCGACGAAGACGATGAATTCGCCCTGCTTGATATCGAGGTCGATACCATGGAGAACATCCACGGAACCGTAGGATTTGCGAATGTCCTTCAGTGTCAGTCCAGTCATTTCTCACTCCCCTCCTGATCCTTAGGCGAGACGGGCGAAATACGCCCCCCAGGCCGGAATATCGATCTTGTCGCCATAGTTGTTGCTGGTAAAGCCATGGCCCGTCAATGCCTGCCATTCTCCCGCAGGCAGAGTGACGCCGGTCTCGGCCGGGCTCATGTTGAAGATGCAGAGCAGCTTCTCATCGGCGTGTTCGCGGGTGAAGACCAGGCTATCGCCCTGCGCCTCCTCGAATTCGATCTCACCCTTGGCAAAGGCCGGGTGCAGCTTGCGGAAGGCAATGAAGCGGCGATAGTGCTCCAGCACCGAAGTCTCGTCGCCCTGCTGGACGTTGACGGCGCGCAGAATGTGCTCGACCGGAACCGGAAGCCAGGGCTTGACGGTTGAAAAACCGCCCTGGGCGACGTGGCTGTCCCAGACCATCGGCGTACGGCAGCCGTCGCGGCCCTTGAATTCCGGCCAGAACTGAATGCCATAGGGATCCTGCAGATCCTGATAGGCGAGATCGGCCTCGGTCAGGGCCAGTTCCTCGCCCTGGTAGAGGCAGACGGAGCCGCGCAACGTCAAGAGCAGCGAAGCATAGAGCTTGGCAAAGGCGTCGTGATCGGCGACCAGCCCGCCCCAGCGGCTGACGTGACGCATGACGTCGTGATTGGAGAAAGCCCAGCAGGCCCAGCCATCGGGCGCGGCAGCCTCGAAATCCTCCATCACCTCCTCGACGCGCTCCGGCGTCAGCGGATCGGGGGCAAGGAATTCGAAGGCATAACACATATGCATCTTGTCATTGCCGGAGGTATATTCGCCGACGATTTCGAGGCCGCGCTGGCTGTCGCCCACCTCGCCGACGGCGGCGATTGCCGGAAACTCCTCGAGGACGGCGCGGAAGCGCTTCAGGAAGGCAAGGTTCTCCGGCCGGTTCTTGTCGTAGATATGCTCCTGGAAATTGTAGGGATTGACCGCCGGCGCCGTCGAGGCGTTGCGCCGCTCAGGGGCAAGCGCCGGATTGTCGCGCAGGAGCGGATCGTGGAAATAGAAATTGATGGTGTCGAGGCGGAAGCCGTCGACGCCGCGATTGAGCCAGAAGCGCACGACATCGAGCAGGCGGTCCTGCACTTCCGGATTATGCAGGTTCATATCCGGCTGCGAGGTCAGGAAATTGTGCAGGTAATACTGCATGCGCGTCGGATCCCACGCCCATGCGGAGCCGCCGAAGATCGACAGCCAGTTGTTCGGCGGCGAACCATCGGGTTTGGCATCGGCCCAGACATACCAGTCAGCCTTGGCATTGGTCTTGCTGGAACGGCTCTGCACGAACCAGGGGTGCTGGTCCGAGCTGTGGGAGATGACGAGGTCGATCATCACACGGATGCCGAGACGATGGGCCTCAGCGATCATCGTGTCGAAATCCACCAGCGTGCCGAAAATCGAATCGACGTTCTCGTAATCGGAAACGTCGTAACCGAAATCGCGCATCGGTGAGGTGAAGAAGGGCGAGATCCAGATCGCATCGACGCCGAGGCTTGCCACATGCGGCAGGCGGGCGGTGATGCCCTTCAGGTCGCCGATGCCGTCGCCGTTCGAGTCCTGGTAGGAGCGCGGATAGATCTGATAGATCACCGCGCCGCGCCACCAGTCCTTGTCGGGAGTCAAGATCGATTGAGGAGCCACGTTCATGGAATATCCTGTCTGAAGTCAGTTTGGAAATGGTCAGCCGCCCTTGACCGAACCCGCCAGCAGACCACGCACCAGATAACGCTGCAGTCCGAAGAAGACCAGCAGCGGCACGACGATAGTGACGAAGGCCGACGCCGTCAAAATCTCCCAATTGCCGCCGCGCGAGCCGAGCAGCGCGTTCAGCCTGCCGGTCAGCACGAGGTGATCCTGGTCAGTGCCGAGGAAGACCATGGCGACGAGCAGGTCATTCCATACCCACAGGAACTGGAAGATGGCGAAGGAGGCGAGTGCCGGGAAGGACAGGGGCAAAACGATACGAACGAAGATCTCGAAGTCGCTTGCGCCGTCGACGCGGGCGGATTCGATGATCTCCTTCGGCAGGCCGGCGATATAGGCCCGCAGGAGAAAGATGGCGAGCGGCATGCCGAAGGCGGTGTGCGCGAACCAGATGCCAGGATAGGTCTTCGACGGCTGGCCAAGCATATTGCCGATCTCGTTGTAGAGACGCAGCAGCGGAATCAGCGACATCTGCAGCGGCACGACGATGAGGCCGACCACAAGCGCAATCAGCAGCGCGCGCCCGGGAAACTCCATCCAGCTCAATGCATAGGCGGCAAAAGCGGCAATCAGGATCGGGATGATCGTTGCCGGGATCGTCACCGTCAGCGAATTGATGAAGGACTGACCGATGCCTTCGCCGGTCAGAACCGTCTTGTAGTTCTGCAGCGTGAACTCCGGCGGCGCGGAGACGGACACGTAGATGCGCCGCGGCCGCTCGTCGGGCGAAAAGGCCGTGTTCTTCATGTAGCGATAGCTGCCGTCGCTGTTGATCTGCAGGCTCTCGCCATCGCCGAGATCGGCGGTCTCGCCGGCTTCAAAAGCGGCCGGTTGCTGCACGCGGTTGCCGAAGGATTTTACCGAGCGGCCGGTCTGCCCTTCCAGCACATTGCCTGAAATGACGTAATCGGCGCCTTCCTGCTTTTGCTGATCGGGCGTGCCCAGGCGGACGGCGACAGTCTGCGTCGAGCCGACGAAGGACGTCCACCAGCCGGAGACGACGATCTGGTCCTTGTCGCGCAAGGCGCTGACGAAGATGCCGAGCGTCGGGATCAGCCAGATGATGACGATCAGCAGAACGGCAAGGTGAACGAAGAGACGGGCGGGGCCGATCTTGAAGTAGCTTCCGACAGCGGTCATCTCAATGGCCCTTCAGTTCGCGGTTGGCGCGGCGCACGTTCCAGACCATGATCGGCGTGACGGCAAGCATGATGATGATGGCGATGACCGCACTTCGGCCGGAATCGCCGCCACCGCGGAACATCCAGTCGAACATCAGGTTCGCCAGCACCATGGTCTGCCACTGGCCGTTGGTCATGGTCAGCACGATGTCGAAAACCTTGAGGACGAGGATGGTGATCGTCGTCCAGACGACGGCGATGGTGCCCCAGACCTGCGGCACCATGATGCGCCAGAAGATCTGCCAGCCATTGGCGCCGTCGATGACGGCGGCTTCGATCGTCTCCTCGGGAATGCCGCGCAGCGCTGCCGAGAGGATGACCATGGCGAAACCAGTCTGGATCCAGATGAGGATGACCATCAGGAAGAAATTGTTCCAGAAGGGAACCGAGATCCAGACTTCGGGCGTGCCGCCGAACAGCTGGACGATGGCGTTCAAGAGGCCGATCTGGACGTCGTTGCCGCCGCGATATTCATAGATGAATTTCCAGATGACCGAGGCGCCGACGAAGGAGATCGCCATCGGCATGAAGACGATGCTCTTGGCGATATTGCCCCACCAGATGCGGTCGGTCATCACCGCGATCACCAGGCCGAAGAAGGTGCAGGCGGCCGGCACGACGGCGAGCCAGAGGATGTTGTTGAAGATCGACTGGCGGAATTCGCGGTCACCGATCGCCCATTTGTAATTGGCCACGCCGACGAATTGCTGGCCGGTGCGGTCATAGAAGGAGAGAATGAAGGTCGCGACGACCGGGTAGACGAGATAGACGAAAAGCAGGAAGAGCGCCGGGCCGAGAAACAGCCATGGCCGGATGAGCGCACGGCGGTTGAGGTTGCGCGAGGCGGCGCGGATGTCGCCGTCCTTCACCGGCAGAGCGAAATCGAGGATCTTATTCGAAAAATAGAAATAGGCCGAGCACGCGACAACGGCGGCGACCACGACGCCCAAAGCGGACACTATCTGCAACAGCATTACGTCCCTCCCCTGCTTCCCCTGATCTTATTCCGACCGGCTTTCATTCTGACGGGTCAAGGCCGGCCACCGTCAATATGTTTGCATTGCCCAATCACAATATATCCCATTGGCCCGGCTCTTTGCGAACCCGGCCAGTCATGGAGCGTATGCCGCCGGCAAACCGGCGGCATCGTTTTGAAAGATTATTTGATGCCGTCCCAGGCGCTCTGGATTTCGCCGGCGGCCTCCTCGGCGGACTTGCCGCCGACGAAATCAACCATGCCCGTCCAGAAGGCGCCGGCGCCGATCTTCCCCGGCATCAGGTCGGAACCGTCAAAGCGGAAGGTGGTGGCGGACGTCAGGATCTCGCCTTCCTTCTTCATTTGCGGATTGGCATAGGCATCGGTGCTGACGCCCTTATAGGGCGTCAGGAAGCTCGACTGCGCCATCCAGACTTCATGCGCGATCGGGGTCTTCAGGAAGTCGATGAAGGCGCGGGCCGTCTTCGAGTCCTTGGTGATCGAGACGAGCGTGCCGGCGCCGAGCACCGGCTTGCCGAGTTCGGGATGCGAAGCATAGGTCGGCATATAGAAGAAGTCGGCATCCTGTCCGAGCTTCGTGCCTTCAGGGAAGAAGGACGGTATGAACGAGGCCTGATGGTGCAGGTAGCACTTCGGCGGAACGGTGAAGAGGCCCTTCGGGCTGTCGCGGAAATCGGTCGATGCCACGGCCGCGACGCCACCGTTTACATATTTCTCGTTCTTGGCGAACTTGCCGAATTCTTCGATCGCGGCAACGACGGCCGGATCGGTGAACTTCAGCTCGTTCGTCGTCCATTTGTCATAGGCTTCCGGCGACTGCATGCGCAGCATGATGTCCTCGACCCAGTCGGTCGCCGGCCAGCCGGTGGCGCCACCGGAACCGAGACCGATGCACCAGGGAACGCCGCCATCCTTGACGATCTGGTCGGTCAGAGCATGGAGCTCTTCCATGGTCGTCGGGATCTTGTAGCCGGCTTCCTCGAAATTCTCCGGAACGTACCACACCAGCGACTTGACGTCGGCCTTATAGGGGAAGGCGTAGAAAGCTTCCTTGCCGTCCTTGCCCTTGTAGGTGCCGTAACCGACCCAGCTGTCGCCGGCGCCGTAATTGTCCTTGATCCACTTGGAATTGTCGTCGCCGAGCGGCGTCAGGAAGCCCTTGCCGGCGAGGTCGGCCAGAAGGCCCGGCTGCGGCAGAACGGCGATATTCGGCGGCGAGCCGGCCTGCGTGTCGATGACGATCTGCTGTTCGTAGTTTTCGGAAGAGGAATATTTGACGTCGATTCCGGTCGCTTCGGTAAAATAGGCGAGAACGCTGCGGAAGAACGCCTCGTCCTCACCGCGCCACGGGCCGAAGATCGTCAGCGGCTGCCCCTTCAGATCGGCATGAGCGGCCTTGAATTCGTCATAGCTCTTCCAGTTGAACTTGGCATCCTGTCCCGGGGCAAATTTCAGGTCGGCCGCGGACGCAGCACCGGCAAAAAGCGCCGCCACGGCAACGCCCATCAAAAATGACTTTTTCATGTGATCAACCTCCCATCACAAAACCGCGCCAAACTTCTTCATCGGAAATTTTCAAAGCGCTTTGGCACCCCAACTCATTCCACTTTCGGTGGAGCGAAGTCAAGTCATTTCGCTAAAAGTCGCGGCAGACATGCGGAATAGCGCCGTCTCACCAGTGTCTATTGGGCAATATGGAGCGATTTTTCTTGAGTCAAGCGCGCCAAATGAATACATAATTGAAAGCGCTTTGGCTGTCGCTGGGAGGCGGCTTGCCCGTCGAGGCGCCAAGCGGGCCGGGAGGAAGCATAGCAGGTGAATCTCAAACAGCTATCGGAATTGCTGGGGCTTTCGCAGACGACAGTGAGCCGAGCGCTCAACGGTTATCCCGAGGTCAACGAGGCGACCCGAGAGCGCGTGCTCCAAGCCGTGAAGGAAACCGGGTACCGGCCGAACAAGGCTGCGCAGCGGCTTGCGACCGGCAAGGCAGGTTCGATCGGCCTCGTCATGCCGACGGCGCCCGGCCACCAGTCCGACGTGCATTTCGGCGAATTCCTGGCTGGACTCGGCGAGGAGGCCGTGCGCCACGATTTCCATTTCGTCATCATGCCGTCCGATCCGGACGACGAGGTGGCGGCGCTCCGGCGGCTTGCGATCAGCGGTAATGTCGACGCGCTGTTCATCGCCTATATGCGCGCTCACGACCCGCGGCTCGCCATGCTGAAATCGCTCTCCATGCCCTATGTCGTCCACGGTCGCTCCTTCGGCGCGGAGCCGGATTATCCCTATCTCGACATCGACAATGAAGGGGCCTTCTACGACGCGACGCGGCTCTTGCTGCAGCTCGGCCACACGCGTTTTGCCTTGATGAATGGGCCGATACATCTCGATTTCGCGATCCGCAGAAGGAACGGCGTCATCTCAGCCCTTGCCGAACGCGGCCTCACGCTGGAGGAGGATTGCATGAGCCACGCACTGATGACAGACGAACTGGGCCTGCTGGCGATGGAACGGTTCCTGCAACTGCCGGAACGGCCGACGGCGATCCTCTGCTCCAGCACGGTGATGGCGCTCGGGGCGATCCGCGCGGTGAACCAGGCCGGATTGCGGCTCGGCGAGGACATTTCGCTGATCGCCCATGACGACGTGCTGCCGCTCTTGAAGCCGGAAAACTTCTCGGTGCCGCTGACGACGACACGCTCCTCGCTGCGGGCCGCAGGCGTTCGCATCGCCCAGCGGCTGATCGGCACGGTGAAAGAGGCCGGCCCCTTCCCCGAACAGGAGCTCTGGAAAACCGAGTTGATCGTCAGGGCCTCGACGGGCCCAGCCCCGCAGCAACCATAATCAGAACTGCGGCGGCGTCTGCCCGGCGGTGCGATGGGCGGCGATGACCGTATTGGCCATCAGCATGGCGATGGTCATCGGGCCGACGCCGCCCGGAACCGGCGTGATGGTGCCGGCGACCTCGGAGACCTCGCGGAAGGCGACGTCGCCGACGAGCCGGGTCTTGCCCTCGCCCTTCTCAGGAGCCGGCACGCGATTGATGCCGACGTCGATCACGGTCGCGCCGGGCTTGACCCAATCGGCCTTGACCATTTCCGGCCGGCCGACGGCGGCGACCAGAATATCGGCGCTGCGGCAGACTTCGGCGAGATTCTTGGTTCTCGAATGCGCGATCGTCACCGTCGCATTGGCATTGAGCAGCAGTTGCGCCATCGGCTTGCCGAACAGGTTGGAACGGCCGATGACGACGGCGTTGAGGCCGGAGAGATCCTCGCCATGGGTGCGGCGGACGAAGACCATGGCGCCGGCCGGCGTGCAGGAGACCAGACCGGTCTTCAGGTCGCCGGTGGCAAGCTTGCCGGCATTGACGACGCTGAGGCCGTCGACATCCTTTTCAGGCAGGATGGACTGAATGATCGGCTCGCTATCGAGCGGCTTCGGCAAGGGCAATTGCACAAGGATGCCATGGATCGACGGATCGCCGTTGAGGGTGGCGACGAGGCCTGCCAGATCCTCCTGCTTGGTCTCGGCCGGCAGCGTGTGCTGGACCGACTTGAAGCCGCATTCCTTGGCCATGCGGCCCTTGGAGCCGACATAGGCGTGGCTTGCCGGATCGTCGCCGACGATGATGACCGCAAGGCCGGTGGTGACGCCGCTGCTCTTTTCCAGCGCTGCCGTCGCACTCTTGACCGTCTGAATTACCGATGCAGCTACGTTCTTGCCGTCGATTACTGTCGTCACGCGTCTCTCCGCCCTGTTTAGCGTCAATCTATGGATAGTTGACGAGCGTCAAATGCCCGCTAACGCCCTATCCTGTCGGAAAGCGGCAAGGCAATATCAAATTTGCAAGGAAATGGTTGGTTCAGCGCCGCGGTTGCCGCGTTTCCATCACATGAACACGAAGCCGGTCCCGCAGGCCTGAGATTTGGGAGCGCAGCAGTTCGACCTCGTCGACCGCAGCAGAGGCCGGCACGGGCGATGGCGGCGGAGAAGGGACGGACGCGGACGCCGGCACATCCATTGCCGGAGCCGCGACGGATTTGCGCAAGGACAGCAGGAAAGCCAGTGCGACAGCGACTGCCAGGCCTGTGGCGGCGCCGGCCAGAGCGCGGCCGGTCAGACCACTCTTTGCCGATGTCGCCGATGCCAGCGGCGGCTTCAAAACGGTGATATGGCCGTCGCCTGCCGCCGCCGATACGGATGCCGCATCATCCAGGCGCGAGCGGGCGGCATTCGCCTTTTCGCGCAGTTCGGTCAGCCGCGACAGATCGACGCCGGTATCCCGGCTCTGGGCGATCAGCATGTTGCGGCGCTCGTTCAGTCCCTTGCGCGCATCGACCGCAGCCTTGGCAGCGGCATTGGCGACCTGAGCGAGCCGGGCAAGCTCCTTGCCCATGTTCTCCTTAAGCCCATCCGTTTCGGCCTGCTGCTGCAACAGGCGGGGATGGCGTGGGCCAAGCTCAGCCGAAAGCTGCGCAAACGTCGTCCTTGCGACCGCATATTTGTCGCGCCAGTCCTGCATCGCCGGCGAGAGCATGCCGGAGGGCAACGAACCATCCAGCACGTCGGCAAGCTTCGCCGCCTTCAGCCGGTCGGCCTGCGCCTTGGCCGCGAGAATGTTCTGGTCTGCCTCTTTCAGATCGGCATCAAGCCGGTCGATCTGACGACGAAGGTCGATCGCTACCTTGACATTGCCATCGCCGCTCTTTGCCGTGAAGGCGGAAAGCTCGGCCTGAGCCTCGTCATAGGCCTTACGCAGGGTGGCGTCGGTCTCAGCGCTCCGACCTTGGCCGCTGCCTGTGGAACCGGTTTCGGCAAGCCGCGCGGCGATGCGCATGGATTTGCCACTGTCGCCGGTCGTCACCCTGACGAGAATCGTGCCGGCGGCCGCATCGGGCACGATCTCAATCGCTTGTTTCAGCGTGGCTTCGGCGCGCGAGGCCGGATCGGCGGCGGCACCGGTTCCCGAGAGGAGATCGAATGCAATGCCGAGCGCATTGGTGCTGGAACCGGCAAATTCAGGATCGCGATCAAGTTTCAACGCAGCGACCGTCGAGGCCACCGTGCGCGCGGACACTAGCCCCTTTGCCGCAGCCTGCGTGAAAGCGGCGCGGCTTGCGGCATCCGTTTTCACAGCAAGCGTCGTTTCGGCGCGGTAGTGGACAGGCGCAGCCGGCATCAGCATCGGCAGACCGGCGCCCAGGATTGTTGCGGCAGCGACCATTACCGCAAAGCCGGTCCTGCCCGCGCGGGGTTGCGGTGCCGCCGGGCGGGGCTCGACCGGTTCCTGATGACTTGCGGCCGGCAGTTCGACCGAAATTGCCGTCTCGCCGGCGGGAACCGCCGGCTCCCCATATCGTGCTGGTTCCGTCGGAAGACGATGGCCGACATCATTGGCAGCCCGGAGACGGTTGCCGAGAATGGTTTCGATGCGGTCGACGAGCGGCGCCTCGGGCGCCGCCTTCACGCGCTGCTCTTCCAGCACACGGCCGATGGCGCGCAGCAGGTCGGCTTCGGGCGGGGCGATATTCGCTCCGCTCGATCGGGACTGCCGGTAGTGATCGTCATGGGCGCGCGGCCTTGCGGCTGCGCGATCGAGAAAACTGCTTCTGGCCCTGCTATCGTACATTTGCACCACATCTCATGCACATGATGGCCAAGTTTACTCATCCGCACGCGATGCAGATGATTAAGCCACTCTAAATATTCATGGCAAAGAAATGGTTAACCGCGACCGGCAAGAATTGCGGTCCGGTTCTCGATAGCGCTGCCTGCGCGTCAAACGCGCGGGCAATTCAGGCTCAGCTCGCCTTCTTGCGATCGGCCGCCGGCTGCACGATGCTGCGGGGCTCTTCGGGATGGCCGAGAATTCTTTCGCGCCGGCGGAAGCGGTAGCGCAGCACATGAAAGAGGAAGACCGGAATGCCGACGATATAGCGCCGCCAGAGGCGCGCGGGCTCCTGTATCAGGCGATAGGCCCATTCAAGACGCATCATCCGCACCGTCTTCGGCGCCCGCGGCACGGCGCCGGAGACGAAGTCGAAGAGAGCGCCCACCGTCAGCACCAGGCGCGCATGGTCGGCGCGGATATTGTCGTGAACCCATTTCTCCTGCAGCGGTGTCCCCATGCCGACGATCAGAATATCGAGTTTCTGGCGCTCGATCTCCTCGATGACATCCGTGGAGTCGACCTTGTCGAAAAAACCGTCGGAAATAACGACAAATTCATGCCAGGGCGTGTGCTTGTGGAAATTTTCTGCCGCCGCCTCGACGACCGAGCGCTTGCCGCCGATAAGACCGATGCGGCGCGGGGCCTCCATGAAGGTGAGGAAGGCCGGGACGAAATCAGTGCCGTTCAAATTGGCGGGAAATGGCGCGCCATGGGCGATCTGCGAAGCGATGTTGAGGCCGATACCATCAGGCAGCACCAGATTGTGCGACATGATCCGGTAATATTCATCGTCCCGCAGGGCCGTCAGCATGTTATGGGCGTTGACGAAGCAAACCACGGTCTGACCGACGGGGATGGAGGCGAGCTCGTTGATGAAAACGAGGGCATCGTCCCAGCCGAGATCGCAGACCGGCAGATCGAAGATCGTCCGCCGCGACGCAAGCACCGCGAAGTTTGCAATCAAATTCATTCCTACCTCCTGCCGAGGGTGCTTCATGCGCCCGACATCCCGGAAAACAAGCCCATATTCCGCACCCCGGAGGTCTCGAAAGGACCGGTCGCGTCACGCATGGAAAGGCGTCGCCCCGATAGCGGAAACGGCGCATGCCAAGCTGTGCCACCTGATATAACAGGACGGTTTCAAACAACCCTTAGGAAAATTCCTTGGATTTTGATGCTCGTATAAGTAGTTTATTAACCAAAGACGGCCCAACGACAAACGGCGCCCGAAGGCGCCGTTTGTGCATTGATGGTCGGTTGTTCAATGGGCGAGCGGGGCCGATGCTTCCTCAGCTCGCGCGCCCTCGATGATCTTCACCGGTGCGCCGAGCTTCTTCGGCTGACCGGCCGAATTTTCCTTGACCTCTTCCTTGGAGAGATAATCAAGCTGCTCCAGCATCACGTCGGCGACATACTCGCCGCCGAGGCGCTCGTTCATGCCCTTCCTGATCTCCTCGCGAAAGGCTTTCGGGTCGAAGGATTTGATGTGGGCAAGATCGACCATCTTGTTGCCGACGAGCAGGCTGAAAAGCTCGTCGGTCGTCATCTCGGTCAGCGGCAAGGTCACGCCCTTCAGCATGTCCTTGTTCATCATGAAGGAAATGCGGCCGAGAAAATAACCGGTGATCGCGCCGTCACCGATGACCGGCACAGTGATCGTTTCACCCTTCACCAGTTCGAGCGCGCTCTGCTTGGAATCCGTTGCCGCGGGTGCCGGCGCCGTCGCCAGGTACACCGAAAAATAGACCGAGGCCAAGGTGATGGCGCAGACCCAGATACCGGTGAGGACGAGCTTGACCATCAGTTTCCACGCGTGGCGAATTGTTCCTGGGAATAGGTGCCGTCGGCGTCGGCGTCCTGAACCGCATTCTTCAGGAGGTCGGCCACTGCACGAACTGCTTCGAGATGCGCCTCGACACGCCGGGCGTTAAGAACCAGCTTCTTTTTCAGGCCGTGCAGCTGATCGAGATGGGCAGCGGCAAGCTCGGCCGGATCGGTGTCGCGGAAAAGCATCGACAGCTCGTAGAGGCAACGGCTCTTGTGGGCGTTGGAGACCTTGAGGTCGAACTGCGGATCGTTGCCGATCCGGGTGTTCTCATTGTCGATGATCATCTCGAGGCGTCCGAGAACGGATTTGATCCTGTATTCGTTCGAAACTATTTCCATTGTATCCTCGATTATGCGTCGCTTGCTGTCTTGGAGTCGGCGGTTGGCGTGCCGAAGGTCCTGCGCTGGAAGTCATCGATCATGCTGAGCGCGGTGTTGCGGTCGCGATCATCGGTCGCGGCATTGACGATCTTGCCCTCCTGACGGCGCAGCTGCTCGCTGTACATCTGCTTGGCGATGCCGATACCGTCGCCCTTCGCCATGGTGTTGCCGAGCTGCTCGGCCATCATGCCCTTCCAGATATCGCCGGTCGCGCCCTTGCCGTAGACGTCTTCGCTCTCGCTCGGCAGCATCGACTTGACGAAGTTCTGCAGCACCATGGCCTCGAACTTCCGGTAGCTTTCCGGAACCTCCTCAGTCTTGGTGCGGTTCTGAATATTGGAGAGGCCGCTCTTCTGGCCGACATGATCGAGAACGTCGACCGCATTGGAGAAGCCCTTGCCGTTCTCGGCGAGGCTCGTCGCGGCAAAGGCCGCGCGATTTGCCTTCAATTTTTCCTGGGCTGCCTGAACCTCCATGGGGTCGGCAGCTTTGACCACGTCCAGGACCAGATCACTGGGGGGCGAAATAGCCACGTTACAATCCTCTGAATTAAGATCGCAACGATTATGGTTTTTGAAGCTTGCTGGAGGCTGGCGTTGCGAATTGCTGGTCGATCACATCGTATACGGCATTGTCGTCGGCCTCCCGACGCTCGGCGTCCAAGGCCTCTTTCAAGCCCTCTTCCAGCCGATCGGCCTTGGCGCGCTCCCGCGACAGCCGCATCTCGTGGATCTGCTGCATGCCGGTCAGCTGCTGATCCTTGATGGTGAGTCTGCCGAATCGATCGGCATAATTCTGTGAAAAAGCGTGGTGGACGGGATCCATCGAGCCGAGCGCGACGATGACGTCGTCCATCGCCGCATTGACCTCGATGCGTTGACGGCTGGTTTCCGCCAGATCGTTTTCCGCCATCCTTTCGATATGCCGTTGCACCGACAGGAGACGCTTGAGCTTCTGGGAACGGCTCTTCTCGATCATGACAGCCTCATCGCCCGATATAGATCGAACCGAAGGCTTGGCCGAACTGGCTGATCAGCGCCGCAATCGAGATGTAAAGCAGGAAGAGCCCGCCCATCAGGAGATAGGGCGTGGAAATGAAATAGACCGGGATCTGCGGCGCCAGCTTGTTGATGAAGCCGATCGAGACGTTGAAGATCATGCCGTAGATCAGAAAGGGGCTCGACAGCCGCAGCATGATGTAGGTCGTCTGCTCGAGCGTGTCGGTGAAGGAGATCAGCGTCGCGCGCATCTGCATCAGGCCGCCGAAAGGCATGGTCGTGTAGGAATCGATCAGGGCGCGGAAGACGATGTGATGGAAATCCATGATGAAGAGAATCATGATGCCGGCAAAGGTGATGAAGGCGGAAAGGCTGGTCTCGGGCGTATCTTCGATGACATCGGCCGAACCCGGCTGGGTATAGCCGACCATCATGGCGAGGATCGTCGCGGCGAATTGCATGCCGAGCGTATAGAGTCTGGCCAGCATGCCGTACATCACGCCGATCAGTGATTCGCTGAAGATTAGGCCGATATAGGTCGCGGACCCCGTGTGGACGGCGGGATAGACGGTGTCCCAAAGCAGCGGCATGACGGCGATCGACAGCGCGAGGGCAATGAAGACGCGCAGCTGCTCGGGCACGCGCGCCGAGGAAAAACCCGGAAGGACCAGCACACAGCCGCCGATCCGGCAGAAAACCAGAAACAGCGCGAGAACCGTCCCTTGCGGGTCTGTTATCATGAAATCGAGCCCAAAATTTTTATTTCGATGCCCTTGGCCAATTCGACATGCGACAGGACCGGGAGCGTGGCGAACAGCCTTTCGATTATCATGCGCACATAGGAGCGTGTTTCCGGCGACGTGACAAGGGCGAACGGCAGGCCGCGATCCATGAACTCACGGATAACTTTGCTGGCCTGCTCGCTGAATTCCTCCAGGCTGCGCGGATCGATGTCGAATTCGATCACCTCGCCCTTGGCATCGCGCTTCAGCGCCTGGTGGAAGGCGAGATCCCATTTGCTGCCGAGGCGCAACACACGCAATACGCCATTATCGGCGAGATCGCCGCAGAGCTGTTGGGCCATGCGGATGCGGACATGCTCGACGATCTGCTCGGTCTTCCTGACATGCGGGGCAAGCTCGGCCACCGCTTCGAGAATGAGATGCAGGTTGCGGATCGACACCCGCTCGGCAAGCAGGAGCTTGAGCACCGCCTGCAGGCCGGAATAGGACATGTGCGACGAGCAGATCTCATCGGCGAGCTTCTTGTATTCCGGGTCGAGTCGATCGATCAGCACCTTGACGTCCTTGTAGGACAGAAGCTGCGGCAGGTTGTTGCGGATGACCTCGCTCATGTGCGTGAGCACGACGGAGACGTTGTCGATCGGCTGGAAGCCTTCGCGTTTCAGATCGTCGGCGAAGTTTTCGAGGATCGAGACGGCCGGCATGCCGAAAGCGGGTTCGCGGATTTCGTCGCCGGGAATACTGGGCTTGCGACCGGCGCCGGTGACGACGAGGACTTCGCCGACGCGCAGCAGATTGGAGGCGACCGTCGTGCCGTGGATGCGGATCTGATAAGACTTCTCGGCGATGGCGATGTCGTCCGTGACCTTGATTTCCGGCACCACGAAACCGTATTGAGTGGCGAACTTCTTGCGCATCTTGCCGACGCGGAACGCCAGCTCCTGGTGAGCGCCGAGCAGGCGGGTCGACACCATCTTGCCGAGTGCGAGTTCGATCTCCGAGGTGCGTAGCACCGACTTGACCGAATCCTTCTCCAGCTCCTTGCTCTGGACGACCTTCTTTTCCTCCTGTTCGCGGCGAAGCTTATTTTCAGCCTCGACCTGCCGCGGAATGAACCAGGCGCCGAAGGCGAGAAGACCGCCGAGGACGGTGAAGGGAATGGTCGGCAGGCCCGGCATCAGGCCGAGAACGAACATCAGCACGGCCGAGACGGAGAGCGCGCGGGGATAGCCGCTCAGCTGGTTGACCACCGCCTGGTCGGTGGAGCCGGTCGTGCCGCCGCGCGACACGAGAAGGCCGGCCGCGAGCGAAACGATGAGGGCCGGCATCTGCGAGACGAGGCCGTCGCCGACGGAGAGCTTGACGAAGACGTCGGCCGCTTCGCCGATCGGCATGGCGTGGCGGAAATAGCCGATGATGATGCCGCCGAAGACGTTAATCGCGGTGATGATGAGGCCGGCGACGGCATCGCCGCGCACGAATTTCGACGCGCCGTCCATCGCCCCGAAGAAGGAGCTCTCCTCCTCGAGCTCCTTGCGCCGGCGCTGGGCTTCCTTTTCGTCGATAATGCCGGCCGAGAGATCGGCATCGATCGACATCTGCTTGCCCGGGATGGCGTCGAGGGTGAAACGCGCGCCGACTTCGGCGATACGCGTGGCACCCTTGGTGATGACGATGAAGTTGATGGTGATGAGGATCAGGAAGACGATCAGACCGATGACGAAGTCGCCGGACATGACGAGACTGGCGAAACCGGCAATGACGCCGCCGGCCGCATCGTGGCCTTCATTGCCGTGGGACAGGATGACGCGGGTCGTCGCGATGTTGAGCGCCAACCGTGTCATCGTCGCGATCAGCAGAATGGTCGGAAAAGACGAGAAATCGAGCGGCTTCTGGATCCACAGCGCGACCATCAGGATCAGCACCGAGAAAGCGATCGAGAAAGCCAGGCCCATATCGATCAGGAACGGCGGGATCGGCAGGAAGAGAATGCAGATGATGCCGATGATGCCGAGGGCAAAACCGATATCGCGCAGGCTCGGGGCGACTTTGGGAAGGGGGAGTGCAGGTGGTTGCGCCATGACGATTCCGTCTCTTCATGAGAGGAGGCGGACATGGGTCCGCCCAATTCGGATCGAGAATTAAATGGCGAAGCTTGCGCGAAGGTGGCTCAAAGCGGTTCAGCTATTCATGAGGCGTCGAACCGCTGCGCAGTTTTGCGGGAATTGCTTAGAAGCCGGTCTGGATGCGCGAAAAGACGAGATTGGTGAAAATGGAGATTTGCGAGCCGACGAAAGGGGCGGTGATTCCGACCACGACCAGCACGGCGACAATCTTCGGCACGAAGGTCAGTGTCGCTTCCTGCACCTGGGTCAGCGCCTGAATCAAGGCAATGACGAGACCCACCACCATCGCGGCGAGAACCGCCGGACCGGAGGCAATCAGGACCGTCCAGATTGCGGCCTGGAACAGGTCCAATGCATCAGCTTCATTCATCTGAAGGCAACCTCATATCGCCTCGAAGCAGCCCCGCTATAACAGGGCTGCGATTGATCGGCATTAGCGCGCTCCTGGCGCCCCTTGCGTCAGGAGCCGCTGCTCGGCGCCTCGTCGGCAACAGTGATTCCCGCCTGCACGAGTATCTTATCGCCATCCGTGGTCGTCGCAATGATGCCGTCGGAATAAACTTTGACGGAATCAATGACGCCTTTGACGGTGCCGTCGGCGCTTTCCATATATTTGCCGACATAGCTGCTGGCCTGCGTCAGGCTCGAGCTTGCCAGAAGCGTATCCAGCTTGGTGTTGGTCTGGATCGTCTGCTCGACCTGCGAGAAGGTCGCAAGCTGAGCGACCTGCTCACTTGCATCCATCGGATCGGTCGGATCCTGGTTCTTCATCTGCGCGATGAGCAGCTGAAGGAAGTTGTCGTAGTTCAGCGTCGCCTTCTGGGTCGAGCTTGACGTGCCGGTCGAGGTCGAGCTCGTCACTTTTGACGTTGCATCTACCGCCATGGTGCGATCTCCCTGCGGATCTGCTCGACCATCGTCGGCGGCAGTTCGTGGTTGTTGAGAATATTGTCTTCGATGGCGTAGAGACCGCGGATCGCCTTCAGCGCATCGAAGGCGCGGCCGGTCGACACAAGTGCGTCGATGCGCTTCAGTTCGGCGAGGATTTCTTCATTCTTGAAGCAGGTGAGCAGCATGGTGATCGACTTGCGGAACATCGCCGTCGAGTGCTCCTTGCCCTCGGGGTTGATGAGGATCATCTGCGCGATGAAGTAGAGCTGGCGCAGGGGCGTCGTCGCACCTTCCGGCTGGAGGACGTGATTTTCGAGAAGGAACGTCACATCATTCAGGAATTCCAGCGCGACCTTGCGGTCGACACGCAGGACGGCGCCGTTGATGAAGATTCTTTCCCCGGCTTTCAGAGAAATGCGTAGTGTACTTTTCATTTAAGTCCATCCCTGATGATGGTGGTAACGTCGATGATGCCCTGGTAGTTGTTAGACAGACGTTTTCTGATCCTGTCGCATTCCTTCAATATCCAGATCGCAATCGAGATGAGGTTGGCCCTGAGCTGGACATCCAGCTGGTTTTCCGGATGTTTCAGATCCTCGATAAAGCTGATCCACACCCGGCGCGTATAAAACAGGGCTTCGATGGCTTCCCGGCCGTATTTTTCCTTGTCGCGCGCCAACGACAGCAGCTCTATGGACCGGTCAAGAACCTGCCATTCCCGCTCTTTCGCGTCGGCCACCGAGTCCTGCATGACTTCGGCATATGAGAACTGATACATTCATGCATCCTTCTTTATTGCGCGCCTTTGCTCATCAAAGGTAGTTCACGAGACTCAACTGCTGGATCTTCGAGACGATCGTGTAAGCGGTTTCAAGCTGCGTTTCCAAAGTCTTGACGAGAGTGGAGGCTTCGTACGGATCGACGCCCTGAAGATCGACCAGCTTGTTCTTGATAATGTTCGACTGAGCGTCGAGAGCGTCGTTGGACTTCTTGACGCGCTCCTGGGAGAGGCCGAGCTGGCTTGCCTGCGTCACGAGACCGCTCGTGGCCTTGGCCGTGTAGCTGATGGCCTGCTTGGACACCGTCGTCATTGCATCGGTGCTGAGGTTCTGGCCGAGCAGCGCGGTGGTCATGACCGAAGCAAGCGCCAAATAGCGCATGCCTTCGGAATTGGCATTGGTCGAAGATTCGATCACTTCCGAGTTGCTGATGCGGCTCGTCATGTTCTGGCTCGACGCCTGCGACCAGCCGGTCCCCGCAGCCGTCCAGTTCGCTTCGCTGAACATCGGTTCGACCGTCGACGTGATGAAGGTCTCCATTTCAGCGCCGGTGAGGTCGCTGACCGCTTTCGGCGGGATAAGGCCGGCTGCATAAGTGTTCAAAGCGGTAACGATTGCCGTACTGGTTGCGGTCGTCTTGTCGGTCAGCGGCTGCACGTCGGTGTTGATGCCGGAGAACAGATATTCCCCGTTCACCATGGTGTTGGCCGTATCCATCATGGTCGAAAGTGCGCTGGTGGCCGACTGAATGGCGACGGTTATGCTGCCCGGATCGTGGCTGCCCTGCAGCGCCGTCAGCTTCGAAACGAGGCCATCGCCAACGTCCTTCATCTTGGAAAGACCGAGCTGCGAGGATTCCATGCGTGCGCTGACGAGCGAATTGCTTGCTTTGATCGAGTCTATTCTGTCGGTCTCGCGGGTGAAATCCACGCTCCTGGCCGCATTACCGCCGAGCGAGATGCCGATGTCTGCATAGACTCCCGTCGTTGCTTCCATCGTCGCCTTCGTCATCTGGTTCTGCGCCTGACGGATCGTCAACCGCATCGCATTCTGAATGGCCGAACTTGAAATAAATGAGCTCTTCATGGCTTAACTCGCGATATCCAGCAATGACTTCAACATTTCGTCTACGGCGTTCAGAATCTTGGTCGCCGCTTTGTAGGACTGCTCGATGTCGAGGAGCAGCGTCAGTTCCTCGTCGAGGTTGACGCCGGTCTCATTGGAATAGGCTTCGTCGGAGCGCGACAGTGCCGCCGAAGTGTTTTCGGCCGCCGTCGTTGCGTTGCTGCGGTACTGCTCGAGCCAGCCGAGTGAATTCGTGGCATATTCCATTATGCTCACGTTGGAATCGATGCCCGTCGTGGCGTCGAAGCCGACCGGCGCTCCAGCTGCCGGGTCGAAATCCATGTCGGATGTCATCGCCGTATAAAGGCGGTCGAGCTCAGCCGTATAACCGCTGACGCCTGACGTATTCAGGACGACGCCGGCGGCGTTGACGCCACCATCGCGCAGACGCATCGGATCGCCGCCCTGTGAGGTGATTACGCGGGTGCTGACCGTGATGGTCGACGCCATGCCGGCGACCGCGGTGGCGCCAGTATCTACCGTGCCGCCGCTCCAGGTGAAGAGGCCAGGCACATAGGCCGGGGGGCCTGCCGTGTTCTGCTCCTTGAAGAGCGAGACGAGGCCACGGGCGATTTCGTCGAGCTGCTTCTGGAAGTTGGGGGCGATCTCGTCACGAATCTGCAGGAGCGACTGGAGGCTTCCCTGTCCCGTCGTCGTCGAACCCTTGCCGAGCGGCAGCGCCACGCCGTCGATATAGACAGAATTGCCGACCGTGGTGGCGGTATAGATATCCTGGGACTTGAACGTCACCTTGCGCGGGATCGTCTCGAAGAGGATCGTTCCGTCCGGCGTGCTCAACACCATGTCGTTGTTATCGCGCGTCGTCGCGCTGACGCCGACGATTTGCGAAATCTGCTTCAGAACTTTCTCGCGTTCATCGAGAGCGCCGGATGCATCCGTACCGGAGGCGGTGGCGGTCTTGACCGCATTGTTAGCCTTCTCGAACTGGCTGAGGAGCGTATTCAGCGTATCGACGGCGGTGGTGATTTCCTTGTCGGCGTTGGCGCGAACGTCCTGAACGGACTGCGAGGCATTGTTCAGCGAGTTGGCGACGTCCTGGGCGGCGGTGACGGCGCCCTGCGCGGCGACTGTACTGCCGGGCGTGGTGCGGAACGCCTGGAGCTTCTGCTGGAAAACACCGAGATAAGTGGACGGCGACGTTTCGTAGTCGTTGCCGCCCATGATCGATTTGAGGTCTTCGAGACCGCCCAGCAGGGTCTGCTGGGCACTATCCTGAGAGGAGGTCTTCAGATACTGACGCAGTAGGGCATCTTCCTGTGCCCGGTTGATCTTGACCACCTGCGCGCCGTTGAGTGACGTGGTGAGCATCGCCTGTCGGCGCACGTAATCCTTGTTGCCCGCATTCGAGATATTGTTCGATACGACACTGCTCTGCGTGCCGGTATTGTTGAATATGTTCTGCGCGGTATTCAGTGCGGACGTGAGCGACATGGCTTAGCCGTTACCTTACTTATCTCTTGAGGTTGACGAGGACGTCCATGATGTCGGACCCCGTCTGAAACACTTTCGAATTGGCGGTGTAGCTGCGCTGCGCTTCGATCATCTCGGTCAGTTCGCCGGCGAGATCGACGTTCGAACCCTCGAGAGCACCTGATTTGATCGTGCCGAGCCCGTTGGTCTGCGGGAAGCCGGTGACGGTGACGCCCGATTGTCCGTTGGCGCTGTAGACGTTGCCGCTCATCAGCGTCAGCTTGTCGGGGCTTGCAACGTTGGCGAGCGGAATGCGGTAAAGCGGCTTGGTGCTGCCGTCTTCATACTTGGCGTAGACGATGCCGTCGCCGTCGATGGTGACGTCCTTGACCGGGGTCGCCGCCTGACCGTTCGGCGTACCGGTGCCGGAAAAGGCGGCGCCGAGTTGAGTAAAGCCGGAGAGATCCATTGCTATCGTCTGGCCGGTGGTCGTATCGTTGATGCTGAGGGTGCCGCCAGTGAGCATCTTGCCGTCACGGTCAAAGGTTAGCGATCCCGATCCGACAGCGCCACCGGCGCTGTACGGAAATGAAGTTGTGCCACCCGTCGCCGCGTTGGCGTTGCGAAAGACTGCAACCTCCCAGGTCGCAGCGGTACCGGTTGCCGGCGGCGGCGTAACCACCGAGGTCTTCGTGAAGTAGAAGTCGTACATCACCTTGTTGCCGAGACGGTCATAGGCGACCATCGAGACCTTTTTGGTGTCGGCGGTGGTGGTCGCGAGGTTTGCGCTTGGAAGGGTCGCCGGGGCAACCGGCGCGACGTTGGCGTTGGAATCAAGGTTCCCCTTGAAGACACCTGATGTCGACGCGATTGCGGTCAGACCATCCTGATTGACGTTGACGGGGACGAGGCCGTCGAAGCCGTTGACGACGACGGCAGGAGCGCCGGAGTCGTAGGAATAGCCCATCAACTGGAAGCCGGCGGCATTGACGAGATTGCCTTCGTCGTCCTTCTGGAAGTCGCCGGCGCGGGTCAGAACCGGTGTGCCGTCAGGCCCTTGGACAATGAAGAAGCCGTCGCCCGAAATCGCAAGATCGGTGGAGGAGGTCGTGTAAGAAATATCGCCTTGGTCGGAGACCGCCTGGCGCACGGAGGTCTGAACGCCGCCGGAGTTGTAATTGCCGCCCGAGGAGGGGAGAACCAGCGAGGAGAAGCTCGTCGACACGGCCTTGTAACCGGTGGTGTTCACGTTGGCAATGTTGTCGGAGACGGTGCTGAGGCGGTTTGCCTGCGCGTTCATGCCCGACACTGCCGTCTTCATGCTGCCGAAAATGCTCATCTGAAAACCTCGTTTTACCTGTTAAACTCGAGAGTATTTGTCGGGCCTTGCGTGAAGCTGTCTGTGATGGCGAGCAGCGAGGCCAATCTCGAGGTTCAGCCGGACGCCGCTGTCCGGCCGGAAAAATCAGGCCCAGTCGATGCAGTAGCCAAGGAAGCGCTTGGAATCGACCGGATCGACACCGAGCTTCTTGCGCAGCTTCTTGCGCAGCTTCGAGATGTGGCTTTCGACGACGTTCTCCTCGACCTCCTCATCGAAGATGCCGTAGATGGCGTTGAAGATCTGGGTCTTGGTGACCCGGCGACCGCGATTGGCGATCAAATATTCGAGGATGCGGCGCTCGCGCCGGGGAAGCGCGAAGACTTCGCCGTTGATCTCGGGGTCACGACCATCCGAGAAGACACGGATGCCGCCGATATCGGTGTAGTTGGCGATCGCCTTCAGCCGGCGCCGGATCGCGGCCGCCCTGGCGAGGATTTCGCGGGGATGGACAGGCTTGCGTACCACGTCGTCGACGCCGCAATCGAAAAGCGCAAGGGTGTTTTCGAGCGAGGGCTGGTCGCTGACCGCGATCACCGGCGCCATCGAGCGGTCCCGGATCGCCCGGGGCAGCTCGAAGCTGCGTTGGCCCTGACCGATCAAAAAGGCCTCGACCGCCGCAATATCCGAATCGGCAGCGGTCTGTACCCACTCGCCGAATTCCGATGGATCAAAGCCGGTGGAGGGAATGCCCTCCCGGCCAAACAGGGATGTGTATCCGTCTTTCACGAGCTCACGCTCATCAACCACTACGATCATTCGTCCGCCTCCGAATCAGTGTGGCACTTCGATGATCTATGGGTACGAATCGCACGAATCGGCGACAACTCGTTAAAGTGAATGGCGGAAATTAATAATTGATTAAGACCCGCGTTGCGATTTGATCTACATCTAGTGGCCTGACTCGGATATCCACACAAAAGTTTCGTGGAAAAGTTAACGAGCAGTTAAATGTGACTTGCACGTCGATTTGACGCCGGATTCCTGCCACATTATGACACAGTTCCGTCACAATTTGGCACTTCCATTTTTGGTTGAATTAATTTTGGCAGAAGTTACTCGCATTGGGAGTCCATTTGCCATAGCCCGTGGCCACCAAATTGGCGATGACGCGACAGACATATTGCTTCTGCGCCGGGTTGTTATTTGGCCCTGCATGGTATCTGGCTACCGCCATTGTCCACGTCTCATGACGGTCATGCAGGTTGCGGAGAAACTTCGCCGCATATTCGACGTTGCGATGCGGATCGAACATATCTTCGGCGGAGGCGAAATTCTCGCCATGATAATAGTGATTGATCTGCATGCATCCGATGTCGATTAGCTTCGCCCCGCTTCTTCGGGCGACATCGAACTGCCTCATCGCATCCTCTTCCGAAGGCGGAAAAATCGCCCTGCCTTCGACGTTCATGGCATAGGGATAAAGTGAGCCCTTGCGACCGGTCTCCGTCAGCCCAACCGAATAGAGGATGCCTTCCGGGATGCCGTATTTGACCGCAGCCGACTGGATTTCGCGTTCGCAGGCACCGGTGGAAGCGGCTGCCTCAGAGGTAAACGCCGCCAGCGCTGCTGCTGCGAGCACCGCCAGCAAAGACGTCTTCGATACCGGTCTCGCCTGCGCCATTGAAGCCTCCATCCGTCCGCTGCGCCACCTGATTGTGGCGCTCGCGCGCCTCGCTGCCCTGCCCTTGCTGCGGCAGCGACTGCTGCTGGGAGGCCTGCCCCTGGCCGTCGGCCTGGTTGCCAACGTCGGCCCGCTCGACGGGGGCCAGGCTGATGGTAACGTTTTCGACCGCATAGCCCTGGCTGCGCAGAGATTCGAGAATCTTGCCGTGATCTTCCTTCAGCTGCCGGTAGGCTGTGCCGGTTTCGACCTTGAGGTCGACGTTCAGGGCGTCGCCAGCCAGGCGCATGGTCGCCGTCACCAGGCCAAGATCGATCGGGTTCATCTGGATCTTCAGCGTATTGACCACCTTGCCGGTGCTCGTCCATTCCGCCGCGTTGGAGAGCGCCGAACTCGGCTGCATGGCGCGCGCCCATTCGGAGTCACCAGCGAGAGCCGCGGTGACCGCGGCGGAATTGGTGTTCTGCGCCAAGCCGATATAGCGGCGCGATTCGAGGACCGAGACGTTTTCGACATCGGTCTTCTTCGCACCGTCCTTCGGCCCGGCCTGTTCCGCGCCGCGGTGAACGTCCATCGACACGCCGCGGCCATCGGCGCGACTGATCCGGAACGTCCGGCCGTCGGCGGCTTCGGTGTTCTCGGCGCCGGGAACCCTGATATCATCAGCCTTGACGCTTTCGACATTGCCGCTGACGACCGCCAGGGCGTCGGATGCGTGCCCGCTCGTTTTGGCGTCGACACCAACGGTCGTCTTCTCGGCAGATCCGGCCTCGCCGGTCTTGGTGAGGGCTTGATGGACGGCTGCCACGGCTGGCGAAGCCGTGCCATTGGCGGCCTCCTGCTTCAGCAGCCCGAGCACATCGGAAATGCCGCCGTCATCGGCCTCACTGTCCGTATCCGCATCTGTTTTCGGGATCTCCGCCTTGACGCGCTTGACGCCCTTGGCCGCCTGCGCGGCCTCGTCGGCGGATTGATCCTCGGCATCGAGCTTGCCGACGCCGACCGGCGGTTTGAGCCCATCCTTTGCAGGTCTTGCCGCGGCCTTTTCGACATTGGCGATCGTCTCCGGCTGCACCTCGGCCTGTGCCTTGAGCGCGGCGCCGCCGAGATCGATCAGCGGTTTGGCGCCGCTGCGGCTGCGGATCGTTCGTGTCACTTTCCCTGGATCGCCATCGGCGACACTTTGATCCGGCTGCGCATCGTCGGGCGCGTCGTCGAAGGCGCTGCCGCCTGTCTTGGCAAGCACATCGGAGAAGCCGCCCTGCTGACCGGTGGCATCGCCCTTTCCAGCCTTGGCGGATTTCGCGGCCGCAGCCGCCTCCGCACCAGAGGCTCCGCCCGAGACGCTCAAATCCATCATTGTTCGTTGCCTTCCTGCGCCAGCAGACCATCGATCTCGTCGAGCTTGGACCGGCTGGTCGTCACAAATGCGTTGAATGAGGAGTCGGTATCCTGGCTCTGGCCAGTCGATGCCACACCTCCCGGAACAGGCTCGGGAGGCGCGCTTGGCGTCCCCGGTTGCGTGGCTATCGCAGCAGCCTTTTCAGAAGTGATTTCTTGATGAGAAGTGTTAGGATTGGATGCTTGCGTCAAGCTTGCCGGATCCGGCGCACGCAGGATTTGCTCGGCAACGGACCGCGCCGCCGCCTGCAGCGCCTGATCCCGCGGCGAAAGCGTTTCACCATCGATGTCGCTGACGTTCTTCGCCGCCTGGTCGATATCGTCCGTCGGAAGGCCGGCCATACCGCCATAAAAATCTGCCAGCGGGCCGAAGGCATTGTCGGTACCCGCGCTAAGCAGCTGCACATGTTCGACCGCCATGCGCGCCAGCTCAGGCTTGCCCGCTATCGCTGCAGCGCGGGCGATGCGCAGATAGACCTCGCGCTGGCGCGGGGCATCCATGAAGGAGAGGATATCGACGACATCATGCGGTTTCACATCGTGATCATGGGCGACGACGAGCTTGACGAAAAGATCGGCGAACTGGCTAGCATAGGGCGAATGCAGGAAGCGTCTGGCATAACGCTGCGAATAGGCGAGCCCCTTGTCGAGCATTCCCTTGTCGACGCAGATGGCGAGGGAACGGCGCAAGGCCGCCTCCTCGACAATCGTGCCCGGCGCGGCCAGACGTGCCTGGTCGTAGAGGCCAAGCGCATCTGTCGGTTTGCTGGCGATCATCACGTTGCCGCCGATCAGCGCCAGGTATGGACCGATCTTCTTGTCGCGATATTCCTTAGCGGTTTCCTCCAGCGTCTTGGCGACGAGCAGCCCCTTGCCCGTCAGATATTTGCGCAGCACATCGGTGACGCGGTTGTCGAAATAGCCGTTGACGTCATGGGCGATCAGATATTCGAGCGTCTGGGGATTGCCGCCGCTCATCGTATAGATCAGCGCCGCATCGACATTGCGGTCGTCATCGAAAATCTTTGTATCGGCCGTTCGCAGCCGTTCGTCGATGGTTCCCAACATGAAGCGCTGCATTTCGCCGGCCGAATGATCGCCGGCGACGACGGAATCCTGTACGAACTGCAGCGACCGCAGCATCTTGTACGGCGCAAGATCGTCCGGATCCTGCGCTTTGCCTGCGGCAGGCGAAAGCATCGCCAGGCCGAGGGCCATAAATCCGACGTAGCGATGCTGCCGACGCGCCATCCGACTATCCCTATTCCGCCTGCACCAGGATCTCGATCCGACGGTTGGCCGCATTGAACGGGTCGGCGGGAAGCTTCAGCCGACGGTCGGCGAAACCGGAGACCTGGGAGACGCGCGTCTCGTCCAGCCCGCCGCGCACGAGCATGTAATAGGCGCTCTGGGCGCGATCCATCGAAAGCCGCCAGTTCTCGTTCTGCCCGCCCTTGTATTGGCGCCCGTCCGTGTGGCCGCGGACGGCGACTGCGCCCCCCCTCTCCTTCAGGATCGTCCCGATCTTTTCCATGGCGAGCACCATCTCCTGGCGCGGAACGGCCGAACCGATATTGAACATCGAATCGTCGTTCTGGTCGGAGATGCTGACCAGCAGGCCGCCTTCGGCTGCCGTCACTGTCAGGCCTTCGGCGAGCTTGCCGGCAACACCGCCGATCTGTTGCGCGATCTCCGCCTGAAGCTGTTCGGCTTCCTTCTTCTGCTGCTCGGTCCCAGCCGCGCTCTTGTCGGCTTCCTTCTGATGCTCGACGTCCTTCCGAGCTTCCGCCTTCTTCTCCTCAGGCGCCCTGCCATCCGTCGCCTTGCCGTCCCTGGTCTCGGCGGGGCCGGTCGTTTCCTTGGTCTGCTTGGCTTCCTTGGCGGGCGCTTCCTTAGCGGGCTTCTGATCGCTCGCCAAAGGCACCGGCTTCATATCCTCTGCCTTGGCGATCTCCGTCGTCTCGCTCTCGGCCGCCTGCTCCTCGCTCTTGCCGGGCGGCAGGGGTTTTCCGGCCGTTGTCACCTCCACCTGCTTCGTCCAGAAATCCGGATCGAAGGGATCGCGATAGGCTTGACCGCCATCGGCGCCGGTGGCAGGGCCGGAATCGGCCGCGCCGCCATCGCCCTTGGCGCTGACATTGGCCTGCTGGCCCACCTCCTGGGCGATCTCGGCGAGAACCGAATAAGGATTCTCGAAGAAATCGGCCTCGGAATAATTGGTCTGGTCGCCTGAGGTCGATGTCTGGTCGTCACCATCGGCGGCGGACTTGCCCTCGGTCGGATTATCTTCCTTCTGTTTCGACTTTTCCTTCTTCTCCTCGCCCTCGGCATGGTCGACAGGCTTCTTCAGGCCTTTCTCGGTCGGCTTTTCGTCGGCAAGCTTGATCGGATTGAAATAGGTCGCGACCGCGGCCTTGGTCTCCTCGTTGGCGGCGTTGACCAGCCACATGACCAGGAAGAATGCCATCATCGCCGTCATGAAGTCGGCATATGCAATTTTCCACGCACCGCCGTGGGCACCATCGTGATCACCGCCGCCATGCCGCTTGACGATAATGATCTCGTTTCTGCCGTGGTGATGGTTTTCGCCGTCGCTCATTCGAGAACTTTCTTCAAGCTGGCCGCCCAGGCGGACATACGGGTGACGATGACGGATTCACCGATTTCGACGGCTAGATCGACATCGTCTGCCTCGATGTGCCGAACCGCGGCAACATGTTCGCCGAGCTCGGCCTTCAATATGTCGAAGAGGCTGGTCGGCCCCCTGACGACGATCGGTCCGGCCGCGCCTTCGAGAATCGCTTCACGCAGCAAAGCGGCGAGACTTTCGGCAGCCTTCGCCGCAAGCGCGTCCGTCACGACGGGCGCAATGGCCGTGGCTGCGCCAGCGCTGACCAGCTGAGCGACTTCTTCGGCGATATCGCGGACGCGGGATGCAATGACCGCCGCCGCCTCCACTTCATAGCGAATCTTCAGTTCCTCGAGCGCCCGCGCATGGGCCTCGGCCAGAGCGCGCGCCTCGCTTTCGTATTTCTCGGCCAAATCAGCGGTCGCCGCGGCATGGCCTTGCGCATAGGCGTCACGCCGCTCCGCCTCGAGGTCGACCGGCGGTTCGCTCGGCGGCTCCGGAAAAACATCTCCGGCCAAATCGTCGATATCGATGATCGGCCCTGACGGCTTCGGTTCGCCGAAGTCCTGCAAATACCGAGAAAGCGAAATGCTCATAGAAACCATCCAGCGTCCGGGAGACGTGCGGCATGCCCGCCCCCGTTCAAAATGACCTTGTGCGCGACATGTCCTTCGCAGCGAACAAGGGCTTGACCTTGCACCGGCACGATTTTCGGACGATGCCTTCATGCCGGAAACTAGGAAGTCAAACTTGCGCGAAGATGAATGGCGCCGCCGCCATCAGTGATCACGCCCAGCTCTATTCCAGCAGAATGAGGATCTTGCTCGCAGCCGTGTTGAGGATCGAGATCGCTTCGACGGCCATCTGCTTCTGGGTTTCAATCGCCTTCTGGCGGATCGAAGCCTCATCCATATCGGTATCGACGAGCGCGCCGACGCTTTTGTCGATCGAATCCGACAGATCAGCGGCGTAATCGATCTGATCGTCGATACGCGTCTTCATCACACCGATGGAGGCTGCCGTCGTCGTCAGTGAGGAGAACAGGGAGTCGGTCACATCGAGCATGTCGACGAGCTGGGCGTCGGTGGTGTTCTTGCCGATCGCGATTTCGCTGCCCGTCGCCGGCGTGGTCGAACCGGCGTCCAGCAGGTAATAATTCCGCGGTCCGGTGCCGCTGTTGTTGATCGCCTGGGCGTCAATCGCCTTGGTGAACAGGCCACCGCTCGCATTGTTCTTGTCGATGAGGATGGTCTGCGACGAAGGGAAGTCGATGGTCTGGGCCTGGTATTCGCCCGTCGAGGCGCGCACGAAGCCTGAAATGACCGACCATGCCGGCGGCGCGGTCTTGTCACTGTTCAGCAACCAGTTCTCGCCTGCAAACGACGTTGATTCGACAACGGTCTTCAGCTGCTCCTTATATTCGCTGATCTCGGCATTGATCTTGTCCTTGTCGGTGCCGGGCTCTCTTGCAGCAACCAGCTTGGCGCGGATCTGGCTGACGAGATCGAGCGCCGAATTCATTGCCGTGTAGGTCGCATCCACCTTGGCAGCGCCGAGACCCAGCGCATCGCCGATCGTGCCGAGATTGGTGCTATCCGAGCGCATGACAGTGGCGACCGACCAGTAGGAGGCATCGTCTGCGGCCGTCTCGATCCGATAGCCCGAAGAAACTTGCTGCTGGGTCTGACTGGCTTCTTTGTTGATGCTGCGCAGCACCGCAAGTGCATTCACCGCGGCCGCGCTGGTAATCTTAACGGTCATCGACAGGGTCTCGGAATAAGATGAAAGGGCAGGCCGGATTGCCGGCGGCGACTGAAGTGGCCTCATGCCTCCGGCGAAATTTCACCGGCGCGTCGCAAAAGCAAATCAACTCAAGGCGAAGTTAACTCGATATCAACTTGTTGGGCAAGAGCGGCGCCGCGAGCGCGACATTCGGATTGCCTCGCAAGTCAAACCATTGTTGTCAAAGAAAGAACCGCGCCGTTTCGGGCGCGGTCCGGAAGGTTTTCTGCTTGCGGCCGAACGGCGGCGCAAGATTCGGTCCAGCTTCAGCGGCTGATTTAGCTGCGGAACAGCGTGAGGATGTTCTGAGCGCTGGAGTTGGCGATCGACAGCGACTGGATCGCCAGCTGCTGCTGGGTCTGCAACGCCGTCAGCTTGCTCGATTCCTCTTCCATGTCAGCATCGACGAGGCGGCCGACGCCCGAATCGATCGAATCGGTGAGCGCTCCGACGAAGTTTTCCTGCAATTCGATACGCGTCGAAATCGAACCGAGTTGCGATGCAGCCTTGGTCATCGCTTCGAGGCCGGCCTCAATCGAGGTCAGGGCCATGGAAATCTCAGCCGAACCGAAGGTGCTGATGTCCATAGAGTAGATCGAACCGATCGTGCCGTAGGACGTGCCGATAATGCCGGAACTCGTCTCGATCGTACCGGTCGAGGTCATGCCGAAAAGAACATTGCCCGTAGAGCTCGTGTCCAGGACGTAGTCCGTCGTCTTGACCGAGACGTTGCCGTTTCCGTCGCGGACGAAGGTCGACACGACGCTCTTGGTGCCGTCGGCACCGGCGACCCAGTTTTCACCGGAGAAGGAAGCCGACTGTGCGATGCTGAGCAGCTGCTGCTGCAGCTGACCGATTTCTTCCTGGACCTTGGTCTTGTCGACGCCCTTTTCGGTTGCGGCAACGATCTTCGCCTTGATCTCGCTGATGACGTCAATGGCGCTGTCCATGGCGGAGTAAGCGGTGTCGACCTTGGCGGCGCCTAGACCGAGAGCGTCGGACACGGCCGAAAGCGCCTTGTTGTCCGAACGCATGGTCGTTGCGATCGACCAGTAGGCGGCATTGTCGGCAGCCTTTTCAACACGATAACCCGACGAGACGTGGTTCTGCGTGTCTTCGAGGCTGTCGTTGATTCCGCGGAGTGTCTGAAGAGCGGCCATTGCCGCGACGTTCGTCAAAATGCTGGTCATGAAATGATTGCCCCTTGTTGGCATCTGGGAAAAAGGGACATTCCGGAATGTTACCGGGAACGGGGATCAGCCTCATGCCTGTTAACCGGTTGTTAATTTCGGTTAACCCGCCGTCTCGTTGAGCTGAGAAGACAACATTATGGTTAATCAATCGTTAACGGAAATAAGAAAGCCGCGCTTCGTCGAAGCGCGGCTCGGCACGAGGTGCCCGCCGGAGACCGGCGGGCCATATTTTCCGGCGCTTATTAGCCGCGGAAGAGCGACAGGATGGTCTGCGAAGAGGAGTTCGCGATCGACAGCGACTGGACAGCCAGCTGCTGCTGGGTCTGGAGGGCGCTGAGCTTGGAGGACTCTTCTTCCATGTCAGCGTCGACGAGGCGGCCGATACCGGAGTCGATCGAGTCGCTCAGAGCCGACACGAAGTTTTCCTGAAGTTCGATACGCTTGGAGATCGAGCCGAGAGCAGCACCGGCGCTGGTCATGGACTTCAGAGCCGATTCGACGTTGGTCAGAGCGGACTGGATCTCGCCGAGGGTGAAGTTGGTGATGTCCATCGCGTAGACCGAACCGGTCGCGCCGTTCGAAGAACCGAGGATACCTGTGGAGGTTTCGACCGCGCCGCCGCTCATGCCGAACAGAACGTTGCCAGTGGAGCTGTTGTCGAGAACGTAGTCGGTCATCACGACCGAAACGGCGTTGGAGCCGTCGCGGACGAAGGAGGCAACGACGTTCTTGGTGCCGTTAGCGCCGGCAACCCAGTTTTCACCGGAGAAGGAGGCCGACTGAGCGACGCTCAGGAGCTGCTGCTGCAGCTGGCTGATTTCTTCCTGGACCTTGGCCTTGTCGACGCCGTTTTCAGTCGCGGCAACGAGCTTGGCCTTGATATCGCCGACGACATCGATGGCGCTGTCCATGGCGGAGTAAGCGGTGTCGACCTTGGCGGCGCCGAGGCCGAGAGCGTCGGAAACAGCCGAAAGAGCCTTGTTATCCGAACGCATGGTCGTTGCGATCGACCAGTAAGCAGCGTTGTCGGCAGCTTTGCCGACGCGGTAGCCGGACGAAACGTGAGCCTGGGTCGTCTGGAGACCCTGGTTGACGCCACGCAGAGTCTGGAGGGCTGCCATTGCAGCATTATTGGTATTGATGCTCGTCATAGTTTGTTTGCCCCTTGTTGGCAGATTTTAAGAAGGGACATTCCGGATTTTCGGCCGGCCCACAGCGATCAGCATCATGCCTGTTAACCATTCTCGTTAGGGTTAACTCGCCGTTTCGATGGGCCTAGAAAACAGCAAGATGGTTAAGGAAAGCTAAATTCAAAATCGAAATTGCGTAAAAATATCTGATACTTACAGAGATTTACATTAACCTTATGTTAAAACATTTCGCGGCCGGGGATGAGCCGGCCGCGAAACTTGAAAGCCTTGTGCCGACCGTTTTAACGGAAGAGCGACAGGATGTTCTGCGAAGAGGAGTTCGCGATCGACAGCGACTGGATCGCCAGCTGCTGCTGGGTCTGCAGAGCGCTGAGCCTCGAGGATTCTTCCTCCATGTCGGCGTCGACGAGACGGCCGATACCGGAGTCGATCGAGTCGCTGAGAGCCGAGACGAAGTCTTCCTGGCTGTCGATGCGGCTGGAGAGCGAGCCGAGAGCAGCACCGGCGCTGGTCATCGACTTCAGAGCCGATTCGACGTTCGTCAGAGCCGACTGGATCTGGCCGGCCGTGAAGCTGGTGATGTCCATCGAGTAGATCGAACCGGTCGCGCCCGTCGAGGTACCGAGAATACCCGTGGAGGTTTCAACCGCGCCAGCGCTCATGCCGAACAGAACGTTGCCGGCGGAGCCGCTGTCGAGGACGTAGTCGGTCGTGGTGATCGATACGGCGTTGGAGCCGTCACGGACGAACGACGAAACGACGCTCTTGGTGCCGTTAGCGCCGGCAACCCAGTTCTCGCCGTTGAAGGAAGCCGACTGAGCGATGCTCAGGAGCTGCTGCTGCAGCTGACCGATTTCTTCCTGCACCTTGGCCTTGTCAACGCCGTTTTCAGTTGCGGCAACCAGCTTGGCCTTGATTTCGCCGACGACGTCGATGGCGCTGTCCATGGCGGTGTAAGCGGTATCGACCTTCGCAGCACCAACGCCGAGGGCGTCGGAAACGGCCGACAGTGCCTTGTTGTCCGAACGCATGGTCGTTGCGATCGACCAGTAAGCAGCGTTGTCGGAAGCCTTTTCAACGCGATAACCCGACGAAACGTGGTTCTGCGTTTTGTTGAGGCCCTGGTTGACGCTGCGCAGCGTCTGGAGAGCGGCCTGTGCGGAAGAATTCGTGTTAATGCTTGTCATAAATCTGTCCCCTGGAAACTAGATACAAAAAGGAGGACATACCGGACTGTAATACCGGCGATGACGGACCAGCTTCATGCTACTCGGCGCCTGCTTGTTTGGCCCAAACCCGTCATGTCCAGGGCAATCTCGCAGCCAATGCTTGCCAACTTCTTAAAAATAGAGGCTCCGTTCCGGCTCCTTACATCCCATAGTTAATACCGGCTGAATCTATCCCTTCGCATGCTAACATATCGGGAAAGAAGCCGTTTTCCCTCGGACAAGACAATGTCTTCATGAGGCGCACCTGTTTCAAGCAAGCTTCGAATGGCAACATGGCAGGTGCCGGGATAGCATCATCGGATCAATCCACCCGTTGTCCGGGAGGACGGATCGTGGGCGCTCGGCAATCGACAGCCATGCGAGAAAATTTCCTTCACGGAGTTGGGTTTTGAACAGCAAAGTTTCGTTCTCTGCGGCATCCAAAGATTACCAGGCAGGCCGCTACACAAAGTCCTTGGCGACGCTCAACCAGCTCATCGATACTCAGCAGGACGCCAAGACCTATGCGCTGCTGGCCAAGAACCTCGTGCAGCTCGGCTTCAAGGCCGATGCCGCGAAAGCCTATGGTCTGGCCGGCAATTGCGAAGGACCAAACGCCTACGAATATCAGAAGCAGGCTGCCAAGCTGCACTACGAAACCGGCAACGAGGACGAAGCGCTGCTGATCGCCATGCGCAACCTCACCAGAGCGCAGGAAGATCCCGAACTCGCCTTCATCATCACCGCGATCTATCTGAAGCGCCAGCAGCGGGATATCATCCGCCCGTTCAAGACGGTTCTGTCGGAAAGCATGAACCCCGATCACATGCGCCTGGCGGCCCTGCTGCTCAGCGACGATCTCAACGACGCAACCAACCAGACGCTTGCCCGCAACATCTTCAAACGCTTCCCGGGCAATCACGCCTTCCGCTTTCTTCACCTCGTTTTTGCCCGGGAATTCAACGATTTCGACGAGGCGGCCAAGCATCAGGCAGTGATCGACGACGCGCTGGCAAAGGGCAATGTCGAGATCCTGCGCAAGGACAACCCGTTCTATCATCTGCACTGGTGCGGCAACGAAGATTTCAACCGGTATGCGACGATCGGCACGGCCCCGCTTAACCAGGAACGCATCGCTTTCCGCCGCAACCAGCCGCACACATGGTCGAACAAGATCCGCATCGGCTACATGTCATCGGACTTCTGGGATCGCCACGCGACGATGAAGCTGCTGCAGCGCATTCTCGAATTGCACGACAGGGACAGGTTCGAGGTGACGCTCTTCTGCCATACAGGTCCCGAATACCTGAAGCATAACGTCACCGACCGCAGCCGCTGGGGCAGGATCGTCGACATTCACGGCTTCTCCGACCAGGCGGTGCTGGAAATCGTACGCGAGCACAATATCGACATCATGGTCGATCTCAAGGGTCATACGTCGGGCAGCCGCGCGTCAGCCTTCAACCTGCCGCTCGCACCTGTTCATGTCGGATGGCTCGGTTTTCCCGGCAGCACCGTCAACATCGATCTCGACTACGTCATCGGCGACCATTCGGTGCTGCCCGACTTGGCCAAGCCATTCTTCCATGAGAAATTCTGCCGGCTTCCGGAGAGCTACCAGCCGAATGATCCGATGCATCGCCCGAAGCCGCGTCCGGTCACCCGCGAGCAGCTCGGCCTGCCGGAAGAGGCCTTCATCTTCGCCTCCTTCAACGGCAACCGCAAGATTACGCCTGATGTGGTCAACAGCTGGTGCCGGATCCTCAAGCGGGCGCCGAACAGTGTGCTCTGGCTGATGGCCAATTCGCCGCGCAACCAGGCAAACCTGCTGAAGCAGTTCCAGACATCAGGCATTGCGCCCAAGCGCATCATCTTCTGCCCGCGCGCGCCCTACGAAGATCACATCAGCCGCCAGCAGGCAGCCGACCTCGGGATCGACACCTTCCCGGTCAACGGCCATACGACCACCTCGGAGCAGCTCTGGGGCGGCCTGCCGGTTTTGACCGTCAAGGGCACCAACTTCGCCTCACGCGTCAGCGAAAGCCTGCTCAGGGCGATCGATCTGCCCGAGCTCGTCGCAAGCGACCTGCAGGCTTATGAGGACCTTGCCGTCGAACTGGCGCAGAACCCGGGACGGATCGCCGAATACAAGGCACACCTCAAGGAGAGGCGCTATATCGCGCCGCTCTTCGACGCCGAACGCTTCTGCCATCATCTCGAGCAGGCCTATGAAATCATGGCAGAGCGCGCCAAGCAGGGCCTCGCACCCGATCACATGGATATTCCGGCGCTGCCGCCGCGCACGACACCGTTCGCAGCCGAGTGATGTTTTCCGAGACGGAATACCCGCCGAAGCGGTCCTGTTCGCTTCAGCGGGTCTTTACTTCTTTGCGATCAGTTCACGCCCGATGCGTTTAGGCGGCTCTCTGCGCAGAACGACGGCCGTCGTGACCGAGCCATAGCGCGCAATGGCATCGACGATGCTTTCAAGGCCGCCCGGCGTAGGAACAATGACTTTCAGGTGAAAACAATCCTCTCCTGTCAGCCTTAGAACCTCGATGATCTCAGGCATATCGGAAAATTGCTTCAAGCATGTCTTGATATGCTCGTGCGTGGTGCGCAGGCGAATGACGGCCATCATGCCAAGCCCAACTGCGGCGGGGTCGATGACGGCTCTGTACGCCTCAATGATACCGCGTTCTTCAAGCCGTTTGAGACGCTCCGACGTGGCCGGCTGGGAAAGACCGACCTTCCTTCCGAGCTCGGAGACGCTGATGCGTCCATCATCCTGCAAGACTTCGATGATGGCGATGTCGGTTGGATCAAGATCTGGACTGATATCGGTGCGCTTTGCCATCAACCTTCAATCTATCGGATTATCCGGTGCTTTTCCGATAGATGCCAATTTGGTTCGCAGGTGTAAACCGCCATACTCCCGCTGAAGCGAAGAAGAGGCGAGATATGACCGAATTCATTCATTTGCCGGGCATCGGCAATTCCGGAAACGCTCACTGGCAGAGCCGTTGGGAGAATGCCAATCCGGCCATACGCCGTTTTGCACCGACGAGTTGGGATCAGCCGGATCTTTCCGACTGGATCCAAGCCTTGGAGCAAGCGGTGCGCAGAGCGAAAACACCACCTGTTCTCGTGGCGCATAGCCTCTCCTGCCTGCTTGTAGCACATTGGCATCAGCGGACCTCTTCGCCGATCAAGGGAGCGTTCCTCGCCGCCGTGCCAGACCCTCTTTCTCCGAGCTTTCCTGCGGACGCCGCAGGCTTTGCAGATGTGCCGCAGGTGCAGTTCGGCTTTCGATCGCTGATCGTCGCTAGCACCACCGATCCCTATGGTTCGCTCCCCTACGCCGAAACGCGAGCAAAGCAATGGGGTAGCGAGTTGAAAATCATCGGCGCGGCCGGCCACATCAATGGCCAAAGCGATCTGGGTGACTGGCCGGAAGGTCTGGCATTGCTGATGGATTTCGCGAGCCGCGCATAGCATAAACCGCTCGATCGAGGAACCGAAGTTCCTCATCGCCCCAGCCGGTCAGCTGAACGAGCGCACCAGGCTGCCGACGAGCAGATTCCAGCCGTCGATCAGGACGAAGAAGAGAATCTTGAAAGGCAGCGAGATCGAAGTCGGCGGCAGCATCATCATGCCCATCGCCATGGTGATGGTTGCGACGATGAGGTCGATGACGAGGAACGGCAGCACGACGAGAAAGCCGATCTCGAAACCGCGGCGAATCTCCGAAATCATGAAGGCAGGGATCAGCACGCGATAGTCGATCGGATCGGTCGTCTGGATGTTCTGCCCGCGCTCACGCGCCAGATCGACGAAGAGCGCCAAATCCTTGTCGCGGGTATTGGCCGCCATGAAGGTGCGGAAGGGCTCGGCGATACGCTGCACCGCCTCCGTCTCGTTGATCTGGTTGGCAAGCAGTGGCTGAACGCCGTTCTGCCAGGCCTGATCGAAGGTCGGCGACATGACGTAGAAGGTCATGAAGAGCGACAGCGACAGGAGGATCATGTTGGAAGGCGTCGAGGAGAGGCCCATCCCCGAGCGCAGGATCGAGAAGGCGATGACGAAGCGCGGGAAGCTCGTCACCATGATCAGGATGCCGGGCGCGACCGAAAGTACGGTCAGCAGGCCGAAGGTGCGGATGATCCAGGCGGCGACGGAGCCATCGACCGGCACGTTCAACAAGTCGGTCGGCAGCTGCTGTGCCACCGCCAGTTCCGGCACCGCCATCATGGCGGCAAGGAAAACTATGAAACGAATCATTCGATGACAAAGGTCCTGAACATGACCTTCGATACCCGCCCTTGCGAGCGAAGGTCAACACGTTCCTGGATGTCATCCTTGAGATATTGAAAGCCCCGCGGCCCCTCGATCTGCTGAAGGGAAACGGTCCTGACATAGGCGAGGATATCCTGATGAATGTCCTCGGCGACCTTGACGTCGGGCGGCCCGTTGAACAACAGCGCGACTTCTAGTCGGACCCAGTTTTCCGACGGGTAAGCAAGGTTCGATGTAATCGGCTCGAGCTGGACGACGTTGTTGGCCTCGGTCGAGATGCGCGCCAGCCCCTCCTCGGCCTTCTTCTTGGCCTCGGCTTCCTTGGCCTGCTCTGCCTCTTTGGCGCCCTTGATCTGGGGCGCGACGATCGTGCCGACCGCCCAGCCGCCGCCGGCGCCGAGGAGCGTCAGGACGGCAATGCCGATGATCGTCATCAGGACGGATTTCTTCTTCGATTGACCTGCGCTTACGTCTTCGTCTGCCATCGTCGTTGGGCCTCAAAGCGGCGAGAAAAGATCGACGGCCTGCTGCCCGCGCGGAGGCTGCTGCACTTCCATCAGGCGACCGCGGCCGCCATAGGAGATGCGGGCTTCGGCGATCTTGTCGTAGGAGATCTGGTTGTCGGCGTTGACGTCCTGCGGACGCACGATACCGGCGACGTTCAGGATGCGCAGCTCCTGGTTCAGACGGACTTCTTGCGAGCCAGAGATGACGAGGTTGCCGTTTTCAAGAATACCGGTGACGACGGCCGCAACGAGAAGGGTCAGCTTGTCGGTGCGCTCGATCTTGCCCTTGCCGTCGGTGCTGGTATCCGAACCGTAGGTCAGATCGGTCTTCGATTCCGGGGTCCAGCCGAAGATCTGGGCATTGACGTCCCAGTTCATGCCGCTCGAATTCTTGCGGCTGCGGTTGGTCTCGTTGTCGAAGGAGGCTTTGTCGTTGATCTGGATGTCGACGGTCAGGATGTCGCCGACGTTCAGCGCGCGTGCATCCTTGAAGAGCGCGGCCTGCGAATCGCTCCAGAGCGAATAGCCCTGCGCCACGGCACGCGGCTGCTTCGGATAAAGCGCCATCTGCGGGGTCTGGCCATAGGCAAGTCCACTGCCGATCGGGCTCATGGCGGGCGCACGGCCGATCTCGCTGACTGCCGTCGGGGACTGGCAGCCCGCAAGGAGTGCGAGGGCGGCGATCGCGGCCGGAAAACGCATGTTCATGAAGGATCCTTCGACGTATTGGGATCGGACGCACTGGCGATGATGCCGGCGATGATGGCGGCTTTCTGCGGGTCCATCTCGTTGAGGATGAGGCTCGACTGACGCGGACCGAGCCGCATGATGACGGCCGAGGCCACTTCGACCTTCATGTCCTGCAGCTGGAGCGCCGCCGCTTCCGGCTTCATCTTCTTATAGATTTCGGTGAGGCCGGCTTCCGCCTGCTGCAGGAAGTCGTCGCGCCGCTTCAGCCAGTCCTGGTATTCGGCCTTGCGCTTGTCCATCGCCTCCATCCGGGCGTCGATGTCGGCGCGGAGCCTTTCCAGCTCCTGTTTCTGCAGCAGGTAGCGCTGGTCGCGGGCTGGATCGGCGATGTTGGTGCAGAATTGCTTGATCTCGTCCTGAGACGTGATGTCTCCCTCCGGGTGCTCCTGTGCGAAGGCACCCGGGATCGACAGCAGGACGAGGCCGGCTGCCGGCAGCGCCAGGCGGCGCAGCAGCTGCAGCACGGTCATGTCAGGATTCAGGATCGTCATCATTGCAATACAAGCTCCGCCTGCAGGGCGCCCGCCGATTTGATGCCCTGGAGAATGGCGATGATCCCATCCGGTTTCACGCCGATATTGTTGAGACCGGCAACAAGGGTCCTGAGGTCGGGACCGTCGATTATGGCAACGCGCCCGCCGGTCTGCTCAGCCGCGATATCGGTCTGCGGCTGAACGGCAGTCCGCCCGCGCGAGAAGGGTTCGGGCTGGATGATCTGCGGCGTCTCGGTGACCTGAACCGTGAGTGTGCCGTAGCTGACGGCGACCGGCGAGACGCGGACATCGGAGCCGATGACGATCGTTCCAGTGCGCTCGTTGATAACCACCTTGGCCGGCGTATCGGTTTCGACGATGAGGTTTTCGACGTCGGCCATCAGCCGGGTGAGATCGGCCGTGCGCGGTTTCTGGATCACCACTTCCTGCGAATCCTTGGCTTCGGCGACCGGGCCGCCGAAGCGCGCGGAGGCATAGCCATTGACGATGTCGGCAATGCGGATCGCCGTCGAGAAATCGGGATTGCGCAGCTGCAGGACGAGATTGACTGAATCCTTGAAATGCGACGGCAGTTCGCGTTCGATGATCGCGCCGCCGGGTACGCGGCCGGCGGTGGTGACGCCTTCGGTCACCGTCGCCGCCTGGCCCTGCGCCTGAAAGCCGGAGACGATAACAGAGCCCTGGGCGACAGCATAGATCTGGCCGTCGGCACCGGAAAGCGAGGTCATGACGAGCGTGCCGCCGCGCAGCGAGGTCGCATCGCCGAGCGAGCTCACCGTAACATCGAGACGGCTGCCGGGGCTCGCGAAGGGCGGCAGGTTGGCGGTGACCATCACGGCCGCGGTGTTCTTCGCGTTGGACTGGCCGCCCTGTGTCGAGATGCCGAGATTCTGGAGCATTGCCCGCATCGACTGCTCGGTGAAGGGCGAGGAACGGAAGCCGTCGCCGGTTCCCTGCAGGCCGACGATCAGACCGTAGCCGATCAGCTGGTTATCGCGGCCGGCCTGAAGCGAGGCGATATCCTTGATGCGTGACGTCAGCGCCCAGGCGGGCGCCACGTCGGCCAAACTCATGGCGACAACCGCAGCAAAGGCGACGATACGGAAGAACAATTTCATTTCGCCCTCACATGGATCGTGCCGTCCGCAAGCACCGTGCCGCTGACGATGACGCCGGAATCCATATTACGTGCACGGACCACCTGCCCCGTCGCGCCGTCTTCGAGCGGCGTGCCGGCAGCGGAGATCGTCATTGCGCCGAGAGAGAAGACCAGGCGGATCGAAGAGCCGCGCGTCACCGTATAGGGCTCGCGCAGGGCTGAAACCGAGATTGTGCGCCCCGGTAGCAGCGTGCGTTTGGAAACCAGACCTTCGACCTGCGAAATCGATTTGGCATAATCGCCGGCGAGGTTGGGGTTGGTGACCTCAACCTCCTGAAGCTGGCTGCCCGACAATGTGTCGCCGGGGTAGATGATCGTCGTCGGGACGACGGCATAACCCATGCCGGCATCCGCGTCCGCAGGCAAGACCACGCCCGCGAGTGCGATCGTGGCTGCCGCCACCCATCCTGAGATGCGTCCTGCCCGGCAAAACATCATGTTTCGGCCCTTCCCTTTACTTCAGGTTCTTGCTGACGATGGAGGCCATTTCATCAGCGGTCGTGATCACCTTGGAATTCATTTCGTACGCACGCTGAGCCGATATCAGCTCGGTGATTTCCTTCACCGGGTCGACGTTCGAGGATTCCAGATAACCCTGCTTCATATAGGCAAAGCCTTCCTCGTCGGGGTTGCCGACGACCGCATCGCCCGAGGCCGGCGTTTCCTGGAAGAGATTGTCGCCGATCGGCTGAAGACCCGCTTCGTTGACGAAGTCGGCAAGCGTCAGCTGTCCAAGAACAGTCGGATCGGTCTGACCCGGCAGCTTCGCCGAGACCTCGCCGGAGCGGCTGATGGTCAGTTCGGTCGAACCCTGAGGGATGGTGATCCCAGGCAGGACTTCATAGCCGTCGATGGTGACGAGCTGGCCCTGGTCATTCTTGTTGAAAGCGCCAGCGCGGGTATAGAGCGTCGTGCCATCGGTCGACTGAATCTGAAAGAAGCCCTTGCCGATCAGCGCCACGTCGAGGTCGTTGCCAGTCTGTGTCAGTTCGCCCTGGAGATGCAGATTGCGGACCGCGGAGGTCTGGACGCCGAGGCCGATATTTGCGCCTTCAGGAACGACGGCCTGATTGGCCCGGTTGGCGACGCCCTTGGCGCGTTCGGTCTGGTAGAGAAGGTCGGTGAACTCGGCGCGGGCCCGCTTAAAGCCCGTCGTGTTGATGTTCGCGATGTTGTTGGCGATGACTTCCAGATTGGTCTGCTGGGCATCCATGCCCGTTGCTGCGATGGCGAGCGCTCTCATGTATTCGTCCTCAAATCAGTTACATCTGCATCTTGGTGACTTCGAGAAAGGCCGAAACGACCTTGTCGCGGATGGCAATCGCGGTCTGCAGCGTCTGCTCGGCCTGGAGCATGGAATCAACGACTTCACGGGTCGTCGCCGTGCCCTTGATGCCGGCGAAGGACATGTTTTCGGCACCCTTCAGGCTGTTGACGGCGTCGGTCGCCATGCCGCCCAGGACCGAGGCGAAGCTCAGGCCATTGGCCGCACCGGCGGTGCCCGGCATGGTCGTTGCGGAGGACGAGGCGGAATTTTCGGTGTCGACGGCGCCGAGCGCTCGGGACATCGAAAGATTGCTGACATTCTGGACGCTGCTGATCATTGATTATTGGCTCTTCAGAAGATCGATCGTGGACGAGATGAGGTCGCGGGTCTGCTTGATGGTCTGCAGATTGGCGTCATAGGAGCGATTGGCTTCACGCATGTCAGCCATCTCGACGAGGATGTTGACGTTCGGCAATTTGACGACGCCCTTGGCGTCCGCCGCCGGATTGCTGGGGTCGAACTCGGTGCTGAAATCGCCTTCGTCGACGCCGACCTTCTTGACGTTGACTGTCTGGACGCCGCTGGTGCGGTCCATCTGCTGGCCGAAGGTGATCGTCTTGCGGCGATAGGGGTCGGCGCCCGGCGTGTCACCGGTCGAGCGGGCGTTGGCAATGTTTTCCGAGACGATGCGCAGGCGCGTCGATTGCGCCTCGAGCCCCGAACCGGCGATTTTCATAGCTGCGGAAAGCGGATCCATGACAATTACTTCCTGACCGTCATCAACATCATGCGGTTGAAGGAGCTGACCAGCGAGGTGTTCAGATCGTACTGGCGCTTGATGTCACCCGACTTGGAAAGCTCTTCGGCCAAACCGACGGTGTTGCCGGATTCCTGAATGCCGATCTCCTGGTCGAGGGCTGCTTCCTTGACGTCGATATCGCCGCTGTCGCTGAAATCGTTGCCGCTGAAGTGCGCCGGATTGGTGCGCGCCATGGTGATGTCGGATCTGTCCAGCACGGCATCGAAGGGCGTGACGTCCTTGGCGCGGAATTTCGGAGTATTGGCATTCGCGATGTTGCCGGCAACAACCTGCTGACGGATCGTCAGCCATTCCGCCTGTCGCGAAGCCAAGTCGAAAAGTTGGATCGGTTGCATGAGAACTCTCCGTTTTTACTATCCGGAACCTAGAGCGGTAATCTTGCGTGGGACTTACGGGAATTCGGCCTTCGAGGCCTCGCCGAAAACCGCAATAGAAAAGGGCCCCTGCCGGTTCGCGGCGGAGCCCCTCTTGTCTTCAGCCGTTGCGAAGGGATTCAGTCGTTCTTGTAGATATCGCCCTTGGAGGTGATGATGACCCACTTGCCCTCGCGCTGCTCGATCATCGCCAGGCGGCTTTCGTCGGGCAGGACCGAGCCGATGCGCACCACATACATGCCCGAGGGATCCTCGATCAGCGCCCGGCCGTTGGACACGTGGAGAAGGCGGAAGGAAGACTTGCCCGGGAAAGGCTGGTCTTCCAGCATCACGCCGCCGTCACGCTGCTTGCCGAGATCGGAGACCGTCGCCGTCGTCAGCGGATCGATCGGCGGAGCCTTCTTGGCTGCCTCGTTCTTGTTGACCATGGCCAGCGGTGAGACGCTGAAGACGTTGCGGGCGGGCCAATCCGGCAGTTCGCGCGAATTGCTGCTGGTGGCGACGTTGATGCCGAACTTGTCCGCATTGAAGAAGACATACCAGGGGAAAAAGGCGGAGGCGCCGGCAAGCGCCAGGCCGGCGAAGGTGAGAAACCGATCCAGAGTGGCGGTCTTTTTGCGCTGCTTCAGGGAAGCGATGCGTTCATCATCAAAATCAGCCACTTTTATCTCCTCTGCATGGGTGCGCCCTGATTGCCCATGCCGGCAGCAGCCTTGAGCGCGCCGGCGAGATCGGCAAAAGCGTCAACCGAGTCGCGATCGCCCGGAGACTGTTTCAGGACGTCGTAAATGATAGGGACCTGCTTGACCGCCATGTCGAGATCAGGATCGGCCCCCTGGCGATAACCGCCAATCAGGCGCAGGTCCCTCGTTTCCTCAAAGCGGTGGATCAATACCTTCAAGCGCGACACCAGCTTTTCCTGATCCGGAGTCCAGGCCTTGCGGGCAAGACGCGAGATCGAGGCGAGCGGATCGATCGGAGGATAGCGCCCTTCTTCGGCGAGACTGCGCTGCAAGACGATATGGCCGTCGAGAATGCCGCGCGTCGAATCGGCGATCGGGTCGTTGTGGTTGTCGCCATCAACGAGGATCGAGATAATGGCGGTGATCGTGCCGGCGCCTTCGGGGCCAGGACCGGCGCGTTCGAGCAGGCGCGGCAATTCGGTGAAGACAGAGGCAGGATAACCGCGGGCGATCGGCGGTTCGCCGGAGGCGGTCGCCACCTCGCGGATCGCATGGGCAAAACGCGTGACGCTGTCGACGATGAAGAGCACGTTTTCGCCCTTGTCGCGGAAATGCTCGGCGATGGTGACCGCCGTCAGCGGCGCCATCTTGCGCAGCATCGGGCTTTCGTCGCTGGTCGCGACGACGGCAATCGCCTTCTTCATATTGCTGCCGAGCGTATCCTCGATGAATTCGCGCACCTCGCGGCCGCGTTCGCCGACGAGCGCGATGACCACCTTGTCGAAGGCATCGGCGCGGGCAAGCATGGACAGAAGCGTCGACTTGCCGACGCCGGAGCCGGCAAAGATGCCGAGACGCTGGCCGAGGCAGAGCGGCGAAAAGATGTCGATCGCGCGCACGCCGGTCTTGAAGCCGGTCGCCACGCGCTGGCGCGTCATCGAGGGTGGCGCAGCGTTGGAAATCGAGCGGCGATCGAGCCCTTGGCCGATCGGACCCAGCCCGTCGATCGGCTCACACAGCGAATTGATCGTGCGCCCGCACCAGCTGTCGGATGGCGAAATTCGGAAGGCGCCTTTGCGAATGACCGTGTCATGGATGCCGATCGGCTCGCCCGGTTCGATCGGGCAGACATAGATCAGGTCCGGCTCGACACGAACGACCTCGCCGAGATGGATGCCAGTCGCCGATTTATGCGCTACGAATTCACCGAGACGAACATGACGGGAGAGACCGCGAACCGTATAGTGGCCGGCAGCGATGGTCTGGACGCGACCGCCATGAGCGACGGCGAATTCCGGCGATGCGTATCGGTCGACGAGACCCGCCAGATGCGCGAGCTTCGGAGAAAGGCCGTCTTCGGACAGTAGCGTCGTGCTCATTGCTTAGCGGCTGCCCCCAAGCGTCTGGACGGCCTGCTTGAACGAATCCTCGCTGTCGCGCATCAGCGAGGAAATGCTTTCGAAGGCACGGTTGACTTCGATCAGCTGAGTGATCTCGCGCATGGCGTTGACGTTGGAATTTTCCAGATAACCCTGCTCGACACCGACATTGAAGCGGTCGACGACGGCGCGCGGCTGGTCGGTGGTCAGGATGCCGCTGTTTTCGTAGCGCAGGTAACCCTTGCCGATATCGGCCTCGAACAGGCCCAGCGAACCGACCTGGCGGTCGCCTTGATAGATGATGCCGTCGGTACCGACAGCAGGCTCGCCGCCCTTCGTGTCGAGCTGGATCGGTGCGCCGCCGGCATCGAGAACCGGATATCCGCGGATCGAAACGAGTTCGCCGGTATCCCTGAGCGTAAAGCGGCCGTCCCTCGTGAGGACGCGGCCGGCCGGTGTGTCGAGGGCAAACCAGGCATCGCCCTTGACGGCGAAATCAAGCATGTTGCCGGTGTGCTGCAACTCGCCGTTCTGCTCGTTCAGGTAGTCGTTGCCCTGGGAAACGAAGGCGATCTTGGTGTTCAGCTTGTTCTTGGTGGCCGCCACCATCTCGTCGAACTTCACCTCGGTGGCGCGAAAACCGGTGGTGTTCACGTTCGCCATGTTGTCGGCGATGGTGTTCAAGCGCTTTTCAAGCGCCATCTGCGACGACAGAGAAACGTAAAGACCGGATTGCATGTCTGTAAGCTCCAAGCATTGGCGATGAACGGGACGAAAAGCCGGGCGTCGTCTGATCTGGTTCGGCCGGGATTTCGCTGAGGCGGCATCTCAGAAACGGGCGCGAGCGCCCATTCGTCTCCTTTAGATTGGCGGCAGATGCTTGCGCGAAGCTGGCACGTGGAAATGCCTGGGACCGACCCTTTCATCAGCCTCACGCAAGGCAGAAACCCTATCCGTCTCGAAGAAAAGCAACGTTCAGATTGGGCTGACGATGAACATCATTATCGGATTTATTGTTGTCTGCGGCTGCATCGTCGGCAGCTTCATGGCGATGGGCGGCGAAGTGGATGCGCTGTTCCAGCCCTTCGAATTTCTCATCATCGGCGGCGCCGGTCTCGGCAGCTTCATCATGGCGAACCCGATGAAGGTGGTGAAGGATTCCGGTAAGGCGCTTGCAGAGGCCTTCAAGCACGCCGTACCGAAGGAGCGCAATTATCTCGATACGCTCGGCGTGCTCTACTCGCTGATGCGGGACCTGCGCACCAAGTCGCGAAACGAAATCGAAGCCCATATCGACAATCCTGCCGAATCGACGATCTTCCAGCAGGCTCCGACGGTTCTGAAGAACAAGGAACTGACGGCCTTCATCTGCGATTATGTGCGCCTGATCATTATCGGCAACGCCCGTAGCCACGAAATCGAGGCGCTGATGGACGAAGAGCTCAACACCATCATGCACGACAAGATGAAGCCCTATCACGCGATCCAGATCATGGGCGATTCCTTCCCGGCGATCGGTATCGTTGCGGCCGTTCTCGGCGTCATCAAGGCGATGGCCCACATCAACGATTCGCCCGAGGTGCTTGGCCATCTGATCGGTTCGGCGCTCGTCGGCACCTTCCTCGGCATTCTCCTATCCTATTGCGTCTGCTCGCCGCTGGTTTCCCAGATCAAGGTCGTCCGCAACAAGCAGCATCGCCTCTATGTCATCGTCAAGCAGACGCTGCTTGCCTATATGAACGGTTCGGTGCCGCAGGTCGCTCTCGAATACGGCCGCAAGACGATCTCGGCCTACGAACGTCCTTCCATCGATGCGGTCGAACAGGAAATGATGAACCCAGGCGGCGAAAACAAGGCGGCTTAAATGACCATGAGCGATGCTTCGCATGACAAACCGGCAATGGATCCCGCCCTTCTCGCCAAGCTGACCGGCGGGCTCGGAGACAGAGGCAGGGTCGCCAAGATCTGCAGCGCCTTCGGGGAGGTCTACAGCGAGTTCTTTCCCGACGTCATCAAAAGCGAGACTGGCCTCGACGTGACCGTCAGCTATCTCGGCTGCGAGATCGGCTACAAGAACCACCTGGTTGACGACCTCAGCCACAACGTCACGCTCGTCGACGCGACGCTGCGCAACTGGTCTCAGAATGTCACGCTTGCCTGCGGCAACGGTTTCGTCATCACGCTGATGGAACACCTGCTCGGCGCCACCGCCGATACGATCGAGGAGCCGGCCGAGCGGCTGCTCTCGGTCATCGAACTCGATCTGGCGGTCATGGTCTTCGACAAGATAGCCAAGGTGCTGCGCTCGGCGGTCAATGCACCTGGCGGTTTCGAGCCCAGTCTTTCGGCCCCGCACGCCCATGACGCCAGCCCCCGGCCGGCGGAGGACAAGCCGGACGAATTTGCCGCCGCCATCAACATGTCGATCACGCTCGCCGGCATTGTTTCGGAATTCGCACTGATCATTCCGCAGACGGCGCTGCTCAAAACCAAGGTGACGCCGCCGAAGCCGAAGCGCCAGACTGGCGGCAATTCGCCGGAATGGGCCGAACAGCTTGGCGATCAGGTCCGCCGCTCGCATGTCACGCTCGAGGCCAGGATCCGGCTACAGGACCTGACGCTGCGCACCATATCGAAGCTGATGGTCGGCGACGTCATCCCGTTCCGCGACGGCGGCGACGTCCGCGTCGAGGTCAGCGCCAACAGCAAGGAATTGTATATATGCGAGTTCGGGCGTTCTGGCGAAAACTACATGGTCCGCGTCAAGGATACGATGAACTCGGATGACGAACTCATCCGTCATTTAATGAATTGATCGGTTCTCTGGCTTCCGGGCTGCAAAGGCAGTTTGAGGCAAGTTTCAACTGGAATAGTGATTTCATGGCAACGAAGAAAACACAGCAGAACAGTGACCTCTCCCTGGATATGCCGGGCAGCGAGGCCGATCTCGACCAAGCGATCGACGATCTGCGCGGCGTGCTGAAGAAGGATGCCGATAGCGACCTGTCGCAGTTTGGCGCCGAACTGGAGAATGATGGCTTCGCGGCAGGAACGGATCTGACCGCCTTCGGCGGCGAGATTTCGGATTCCCCTTTCGGCGGCGATGATTTCGGCGGCGATTTCGGCGCCGGCGATGCCAGCCCGGCTGCAGGCATGGATTTCGGCGGCAGCTCTTCGTTCGAGGCGTCATCGGCGCCGCTCGGCAGCGCGCTGACCTCGAATTTCGAGCTGATCATGGACATTCCGATCGATGTCCAGATCATGCTCGGCACCAGCCGGATGCAGGTCTCCAGTCTGATGAATCTCAATGAAGGAGCGACGATCGCCCTCGACAAGAAAATCGGCGAACCCGTTGAGATCATGGTAAACGGCCGCAGGATTGCACGCGGCGAGATTACGGTTCTTGATAACGACGACACCCGGTTCGGCGTGAAGCTGATAGAAGTTTTGAGTACGAAAAAAGCCTGATCCCTGTGGGGACGGAGAGGTTAGACCATGATGGACTTTGACGATTTCGGCGGCGCGCTAGCCGGGAAACCGTTGACCCAGGCTGAAAAGGCGGCGGCGGTCCTTCTCGCCATGGGAAAGGGTGTCGCCGGCCGGCTGTTGAAATATTTCACTCAGGCCGAGCTGCAGACCATTATCGCATCGGCCCAGTCACTGCGCGCCATTCCGCCGGACGAACTCCTGTCGCTCGTCTCCGAGTTCGAGGACCTCTTCACCGAGGGCGCTGGACTGATGGACAATGCCAAAGCGATCGAGGCCATTCTGGAAGAAGGCCTGACCCCCGACGAGGTGGACAGCCTGCTCGGCCGCCGCACGGCATTCCAGGCCTACGAGACCTCGATCTGGGATCGCCTCAGCGAAGCCGAGCCGGCATTCGTCGCACAGTTCCTGCTGCGTGAACATCCGCAAACCGTCGCCTACATCCTTTCGATGATGCCCTCCTCCTTCGGCGCCAAGGTGCTGCTGCAGCTTCCCGACAACCGCCGCGCCGACATCATGAACCGGACGGTCAATATGAAGGCCGTCAGCCCGAAGGCGGCGCAGATCATCGAGAACCAGGTGATGACGCTGCTTGCCGAAATCGAGGCAGAGCGCAACGCTGCCGGCTCGACGAAGGTCGCCGATCTCATGAACGAGCTCGACAAGCCGCAGGTCGACACGCTGCTCACTTCGCTCGAATCGATCAGTCGCGAGGCGGTCAACAAGGTTCGGCCGAAGATCTTCCTCTTCGAGGACCTCATGTACATGCCGCAGCGCAGCCGCGTCCTGCTGCTCAACGATATTTCGACCGACGTGCTCACCGTCTCCTTGCGCGGCTCGCCGGCCGAGATCCGCGAATCGGTTCTGTCCGCCATCAGTCCGCGCCAGCGCCGCATGATCGAATCGGATCTGCAGAGCGGCATGGGCGGCGTCAATCCGCGTGAGATCGCCATTGCGCGCCGCGCCGTGGCACAGGAAGCGATTCGCCTGGCCAACTCAGGCCAGATCGAGCTCAAGGAGAAGGAAGGCGAGGCCTCGGCCGCCGCCTGACCCTCTGAGACTGTTGACAAATCCGGCCGGCAAGCAGGCCGCTGTTGATCGCCGCGCCGCGGGCGACTACCTTTCATCGATCGGCCGCACTCTATGGCGTGTCGCAGAGCACATGGCTCCTGCGACGCGCCTTGGGTTTTTGTTTTGACGCATCTCGTCATCCCAGAATCGCTGCCCTGTTCGGGGTGGCATGCATTCGCTGCGGCCTGTTTCTTTGACGGAGGGCCGCGACTTGGCCGATGATGACAAGGACAGCAAAACAGAAGCCCCGACCGCGAAAAAGCAAACCGACGCCGCGGAGAAAGGCAATGTGCCGTTTTCGCGCGAGCTGTCGATCTTCGCGACCATCCTCGCCACTTTCATTTATCTGGTGTTCTTCCTTCCCGATAGCGTCGGCCGCATGGGCGAAACGCTGCGCGACATTTTCGAGCAGCCCGACCAATGGAAAATCGAGGCGGGACCGGACATTCTGGCGCTCTTCGTCCGGCTCGGCTGGGCGAGCGCGGCGCTGCTGGCACCCGCCCTCATCCTGTTCATGGTCTTCGGCATCGCCTCCTCGATCTTCCAGAACCTGCCGACGCCTGTGCTCGAACGCATCAGGCCTCAGGCCTCACGCATCTCTCCGGTCAAGGGCTGGTCACGGCTCTTCAGCCTGCCCGGCCTCGTCGAGTTCGGAAAGTCGCTGTTCAAGGTCGTCGTCGTCGGGGTCGTCCTGTTTTTTGTGCTCAGGAGCGAATATTTCAGCTCAATCGACGCCATGTTCTCCGATCCGCAGACAATCCTCGTGCGGATGATGACGGCGATGCGCAAGATCATCATCGTCATGCTGATCGCCACCGCGATCGTGGCGATCGCCGATCTTTTCTGGACGCGCCATCACTGGTTCACCGAGCTCAAGATGACGCGCCACGAGGTGAAGGAAGAAAACAAGCAGGCGCAGGGCGACCCCTTTGTCAAAAGCCGGCAGCGCTCGCTGATGCGCGACCGCGCGCGCCGCCGCATGATCGCCAACGTGCACCGCGCCACGCTTGTCATCGCTAACCCGACGCACTATGCCGTAGCGCTGCGCTATGCGCGTGAAGAGAACGACGCGCCTGTGGTTCTGGCAAAGGGCCAGGACCTGATTGCACTCAAAATCAGAGAGATCGCCGAGCAGAACGGCATCCCGGTGTTCGAGGATCCGCCGCTCGCGCGCTCCATGTTTGCGCAAGTCTCGATCGATAGTGTCATACCGTCAGTCTTCTATAAGGCCGTTGCGGAGCTCATACACAGGGTCTACGCCGCAGACGCCAAGAACAAACGGGTAAGATAAGCCGAATGAAAAAATGCCCTCACTCTGCCCAGCGTGAAAAGATCCTCGCAGACGCGATCAGCCCCGTCGCCACCGAACTGCGCCTTCTGGATGCCTCTGACCTCATTTCACTGCTGCGCTTCGAGTATTACGGCAATCTGGCCGATCTCGTCGCTTCGGCGGCGGAGCTTTTCTTTCATCCGGGCACGGTCAATTTCGGCCTCGGTGGAAACTATACGCTGGAATGGGGCGGCAAGCCCGAAGTCGTTCTTGACTTGGAAATCAAGCCGCGGGGCGTCACCGTCTACGCCCAGCTCACCCTTGCCGACAATCATGCCGGCATCGAAATCAACCACATCACCTTCGAGGACCCCTCCTCCGACCCCGACGAGAACACTACCTTTCTGGAAAAGAGCCTTCAGCAGTCTCGCTACAGCGTGAAACCGCCGCGCGCGCTCGCCAGCTGATTTGCCCCCAGGACAATCCAGCCTCGCTTTCGCGCCGCCTTTCATGAAGGCGGCAGGAACCGGTTCAGCTGATGTAGCCGAGCCGGATCGCCTTGGCGATCGCCTGGATGCGGTTGACGGAATCGAGCTTGATGGTCGCCGAGCCGAGATAGGCATTGACCGTGTGCACGGACAGGCCGAGTTTTTCGGCGATCTCTTCGCTGATACGGCCATCGCCGGCGAGTTGGAGACAGGCGATTTCGCGTTCGCTCAGCGCTTCGGCGGCGGCCGAGCGGCGTTCGTCGAGAGAGAGCAGATCCATCATCACGTGGCAGCAGCGGCCGTGCAGCTCGACGATCGTGTCGCTTGGAGGATCGATATCATCGCCGGTGAAAAGGATGAAGCCGTTGCCGAGGGCGCCGAGCCGCACCGGGAAGGCAAGGCCGGAGAAAGGCAGAATTCCATCCTTCAGGCGTGTCATGAAGGGCGCGAAATCCGCCGGACCGGGGGCCGCTCGGTCGTGAGCGCCGGCCCATGAAAGCGGCAGCAGCGACTTTTCGATATGGTCAAGAAGAATATCGCCATAAGCATCCGTGAAGGCCTTGGCAAAACCGGTATTCGAAGGCCCCCAGTTCTCGAGCTCACAGACTAGGCGCTGCTTTGCCGGCAATCCCGAGCCGCTGACACGGTAGATCGCGAAGCCTTGAGCGTCGGCGAGCTTCTGCATCGCGACCAGCCGCGGAAAAAGATCCGAACGGCTGGAAATCCTGTTCACCCGCACCACGCGCAGCGGATCGGCGCCGTTCATCGCCCTGCTTGATGGATGTGCCATGGATTCCCCTATACGAGATTGTTGCGGACCGCGAAGGCAATGGCCTCCGACCGGGTCTTGGTCGCCGTCTTGCGCATCACGCTGGTGATGTAATTGTTGATGGTATTGCGGGATATTCCGAGAATCATCGCGATCTCATCGCTGGTCTTGCCCTCGGCGATCCAGAACAGGCATTCCAGCTCGCGGTCGGTCAGTTCGAAATCGCGGTCGACCTTTGCGCCCCCGCAGCGAAGGAAGCTCGCGACGTAGCCGGCAAGCAGTCCCACATCCCGCAGGCGCTCCGGCGACAGGATGAAGCCTTCGCCGAACAGGAACATCAAGGCGAGCCGCGAGCGGCCGACATTGAAGGTCAATGAGCAATATTGGCGGCTGGCGCCATCAGGCACATCGGCGTCATCGGGCAGAAGAGCGAAGTTCGGCTGGAAAACCTGCATGCATTTTTCCAGCTCGGTCGAACGGGCATAGGTGCTGACCAGATCGTTGGCGATATCCTTAACCAGATCGAACGGCCAGTCCGACGAAACGATGAAATCGAGACCGCTTTCCTGGATGAGATCACAGCGCGCCAGAAGATAGTGCGACGCACCCACATAGTCCGTCAGCGCGCGCAGACCGGACTGCAACCTCCCAGTGTCGGCGACACCGTGCAGGCGCCGAATCAGCTCGTCGCGCGGCAAGAGAGCCGGCGCCACCACGCTCGCGAAATTCGCCATTTGCCTCTCGCCTTTGCTCGCCTGAAATATCGTCATATCCATTGGCAATTTCCTGCGGCTGAGGAACGATCAAACTCGGTGCAACAGCGATTTTTTTGTGAAGGATTCAATTCAAGCCCCGCTCGAATCCCATTTCGAATCACCTAAGGGTAAGCCAGCCGGTGTAAATCACCATCTCCGACTTCTAGGGATTTACTTTCGCTGTCGCTCATGCCGTGATTCGAGGACGACTTGCGCCCCTCAGAATACTGGGAAGGCTAAGATGATTCTGGCTGTACCGCAACTTCATTCGCGTTTTACGCGAGTGATCTTCAACAGTATTATTCAAATCCTTCACGCGGCCGTTTCTATTCCCGTTCGACAGCCGGAGCCGAATACAAACCGGGGAGCTGTCGGCTCCCCCGCGGAGGACCGATAACAATCCTGCTCCGGCAGTGAAAAGCCTGATACAGACATGAAAAGGGCCGGTTGCCCGGCCTCTTTCTTATGCTGCGTCGTCGATCGCCCACTTCCTGAGAATTTTGGCGGCGCGCTCCTCGTTGATCTCCACCATGCGGGCAAGCTTGCGTTCCGGGCCCTCCTTGACGCGGCGGTTGAAGTTGCCGTCGTCGTCGCCGAGGCTGAGCAGATCCTCGGTGCTGTCGAAGCCGAAATCGGAGCCGAAGCCGTCCATGAGAGCGCCTCCAGGAGCGCCGGCCGCCGGCGCGAAGTCCGGAAGTTCGAGACCGGCCGCTTCTGGCGTGGCGTCGCCAAGCACCGAGCTCGCGCCGTTACCGCTGACGCTGCGTACCAGCGGCCGCAGACCCATCCAGACCACCACGAAGGCGACCGCCACGAAGGCGAGCGAGTTGATGATGCCGGCAAGGTTGCGGCTCAGCATATCCATGACGCGGACACCGCCGGTGGCGTCTTCCAGCAGCTGGTTCTCGAGGAAGTCCATCGCCGTGACGGTGACGACATCGCCACGCTTGGCGTCGATGCCGGCTGCCGAAGCGACAATCTTCTGCATTTCGGCGAGATAGGCGTCGATCTTGGCCTGATCGACGGGCTCGCCGACCATCTTGGCGATGCGGCCCTTGTTGACAACGACGGCGATCGAAAGCTTCTCGACCTGATAGCTGTTGCGGGTCGTCGCCGTCGTCTTGCTGTTGATTTCGTAGTTGGTCTGCTCTTCGCGCTTGTCCGACTTGTCCTGTGATTCCGGACCGCTTGCGCCGCCGGCATCGGGGGCCGCCTGGGGAATGTTCTGTTCGACAGTCGTTGCGTTGTCGGACTGCCTCTGTTGCGACTGCTGGGCTTCCTTCGTCGAGCGAACGGAGCGTTCGACCTTGGATTCGGGATCGTAGACCGTTTCCTGAATCTGCTGAGCATCGGTGTTGAGGTCGGCGGTGACGCTGGAGCGGAAGTTGTCCATGCCGAGGAAGGGCGCCAGCGCCTTGTCGATGTTGGATTCGACTTCCTGCTGAACGTTCTGGACGATGTTGAGCGAGCGGTTCAGCGAGCTGTTGCTCGCCTCGTCGCCGGACGCGAGAAGCTGGCCGGCAGAATCAAGAATCGTGACGTCATCGACATCAAGCCCCGGCACGGCCGAGGCGACGAGGTGACGGATCGAGGTCGCCGCGCCGCGCCCGGTGGCGGCGCTGGCGCGAATCATCACGGAGGCGGTCGGTTTCTGCTCCGCCTTCCGGAAGTTTCCAACCTCGGGCATGACGATATGGACGCGCGCGGCCGTTATGCCCGAGATCGATTGGATGGTGCGTGCGATTTCGCCTTCCAGCGCTCGAACCCGCGTCACCTCCTGCATGAAGGAGGTCAGCCCAAGCGAGCCGACATTGTCGAAGAGTTCATAGCCGGCATTGGCGCTGTTCGGCAGGCCGCGCTCGGCAAGCATCAGGCGGGCCTTGCCCGTCATACCAGCCGGAACGGTGATGCTGGAGCCGTCCGTGCCGACCTGGAAATTGATGTTGGCTTCGGCAAGCGCCATGCTGATCTGGTTGAGATCGGGAGCGTCGAGACCGACATAGAGCGTTTCTTGTGCCGGTTTGTTGACGAAAAGGGCGGCCGCAAGGATGATTGCGATGGAAACGGCGCCGACGCCTCCCAGAATCATCAGGCGTGTCCGGCCCAGGGCGCCAAAGTTCTTAAAAATCTGAACTAATTGATTTAACAGATTCATTCTGTTCTCGCACGATCCGTCAAAGACAAAGCAGGCTTATTGCCTCATCCGACGAATAATAGGCGAAACTTGTGCGAGCGTTTCGTGAGGAGCGCGCGAGAGCGAAAGGCTGAAGCATGTCGCGCGGCGAGTTTGCGAGAACGACATGCTTGAAAAGGACCCGAGGCGCGAGAAGCGGAGTTGAAAAACCGTTCGCTTCAGAAGAAGTCGAAGTCGCCGGCGGCCTTGCTCAGCGGCTGCGAATGACCGTGGCGCGTGGAGCCGCCCAGCGCCTTCTGCATCTCCGCCAGCTTGACGAGGCTGAGCGCGGTGGCGACGTCGACCGTCCAGCCGAGCGGGATTTCGCCGGTGATGGTGTCGATGAATTCGGCAAGGCCGCGTGACTTCTGCACGGCCAGGTCGATGCCCTGCATGACCTTCATGGCGTCAGGCGAGTTCAGAATTTCAGCGCCACCGAGGTCGAGAAGCTGCGGCTCGATGCGCTCGATCAGGTAAGCCACATCGTGCAGTTCCGAAACGATGCGCATCAGGATGTCGCTCAGCGCTTCGACAGGCGCGGGCGGCTCCATCACCGGAGTAAATGTCATATCAAAATCCTCGCCATCAAAAAAATTCGATGCTGGTTTCGGCGGGCTTCTGCGGAGCGGCGGGACGCTGCTCGAGAGCGACGGTTCTCTGCGTTTCGGCGCCGGTCAAAGGGTATTGCCGGGCCCGACCGGAGACCGGCCAATATTCGAGCTTGCGCCCATGCTCTCCGCCTGTGGAGGAGCCGACCACCGGAATGCCTTCATCCCTCAGGAACTGCATGGCGAAGGCCGCATTCTGCTCACCGACGTTGGAGAAAGTCGAGATCGTCTTGGCGCCGCCGAAGATCTTTGCCTCCAGCCGGTCGCGCCGGGCGCCCTGCTTCAGGAGACCGTTGATCAGCAATTCCATCAGATGCACGCCGTAGCGTGTGGCGTCGCCGCCTGATGTCGGCGACGTCGCCGAGCCGGGCAACAGAAAGTGGTTCATGCCGCCGACACCGGCGACCGGATCTCTGAGGCACGCAGCCACGCACGAGCCGAGAATGGTCGAGAGAACCGCATTCGGATCGCTCAGAACCTTGTACTCGCCTTGAATGATGTGCACGCGGCGGGCTGCCCCCTCAATGATCATTTCAGAGCTCCAAACACGGCTTCGATAGCAGCTTTCATCTTCTCGATCGTGAATGGCTTGGCGAGCACGTTGTTGGCACCGAGCTGGGCCGCTTTCTGCACCAGCGCGCGATCGCCCTGGGCGGTGAGGATGATGAAGGCCGCCTTCTTGGTGTTCGGGTTGGTGCGCACGGCCTGAAGGAAGCCGATGCCATCCATCTTCGGCATGTTGAAATCAGAGATCACCAGGTGGTGCGGCTGCTCGGTCATGATCTTCATGCCCTGCTCGCCGTCGCCTGCGGATGTGATCTGCTTGAAGCCGAGCTGGGTCAGCGCGTCGCTGAGCAGCAACCGGCTCGTTACCTGATCATCGACGATCAGAACTTTGATTTTCTCCGCGATCGACATTTATTCGGTCCCTTCCTTTCGGGCGGCTGTCAATTTCAATATTTCTTCACCGATGGCAGTCAGTGGCAGCTGCTGCTCGACGGCGCCAAGTTCGTGAGCAACCCTTGGCATTCCGTAAACGACGCAGGTTTTTTCGTTCTGGCCGAGCGTTCTGGCGCCCGCGTGGCGCATTTTCAACAATCCGGCGGCGCCATCGCGGCCCATTCCGGTCAGAATCACGCCGACGGCATTGCGGCCTGCGAGTTCCGCGACCGAATCAAAGAGCACGTCCACGGACGGGCGGTGACCGTTGACGGGCGCCCGGTCGACGAGACGGCAGCACGGCGCGGAGCCGCCGCTGACCTGAAGATGACGTTCGCCGCCCGGCGCCAGATAGATCTTGCCGATCTCGAGACGGGCGCCGTCGGTCGCTTCCTGCACCACCGGCGCGCAGAGACGGTTCAGCCGCTCGGCGAAGCTCTTGGTGAAAGTCGGCGGCATATGCTGAGTGATGACGGTCGGTGGGCAGTTTGCCGGGAATTTCTGCAGCACGGCGATCAGCGCCTCGACGCCGCCGGTCGACGAGCCGATCGCGACGATCTTGCGGCCGACGCGAAAATCGGCGACGGAGGGCGGGGGCGCGACGGCGGCGGTCGGTTGGGAGAACTGACGCTGCGTGCGCGCGGCCGCCTTGACCTTCTCGGCGAGATCGCCGAAGGGCCTGGGTTCGCCGGGACCTGGCTTGCCGACGCAATCAAAGGCACCGATCTCAAGCGCCGCAAGCGTCGCTTCGGCACCGCGATGCGTCATCGTCGAGACCATGATCACCGGCATCGGCCGCAGGGTCATGATCTTTTCAAGGAAATCGAGGCCGTTCATGTTCGGCATCTCGATGTCGAGCGTCACGACGTCGGGATTCAGCCGCTTGATTGCCTCCCGCGCTTCCAGCGCGTCGCCGGCCTGGCCGATGACGCTCACTTCCGGGTCGGAGCTCAGCACCGCGGTAATCAAACCCCGCATGGTCGGCGAGTCATCAACAACGAGAACTCTGGCCGGAGCGCTCATGCCTTCCTCCCGAGACCCTTGGTCGTGTAGCGATAGGTCGTGATGCCGATATTGTCGAAGACGTGCTTCGCCTCACCGGAGACGCGCTCGGAATGGCCGATATAGAGATGGCCGCCTTCCGGCAGCAGGCCGGCAAAACGCTGCCAGATCTTCATCTGCGTCGGCTCGTCGAAATAGATGACGACGTTGCGGCAGAAGATGACGTCGAACTTGCCCTTGAACGGCCATTGCGCCATCAGGTTCAGCTCATTGTAGGTGATCAGCCGCTTGACGCGGTCGTCGACCTGGAACTTGCGCCGGCCCTGCACCTCGACTTCGCTGAACCATTGCTTGCGCATGGCGGGTGAAACGGTTTCGAGCGCGCTCTCGTCGTAGGCGCCGGCCCGGGCGATGGCGAGGATTTTCGGATCGATGTCAGTGGCCAGGATCTTGAAGTCGTAATCGGCGACGTTCGGCATCAGCGACAGCACGGTCAGCGCGATCGAATAGGGCTCCTGCCCGTCGGAGGAAGCAGCCGACCAGATGCGCACCCTGCCGCCCGATCTCGCCCGCTGCAGAAGCTCCGGCAGAACATGATCGCGCAGATGCTCGAAATGATGGTTTTCGCGGAAGAAGCGAGTGAAATTGGTCGTCAGATGCGAGAGCATTTCGCGGCGCGCCGCAGCCCCCGCCGGCGAAGCGACGAGTTCGCAATATTCCCGGAAGCCGGACAGACCAAGATTGCGGATATGTTTCGACAGACGCGAATAAACGAGCGAGGCCTTCGTCTCGTTGAGGAAGATGCCGGCATCCGAGTAGATCATGGCGGCGATTTCCGTAAGGTCGCGGCGCGTCAGCGGATATTCTCCGCTCGCCAGCACCTCATCGGCTCCCTGCCTCTGATCTTTTGCACCCATTGCACTCATGCGGCTTCGCTTTCGGTCTCGGAAAAGAGGGCTTCAAGTTCGATCAGGCAGATCATGCGCTTGTCGATGGCGAGAATGCCCCGGGCAAATTGGCGCTCGAGGTCGGAGGAGATTTCGGGCGTCGGCTGAATGATCTCGTCGGTGACGGTCAGAATGTCGGAGACGGCGTCGACCAGGAGGCCGACGACCTTGCGACGGACCTGGGCGACGATGATGACATGACGGGCTGTGGGATCGGCCGGCTTCATGCCGAGCCGGGCGGCAAGATCGATGATCGGCAGCACCGCGCCGCGCAGGTTGATGACCCCCAGCATATAGGCAGGCGAGTGCGGCATCGCGGTCGCGGGGGTCCAGCCCCGGATTTCGCGAACCGACATGATATTCACGCAAAATTCCTGATCTCCGATGCGGAACGCGATCAGCTCGCGATCCCCCTGGTTCAGACTTTTTACAGCGTACGACATTCCTTACCCTACCGCTGCTAACGACATTTCCGCTTTGAGCGACTGGCCGCGCGAGGCGCCGACAACCGCGTCGACATCGAGGATGAGCGCCACGCGGCCGTCGCCAAGGATGGTGGCGGCGGCGATGCCGGGCACATGGGTGTAGTTGGCCTCCAGGCTCTTGATAACCACCTGGCGCTGACCCTGGATGGCATCGACCATCAGGGCGCGCTGGCCGCCGCCTTCCGATTCCACCAGCAGCGCCACGCCCTCGACGGGGTTGGCCTGGGTCGCGCGGAAGTTCAGGATGCGACCGACATCGACCAATGGGCAGAACGAGTTGCGGATCGAGATCAGCCGGTGGTTCGCGCCGAAGGAGTGGATTGCGGACGCTTCCGGCTGCAGGGTTTCGACGATCGCGGTCAGCGGCACGACCAGCGTCTGGCCGGCGACGGTGACTACCATGCCGTCGAGAACGGCAAGCGTCAGCGGCAGGCTCATGGTGAAAACCGAGCCGTGGCCCGGCTTGGAGGTGATGTTGATGCGGCCGCCGAGCGCCTGGATCGAGCGCTTGACGACGTCCATGCCGACGCCGCGGCCCGATATGTCGGAGATCTTGTCGGCCGTCGAGAAGCCCGGCAGGAAGATCAGGTTATCGATTTCCTCATCCGACAGGTTGGCGTCGGCGGGGATGAGATCGTTGTCGATCGCTTTCTGGCGGACCTTCTCGCGGTTGATGCCGGCGCCGTCGTCGGCAAGCTCGATCAGGATGCGGCCTGAGCGGTGCTTGGCGGTGAGGCGAACCGTGCCTTCGGTGTTCTTGCCGGCGGCTGCGCGTTTTTCCGGGGTTTCGATGCCGTGGTCGACGGCATTACGGATCATGTGGGTCAGCGGCTCGGCCAGCTTGTCGATAACCGTCTTGTCGACTTCGGTATTTTCACCTTCGGTAATGAGGCGAATCGACTTGCCGGTCATATCGGCGATTTCGCGGACGATACGCGACATGCGCTGGAAGACCGGCTTGACCGGCTGCGCGCGGATCGCCATGACCGAGTCCTGGATCTCGCGGGTGAGCTGCTGCAGCTCCTCGAGACCCATGTTGATCGAGGACGTGCCTGTCGTGTCGTTCTCGATGACGCTCTGCGACAGCATCGCCTGGTTGATGACCAGTTCGCCGACGAGGTTGATGAGACGGTCGACGCGGTCGAGATCGACGCGGATTGTCTGGCCGGCGCCGGCGGCATTGTTCTGGGCGGCGGCATTGGCCGCGGCGGCCGCGGCGGCCGATTCCTTCTTCTCGACGCGAGCGGCGGCTGCCGCCATCTGCGTGACGTTGGAAGCGGTTTCGGCGGCGGCAACGGCAGCGGCCGTGTCTTCGGACCGTGCAGCGGAAACGCTCTCCGTTGCGTCGGTCTCGTCCAGGATCGAGAGGTCGAAGGGAACCGGCACCATCGGCAGTTCCTCGTTGCTCGAAGCGGCGCCACTGGTCTCCTCAACCGGCTTCACCGTCAGCTCGCAATCCCACTCGGCGAATTCGAAGACGGCGCGGATTGCATCCTCGCCCTTGTCGGTCTTGAGCGTGACGTTCCAGAAGAAATAGGCAGCCTCCGGATCGAGCTCTTCGAGACCCGGCAGCTCATCCGTATTGCAGTAGATCGTCATTTCGCCGAGGCGCGAAAGGTCGCGCAGCAGCAGGGTGGCGTCGTTACCCTTCGAATAGAGTTCGTGGCGCGGCTTGAAGGTGATCTCGTAGGCCGGCAGGCCGGTCTCTGCGCCGTCCTCGTCGGCGAAATCGTCGAAGGAAAAGGGGACGGGCTGGAAGCCGCTGTCGTCGGTCGGCTTGGGGGCCGGCGCCGGAGCGGCCGGAGACGCCTTTGCGGCGGCCTTGGGCGCAGGCGCTTCGGCCGAAGGAGACGGCAGCTCGCCGTTGGCCAGCGCCTCGAGCTCCTTGACGAGGCCGCGGCTGCGGCTTTCATCGACACTGCCGCCGTCGCGTGCAGCATTGGTCAGGTCGGCGAGCACATCGGCCGACTTCAGCATCACCTTCAGGACGTCCTGGGTCGGCTCGAGCTTGTTGGAACGAACGCAATCGAGAGTGGTCTCGAAAACATGGGCGAAGGCAACCAGATCATCAAGGCCGAAGGCGCCGGCACCCCCCTTGATCGAATGCACGGCACGGAACACCGCATTGACGGTTTCCGGATCGCGATCGCCATCGTTCATTTTCAGCAGACCGGATTCCAGCTCGGCGAGCTGTTCCTCGCACTCCTGGAAAAAGATCTCTTTGATTTCGTTCATATCCATAGGAGCAAATCCTGGGTTTAAGCGGTTACGCGCTCAATTGCATCGATCAGCTTGGCCGGGTCGAAAGGCTTGACGATCCATCCGGTGGCGCCGGCCTGGCGGGCGCGGTTCTTCTTTTCCGCATCGCTCTCGGTGGTCAGGACCAGGATCGGGATCGCCCGATATTTTTCGTTGCGGCGCACACCTTCGATGAAGCCGAAGCCATCGAGGCGCGGCATATTGATGTCGGTCACGATCACGTCAGGATTGGATTCTTCGAGCACCTCAAGGCCCTCGACGCCGTCTTCCGCCTGGATCGTCTCGAAACCGGCATTGTTCAGCGTCACGAGCAGCATGTTTCGGATGGTGCGGGAATCATCCACGGTAAGCACTTTTTTCTTCATTGCCGAATCTCCTTGGCAAGCAGGTGGTCAATATTGACGCCAACCAGCTGCATGGTTTTGTGAAATGCGTCGGACACCTTGGAGAAGGTGAATGGCTGCTTGTCCTGCTCCCAGGTCTTCTCGGCGGACATCAGGACCTGAGCGCAAAGAGCCCCGATCCGCTCGACGCCCGATGCGTCGATTGAAAGACCGCTGCCCCTGAGAGAAAGGAGCTTGTCACGCAAGGCGGAAGCCTCGTTGAGATCGAGCACCGCTGTCAAATTCAGCGTCTTGCCACTCTTCTTTGCTACCATCAGCTTGTCCTTGTCCCTTTGTCCCCGGCCCGAAAAGATGAGCTGCGGCGATCATCCGATAGGTTAGTAAACATTCCGCCCACCTCCGACGCTTACGAGCGATTGCGGAAGGCCAAAATCATCATTTTCGTATTCGTCTTCGACCGCAGGACGGGCAGCCGCTTCGATCGCGCGCGACGGCGCCGCGCGGACCGATGCTGCACGCCCGGTGTGCGCATTTTCCCGGGCGATGCGGAATTCGCGAATCGTCTGGCCGAGCTCGAGAATGACGGTATGGAGGTGGTCGGCGCCTTCGGCGGAGCATTCGGCCAAACCGGCATTGTCCGCCACCTCTGCGCCGAGACCCTTGACGTCGGCCGCCACGCCGTCGAGGCTTGCGGCATGCTCGCCGGTCCTGGTGGCGATGCCGGATATGGCGGCGTTGATGTCGGTGACCTGCCGCACGATGCTGCCGATCGAATCCTGGGTACGTCCGACCATCTGCACGCCGGCGTCGACCTGCGCCTTGGTCGTCGTTACCAGGGTCTTGATCTCGCGGGCGGCGTCGGCCGAGCGCTGGGCAAGCGCGCGGACTTCCTGGGCAACGACGGCAAAGCCGCGGCCGGAATCGCCAGCGCGGGCCGCCTCGATGCCGGCGTTCAGCGCCAGCAGATTGGTCTGAAAAGCGATCTCGTCGATCGCGCCGATGATCTGGCCGATCTTCTCGGCCGACTGCTCGATGTCGGCCATGGCGCTGATGGCGCGGCCGACGACCTCGCCGCTTTGTTCGACCGCAGCGCGCGTCGAGGCGGCCGCCTGTTCGGCGGCGCGGCTGTCGGCGGCGCCGTCGCGCACGCTTCCGGCAATGCCGGCAAGGGCAGCGGCGGAAAGCTGCAGCCGGCCTGCCTGGCCGGACGCAGTGCCGGCGAACTGCCGCGACTGAGCGGCAAGCGAAGCGGTCGCCGTCTCGGCCTTATCAGCGCGTTCGGTCATGGCGGCGAATTCTGCCTGCAGGCCATCCAAGGCGCCGTTCAGGGCGGCGGCGATGCCGGCATAGGCGCCGTCGGCCTCGACAGGCGCGCGCCGCGTCAGGTCGCGGGCGGCGAGGCCCTCGATAACCTCACCGAAGATCCGCCCAATCTCCGCTTCACTTCCGGCGCGCTGATCGGCGAGCGCGCGGCTCTGGGCGGCTCGCAGCGCATTGAAGCGAAGCGAAACGGCAATTTCCACATCGACCATGACGATGCGGATGATCGCCGTCATCAGATCGGAAATTTCGCGGGTGCGGCGCCTGGCCGAGGGCAGCAGGGGCCGGCCGGCGATCTCTTCGGCGAGGCCGGAAAGGACGTGTTCCAGCATGACGCCATGGCCGGCCACGTGCCAGCGCGGCTCGAGGCCCATCTTGCTTTCGGTGTCGGCGAGGACCTTGACACGCTCGGCATAGAGGCTGTCGAAGCGCGCATCCGTCAGCAGGTCCCAATGCGAGGACTGCAGATCATGCAGACGATCGACCTGTCGGTCGCTCTCGAAATTGCGAGCGGCGTCGGGATAGGACTGGAACCTGTGGAAGAGATCGCGCAGGCCCGCTTTCAGATGCGCTTCGAGGGCCGGTCGGTTACGGCGCACCAGTTCGCACTGATCGGCATCGAGACCGGCAAAACGCAGGCGGTCGCGCAAGCTGCCTGCCTGCGCTCCACGAGCCTGATCTGATGGCATGTCCTGCCTCAACGCCTGTCCCCGACCCACTTTCCAGGCGAATGCCCGGCAAAAACTTTTGCAGCATTCGATGAACGCAAGCGCGGAGCCGGTCTTCACCACCGGCGACGACCGGCAGGTAAAAGCCCCTGATCAGCTATGTTTCGAAGCTGTCTGAAGAGATGGATACCGGATCGACCCGGTACGGCGGTACGGCGTCATGCCTGCTGGGAACGAGCACATCTTCCCATTCCGACGTGTAACCCAATGTTTATGGTTAATTCCTTGCCCGAAGGTTAATACGCCGTTCCAGGCGCAGGCTTTTGGAGCAATTCAAGGCAGTTCGCAGGAAATACTTCCACGGAGTTGCACGGCTGCTACAAGGCACACGCAAGCTCCGTGTTATAGGCCGGTCGACAACCAAGACATGACGTCGACAAGGACAGAGCAATGATTGTTCTCGGATTGGGTTCCTGCTTGATCGCAATGGGCGTACTTGCCGCCATCGCCAGCCTCGATTTCCTTGCCGCAAACCGCGACATCCGCATGCTTCGGGTGTTCTGAAAGCTCTCTCGCTCCAAGCCGATCCATCCCCCGTTGGCAGTCCGGCGCCTTTGGTGTAATCGCACTCGCGCCTTTCATGTCAGCGGAACACTCGGTTCATGTCCCCCAGATCTGGTCTCCTCATCGTTCTCGGCTTCACGTTCTGGCGTGTCGTCACGCTGCGTTTCGATGCTACTGACCTGTTTGTCGACGAGGCGCAGTACTGGTTCTGGTCGCAGAATCTCGATCTCGGCTACTATTCGAAACCACCGATGATCGCCTGGGTGATCCGGGCAATGACGGAGCTTTCCGGCTCCAACGCCATCTATTTCATCAGGCTGCTCGGGCCGCTGATCCACATGGCGGCGGCACTGGTGCTGATGAAGGTGGCAAAGCGTTTCGTCGGGCCGGAGATCGAAGGCTGGACGGGCGCCACCTATATTACGCTGCCGGGGGTGGCGCTTTCTTCAGTGTTCTTCTCGACCGACGTCATCCTGCTGTTCTTCATCGCGATCGCTCTGCACGCCTATTTTGGCCTGACGCAGCGGCGCTCGGTCGGACTGGCGCTCATCATGGGCCTCGGCGTCGGCCTCGCCTTCCTGACGAAATATGCCGTGCTGTTCGTCGTACCGGGCGGCGCGATCGCCCTCCTGCTCATTCCGTCGGCGCGCATCGCCGTCCGGGACTTCATCATCGCGGTCGCGGTTGCGGCTGTCGTCGCCCTGCCAAACCTCTGGTGGAACCTGCAACACGACAATACGACGGTGCGCCATACGCAGGATATCGCCCATTGGAGCGACATCGGCATCAATCTGCGGCGCGGGCTCGAATTCTTCTCCGCCCAATTCGGCGTCGTCGGACCGATCATCTTTTTCGCAATGCTCTGGGCGGTCTATCGCATGATCAAGGGCCGGAGCGACGACCGCGAAAAGATGCTGATCTGGCTGTCGATGCCGGTGGTGGTGCTGATCACCTTGCAGGCGACGGTCGCGAAAGCCTATGCCAACTGGGCCGTGACCGCCTATGTCGCGGGGACCATTCTTGCCGTCTGGCTGCTTTACCGGATGTGGCCTAAGGGGTTGAGGCTGTCGCTCACCATCAACGGCATCGCAAGCCTGCTCTTTCCGCTGGCGACGATCTTTCCGCAGCAATTGCTGCTGCCGAACGGCGACGAACTGATGAAGCGCTATCTTGGTCGCGCCGAGGTCAGCCGCGAGGCGGGAGCCCTTGCAGCTCAGGCCGGCACCGACATTATCGTCACCGACAACCGCGATATGGTCGCCGACCTCTTTTATACACTGCGCGACGCATCCTACAGGATCTACGCCCGGGCGCCCGCAGGACTTCCGGAGAGCTACTACGAGCAGGAGTTCGCGCTGCCCGCCGACGTCACCGGCAAGGTGCTTTTCCTGACGGACGTCCCCCTTAGCTGTGCCACGGAAACGCCGGAGGTACTGAAGAAATGGCAGCCGACCGCGGGCTATTACAAGGGCAAGGCGCTTTCCATCTACAAAGTCTCCGCCGGCTGCCTGGCGCCCTGAGCCGGCTTCAGCCTGTTCAATTGGGCAGGCAGAGGCCGGCGCCTGCCCCTTCGATCTCGACGAACCTGACACCACCGCTTTCGAAGGCAAGGCGCAACTGCGCCTCCGTCGCGCGGTGGATGTCGTGGTGGCGTCCCTCGTAATCGCGGATGGTGCTGCGCGAGACGGCGGCTCTTTCGGCCAGATCGGCCTGGGTCCAATCTAGCAGGCCGCGCGCCGCGCGGCAGAGAGCCGGGGTGAGAATTGTTTCCCTTGCGCCTTGACCCATGGTGTGATGTTGCCCATATTGGTTGAGATAGACCATATATGTCATATTACGCACGGGATTTCCAGATCGGGAGACAGCAATGCCGCACGATACGCCCTTGATTTCGACAATCGTTGGCGGCCTCGTGCTGGCTTTCATCTTCGGCGTCCTTGCTCATCGGCTGCGCATGCCGCCGCTCGTCGGCTACCTGATCGCCGGCGTGCTGGTGGGACCGCACACGCCGGGCTACGTGGCGGATCAGAGCCTTGCGCCGGAGCTTGCCGAAATCGGCGTCATCCTGCTGATGTTCGGCGTCGGGCTGCATTTCTCGCTCAAAGACCTGCTGTCGGTACGCGGCATCGCGCTGCCGGGTGCCATCGTGCAGATCAGTTTTGCGACTTTGCTCGGCTGGGGGCTCGGCGCCTTGATGGGCTGGCCGACCGGCGGCAGCCTGGTCTTCGGCCTAGCGCTGTCGGTCGCCTCTACCGTCGTGCTCTTGAAGGCGCTGCAGGAGCGCCGGCTGGTGGAGACGGAGCGCGGCCGGATCGCCGTCGGCTGGCTGATCGTCGAAGACCTCGCCATGGTGCTGGCGCTGGTGCTGATCCCGGCGGCAGCCAGCATCGGCGGCGGCCATGGTCCGGTCGAGCCGCTGTCGGCGGCTCTGAACAGCCTGCTCGGCCTCGATCTCGGCATCGGCGGGATGATCGCCATGACGCTGGTCAAGGTGGCGCTGTTCGTGGCGCTGATGCTGGTCTTCGGCCGCAAGCTCATTCCCTGGACGATGCACCGCATCGCCCATGCCGGCTCGCGCGAGCTCTTCCGGCTCGGTGTGCTCGCCATCGCTCTTGGCGTTGCCTTCGGCGCGGCGAAGCTCTTCGGCGTGTCCTTGGCGCTCGGCGCCTTCTTTGCCGGCATGGTGCTGGCCGAAAGCGAGCTCAGCCACCGCGCGGCCCAGGAAAGCCTGCCGCTGCGCGACGCCTTTGCCGTGCTCTTCTTCGTCTCGGTCGGCATGCTGTTCGATCCGAACATCCTGCTCGACAGGCCGCTGCCGATCCTTGCCACCGTCTTCATCATCGTCATCGGCAAGTCCGTCGCCGCCTTTCTGATCGTGCTCGCCTTCAGGAAGCCGCCCGGCACGGCGCTGACGATTTCGGCAAGCCTCGGTCAGATCGGCGAGTTCTCCTTCATTCTCGCCGCTCTCGGCACCGAACTCGGGCTGTTGCCGGAGGAGGGCCGCGACCTGATTCTTGCCGGCGCCATCATCTCGATCGTCCTCAATCCGCTGCTGTTCTTCCTCTGCGACCGCATGCGGCCTCTTCTCGAAGGTGCAAAGCGCGAGGAAACCGTGGCCGACCCCGCTTCCGCCGCGGTTGCGGATCCCGCTCAAGAGCAGGCGGCGTCTGACAACGACGACGCGCATCCGACCACGCTAACCGGCCACGCGATCCTCGTCGGCTATGGCCGGGTCGGCAGGATCGTCGGGCAGAATCTCAAATCGTCCGGCACGCCCTTCCTCGTCATCGAGGATTCCGACAAGCGCATCGGCGAGTTGAAAGCACAAGGGATCGAAGCCTTCATGGGCAATGCGGTGGCGCGGGAGACGCTCGATCTCGCCAATCTTTCGACTGCGCGCAGCCTCGCCATCGCCATCCCGAACGCCTTTGAGGCCTGTCGCATCGCCGAGCAGGCGCGCAGCGTCAATCCCTCGATCCTCATCGTCGCCCGCGCCCATTCCGACGCCGAGGTCGACGAGCTGAAGCAATACGGCGCCGACACCGTCATCATGGGCGAACGCGAAATCGCGCTTGGCATGGTTGACCGGCTCGCTCAAGTGCATCATGAGAGTGTTTCCTATGAAGACAGGCAGGAGCCTGATACAATCATCCCGAGGGGCACTGCTCCGCCGGAAAGAGAATGAGAGATTGGCGCGCTTTTGAGCCGATACGGTAGTGACATCGCCGGGACGGAGGAGATGGAGCTGGACCAGCACCGTCTGACGAGCCGTATCGCCGCTTCCCTCCTCTTCGCCATTCTTGCCTATATCGGCCTGCTTTTCGGCGGCAATCTCATTGAGCCGGCGACCGCCGTCAACACGCTTTCCTCTTCCGGCCGCGATCCCCAGCCGCAGCAACTGAGCGCGCGCGAAGCCGGGCGCGGGGTGCTCGTCGCCGAGCGCAAGCTTGCGCCGAAACAGACCGGCTACGACGCCGGACCGCCGGCCCTTGCCGCCGCCCCTGCTGTCGACTTTACCGGCTGGGACATCGCCGCTCCTCTTGCGGCATTCGAGCCTGCGCTTCATCAGGCAGTTTCCAGGACCCATCAGGCGCGCGCACCGCCGATCGTCGCCTGAGGCCTGCGCCGAGCGGCGCTTCCGACCATTGACGACATGCCGCCAGCGCCCGGGCGCCGGCCCTCGATTATCTAAGGAATACAACATGCGTACTTCACCATGGCTGGTGTTCACCTATACGGTGATCATCGTGATCGGCTTATTCATCGCCCTGCCGAACGTCCTGCCGCAGTCCACCCTCCAGCGCATTCCGGCATGGCTGCCGCATGAGCAGGTGTCACTCGGCCTCGACCTTCGCGGCGGTTCGCACCTCGTCCTGGAAGTCGACGAAGCGGACCTGACCAAGGAGCGGCTGCAATCGCTGCTTCAGGACGCCCGCCGCGTCCTGCGCGAAAAGGGCATCCAGCCAAAGGCCGTCGTGCGCAGCCAGAATCAGATCGTCGTGACGCTCGCCGATGCCGCGCAGAGCGATGCGGCTGTCACCGATCTGAAGACGCTTGCCAACCCGATCAGCACCGGCCTCAGCGCCGGCCAGGCAGATCTCAATGTCACCGCAAACGGAGCGACCATCACTGTCGGCTTCTCGCCAGCCGGCATCTCCGCCAATGTCGACAATGCCGTCCAGCAGAGTCTTGAAGTCATCCGCCAGCGCGTCGACCAGGTCGGCGTGTCCGAGCCGACCATCCAGCGCATCGGCGGCAACCGCGTGCTCGTCCAGCTTCCGGGCGCGCAGGATCCGTCGCGCCTGCGTGAACTTCTGGGCTCCACGGCAAAGATGTCGTTCCACATGCTGGCGCCGAACAACCAGCCCGGCCCCGGCGTCACCATGCTGCAGGACGACGAAGGCAGATCCTATCCGGTGCTCGATCGTGTCGAAATCTCCGGCGACCGCCTTTCGGATGCCCGCGTCAGCTTCGATCCCAACACGCGCGAACCCATCGTCAGTTTCCGCTTCGACAGTGCCGGCGCCACCCGCTTTGCCGAGATCACCCGCCAGAATGTCGGTAGTCCCTTTGCCATCGTCCTTGACAACAAGGTGCTGAGCGCTCCCGTCATCCGCGAGCCGATCACCGGCGGTTCCGGCCAGATCTCCGGCAACTTCTCGGCCGACAGCGCCACGACTCTTGCCGCCATGCTGCGCGCCGGCGCCCTGCCCGCCAAACTGACTGTTATCGAAGAGCGCACGGTCGGCGCCGATCTCGGCGCTGACGCCATCAAGATGGGCATCTATTCCGGCATCGTCGGCTTCGCCCTTGTTGCCGCCTTCATCTTCGTTCTCTACGGCACCTGGGGCATCCTCGCCAATGTGGCGCTGTTGATCCACACGATCCTGACCTTCTCGGCCCTGACTCTGGTCGGCGCGACGCTGACGCTGCCCGGCATTGCCGGTGTCGTTCTCGGCATCGGCCTTGCGGTCGACGCGAACGTCCTCATCAACGAGCGCATTCGAGAAGAGACCCGCAAGGGCAAGGGCGCCTTTGCCGCCATCGACACGGGCTTCAATCGTGCCTATTCGACCATTATCGACGGCAACATGACGGCCCTGATCGCTGCGGCCATCCTGTTCTGGTTCGGTTCCGGACCCGTTCGCGGCTTTGCCGTGACCATGGCGCTCGGCCTGATCATCTCGATGTTCACCTCGGTTGCCTTCGTTCGCGTCGCGATGATCGAGATTACCCGCCGCCGCAGGTTCAAGGTACTGAACATCCGGCCGTTGATCCCCTTCAGCCCTTATGACAAACACATCCAGTTCATGAAGGCGCGCTTCTTCGGCGTCACCGTTTCGGCGCTGCTTTCGATTGCCTCCGTCGTGCTCTTCATCCATCCCGGACTCAACTACGGCGTCGATTTCCGCGGCGGCATCCAGATGTCGGTCAAGACGAAAGAGGCGGCCGATCTTGCGAAATTCCGCGAGGGACTTGATAGTCTCGGCCTCGGCGAAATCACGCTGCAGACCTTTGGCGACAACAACAGCATTCTCGTTCGGGCGCAGCGGCAGGAAGGCGGCGAGGAGGCGCAGACGGCTGCGGTGACCAAACTGAAGGCCGAAGTCGCCAAGATCGATCCGAGCGCTACCGTCGAAGGTACCGACGTTATCGGCCCGAAGGTCAGCGGCGAGCTTGCCTCGGCCGGTATCCTGTCGGTCGTGATCGCCAGCTTCGCGATGCTCATCTATATCTGGGCGCGGTTCGAATGGCCGTTTGCCGTCGGCGCCATCGTTACGCTGGTGCTCGACGTCACCAAGGCGATCGGCTTCTTCGCAATCACCGGCCTCGACTTCAACCTCACGGCCATTGCCGCCATCCTGACGCTCGTCGGCTATTCGGTGAACGACAAGGTCGTCGTCTACGACCGCATGCGCGAAAACATGCGGCTCTACAAGTCGATGCCGCTGCGCGAGATCATCGACAAGTCGATCAACGAGACCCTGGCGCGAAGCCTTTACACCAACGCAACGGCCTTCCTCGCCCTGGTGCCGATGGCGATCTGGGGCGGCAGCGCCGTTTCGAGCTTTGCGATCCCGATGGTCTTCGGCATTCTGGTGGCCGGCGCCTCGTCGATCTTCATCGCCGCACCGATCCTGCTGTTCCTCGGCGACTGGCGCCGCCGCCACGCCAAGGCGGCACTGGCAACCGATACGGCAGCCGAAATCATCCCGCCGGAAGAGGGCCGCTCGCGCAAGTCGGTGAGCTGAAAAACGGGTTGTTAACGTATCCTTGAAGAGGGCGCCGGTTGCAGAGCCGGCGCCCTCTTTTTATTGTTGCCTATTGCCAGGATAAAATTGTGCAGCAATTCAAGATATTACAGCGTCCGTCGCGCGGCTGAAAAAGGCGCGCGACGCCGCAGCAGAGATCGGGAAACCGCCAGATGTCACCCAACCCGGCGAAACCGCCTGAGACCAATATTGCCGGCGATAACGAGGAGCGCATCAAGCGCTTTCTCGCAACCGCCTCGCACGACCTGCAATCGCCGCTGCGCCATATCGCCATGTATGCCGAGCTGCTGCTCGACGATCTCGAGGAGACACTCGACGGCGAACAGCTTCAGAGCCTCAAGATGATCCTGGAAAAGGCGCAAGCCGCACAACGCCTCACCAAGGCACTGATGAGCCTTGCCGGTGGAACACCACAGGTAACGCCCGAAAAGGTCGACCTGAAGGCCTTGGCCGAGAAAATCTGGGGCGACCTCATCGATGAGACGGGGGCTCGCGACGCGACGTTCGCCAGTAAGGGACTCCCCTCCATCCGCACCGACCCCGCGCTGTTCGGACTGGTGCTGAGGCAGCTCATGTCCAACGCACTCACCTATCGGAACTCATCGCCGCCTCATGTGGCGATGACGGCGGAACAAGAGGGGGCGAACTGGTTCGTCCGGATTTCCGATAACGGGATAGGCATCGATCCTGCTTATCGAGAACGGATCTTCGAGCCGTTCTGGAAATTGCCGAAGGCGGGGGCAGCCCCCGGCGCCGGCCTTGGCCTGACGACGGCGCAGGAACTTCTGAAGGCGCTTGGCGGCGATATCAGTCTCGAGCATTCCGACGAAACCGGCAGCCGCTTCACCATTCGCCTTCCCGCCGGCTAAGCAACCTATTGCAATCGCTCAGCTTCGTTTGCCGTGCTTGAAGCGCATTGCGATCTCAGATTCGCTGGACGTGCTTCCAGTCCTTTTCTGCGCATGCCGCTACCGCAAAACGTTCGCGCTATTTTGCGCGCCACGCTCAAATGCTGTAATCGTCCTTCCAGAAATCCGGGACATCATAGTTCACATATTCGCGGATGATGTGCTGCAGCGTCTGAACGTCGATTTCGTCCTTGCCGATGCGGAAGTCGACGCCGTAATCCGGGAATTCCTGGAAATAGCCACCCGATATGTCGGTCGAGACGACGCCGATCGGGCCGGTATAGCCGATGCCGCGCAACTCCGGCACCGTCTCGCGGAAATCGGCATTGGGCAGAAGGCGATTGTCGAGCAGGATGAGATCGAAGCGCGCCGCGCGGACCTTTTCCAATGCGTCTCCGATCGACGGCGAATATTCGACTTCGACCGCCGGCTCGGAGAGATCTGCGATCTTCTTTTTGAGCGCGCGGAATTCGATGAACTCGTCATCGACAAAGAGAACCTTTACGGCATTCTGTCGGACCGTTTTGGTGATCATTTCATTTTCCCAGTCCCGAAGCCAATTTTCACGAAACCAACCCATTCCTCAGGGCGATCGCCACCATGTGGACGCGGTTCACGGCGTCGAGCTTACGCGCGGCCGCAGTGATATGCGAATTGACCGTATGTTCGGACAGACCGAGAATGATGGCGATTTCGGCCGAGGTCTTGCCTTCGCTGGTCCATTTGACGATTTCCGATTCGCGCTGGGTCAACCGTCCGGACATCTCAGGCGTCAGGATTTCCTCGTAGAGCTTGTCGAAAATGCGCATGGCATCCAGAAGCATGTCGGCGATCTCACCCTGATCCGGCTCTTCACGCTCGCCGCTCAGCACGAGGCAATATCGCCGCCCTTCGGGCGTGAACAGCGGAATGAAGAGGAAGACGCCGCAGCGGAACTCGTTGAAAAGCAGATCGGAGGGAAAGGTGTCCGGCTGCGCGCTCCTGCCATGGACGGGCGTCGCCAAAAACTGGGCGCTCTTTGCCCGGACGGTCCCGAGCGCCTCCCTCAACGTCGCAATGAAAAGGCCGACCCGTCGCTCGGCGACATTGGTGATGACGATATCGCGCTCGCCGAAAGGAGTCGAAGCCTCGGAAATGCGGGCAAGCGCGAAATTGTCGAAGTGGTAATGCTGCGCCGCCGCTTTCAGCAGACGGAAAAAATCGGTGCGGTTAATCGCCCGGCTCAGCTCCGGTCCGGCATGAAAAGGAGTTGCCGCGGCATTGTTCATTCCCACTCTTCCTCTCCTCCCGCCATGCCCCCGATCCCCAAATCTTGGGATATACGTCTTAAACGCGAACAGCTACAAAAATTGCGAGACGGTTGATGAGAGATATCGAAACGGGGACTTTCGGTATACAAGGCGGATATCATCAAATGCCTCAACTACAGGTGATGCACGGGCAGATATACTGAGGGGCAGTAATTCTTACCTGGGTATCGTAAATCTTCGCGCGTTCAACATCCATGAATGCGAGAAGGCAGTGCCAGACGTAAGCGCGAGAGAGCCGATAGGCCCATTCAGCTAAGGGGTTGGCTGGAAGTTCGTGGCGGCGAACACGGGTCAATCGGTTCTCTCAGCGCTTATTTTTTGTTCCGTCCTTTTCGCTTCGGTTGCATCTTGAAATGCACACTCCGCCTTGTCAATTGCGGTTTGTCACTTCGCCCGGACGAACGCCAGGAAACGCACCATTCGGTTTCGCTGTTTCCTACACTTCCAGATTGAGAAGGATCGCGGCGAGGTCAAGCGGCTTCTCAAGGTAAAGATCGGCACCGGCTTCGAACGCGCGCGCGCGATCCTCATCGGCATCCGATCCGCTGCAGATGGCGAGACGCATCGTTCTGAAACGATCATCCCCGCGCAGGCTGCTTACCAGACCAATGCCGCTGTCGAGGGGCATGTAGAGATCGGCGACCAGCAGCTCCGGCGGGGCCCAGCCTTCCGCCACGCGCTGCTTCAGCGCCTCCAGCGCCGTCTCGCCCGTCGAGAAACAAAATAGATCGACGTCTATCTGCTGCTTCTTGCGGATATAGTCGAGATAGAAGAGATCGTCCCTGCTGTCGTCGACGTAAACTATCGTAGGCATGCGGCACCGTGATCTGGGTATTGTTCGAATGAACCTCGTTGTCTTCCGACGTCACGATATCGCGATTTCACGAAAATTCGATCTGCCCGATCGAAAAATCATTTCGGAAAAAGCGCGATGGCGGCGTCCACTGCCTATTGAGTATTCCTCGATTTCGGAAAAAATGGCCGCGCGAACCGAGAGAGGATACACGGGTGCAGGATAAGGGCAACGTGGACCTGCAGGACCAGCGGAGGCGATGGCGCTACCGTGCCTTCGCGATTGCGGTCGGTTGCCTGCTGTTCCTTCTCGGGGTGAGCGCCCTTGCCGGCTGGCTGTTGCAGATCAAGCTCATCATTTCGCTCTTCCCCGGCTTTCCGTCGATGGCCTTCAACACCGGGCTCTGCTTCATACTGTCCGGCCTTGGGCTTGCCGCATCGACGTTTTCCGCCCGTCGCTTTCTTACAATGGCAACTGTCATGACTGGGTTTGCAGCGGCGATCGCGGCAGCCCGGCTCGTGGAAATCGTCACCGCCGGCCGGACCGTCCACTATGTCGACCAGTTGATCACTGGCTGGGTGATTCCGCCCGATTTCATCGCAGAGATCGGCGGCGGCATGGGACCCAATACAGCGCTGATCTTTCTGATCGCCAATCTTTCGCTGCTGCTCTCGCTTCATGTGGAAAAGTCTGGAAATCAGGTGGTGCAGGAGCTGACCGCCTATGTCGTCGTCACGCTCGGCATGATCGCGCTCGCCGGCTATCTCACCGACGCCGAACAGGGCTACCGCTGGGGCCCCTATGCGGCGATGGCTTTGCACACGGCGATCGGAATGGTGCTTTTCGGCGCGGGCCTGCTTGCCCGCTCCTGGTGGATGCAGCCGACAAACCGGGCGCAGATTCCGCTCTGGATTCCGGCGGCGGTCTGCTTCACCGGCCTTGTCGTCGATCTCTATACGCCGCTCGGCCTTGCCAACGGCATTCTTTATGTGCCGCTGGTGCTGACGGCCCTCTGGTTCGGCAACAGGAATGCGCCGCTCTTCTTCGCCTTTGCCTGCACCGTGCTCCTCATGCTCGGCTTCTTCGCCGTCAGGCATGACGAGGCGGCATTCTGGCAGGAGATCGCCAACCGCACCATCACCGCTGCCACCCTCTGGCTGATCGCCATCCTTATCTTCTATTTCCTGCGCAACAACAACAACCTGGAAGCCGAACGCGTTCGCTTCGGCGCGCTGGCGCGCAGCACGCCGGATGCCGTCCTCGTCATCGACGGACGTGGAACGATCAAGAGTTTCAATCCGGCAGCCGAGATCATGTTCGGCTATTCGCCGCAGGAAACGATCGGCCGGAACATCAAGATGCTGATGCCCGAGCCTTATCATTCCGAGCATGACGGCTATCTCTCCCATTACCGGCAGACCGGCGAGGAACGTATCATCGGAACGACGCGGATGGTCTCCGGTCGGCGCAAGAACGGCATCGTCTTCCCGATCGAAGTGTCCATCAGCGTTGTCGTCAGCGGCGAGACCAAGACCTTCGTCGGCATCGTACGCGATATCAGCGAGCGCGTGCGGCAGGAAGAACGGATGAAAACGACGCTTGCCCAGCTCGAGGCCTATACGGCGGAGCTCGAGCGCAGCAACCACGACCTGGACGAATTCGCCTATATTGCCTCGCATGATCTGAAGGAGCCGCTGCGTGGCCTGCACAACCACTCGCGTTTCCTCCTCGAGGATTATGAGGACAAGCTCGACGTGGACGGCGTGCGCCGGCTGAACCGGCTCGTGCGTCTCAGCCAGCGGATGGAGAAGCTCGTCAACGACCTGCTCTACTTCTCCCGGCTCGGTCGGCAGCAGCTGGCAGTCAAACGCACCGATATCGGCCTGATCGTCAAGGATGTGGTCGCGACGATGGAGCTGTTGCTGGAAGAGCGGCATGCCAGGGTCGTCACCGACGGCCGGCTGCCTGACGTGGTCTGCGACGCGCCGCGGCTGACCGAAGTGTTCCGCAATCTCATCACCAATGCGATCAAATACAACGACAAGCCGGCGCCGTTAGTCTCGATCGGCTATCTCGAACGGTTCGTCGGCAAGGACGGCACGGTTGCCCGCAACGTGTTTTTCGTTAGGGATAACGGCAAGGGAATACCCCAGGAATTCCATGAGGACATTTTCCGCATTTTCAAACGGCTCGAAAAGTCGCAGGATTCCGACGACGGGACCGGAGCAGGCCTCACCTTCGTCCGCAAGATCATCGCGCGGCACAACGGCGATATCTGGCTGGAGTCCGAAGTCGGCGTCGGCACCACGTTCTATTTCACCCTGGGAAGAAAGCGCGAGGGGCAGAATGCAGCAGCGTGACACGCAACCGATCTTGATCGTCGAAGACAGTGAAGACGATTTCGAAGCGACGATGCGCGCCTTCAAACGGACCAACCTGCGCAACTCGATCCGATGGGCCGCCTCGGGTCAGGAAGCCCTCGACATGCTCGCCGTGATGGCGCCGAAACCAGGGCTGATCCTGCTCGATCTCAACATGCCGGGTCTCGATGGCCGCAAGACGCTGCAGGCGATCAAGTCGAACGACGGCTGGCGCAAGATCCCGGTGGTGATCCTGACGACGTCAGACGATGAACGCGACATCGAAGGCTGCTACGCGCTCGGCGCCAACACCTATGTGCAGAAGCCGGTCGATCTCGACGGCCTCTTCGCCGCGATCCAGCGGCTGAAGGAATACTGGTTCGAAATCGCGATCCTGCCGCTCGAGGACTGACAGTTTGGCGGAAGACTGCTGCATTCTCATCATCGACGACAACATCGACGACCGCGAGGTCTATCGCCGCATCCTTCGACGTGTCTCCAGCACGGCCTATACCGTCCTCGAGGCGGAGACCGGTGAAGAGGGACTTGCGCTGAACAGCCGGAAACGGCCGAACTGCATCCTGCTCGACTATTCGCTGCCGGGGCGCGACGGACTCGGCGTTCTTGCCGATATATTGGAGGACGATCCCGCCGCAAACGTCATCATGCTGACCGGCCAGGGCAGCGAAACCGTCGCCGTCGAGGTGATGAAGAGCGGCGCGCGCGACTATCTCACCAAGGATTCCCTTTCACCCGAAACGCTGCATCGCTGCATCCAGAACGCCATCATGCACGGCATGCTGGAAGGCCAGCTGGAGCAGAAGCGGCAATCGCTGGAGATCTTCACACGCGCCATGGCGCATGATCTGAAGGAGCCGCTGAGGACGATCAAGTCCTTCAGCCGGATCCTGCACGGTTCTGCAGTGCTTCCGGCGGAAGACCGCGAGCTGCTCGATTATGTCCTGAGCGCCGCCGACCATATGGAAGACCTGATCGTCAAGGTTTCGAACTTCACCAAGCTCGAAGCCTATGGCGGGCCGGAGTTGACGCCGGTCTCGCTGTCTGATGTGCTCGACCAAGTGGAGAACAATCTGCGCCAGCAGATGGAGAGCCGCGGGGCCGTCATCATCCGCGGGCCGCTGCCGGAGGTGATGGGCGATGCGACACTGCTGACCCAGCTTCTCCAGAACCTGGTGTCGAATGCCATCCGCTACTGCGATCAAAAGGTTCCGGAGGTCCAGATCTCGGGCGAAGCGCATGGGAATAGCTGCCGCCTGACGGTGCGTGACAATGGACCGGGCATCGATCCCCAGCACCGCGAGTTGATCTTCCAGCCGTTCAAACGGCTCGTCGGCCGCGGCATCGAGGGCACCGGGCTCGGCCTTGCCATCTGCCGACGCATCGCGCAGCTGCATGGCGGCTCGATCTGGTGCGAACCGGAGAAGGGACCTGGCGCCACCTTCGTCGTCGAGATGCCGCTCGCCGCGGCACGGCCCGCGCCGCCCGCCGCATCAGCCGTTCCGCCCAGCCTGAAGCCGGCGGAGCAGCCGGGCGAGGGTTCCGGCAGGCTTGCCGAGGTGCTGCTGGTCGAAGACAGTCCCGCCGACATCCAGATTCTGAAGATCAAGCTGATGCGGCGGGAGAAGGTGGCCTTCAACCTGCATGTCGCCACCAATGGGCGCGAGGCGATGCGGCTGCTCGAAGAGCGCGCCGGCATAGCCGACGTCCCGCAGATCGACCTGATGCTGCTCGACATCAACATGCCGATCATGGATGGTTTCGAGGTGTTGAACGCGCTTTCGGCCGATGCCCGTCTGAAACGGATTCCCGTCTGCATTCTCAGCACCTCAAGCGATGAGACCGACATGCAGCGGGCCAGAAATCTCGGCGCGCGCGCCTATATGGTGAAGCCGCCGACCCTGCAGCAACTGGAAGAGGCGCTCGAAGATGTCGACCATCTGGAACTGCTCCAGCGCGGCGATTCGCTTGCGCTTTGCGCGGAACAAAACTAAGCGGTGGTCATTGGCAACGGTATGACTTTCGCAGCTCTCATACTCGCGCTCCTGACGACGCCGCTTCAATCAGGACTGCTCTCGATGGTATCAGGCATACATCACGTTACAGCCATCACCCGAAAGGTGCAGGCGAACGTGGATTTTTACGCCGGCTTTCTCGGCATGCGGCTCGTCAAGCAGACGGCCGGCTACGAGGATGCGACGCAGCTCCATCTCTTCTACGGCGATTCGGCAGGCACGCCGGGTTCGCTCGTCAGCTTCCTCGTCTGGGAAGATGGCGCGCCCGGCCGGGCGGGCTACGGCCAGATCAGCGAAATTTCGCTGGCGATCGATCCGGCGAGCATCGGCTACTGGCTGACGCGCGCCATGAGCTTCGGCCTGCGCTCGGAAGGACCCGCCGATGAATTCGGCGAGCCTGTCCTCAGGTTGAAAGACCCCGACAATATCATTCTCAAGCTCGCGGGCGCAAAGGACCTGACATCGCCGGCTGTCTGGGACGGCGCCGCGATCCCGGTCGGGCATGCCGTCCAGCGGGTGCGCGGCGCAACCATGCTGACGGAAAAGCCGGCCGAGAGCCGCAGCTTCCTCGAGCGCCATTTCGGCTACCGCTTCCTGGCCAACCGCGGCACGATCGACAGGCTGGTGTCGCAATCGGGCGATGTCATCGATGTGCGCGATGCACGCGGCTTCTGGTCCGGTGCGCCGGGGACCGGCACGGTCGATCATGTCGCTTTCCGGGCCGCCGATGAGGAGGCGCTGCTTTCGGTATCCAAGGCGCTGGAGAAGACCGATGCATCGCCGACCAACATGCACGACCGCAAGTATTTCCGCTCGCTCTATGCCCGCGAGCCCGGCGGCACGCTGGTGGAGCTTGCAACCGACAAGCCCGGCATGACTGTTGACGAAGAGAATGCAGCCCTCGGCACCAAGCTCTTCGCGCCGCCGGAAGCGATCACCAATCTCGACGACCTCAAGGTGGTTCTGCCGCAATTTTCGTTGCCCGGCCAGCCGCGCATCAATTACCGCGAGCTGCCGTTCGTTCATCGCTTCTACACGCCGCCGAATCCTGACGGCAGTGTCTTCGTGCTTCTGCACGGCTCGGGCGGCAATGAGACGACGCTGATGCCGCTCCTCAACAAGGCGGCACCGCGCGCAACACTGATGGGCGTGCGGGGCCGGGCGACGGAAGAAGGCTTTCCGCGCTGGTACAAGCGCATTACACCCTTCTCTTTCGACCAGAACGACATCAAGACCGAGGCCGAAGCCTTTGCGGCCTTCATCGAAGGCGCCGTCAAATCCTACGGCCTCGATCCGAAGAAGATCGTCTATGTCGGCTATTCCAATGGCGCCAACCTCTTGAACTCGCTGCTCTACCTGCATCCGAACCTCGTTCACAAGGCGGTACTGCTGCGCTCCATGCCTGTGCTCAGTGACTATCCGCATGCCGATCTGAAGGGCACGGACCTGCTCGTCATCAGCGGCAAGACCGATGCCTACGGCAAATATGCGAGCGACCTGGAGGACCGGCTGAAGAGTTCCGGCGCCACCGTCGATTCCGACGTCATCCCCGGCGGCCACGATCTCGGCGACGCCGATGTGCCGATCATCCAAAAGTGGCTGCTTCAGAGAATGGGGGACGATCCAGCGCCGCTGGAGCAGCAAGCGGTCAGGCCGGCGAGCGAGCCGTTCGGGCAACCATGATGCCGGCGAGCACCACCCCGGCGCCCAGCGCCTGCATCGTCCCGATCGCCTCGTCGAGCAGCGCCCAGGCGAGGATTGCGGCGACGACCGGCTGCAACAGCAGCGTCAGCGATGAAAAGGCGGGCGGCAGATAGGCCAGCGCATAGGTGATCGCCACCTGCCCGCCGGCATGACTGACAAAGGCGAGGCCGAAGAGGATCGACCAGCCGTAGAGGGTCGCCGGCAGCATCTGCCCTTCGAAGAAGAAGGCGATCGGGAAGATGCAGACGGCAGCCGATGCCGTGCTCCACAGCATGATGCGGATCGTATCGAACCGGCTGCGCAGCCTGCCGATCGCCAGGATATAGCAGGCATAGAAGAAAGCGGCGATCATCGCGGTGCCGTCGCCGCTCAAGCCGCCATTGCCGAGCCCTGCCGGTCCGCCTTTTAGGATAACGACGCCGGCAAGCGCCAGGACCAGCCCCAGCAGGAAAACACCGCTGGTTCGCGCCTTGAAAAACAGGACGGCGATCAGCGTGACGAAAACAGGCGCGAGGTTTGCGAGCAGCGTCGCGTTGGCGACCGAGGTCATGGTGAGCGAAAGATGCCAGGCGGCGAGGTCGAGCGCCAGCATGAGGCCCGGAAGAACCAGCAGCCCATAATCGGAGAGGCTTTGCGGCTTCGGCCCCCTATCCTTCTTCATGAGCGAGACGATGAAGATCGGGATCAGCGCCAGCGCCACACGCCAGAAGGCAGTGGCCATCGGCCCGGCTTCGGACAGCCGAACGAAGATCGGCGAGCCGCCGATCGCCGCCCCGCCGACAACAAGAGCGGCCAGCGCCAGACGGTTGGAAGGCGAGGCTTCGGAGAGAGTGGAAGCGGTCTGCGACATGGTCTCGATTTTCTTGATTGCCCGAACATTGGCGGCGGGCCATTGACTGGAGCGTGCGTAGCAGAAGTCATGTGCCGGCGACAGTCGAAGAACGACATCGGAACGGAAAATCAGGCCGGGCGGGTGTTCGTCTCGGCCAGCCGCAGCTTTGCGGCGATTTCGCCTGCAACGAAGAAGGCATGCTCGGTCACCTGCGGCAGCCCCATCAGTTCGCCGAAAGTGCCGCGCGCCAGTGGACCGGAGATCAGTAGCGAAGGATCCGCCTTTCCCGACGGGCCGATCGCCTCCGACTGCTCGGTGCAGGCAAGGCCGAGGCCTGTCGGGTCAAGCGACAGGTGGCCGCTTGCAGCAAGCGCCGCGAGCCAGGGCTGAGTTTCGAGAATGCCGCCATGCGCCGGGCCCGTGGTGACGACGACGGCGTCATAGCTCCGCTCCAGGGACTGACGCCGATGGCGCGGCTGCAGGGTGCAAAGAACAAGCTCTCCTTCAATGCGCGCATCGGCGACCGACCCGGCAAGGACTTCCAGGCGGCCGGCGGCAATCGCCGCGTCGAGCACGGCTTCCACCTGCGGCGCGATGCGAAAGCGATGCACATCCCAATAGGGACGCAGATGGCGGACGAGACGGCGCCGTTCGGCGATCGGCAGCGCCTGCCAGAGTTCGTATCCCTGCGCCCGCACCTGATCAATCACGCCGTGCCAACTTATGCCCTGCGCCTTCGCGGCCTCTATGTCGGCGCGGATCCTGACAAGCAGCGCAAGGGCGGAATGCGCGGCCTGGGAGACGAAGTCTCCAAAGAGCTGCTGCGGTTCCGGCGCATGGCCGCGCGAACGCAGGCCGCGGCGCGAGATCGCCGTCACAGGGCCATCATGACCGCACTCGGCAAGAGAGGCGATGACATCGGCGGCCGTCAAGCCGTTGCCGATGACCAGCACCCGGTCATGCCGACGGATCACGCCGAGCGCGCCCGGCTTGGTGGTATCGGCGACGAAGCGGGGATGGGCGGCCAAGCTGGCGGCAAGCCGGCCCGGCGCTGCCGGCGGCGGATGGCTGGTGGCGATCGCAACTATATCGGCCTCCGTCACCCCGCCTTTGTCGTCCTGGATCGACCAGCGGCCGCCCCGGCGCTCGAGACCGGTCACGCGGGCGCGGTTGTGGAGCACGACGCCCTCTTCCAGCAGCGGTTTCAGCAGGGAGGCGACATATTCGCCGAAGAGCCGGCGCCGGGGGAAGAGCATGCCGTCCGGTTGCCTCGCCCCCGGATCGTCCGCGACGGCGTCGCGAGCTTCGATCCAAGCCTGGAATCCGCCCAGGTCGTCGGGCTGCAGGCTCATCTTGGCGGCGGGAACATTGATACGGTGCGCCGGATCGTCCGTGTCATAGGCAAGGCCGCGGCCGAGCTCCGCGCGCGGTTCGAAGACCATGATGATGGGGCGCTCACCGCAATTTGCCCTGGCGAGATGATAGGCGACGCCCGCGCCGGAGAGGCCGCCGCCGATAATGGCGACGACGGATCGTTCGGACTTCGGGAGAGGCTTCGGATGCATGACGGCCGGGATATTCACTTGCGATGGCCGAGCATAAATGCCGGACATTTCCCGCGCAATCTCCCTCACCGCGAATTGTCTATAAATTTTATTGGGTTTCGAGTGCGACCTCTATCCCACTATCGTGGTCGAGAATTCGGGATTGCCGCGGATGGTGTTGCTGACTGTGCAGATCTCCTCTTCGGCAGCATCGACGATCTTGCGGCGGGTCTCTTCGTCGACATCGCCCTTGATCGAGAAGACGATGTTGAATTTTGCAACGCGTGAGAGCCCTTCCGCCGCCTTCTCGCCGGTGACGTCGGCGGTGATCTCGCTGATCCTGTCGAGAACCCCCATCTGACTGGCTGCAATGCGGGCGCTGAGCACGAGACAGGCCGAGAGCGAGGCATAGAGCAGATCGAGCGGGCTGAAGCCCGGCTGAGAAGGGGCGGTGACGATATCGATCTCACCCTTGGTGGTGGACGTGACATGCGGAAAGCCGGTACGGCCGAGAGTGGCGATAGCACCTGTCGGACGGGGGCGAGCCTTGAGATCGGCCATGAAAAGTTCCTCTGACAACAGCCTCGCAGAAATAGCGAGTTACGCCTCGGCCCGCAATGACGGCGCGATGCTTGGTAACGGAACCTTTCCTTCCGTCATCAGTTGACTACACCTGAACGAAATCAGTGACAAAGGTGCATAACGATGCCGCATGCCCGCAACATGCATCGTCAGGACCGGCGGATGGACGCCCGCGACCGGCTGATTGTCGCGCTCTATGCACAGCTGAAGGCCGAGCGGGAAACGCGCGAGACGCTGGAATGGGCCATCCGCAACGGCGCCATCTCGCAGGAGGTGCTTGAGGCTATCGCGGCCGATCCGGTTCCCGTCGTCACCGAGGACATCGCCTCCCTGGAGAAAATCATCGCGCTCGATGAAAGACGCAAACCACATCGGAACTAGGCGTGATGCCGAAGCGTGCGCGGTTTTCGACCGGCATCATGCCGCCATCGAACTGAAAAGAGGAGATCCGAAATGGCTGACATCACCTATCAGGTCGTGCCGCATGACAATGGCTGGGCCTACAAGCTCGGCGACACGTTGTCGGAAACCTATGCGACGGCTGAGGAAGCGATTGTCCACGCCAAGGATGCTGCGTCACGTCAGAAAATCGGCGATGGCGACGCGTTGCTCGCCTATCCTTCACCCGATGGCGGCTGGGCGTTTCAGGAACTCGAAACAGATAAGAGCAACAGTCGTCTGTGATTTGCAACGGAGGATGGCATGGCCGCGCGGGCAAGCTGGAAAGGTCATCTGAAGGTAGGCGACCTTGCTTGCGCCGTCGGGCTTTATACCGCCATCTTCTCCTCGGACCGGGTTTCCTTCAACATCATCAACCGCAGGACGGGACACCGGGTGGAACGGCAATTCGTCGACAGCGAGACCGGCAAACCGGTCGAGCGGGACGAGCAGGTCAAAGGTTATCAGATGGAGAATGGCGACTACGTCGTCATCGAAGGAGACGAGATCGCAGAGATCGTGCCGGAGAGCGACAAGCTGCTCAACGTCAAAGCTTTCATCGCCTATGACGATATCGACAAGCTTTATTTCGATCGTCCCTATTACCTCGCACCTGTCGACGAACATGATGAGGAGGCGCTGTCGCTGATCGTCCGCAGCATGCGCGACGGCAAGGTCGCGGCGCTCGCCGAAGCCGTGCTTTTCCGGCGCATCCGAACGCTGCTGATCCGGCCTCATGACGGCCGCATCATCGCGACCACGCTGAACTTCGACTATGAGGTGCGCTCGGCCGACTCGGTCTTCAAAGACATTCCCGACGTCAAGTTCGACAAGGAGATGCTCGAACTCGCCGGTCACATCATCGAAACCAAGCGCGGCAGCTTCGATCCGAGTGCCTACGAGGATCGCTACGAAGCGGCCCTCGTCGAACTGGTGAAAGCAAAGATCGAGGGCCGGGCAGCGCCGAAGAAGGAACCGGCGCCGGAGGGCAAGGTCGTCGACCTGATGGAGGCGCTGCGCCAAAGCGCGGGGATGAGCGGCAAGACGGCGAAGAAGGCGTCGGCAAAGAAGAAGGCGCCGGCGCGCAGCGATAGCCTAAGGAAGAAGGCAGGCTGAGATGGCCCTCGAGACCTATGAGGCGAAGCGCAATTTCAAACTCACTCCGGAGCCACGTGGTCGCTTGGGCCGCAGCAGCGGCAACAGTTTCGTCATCCAGAAGCATGATGCAACGAGGCTGCACTATGACTTCCGCCTGGAGATGGATGGGGTGCTGAGGAGCTGGGCCGTGACCAAAGGGCCGAGCCTCAACCCCGAGGACAAGCGCCTTGCCGTACACGTCGAAGATCACCCGCTTTCCTATGGCGATTTCGAAGGCATCATTCCAAAAGGTCAATATGGCAGCGGCACTGTCATCGTCTGGGATCGCGGCACTTGGACGCCCCTCGGCGATGCGCACAAGGACTATCGCGAGGGCCATATGGAATTCGAGCTCGATGGCGAAAAGCTGAAGGGCCGCTGGCACCTCGTGCGCATGCATGGCCGGCCCGGGGAAAAGCGGGAGAACTGGCTGCTGATCAAGGGAGATGATGCCGCGGCGCGCCACGACGGCGACATTCTTCAGGAGCGGCCGGAATCGGCAAAGACCGGCCGCCGGCTCGAAGAGGTGGCGGGAAATCCGGATACGACCTGGACCTCCAAGTCGAAAGACGGCAAGCCGGCTGCCGCTAAAAGACCGGCTTCAAAGGCCGAAGCCGCCGCACCAGGAGAACGCGACTGGCCGAAGGGTGCTCGCAAGGCCGCAATGCCCGATTTCATCGAACCGGCGCTTGCCAGGTTAAAGACGAAGCCGCCGGCTGGTGATCGCTGGATCCACGAAATCAAGTTCGACGGCTACCGGCTGCAGGTCAGGGTCGAGAACGGCAAGGTCAGAATGTTGACCCGCAGCGGCCTCGACTGGACGGAGAAATTCGGCAGCGAGGTGCTCGAGGCCTTTGCCGCCCTGCCGGTGCAATCGGGGGTGATCGACGGCGAAATCGTCGTCGAGCGCGATAGCGGCGCCTCGGATTTCTCGGCGCTCCAACGCGATCTGAGCGAGGGCCGCGACGATCGCTTCGTCTTCTATGCCTTCGATCTTTTCCACCTCGACGGCCACAGCCTGGTGAATGTGGCGCTCACCGATCGCAAGCAGCTGCTCGAAAGCCTGCTGCCCGACAATAACGACAAGCTGCGCTACAGCGCGCATTTCAACGAAAGCGGCGGCCTGGTGCTTGACCATGCCTGCCGGCTCAGCCTCGAAGGGGTGATTTCCAAACTGCGCGATAGCAAATACACGTCGGGACGCAAAGGCGATTGGATCAAATCGAAATGTTCGTACCGGCAGGAATTCGTCATCGGCGGCTACGTGCCGTCGACATCGATGAAGAATGCGATCGGCTCGCTGGCGATGGGCTATTACCAGGACGGCGAACTCAAACATGTCGGGCGCGTCGGCACCGGATATACGGCGGCGACCGCGCGGATGCTTTATGAGAAACTGTCGCGCCTGACGCAGAACGAGACATCATTCGACGACAAGCTGACATCGGAGGAGCGGCGCGGTCTGATCTATGTGAAGCCGCAGCTGGTTGGCGAGGTCGAGTTCCGCGCCTGGTCGGCCGATGGCAATCTGCGCCATGCCGCCTTCCGCGGTCTGCGAGAAGACAAGCCTGCGAAGGACGTGACGCGCGAGACGGAAAAGACCATGGCCCCTGCTCTGCCGAAATCGGCTGTGACACTCACCCATCCCGACCGCTTCTACTGGCCGGACGAGGGCGTTACCAAGGAGGGGCTGGCGAATTATTACGCCCAGGTCTGGCGCTTCATGGCGCCTTACGTCGTCAACCGGCCGCTGGCGCTCCTGCGCCTGCCGGACGGGATCAATGGCCGGCAGCGGTTTTTCCAGAAGCACGCCTGGAAGGGCATGAACCCGCATATCCAGGAGATTACCGATCCCAAGGACAGGCAGGGGGAGAAGCTGCTCAGAATTACCGATTTCGACGGGATCGTGGCGCTGGTGCAATCGGCCGCGCTGGAAATCCACCCCTGGGGCACAACGACCGACAATTGGGAAAAGCCCGATATGATCACCATGGACTTCGATCCCGATGACGGGGTGGCGTGGGCAGATGTGATCGCCGCTGCTTACCAACTGAAGGAGCGGCTGGAGGCCGAAGGCCTCGCCGCCTTCGTCAAGACCTCGGGCGGCAAGGGGCTGCATGTGGTGACGCCGCTCACGCCGAAGGCCAGCTGGGCCGAAGTGAAGGGTTTCGCCAAGTGGCTCGCCGACAGCATGGCCGCCGACGATCCCGACCGCTATCTGGCGACGGCAACGAAGGCCAAGCGCAAGGGGAAGATCTTCATCGACTATCTCCGCAACGGCCGCGGAAATACGGCGGTCGCGCCTTATTCGACACGGGCACGGCGAGGCGCCGCGGTCTCGATGCCGCTGGAGTGGAGCGAACTCACCGCCGACGTCGGACCGGCCTATTTCACGGTGGACAATACGCCGACGCGGCTCAACGCGTTGCCGCGAGATCCCTGGGACGGATTTTTCGCTGCAGCGAAACCGTTGGAAAAGAAGAAGCGTTAGAGCGTAAAATCATCCCGCTCTGACCTTTTGGATTTGCGCAATTCCAGGCAAAGCGCTTCGCTTTGCCTGGGAAAACCGCTTCGCACTTTTCCTGGAATTGCTCTAACGCGACTTCCGCCCGCTTTGCGAAACCAGGCTCTTCTTCAGCGCATCCATGATGTTGATGACGTTGCCGGTCGATTTTTCCGGTGCGGTTTTTTTGGCAGGCGCTGCCTTCTTCAGGCTCTTCTGTTTGCCGCGGATCATCGATTTCAGGCGCTTCTGGATCGGGTCCTGCACCATGGCCGGGCTCCAATCCTTCGTCTCTTCCTTCACCAGCCGCTTCATCAGCGTCAGCAGCTTGCTGTCGATCTCCGCCTTGTCGTCGATTTCGGCCGACGGTTCGCGCACCTCGTCGCCATAGCGCAGGGTCCAGAGCACGATGCCCTTGCCTTGCGGCTCCAGGAGCACGGCACGCTCGCGCCGATAGAGAACCAGGCGGGCAATGCCGACGACGTCGTTTGCCTTCATCGCCTCGCGGATGACGCAGAAGGCTTCCACGCCGACTTTGTCCTCCGGCGCCAGGAAATGCGGCTTGTCGTACCACACCCAATCGATCGAGCCACGCGGTACGAAGCTGTCGATATCGATGGTGCGGGTGCTGTCGAGCCCGACTTCCTCGATCTCCTCGTCTTCGAGAAGAACATAATCGTCCTCGCCGCGCGGATAGCCCTTGACCTGGTCCCTGTCGGCCACTGGTTTATGGGTAACGCTGTCGACATAGCGGCTTTCGACCCGGTTTTTCGTCTGGCGATTGAGGACGTGGAAACGCAACTTGTTGCTTTCGGTCGTTGCCGGCGTCAGCGAGACGGCGGCGGTGACGAGCGAGAGCTTGAGATAACCTTTCCAGAACGCCTGACGTGCCACGACTGTCCTGCCCTCCCGGACCGATGGAACTTGGCAGTCAACGGCAAAACCGGCCTTTGGTTCCGGGCCTGGCATACCGGGATTACTTGGTTCAGATCGAGAGATACCGCTTCTGCCACGGCAGCATCTTTTCCTGCCATGCGCGCGGCGTGAACTCGTCATAAGCGGTCTCGGCGATCGCCAGCATCCAATTGCGGCCCTTGCGGGCCAACAGCACGCAGGACAATTCCATGCCAGGCTCGACGGCAATGGAAGGGCGGTTAGCGCCAGGAATATCCAATCCCTTGTCGCGCCACTGGATGACGATCTCATCGGGCTCGGATGTCCATTCACCCGAGGCGACGGAGGCCTTGCCGTCGGTATTGAAGCGGAGCGGCGGCGCCACAAGGTTCAAGAAGCTGCCGTCATTATGGTAATTGCTGTCGATCTCGCCGGCGGTGCTCTTGCCCTTTCCCGCCAGAACCAAGTCCTGGCCGCATCGAATGAATATGTTGCGCCGGAGGCTCCCGGACCATGGACGATTGGCGAAAAAGGCGATGTCGCAGCCGCTGATGACGTTGTCGTGGATGTCGATGTCCTTGCGAAATGCCCGCTCCTGGTCGGAAAAGCCGCTCAGGCTAATGCCGCGATTGTTGTTCTCGATCCAATTGTCATAGACGTGATGGCCGGTACGGTCTGCCTTGTCGCCGATGCCGTAACCGAAGGAATAGTCGTTCATCCTGCCGTCGCGCATGATGTTGCTGCGCACCACGGCATCGTCGCCGATCGATGAAAAGGAGAAATTCTTGCCGCCGATGAAGTTGTACTCGACGAGATATTTCCGGGTTTTATCGCAGACCAGGGCGCCTTTGTTCGAGGTGCTCGTCGGCGACTGCAGGAAGAGGTTGCCGCGGATCACCACGTCCGAACTGATATTGTCGTCGCTGTTCTGATAGGCGAACTGGCAGCAGTCCGCGCCCTCGCCCGGAGCCGCCCCCATACGGTTGTTTTCCAGAAGAACGTTCTTCGTCTTCGTCAGATAAAGGCCATCGCCCCTGACATTCTCCGTTTCACAGCGTCTGACGACGAGGTTGCTGCCGTTGTGAAACTTGAAGCCACGAGGCGAGTTCTTGACGACGACGTCTTCGACCACCGTGTCGGAAAACACCTGATAGGCGACGCCGATATCCTCTGCACCGTCGATGACCTCAGCCCGGGTGGACGCGCCGTGAACTTTTTTTCGCAGGACTGCGGGCATCGGATCTCCATCGACGCGGTTACCGCAGCGCCGCGCATCGTCTCAGATGCGCCAAGGGTGCGGCTGGGCTTTGAGCTGCTGCAGCATTATCCTTAAATCAATTCCGATCTAAGACATACGCAGTCGCCTCGAATTAATGCAGGGCATGTGGCAGGAGTTTGACGGCCTGCCTCGACTTTGCACGCCGCCATGCGACCTCAGAGGCCCACGCCTTGCGATCGGTCACCGCGTTTCGAGTATCCGCATCAACCGGCCGCGATAGCTGTCCAGGATAACGGCAAGCACGATGACGGCGCCGATGACAATCGGCTTGATGTTGTCGTCGGCGCCCAGCAGCTGCAATCCCGTCGACAGCACCTGCAGAATGCAGGCACCGACCAGCGTTCCGACAATCGAGCCCTTGCCGCCCGAGAGGCTGGTTCCGCCGATAATGACCGCGGCGATGGCGTTCAACTCATAGCCGATGCCCGCAACCGGGCTGCCGACATTGAGGCGAAGCAGGTAAACCATGGCTGCGATGCCGGCGGTCAGGCCCGAGATGGTGAACACCGCGATCTTGTAGCGTTTCGGCTCATGCCCCGACAGCCGCACAGCCTCTTCGTTGGTGCCGATCGCGAAGACGAAACGTCCGAACACGGTATAACGCAGGACGAACCAGCCGGCGAGGACGACGATGATGGCAATCAGGAAGATCGACGGGAAGACGCCCCAGAAGATCAGGTTTCCGAAATCCACGAAAGGCTGCGGCAGGCCGGTGATGGTGGAGTTGTCGCTGACGACGCGGGCCAGGCCGCTGGCGACATTCAGCATGCCGAGCGTGACGATGAAGGACGGCAGTTTCCACTTTTCGCAGACCCAGCCGTTGATGGCGCCAAGGATCGCGCCGGTGCCCATCGAGGCGAGCGAAGCGAGCACGATCGCCTGCCAGGGCGAGAGCCTGGGGTCGATCATGATCGTCGCGCCGATGACCGTGCATAGCGCCAGCAGCGAGCCGACCGAGAGGTCGATGCCGCCGACCAGGATGACGAAGGTCATGCCCGAGGCAAGCACGGTGTTGATGGCAATCTGCACGAAGATTTTCAGGAAATTCTCAGGCGTCGCGAAATACGGCGCCGTCGCCGAGAAGAAGGCGACGATCAGGACGAGGGCGATGGCAACGCCTGCCTCTTTCATCGAGATCCGGATCAGCTTGTCCCAGAAGCCCGTCTCTTTCGCTTCGACCTTGGTTTCAATGTTGCCGGACACGACTGTACTCCTTGTAAGCGAGTGAGAGGATCCTGCTCTCTTCGAATTGATCCCGTGCGATTTCGCCGGCGATCTTGCCGTCCGACAGGACGATGATGCGATGGCAGATGCCAATGAGCTCCGGCAGATCCGAGGATACGACCAGAACACCCTTTCCTTCCGCGGCAAACTTCCAGAGAAGGTCGTAGATTTCGGCTTTCGCGCCGACATCGATGCCGCGGGTCGGCTCATCGAAAATCAGCACCTTGGGGCCGCGGAACAGCCATTTGGCGATCACCACCTTCTGCTGATTGCCGCCCGAAAACGTCCTGACCCGCTGATGGACGGATGGTGTTTTGATGCGCAACTCGCGCACGAGACGCTGCGCGTTTTCGTTCTCCATCCTGCGGCTGATCAGCCCCTTGCGGGAAATCTTGGCGAGATCGGTAACCGTGGTGTTTTCTGCGCAGCTCATGTCGAGCATCAGGCCCTGCAGCTTGCGGTCTTCCGTCGCCAGGCACAGGCCGGCGGCAACCGCATCTTTCGGCGAATGGATCGCAACCAGTTCGCCGTCGATGCGGATTTCGCCCCCGGCCTTGGCGTCGGCGCCGAATATGGCGCGGACCGCCTCTGTCCGGCCGCTACCCACAAGGCCGGCAATGCCGACGATTTCGCCCTTGGCCACTGAGAACGACAATTCCGGGCTGTTTCGGGTCACTTTCAGACCGGAAACGCCGAGCGCCTCGCCGAACACGGCGCTGTCACTGCGAAAGACGCCATGATCCGAGAGCGTTCGCCCGACCATCAGCTCGACGATGTCGGGGATGGCCAAGCCGGACAACGGTCGCGTGATGACATGCTGGCCGTCGCGCAGCACCGTCACATCGTCCCCGACTTCAAAAATCTCCTCGAGCCTGTGGGATATGTAAAGCGTCGTCACCCCACGCGCCTTCAGACGCTTCAGAATTTCGAACAGCCGGTCAACTTCCTTGGACGTCAAGGTTGCCGTCGGCTCGTCGAGAACGAGCAGCTTGCTTTCATAGCAGAGCGCCTTGGCGATTTCGAGCAGCTGCAACTGCGCGACGCTGAGACGGCTGGCGAGCGTCGTCGGCGCCACATCGAGGCCAACTTCCGCCAGCAATTCGGCCGCCCGGCGGTTCATCTGCCGGTAATCCACCAGGCCATATCGCCGCGGAAGATGTTCGAAGAGCAGATTTTCGGCGACGCTGAGATTGGAAAGGGGGTGGAGCTCCTGGTGGATGATGCGGATGCCGGCCTTGAAGGCCTCCAGCGGCGAGGCAGGATGATAGGGCCCGCCGTCAAATGTAATCTGCCCGTCGTCCGGCTTGAACACACCGCCCAGCAGGTTGATCAGGGTCGACTTGCCGGCACCATTCTCGCCCAGCAGGACGTGGCCCTTGCCGCGGCCGATCCGCATGGAAACATTCCTGAGCGCCACGACGCCCGGGAAGCGCTTGCCGATCCCCTCCAGCTTCAGGATGTGGTCATCTGCTGCGTCTGACACGTCCCACCTCGTGCATGATCTGTTTGAATTCGAGATGGCCACCATCCGAACATGCACACTCCCAAAGGCCCGCAACGAGCCTCATCGGGAGTAGACGCAATCGGTTGGCAGCTGTCAGCGCCGGCGGGCAGCCGGCGCCTCCTTTCGTCCTAGCTCGGCAATATCGATTATTTGAGGTCGCCGGCGGTAACGAGCTTGATGTCGGTCTTGACCCAGCCGGTGAATTTTTCGCCGGCCAGTTCACGCATACCATAGTCGATGCCCATGACCGCCATCTGCGCGCCATATTGCTCGACAGTGGCAAGCATCTTGCCGTCCTTGATCAGCGGCTGGACCGGCGGGATGTTGTCGAAGCCGACAACCTTGATCTTGCCGGCCTGGCCGGTTGCATCGAGAGCCTTGACGACACCGAGCGCCATGGAGTCGTTGGCCGCCATGACACCCTGAATATCCTTATATTTGGTCAGAAAGTTCGTCATGACGGTGTTGGCTTCTTCGGTCTCCCAATGGGCGGTCTTGCTGTCGAGAAGCTCGAGCTTGCCCGACTTGACGGAGGCCATGAAACCTTCCTTGCGCTCCTTGGCATTGTCGGCCTCGGGATTGCCCTCGAGGATGACGACCTTGGCGCCTGGGCCCAGATCCTTGGCCAGCGCGTCGCCGGCGAGCTTTGCGCCTTCGCGGTTGTCCGGACCGAAGAATGCCAGGTCGATACCGGCTGCCTTCTTGGCATCGGCATCGAGCGGCACGTCGATGTTGATGACCTTGACACCTGATTTCACGGCCTTCGCAAGCGGCGTCGCCATCGCCTTGGAATCGGCCGGGGCGACGACGATGATGTCGTATTTCTGCGTCACGAAGTTTTCGACGGCATCGACCTGGGCGGCAAAATCGCGCTCGTCCTTCATGCCGACGGCCTTGAAGTCGAACTTGTCCTTGTTCTCAGCCGCATATTTATCGGCGCCGGCCTTCATCTGCTTGAAGAACTCATTCGACAGAGACTTCATGATCAGGCCGACCTTCGGCTTGCCGGCCGCAAAAGCGGGCGACACGCCGCAAGACAGTGCGAGCACCAACGTGCCGGCAAGTCCAAGCTTCAATGCCGCACGGCGCAGCGTACGCATCAGGACGGAATCACGCTTCGTAGATTGGGACATTTCTCTCCTCCGAACGGTTCCGGGCCTATCCTCACCTGAGTGCCTTCGAAATGAACCGTTTCCAACAGCACTTGGGTAACAACGCCCCGCAGGATTGTCAAGGCAGCGAAAATGGCCGCATATGGAAGAATGAGGCGCCTGTTGATGAACCGTTTCCATTGAATGCCGGCGTTCCTCGTGTTATGCAAACGCCGTCAAATTGACTGCGGCCCTTTGACGAAGGCGATGGAGACCATTAGCTGAAGCCTCATCGGGTGCCTCCGCGTCCCCGAGACCCAAAATGAAGGGACATATTCTTCCATTATGCCAAAGGTCGGAATTCGAGACGTTGCCAAACTTGCCGGCGTTTCCACCGGGACCGTCTCACGGGTGCTGAATGACCACCCCGCCGTGACCGATGAACTGAGGGCACGCGTCAGACGCATCATCGACGAGCTCGGCTACAGGCCCGACCCGTCGGCCCGAAGCATGCGCAGCAAGGTCAGCCGGCTCATCGGCATCGTCATTCCCGATCTTACCAATCCGTTCTTCTCGGAACTCGTGCAGTCGGCCGAGCAGGCGGCGGCAAGCCATGGCTATAACATCATCGTCATGACTTCGTTTGACGATGCGACCAAGGAAGCAGACCGCATAGGTCAGCTGACAAGCCGAAAAGTGGACGGTATCATCCTGGTTCCCAGCAATGATTTCCATACGCTGAAGCTGCCGAAGGGCTTGCCGATCGTCGTCGTCGACCGCCTCATGCCAGGATATTCCGGGATCGCTTCAAACCACCGGGCCGGCGTGCGTCTCGGCGTCGAGCATCTCTTGAAGCTCGGCCATCGCCGCATCGGCTTCATCTCGGGACCGAGACATTCCGTGCCTGCCAACGATCGCCTTATAGGTTACCTTGACGCCATGGGGCAGCCCGACGACGGCGGACAAACAGGGTCGCCGCTGATCGCAGAGGCGGCTTTCGACTATGAAAGCGGACGATCGGCGGGAAACTATCTGCTGGCACGCGCCCGCAGCGAGCGGCCGACAGCCATTTTCGCAAGTTCGGATCAGCAGGCGATCGGCTGCATGAGAGCGGCACATGATCTGGGGATACCGATACCCGCAGCCCTTTCGATCGTCGGATTCGACGGCATCCCGCTCTCGAGCATGACCACGCCGCGCCTGACAACCGTCAAGCAGCCGATCCAAAAGATTGCCGCAGCAGCGGTCGCCGTCCTGCTGAACAGGCAACCGACGCCAGACCTCGACCACCCGATCCTGCTCGCTTGCGAGCTTTCGGAGGGGGAAACGACCGCTCCCCCGCAACCCGATTGAGCGCCGGGCCGTTCGTATGGTTTTCCGCTACTACTCACGCGGACGCGAGCTGCGTATCCGTCGCAACTCGCAGCGATCCTCCATCACCACAATGACTACTGCCAGCGCTCGGAGCGTGCGCGTCCGACCTCTCGCCGACATTCCGAAGCGAAGGAATGCTGTTGACGGATATCCTACAAGTGGATATCTCTCTAACATCTCCATTGCGGACGAAATGAGAACGCATGTCGCTGAAATCCATGAAACCCCTCGCCCGCGCGCCCCTACTTCACGTCTCCGTGCAGGAAAGCCTGCGGGCCTATATCAGCGACAACGGGTTGAAGCCCGGCACGCTGCTTCCGCCTGAATCCGACCTGGCGAACCAGCTCGGCGTCAGCCGCAATTCCCTGCGCGAAGGCATCAAGGCGCTGGAATCGCTCGGCGTGCTGGAATCGCGCCGTGGTGTCGGCATCTTCGTCAAGGCATTCTCATTCGAGCCGCTGCTCGACAATCTCGCTTATGGCCTCGGCGGCGCCTTGCGCCAGATCGAAGAAGTGATCGAGATCCGGCGAACGCTGGAAGTCGGGCTGATCGGCAAGACGGTTGAGATGATCGGCGACGACGATATTGCCGAGCTGCGCGCCACGGTGGAGCGCATGCGGGTCCATGCGGAACGGGGTAAATCCTTCGCCGACGAAGACCAGCTTTTCCACACCCTGCTCTTCCGCTGCCAGAACAACGAGACCCTTGCGCGGCTGATCGACGTGTTCTGGCTCGCCTTCTACAAGGCGTCCGATTTCGTCAACCTCGACAATGTCGACCCCGTCGCCACCTGGAGGGATCACGCGGCGATCGTCGATGCCATCGAGGCAAGGGATGTCGCGGAAGCGCAGAAGCGCCTGGACCGCCATTATGACGGCATTTCCCGGGTGATCGCAGCCAACAAGAAAAGTGCCAATGTGGGAGGAGCACAATGAAACGACTGCAAAGACTATCATCGGCCATCGCATTGAGTGCCTTGATGGCGACGACCGTCGCCCCGGCCTTCATCGGCCCAGCGAAGGCAGCCACGCTGTCCGGCGGCTTCGATGTCGGCCCGGGTGGTTTTCAGGGCAATTTCAATCCGCTTGCCGCAACGGGCGGCTTCACATGGCTCAGCGTCTATTTCGAGCCGCTGGTGACCTATGACGCGAAGCTCGAGAAGGTCGTCGGCCAGCTCGCTTCGTCCTACGAGGTCAGTCCCGACCAATTGACCTACGCCTTCACGCTTGCCGACGCGAAATGGCATGACGGCAAGCCCTTCACGGCAAAGGACGCCAAGTTCACCATCGAGCTCGCCAAGAACGCCAAGACCGGCTCCGTACTGGCAGCGCGGCTGAGCGCCGTTTCCTCGGTCGAGGCCAAGGACGACAAGACCCTGATCATCAAGCTCTCCGCCCCGTCCGCAAGCCTGATGGACACCCTGACGAAGGTGATGATGCTGCCGGAACACGCACTTTCGCAGATCCCGGCCGATCAGCTCGCCAAGAACACATGGTGGTCCACCGCGCCGATCGGCACCGGGCCGTTCAAGTTCAGCAAATATGTCACCGATCAATATGTCGAACTTGTCGCCAATACCGACTACCGAGGCGGCCAACCGGCGCTCGAAAAGATCATCAACCGCTATTTTGCCAATCCGGCAGCGGCGATCGCCGCACTTCGTGCCGGCGAAATCCAGTTCACCTACGTCGATTCCAACGATCTGAAGGCCTTCGACAACAACAAGGATTTCCGCGTCATCGAAGGCAACTCCTTCGTCGTCAACTATCTCGGCTTCAACCACGACTCGCCGATCTGGAAAGATGTTCGGGTCCGTCAGGCAGTGATGTACGCGATCAATCGCGATGCCATCATCCAGAGCCTTTACGGCGGCGCCGCCGAACCGGCAAACTGCGCCTATGTCGCCGATCAGGTGGTGCCGAAAGGCATCGAGACCTATGCCTATGATCCGGAAAAGGCCAAGCAGCTGCTGAAGGACGCCGGCTGGGATGAGATCAACGGCAACAAGCCGGTCACCCTGCTGACCTATTACACGACGCCGCTTGCCGCCAATGTCATGGCGGCGGTCCAGGCAATGCTCGCCCAGGTCGGCATCAACGTAACGCCGCGTGCCGTCGACACGCCGACCTATAACAGCATCGTGCTCAATCCGACGCCTGATGTCGCGCAGTTCCAGATGGTCTATGCCGGACTTCAGAACGGCCCGGATCCGGGCAGCATCAATGTCGGCCTCAACGAAAAGCAGATCCCGCCGGCCGGCCCGAACGTCGCGCGCGTGCGCATGCCGGTGCTGACGGCTGCTCTAGACGCAGCGCTTGGCGAGACGGATGCCGCAAAGCGCTCCGCCCGTTATCAGGATGTCTGCAAGGTGATGAACAAGGAACTGCCCTGGGGTCCGCTGTGGGTGGCGAAACGATATGGCGTCGCCTCCGCCAGGCTGAAGGACTTCATCTGGACGCCCGCTCCCGGTGGCGGCCCTTACCAGGCGCATCCGGAGAAATGGGCGATCGCCGAATAGGGCGTCACGCATCCTGAGAAGCAAAGGGCGGCCGGGTCACTGCAGCGCCACGCGTCTTCCGAGGCGCAGTGGCCCGCCCGCACGGGAACGGAATTCATGCTGAGATACAGTCTCCGGCGCCTGCTGATCGGAGTGGGCATGCTGCTTGCCTTGAGCGTGCTGATCTTCGCCATGCTGCGCCTCACGCCCGGCGATCCGATCGACGCCTATATCGATCCCAATATTCCGATGTCGTCGTCGGATCTTGCCGAGCTGCGCGCCACGCTCGGACTCGATCAGCCGCTGCCGGTGCAGTATCTTGGCTGGCTGCGGCAGGCGCTGACGGGAAATCTCGGCTATTCGATCAAGCGGCCGGACCAGCCAGTGCTCGGCCTCGTGCTCTCGCGCGTCGGCCCGACAGTGCTCTTGATGGGATCGGCGATTGCGATCGCGATCGTTGCGGGGATCGCCACCGGCGTCATCAGCGCGGTTCGCCGCAATTCCGTCGCGGACCTGTCCCTGTCAGTCTTCGCCGTCACCGGTATTTCAAGTCCACCCTTCCTCAGCGCCCTTGTCGGCCTCTATCTCTTTTCGGTCTATTTCAACTGGATGCCCTCGGGCGGCATGCTGACGCCAGGCCAGGAATTCTCCATCGCCGACCTTCTCCATCACCTGATCCTGCCCGCGACATTGCTGGCCGCCGCCCAGACAGCGCTGATCATGCGCTATATGCGCGCTTCCATGCTGGAGGTTCTGAGCCAGGATTATGTGCGTACCGCGCGCGCCAAAGGCGTCTTCGAATTCTGGGTCATCACCAAGCACGCCCTGCGCAACGCGCTGCTTCCCGTCATTACGCTGATCGGCTCGACCATCGGCCTTGCGATCGGTGGCGCGATCTTCATCGAAAGCGTCTTCAACTGGCCCGGCATGGGCCTGCTCATGGTCGATGCGGTGGAGGGCCGCGACTATCCGGTCATCATGGGTTCGACGCTGGTGATCGGTGCCTGCGTCATCGTCGTCAATCTTCTGACCGATCTAGCCTATGCGGTGGTCGATCCGCGGATCAAGGTGGGGTGAGCGATGCTGGCACGAAGCCCTGCCCGCAGCCCGGGCCCGATCATACGCTCCTTGCATCGCTTTCTGCTCAACCGGACCGCGCTGCTCGGCCTCGGCATGATCGCGCTGATGATCGTCGCAATCCTTTCCTATCCGCTGTGGTGGAGCTTCAAACCCAACGACATCGATCTCATGGCAATGAATGCGCAGCCGGGGCCGGGACACTGGTTCGGCACTGACGGGGTCGGCCGCGACATCCTTGCCCGGGTCCTGGACGGCGGTCGCATTTCGCTGCTGGTGGCCCTCACCTCGACCGTCATGTCCGCCATCATCGGTTTCCTGGTCGGCGCCGTCTCGACGCTTGCCGGCCGCTTTGCAGATGCGGTCACGATGCGGTTCGTCGATCTCGTCATGACGCTGCCGCCGGTCATCTTCCTGCTGGTGCTCGCCTCGATCGCCGGCACCGGCATCTGGCCGACGGTCTTTGTCATCTCACTTCTCTCCTGGCCTCTGCTGGCGCGCATGGTGCGCTCGCGGCTGCTCGAACTTCGCGAACGTGACTTCGTGATGGCCGCGAGAGGCATGGGGGCGGGTCTGCCGCATCTCCTCTTCCGCCACGGCCTGCCGAACTCGATCGACATCCTCGTCGTCTTCGCGACGCTGCAGATCGCCAATGCCATCCTGCTCGAGGCCGGCCTTTCCTTCCTCGGTCTCGGCATTGCGCCACCGGCGGCAAGCTGGGGCAACATGCTGAATGCTGCCCGCTCTACCGCCGTGCTCGAACAATATCCCTGGCAATGGCTGTTTCCCGGCGGATTCCTGGTGCTTGCCGTCCTTGCAATCAACTTCATTGGCGATGGTCTTCGTGATGCCTTCGACCCTCGCACCGAACTAAACTGACGATCGAAAGAAAGCGAAAATGAGCAAATTCAAGGGTGTCGTTCCTCCCGTCATAACCCCGCTGAACAAGGATTACACGGTCGATTACCCGTCCTACACACGGGTGCTCGAAAACCTGATCGAGGCCGGATGCCATGGCCTGTTCGTGCTCGGCTCGACCAGCGAGGTGATCTTCCACGACGAAAGGACCCGGAAGGAAATCATCGAGCACTCGGCCAAAGTCATCAATGGTCGCGTACCGCTGATCGTCGGCGTCATCGACCCAACCACCGACAGGGTCATCAACCATGCCAGGATCGCGAAGTCGGCCGGCGCCGACGCGGTTGTCGTCACGGCGCCGTTCTACACCGTCACCAGCCAGTCCGAGATCATCGATCACTTCCGCTATATCCGCGGTGCCGTCGACGTGCCGCTGATCGCCTACGACATTCCCGTCTGCGTGCATGTGAAACTGCAGCGCCAGACCAGCGTGACGCTGGCGAAGGAGGGAACGATCGTCGGCATCAAGGATTCGAGCGGCGACGACGGCAACTTCCGTTACGTGCTGCTCGATCTCGCCGGCAACAACGAGGTCTTCCTGATGACGGGCTCCGAAATCGTCGTCGACACGGCGCTGCAGATGGGCGCTCATGGCGTCGTGCCCGGCATCGCCAATGTCGATCCGCATGGCTACGTCAGGCTCTGGAACGCCGCCCAGCGTGGCGACTGGGTCGCGGCCCGCAAGGAGCAGGAGCGCCTCTGCCGGCTCTTCGAGATCGTCTCAGTCGGGGCGGGCCGCGTCAGCGGCGGCGCCGCCGGCATCGGCGCCTTCAAGGCGGCGATGAAGAGCCTCGGCATCATCGACACGGCGCTGATGCCGCGTCCGAGGGCGGCTCTCAACGAGACTGAAACGACTAGGATCGACGAAATCCTGCGCGCGACCGGCCTGCTTTCCTGATGGATGCCATGCAACAGACCGCCGACACCATTCTCGACGTCAAAGGGCTGCGGACCGTCTTCCGTATCCGCTCGGGCGAAGTGACGGCGGTGAACGGCATCGATCTGACGGTGACTGCCGGCGAGACGCTTGCGCTTGTCGGCGAGTCCGGTTCAGGCAAATCGGTCACCAGCCTTTCGGTCATGCGGCTTCTGACCCGCAATATTGGTGCGATCGCCGCCGGCAGCATCCATTTGAAGCGCAAGAACGGTACGGTCAGCGATCTTGCCGCGCTCATCGAAGAGGACATGCGTGCCATTCGCGGCAATGACATCGGCATGGTCTTTCAGGAGCCGATGTCGAGCCTCAACCCGGTCTACACGATCGGCGACCAGATTTCGGAGCCAATCCGCATCCATCGCCGGGCGGCCCGGAAGGCCGCCATGGATGTGGCCGCCGCCCTTCTCGACAGCGTCGGCATTCCCGATGCCGGGCGCCGCGCCGGTCAATATCCGCACGAGCTCTCCGGCGGCATGCGCCAGCGCGCCACGATCGCCATGGCCCTTGCCTGCGACCCGACGCTGCTGATCGCCGACGAGCCGACGACGGCGCTCGACGTCACCATCCAGGCGCAGATTCTAGCCCTTCTGCAGACGCTGCAACGCGAACGCGGCATGGCCATGCTCTTCGTCACCCATAATCTCGGCGTCGTCGCCGAAATCGCGCATCGGGTGGCGGTGATGTATGCCGGCCGGATCGTCGAGACCGGGCCGGTGGCCGAGGTTTTCCGCAATCCGAGACATCCCTATACGATCGGCCTCCTGGCCTCGATGCCGAAACTCGGCGATGCGAGCCGGATGAAGCAGGCGGGCGAAAGGTTGGCGGCCATTCCCGGCGTCGTGCCGAGTCTGATGAACATGCCGGCCGGCTGCGCTTTCCAACCACGCTGCAAATTTGCCATCGACTCCTGCCGCCCGGCGGTGCCACCGCTGGCCGAGGTCAATCCGCGCCACCACAGCCGCTGCATTCGCTGGCAGGAGATCAGATGAGCGAGCCCCTTCTCTCCGTCCGCGATCTCGGCAAACACTATACGTCCCGCGGAACCAGGCTGACCGTCCTGCAGGCCATATCCTTCGATATCGGCAAGGGCGAGGTGGTCGGGCTGGTCGGCGAATCCGGCAGCGGCAAGACCACGATCGGCCGATCGGTCCTGCGGCTGGTCGAACCGTCGGCCGGCAGCGTCCGCTTCGATGGTACCGAACTCACCGCCTTGTCCTCATCCGAAATGCGGCGTCTGCGGCCCCGGATGCAATATATTTTCCAAGACCCGTTCGCGAGCCTGTCGCCGCGTATGACAATCGGCGAAATCCTGACCGAGGGGCTGAGGATCCAGGGCTTGGGGACGGCAAGAGAGAGATTAGAACGTGCCCGCGAGGCGCTCGAACAGGTCGATCTTCCGCCGGACGCCGTCAACCGGTATGCCCACGAATTCTCGGGCGGCCAGCGGCAGCGGATCGGCATCGCGCGCGCGCTGACGCTCGCGCCCGAATTCATCGTCGCCGACGAGCCGGTCTCGGCGCTCGATGTTTCGATCCAGGCGCAGGTGATCAATCTTCTGCGCGACCTGCAGCAGCGCCTTGATCTGGCCATGCTGTTCATCAGTCACGACCTCGCCGTGGTCGAATATATCTGCGACCGGGTGATCGTGCTCTATCTCGGCCGGATCATGGAAATCGCGCCCAGTGCCGCGCTTTATGCCAGGCCGCTGCATCCCTATACGCGGGCGCTTCTCTCCGCGATCCCCTCGTCCGATCCCGATGCGCCGCGCGATCGCCAGATCCTGAAGGGCGATATTCCGGGCCCCGCCAATCCGCCGAGCGGTTGCGTGTTCCGCACGCGCTGTCCAAATGCTCTGCCCGCCTGTGGCGAGACCGTGCCGGAGCTGCGCGAAATGAAGCCCGGTCATTTCAAGGCCTGCATCCGTGATGACCTGAATTGAAGGACGTGCGATGACCGCCACGACCCGCCGCCACCCGATCGCGGGCAACTGGGCAAGCCTGCTGCTGCCCATCGCCGACGACGACAGCATCGATTTCGAAAAGCTCGCCGAGGAAATTGACATACTGATCGCCGCCGGGGTCGACGGCATCTATTCGAACGGCACGGCGGGAGAATTCCACAACCAGAGCGAAGCGGAGTACGAGCGAATTCAGGACGTGCTGGTCTCGCGTTGCCGCGCGGCCGGAATGCCGTTCGTCATCGGCGCCTGCCAGCCCGATCCGATGATCATGCTCGATCGGCTGCGCCGTGCAACCGTTCATAAGCCATTGGCGCTTCAGGTAATCCTCCCCGACTGGTGGCCGCTCACCAATCTCGAAGCCATCGATTTCCTGAAACGGGCATCAGACGTCGCCCAAGGAATCCCGCTCATCCTCTACAATCCGCCGCATGCGAAACGTGTCCTGTCGCCAGCCGAGCTCAGCGAGGTTTGCGGCCCCTGCCCGTCAGTGGTCGGGATGAAGGTCGCCGATGGAGACGATGCCTGGTTTTCGCAGGCGCGAGCACACCTTTCCGAATTTTCGCTGTTCATTCCAGGCCACCATCTCGCAACCGGCATGAAGCAGGGGGTGGCCGCCGGGGCGTTTTCGAACGTTGCCTGTCTCCATCCCCGCGGCGCGCAGGCCTGGACAGAGCTGATGCGCAGGGATCTCGAGGCGGCGCTCAACATCGAAAGCCGCATCTGCGCCTTCATGGACAATCACATCGTCCCGTTTCGCCGTGACCGCGGCTATTCAAATGCCGCCCTCGACAAACTGCTCGCTGTCATCGGCAACTGGGGCCCGGTCACGACCAGGCTGAGATGGCCTTACCGCTTTGTCGACGAGCGAGAGGCGGTGTTTTTGCGCGATCGCGCCCGCAGGATCATCCCGGAGCTCTTCCCCCGATAGGTCGCGAGTCGAACGATGATTGCATCGTCCGGCACCCGTCTATTGTCACAGTCCAACCATGCAGCCCGAACGGGATGCCTGGCATCATCCTAAAATCGGGCGGTGGACGGGATGCGGGCAATGACCTTGATCTCGAAATCGAAGCCGGCCAGCCAGTTCACGCCGATCGCCGTCCAGTTCGGATAGGGTGGCTTGCTGAAAAGCTCCTGCTTGATGGCCAGGATTGTTTCAAACTGGTTTTCGGGGTCCGTATGGAACGTCGTTACATCGACGATGTCGTCGAGGCCGCAGCCTGCAGCATCCAGCGTTGCCTTCAGGTTGTCGAAAGCCAGCCGAACCTGGCGTTCAAAGTCGGGTTCAGGCGTACCATCGGAACGGCTGCCGACCTGGCCGGAGACGAACAGAAGATCGCCAGTTCGGATGGCGGCCGAATAGCCGTGTTTTTCGTAAAGGGCATTCCTGCCTGCGGGAAAGATTGCTTCGCGTTGGGTCATTTGTCGATCCTTGTCGTTGATGGAACACCAATGAGCAGCAGGCCGTCTAAGGAGCTTCACAGCCCGCCGCGTTATCTGATATACGGTGCGTATATGAAATGCCTGCATACGGGCCGTATGTCAAGTTCATATACGGAACGTATACCAAAATTTGGAGACGAGATGGTCAAACGGCGCAGCGAGACGATGGAGGAAAATCGTATGAAGCTGATCGCGGCCGGGCGAAAGGCTTTTGCCGAGAAGGGATACGCGGCCGCGTCGATGGATGAGCTGACCGCAGAGGTAGGCCTGACGCGCGGAGCGCTGTACCACAACTTCGGAGACAAGCGCGGGCTGCTTGCGGCAGTCGTCGATCAGATCGACACGGAAATGGCGTCCCGCGCCCAGGAGATCGGCGCCCGTGCGGGTGATGACTGGCAAGGTCTGCTCGCAGAGGGCGCGGCTTATATCGAAATGGCGCTTGATCCGGAGGTCCAACGCATCGTTCTGCTCGACGGGCCTGCCGTATTGGGTGATCCGTCACAATGGCCGAGCCAGAGCAGCTGCCTTCAGGCAACCAGGCGGACAATCGATCGCCTTATCGCGCAGGACGCCCTCAAGCCGGTCGACGCGGAAGCAGCCGCCCGGCTGCTCAACGGTGCCGCGCTCAATGCCGCCCTCTGGATCGCTGCCAGTGACGAGCCGCAGGATGTGCTGCCGAAAGCTGTCGAGGCCTTCGGCGCCTTGGCTGCAGGCCTTCTCAAGGCGTCGGCGGCAAACCGGGAATCTTGATGGGAGAGATGCGCTGCGGAGTGGGCCAACACTGTGTCTGTCACCAGTAGCTCCCGAAAACCAGAAAAACCGCACCGACCGCGATGACAACCAGGGCCGGCCAGTTCCGCGCCAAGCTGAGAAATCTCAGCCCTTGGCGCCGCGGTTCAAGCGTGGCGCCGCCTTGCGGCATCAGGTGCGGATCACTCGGCTTTCGACGAAGCGTCGGCCGCAAGAGAAAAACAAGGCCGCCAATTATGAGAGCGGCGCCAATCAGAACTGCCCACATCGTCACCTCCGCCGGAGATACGTGGTGCGAGTTAAACCAGATCCTGCTGTGATTGTTCCGTTGGCCGATTGAGCTGCTGCTTCTGGTATTAGCGGCTTTTCAAGATAATCGGATTTGTCACTGCCCGACCAAACATGTATTCGATCCCGAAAAGCTCTTGCATCAACCTTGGCGGCTGTTCTGCCGCGCCCCAACCGAACGCGATTGCAAATGATTGAACATTCCATGACCTGGGGGATCGCCGGCCTCACTGCGATGGGCGTCGTCGTCCGTCCCTTTCGGTGGCCGGAAGCGATCTGGGCCGTCTTCGGCGCCCTGCTCCTGCTCGCCTTCCGCCTGCTCGGCCCCCATGATGCCCTGGTAGGCGTCGCCAAGGGCGGCGACGTTTATCTCTTTTTGATCGGCATGATGCTGCTGTCGGAACTTGCCCGGCGCGAAGGCCTGTTCGACTGGATCGCCGCCATTGCAATCGCCTACGCCAAAGGATCACCCCGGCGTCTCTTCGTGCTGGTCTATCTTGTCGGGGTGGTTGTCACCGTCTTTCTTTCCAACGATGCGACAGCCGTGGTGCTGACACCGGCCGTCTATGCCGCCTGCCGGACGGCGCGGGTGAAGGACCCGATGCCATATCTGTTGATCTGCGCCTTCATCGCCAATGCCGCAAGCTTCGTTCTGCCAATTTCCAATCCGGCCAATCTGGTGATCTTTGCCGGCGGTGACATGCCGCCGCTGTCCCGTTGGCTGTCGACATTCATGCTGCCGTCGATCATTTCGATCGTCGCCACGTTCCTTTGCCTCTACTGGACGCAGCGCAGCGCCCTCGCAGAAGACACTCTTGCCGCGGACACGCAACGGGCGCCCCTCTCCCACAGCGCCCGGCTGGCGGGATGGGGAATCCTGCTGACGGCCATTATTCTTATCGCGGCGTCGGCGATGCATGTCGATCTCGGCGTGCCGACCTTTGTTGCAGGCACGATCACCACCGCGATCGTTCTGATGCTCACGCGGCAAAGCCCGGCCGAGACGATGAAGGGCATCAGCTGGAGCGTTCTGCCGCTGGTCGCCGGCCTATTCGTCATCGTCGAATCTCTCGATCACACCGGCCTGACGAACATTCTCTCTGATCAGATGGCTGCGCTTGCCTCGTCCTCGCCATCGCAGGCGATCGGCGTGGCGGGCCTTCTCGTCGGCGTGATCTGCAACCTCGTGAACAATCTTCCCGCCGGACTGCTTGCCGGCAGCGTGGTTCAGGCGGCCGGCGTCTCCGACAAGATCGCCGGCGCCGTGCTGATCGGCGTCGATCTCGGCCCCAATCTGTCGGTGACGGGGTCGCTGGCAACGATCTTGTGGCTGTCTGCGCTGCGCCGCGAAGGCCTGCATATCGGCGCCTGGACGTTTCTAAAACTCGGAACCGTCGTCATGTTCCCCGCGCTCATTCTGTCTCTGGCATCGCTCCTTCTGTTTTGATTGCCTACAGGCGCTGCGCCTGCGTTACCGAGAGCGGTTCAGCTTTTTGGAAGCGCAGACGCCGCGATTGGCGCTCAGACGGTTCGCGAGAAAATGAAGCAGCTTCTGCTTGAAGCGGCAAGGTCCCTCGACGAGGCCGGCTAAGGCCTTCCCGGGTGATGTGCGCCAGGCTGCCGGCACTTTCGTGCAGGAGACATCTCATGGCCGCTCCCATTCCCGTGGTGCCTCCAGACATGCCGGTTTCGTATCCGGCCTCTCTTATTGATGGCTGCCAGAACAGTCTCCCCCTTCCCTCTGGGTCAACGGGGCCGCTCTTTGCGATGGGTCAATGTGGCGAGTGTGCGATGCCTGCATTATCCGAGCCGGATAATCATCGTGAAGGGACGAAGATCATGACGAGCAAGATGATGAAGGCGGCAGTGGTTCGGGAGTTCGGCAAGCCGCTCGCAATCGAATGCGTGCCAGTGCCTGTTCCGGGCCCAGGTGAAATCCTGGTGAAGGTCGCTGCCTGCGGAGTATGCCATACCGATCTGCATGCCGCCGAGGGCGATTGGCCGGTCAGACCGTTGCCGCCCTTCATTCCCGGTCACGAAGCGGCCGGGGTCGTTGCTGCTCTCGGTCCCGGCGTCACCGAATTCAAGGAAGGCGACGCCGTCGGCGTCGCCTGGCTGCACGATGCCTGCTTGCGCTGCGAATATTGCGAAACCGGTTGGGAAACCCTCTGCGAACACCAGCACAATACCGGCTACAGCTGCAATGGCGGCTTTGCCGAATATGTCATTGCCTCGGCCGCTTTCGCCGCCCGCCTTCCTGCCGGTGTCGATTTCGCGGAGATCGCGCCAATCCTCTGCGCCGGTGTCACGACCTATAAGGGGCTGAAGGAAACCGAAGCGCGGCCCGGCGAATGGGTGGCGATATCGGGCGTCGGCGGCCTCGGCCATGTTGCGATCCAATATGCCAAAGCGATGGGTCTCAAGGTGGTTGCTCTCGATGTCGCTGCCGCCAAACTCGACCTTGCCCGCCAGGTCGGCGCCGATCTCGCGCTCAACGCACGCGCTGAAGACACCGTCGAGAAGGTGCTGAAGGCAACAAGCGGCGGTGCGCATGGTGTTCTCGTCACCGCCGTCTCGCCGCCCGCTTTCTCGCAGGCGCTCGGCATGGTGCGTCGCAAAGGCACCGTCAGCCTCGTCGGCCTGCCGCCGGGCAACTTCCCGACACCGATCTTCGATGTCGTGCTGAAGCGCATCACCGTACGCGGCTCGATCGTCGGCACGCGCCGCGATCTCGATGAGGCGCTGGCTTTCGCTATCGAAGGCAAGGTTCGCGCCGAAATCTCCAAGGCGCCACTCGACAACATCAACGATATCTTTGCCGATCTCAAAGCGGGAACGATCGAGGGCCGCACAGTGCTCGATATCGCAGGAGAGGCGAGCATCTTCGCAGCGCGGGACCAGTCCGCAGCATAGCTGGCGCGCTGCGTGTCTCCGCCGCGCTCGGGGGAGCGGCGGAGACACTTCGCTTCGAAAACCGGAGCGCCTCGGCCCGGCCAATCCGGTGGACGGGGCAAGGCCCAGGCTGGGGCTGAGATCGAAACGCTGGTCGGTTCCGGCTGCGCTTCGAGTTCCTTCCATTGCTGACGTTGATCACAGCACCGGGCGCTAGCGTGTTGGATGCCAGCACTGCGGCAGGATCGCAGGACCATGAGATGGTCGAGAGCGTGGCAGCCGCCGACGCCATTGACGCCGGACAGTTCTACGCCAGCATCTTTCCGGTCCGGCGCAAGGCTTCATCCCGGCTGAGCGCCGCCTCGGGGAGATGACGCGTGTGGCCGCCGCGTCATTTGCGGCGCTGCAAAGACAAACGGATCAACCGCGATCTTGCCCCCACCGAACACGACCAATGCCAGCGCCATTGCCGCCCAGGGCAAGTGAAAATTCGCCCAGCCATCCGGGATGGTGAGCTGGATGATCGCCGTCATCAGAAGCAGACCGAGAGCAGCGAAGCGTGTGGCCAGGCCGAGGATCAGCAGAATTGGCAGGACCAATTCTCCGATTCCGGCGGCCGTCGCCATCGTCAGAGGAAACGGGTAGGCGACTGCGCTGCCGAAGACATGAAGCTTGAACTCCTGCTCGAAAAGATATCTTGCGCCCGATGAAAGCGTCAGGAAGCCGTCCCATTTCGTCAGCCCCGACTTGAAGAAGGGAATAGCCAGCGCAAAACGCAATGCCAAGAGCGGCAGCGACCTGGGAACGGAGGCGAGCAGGCCTTCCGCACGCGTGACGAGGGAGGCAGCGGCCGCACCAAAGCCGTACGAAGGGACCATTTCGGTTTTCATGTGGAGTTTCCTTTATACTGTTGAAGGGTGCTGAACGCGCCGAGACCGGCAAGGCCGACCAGCGCCGTTCCGAAATCGAATTCGGGGGCAGCCGCAAATGCCGCCTCTGCCGCCTCGCCAAGAGTGGCGGCATTGAACAAGGCGGCTGCAAAAACGGCGTCCCGCGGCGGCAGGATATGAACATTCACCGACATCTCCGGTCGCACGACCAGGACCGCTTGGCCGCCCCAGTCGGAGACCGGCGAAACCATCTCCTCTTGATGTGCGCTCCAGATCGAACCAACCGGAAAATTCGATAGGATCAGGTGCGCCGAGGGGTGCGGGACGAGCCGCAAATCCGAAAGAATCTCGGGCGCCACGGCTCTCAGTGCCGCAGGATCGAGAGACGCGCTGTCTGCGGCGTGGTAAGCCTCCGTCCAAGCGGCCTCGAGCCGGGCGACGTCAGGCAGGTAGACAAGCGTGCCTGCAGGCTCGAAAGCTGTGATGAAGTCGGGGAAATCGTCGCCATATTCCATGATCAGCGGCGAGGCCGGCTTATGATTCTGGGCGTAGGCCCGCGCCATGGCCGCAAAGAATTCCGAACCGACGAGCCTCTCCGTCACCGGAAAGCGTTGCGCCAGCGCCTTTGTCAGCCCGACGAATACATTGTTGCGGTATACGGCAAACCGCGCCGCGTCGGGCTTGCCGCGTGCATTGATCACGCCGTCCGGCACCGGCCGCTCGGCATGCAGCAAGGCATCGGCGAAGGCGGTTTGGCAAGTTGGGAAATCCATCGTCACGCCGCCCGGGTCCGGTGCCCGCCGCGGCGAAACGTTTCGGCGGCGAGCATCGCATCCACACGTTTCGCCTCTGAATACAGTGTGGCGAAATCCGGAACATTATTGTCCCATTCAATCAGCGTCGGGAGTGCGCCGGTGCGCGCGAGGGTATGTTCGTAGAGCGCCAATACATCGCTCTTCACGGCCGTCGCGTGCGCGTCAATCAGCAGCCGGTCGCCGGTGGAGTCGACGGTTTCGTCGTAGCCGGCAAGGTGAATCTCGCCGACGAGATCGACCGGAAAACGATCTATATAGGTGGCGGCATCGAGCCGGTGGTTCACCGCCGAGACCATCACATTGTTGACGTCGAGCAGAAGGCCACAGCCCGTCCGCTGCGCGATCGCCCCCAGAAAATCCACTTCATCGATCGTACTGTCGGCGAATAGTGTATAGGTGGAAGGGTTTTCCAGCAGCAATTGTCGCCCGAGCGCCTGTTGCGTTTCATCGACATGGTCGACGACGCGTGCCAGCGTTTCTTCCGTGTAGGGTAGCGGCAACAAATCGTTGAGAAATCCCGTTTCATGCGTCGACCAGGCCAGATGTTCGGAAAAGCTCTGCGGCCGATAGCAGTCGATCAAGCTGCGAAGTCGATTCAGATGCGCCGTGTCGAGCCCGCGCGCCGCGCCGATCGACAAGCCGACACCGTGCAGCGACAGCGGATAGTGTTCCGTGATGGCTTGGAGATAGCAATGCGGCGGCCCACCTGCGCCCATGTAGTTCTCGGCATGGACCTCAAAGAAGCCGACATCCGGCAGATCGGCCAGAATAGTGTCGTAATGCTCGGGTTTTAAGCCGAGGCCGGCCCGCGCAGGCAGGAGGACAGGTCGGTTTGTTGAAGCGGTCATCGCAATTCTCCCGATTTGGCCAGAAAAGATGGAGGCCCGGGTGTCGGGCCTCCGCTTTCGGGTCAGCCTTTGGTCGGCTCGAGCTTACCCATGTGGCCGTTGACATTCATGCTGACACAGGTGCCGGCCGGGACGGCCTTCCAGGCGTTCCCCTGATAATCCATCGTCGATGTCCCGGCGCAGGTCGTGCCGGCACCGGCGGCACAATCATTGTGACCCTTGAGCGCGATGCCATAGCATTTCTCGTTGCCCACCATTTTCTCCGCCGGCAGCGGCGCGGCGAAGGCAGCGGATGAAATCGCAGTGGCGAGCGAGCCTGCGAGGGCGAGGGTGAGAGTGGAACGGTTCATGGATGGTCCTCTTGCAAATATCCGCGCACCGGTCATCGGCCGCGTAATCCCTCTTTCGAGCCGACGATCCCGCTTGTTACAGGCATGACGAACACGAATTGGTGATCGGCCTTCGCACGATGGTACGGCTTTGCTCGTGGGGCAGTGGTGGTGCTCGTTTGGCGCAGGCGCCGCCGGAGGATTGCGCCAGCACTCAGCTTAGGGGGATTCCCCTGCGACGGCTTCCAGGAACAGCGGTCCTTCCGCCTCCAGCCTGACGCGGCCCCTGCCGATGCGGGCGAGGCGGATGGGCGCCTGCTTTTCTTCAAGCCGGCGGCGCAACAGCAAGAGCCGGGTTTCGAGATTGTCCTTGATCTCCGGCATGCGTGCGCCGGCGGTCAACCGCGTTTCCCGGTTCGTGAACTCGCTTCTGCCATCGCTCAGATGCCAGTCGAGCATCAGGCGCAGCGGAATGCCGGCAACACCCTTCACGATGTAAAGCTCGTTCGTCGCCGCGGTGATGAATGATCGGCGCGATCGGGGTCGAAATTCCGGTGGAGTAGCCGCATACTTCGAGACAGGGAACGGGCTCAGCAGCGTCTCGATAGGCTGTATGCCATAGGTGATTGGGACCTCGTCTATAGTCGCAGTTTGCCTGCCAGGAACGAGACGAAGCGTCGGACCTTTACCGCGATATGGCGATTGGCCGGATAGACCGCTTGCAACTGTATCGTACTGATATCCCAATCGGGGAGAAGACGGACCAACCGGCCCTGCCTGAGGTCTTCCCCGACGATAAAGTCGGGCAGAAGGACAATGCCGAGTCCGAGCACGGCGGCGTCGCGCAGACCAAGACTGTGATTAAGTTCCAGGCGGGGTACGATGGGGATGCGAAACTCCTCACCGTCCCTGCTGAACGGCCAAATCCGCCCCCATCTTAGTTCGGCGAAGTGGAGGCAGGCGTGGTGAGCGAGGTCGTGCGGCGTCATTGGTGCCCCGTGTTCGGCAATATAGGCCGGTGAAGCGGAAATTACGATTGACGATGTCGCCAGTTGTCGGGTGATGAGATTGATATCGACCTCAAGGCGGCCTCGTATTGCAAGGTCGAAGCCATCCTCGACCAAGTTCACGGGCCGATGTGACAGGTCGAGTTCGATAGACACAGCCGTATTGAGTTTGAGGAACTCCGAAACTGCCGGCACGATCACGAGCTGCCCGAGGTCGGGTGGCGCCGACACCCGCAATCGCCCGACAGCTTCCTTCTGAAACGAGATTGCGGCCCGTTCGGCCTCTCTTATCTGCGGCAGAATTCCCGAAAGCGCTTCCCTGTAGGCTGCCCCGGCCTCCGTCAGGACGATCTTGCGCGTCGATCTTTGAAAGAGGCGGATGCCAAGGCGATCCTCGAGCTGCCTGACCTGGGCGCCGACCGTCGCCCGCGCCATGCTCAGTTCCTCGGCCGCCTTCGTGAAGCTCAGATGCGTGGAAACCGTTAGGAATGCGGCAATCCCGTCAAGCGGATCAAGCGTTTTCATGAGTACAATTATCCATACAATGATGTCAGTTAATCCCTCTTATCATAGGAGAGGGCGCAAAGTAATCGGTGGGGCGTACTCAAGCAAAGGAGACCCGACATGATGACATTCACCCAAGCTGCGGTCTCGCCGTCCGGGCGTGGGACGCCGGCAATGGCGTTCGGCAAGCATGTCATCCGCATAATGGCGGCCAATACTGGCGGTTCGCTCGGCATGTTCGAAGCTTTCGTGCCGGCCGGCGAAGGACCGCCGCTGCACGTACACGAGCGCGAGGACGAGTTCTTCCGCGTGCTTGCCGGGCGCTTCGGCTTCTGGTGCGCCGGAGATTATGTCGAACTTGCGGAAGGCGGCTGCATCGCATTGCCGCGTGGTGTGCCACACCGTTTCCGCAATGTGGGGAAAACGGAGGGCCGCCTCATGGTCGTGGTCACACCGGGCGGGTTCGAAAGTTTCTTTTCGATCGTAGAACTCTGCAAGCCCGAAACACCTGAGCAGGTCGCCTCGGTCGCCAAAAGTTTCGGGCTGACCTTCCCACCTGAGGACGGCCGCAAGGTCGCCTGAACCAACGGAGTCGCACCGCCGGACCTGAGCAACGGTCCAATGAAAGGAGACCGAACGATGACACATGCACGTTCAAATGAAAACGCAATGCCCCTGACAGCCCAACAGATAGATGCCTATCTGGCCCGGATCGGAGTCGAGCGGCCGTCGCGCCTCGACATCGACAGCTTGTCGCAGTTGCACCGCGCCCATCTCATGAGCTTTACATGGGAGGCACTGGACGCCTTCATGGGATGGCCTTCCCAGATCACCCCGGCTGCGGCATTCGCCAAGATGGTCGAGGGGCGGCGCGGCGGCTGGTGTTATGAGATGAACGGCCTCTTCGGCGCCGCGCTTGCAGCCCTGGGTTTCCGTGTGACCCGCCTTTGCGGCGCCGTCGATCGCGAAAAGCTCGGCGACATCGCCATCGGCAATCATCTGACGCTGCGGGTCGACCTCGACCGTTCCTATCTCGCCGAGGTCGGCGTAGCCGACGCCATCATCGAGCCGGTGCCGCTTGTGGCCGGGCCGATCAGCCAACGCGGCTTTGACTTCTCCATCATGCCGGCCGACGGGAGCTGGCTGCGCTTCAATAATCAGGTGCTCGGCATCGCGAAAAGCTTCGATTTCCGGCTCGACCACAGCGACGAAGCCGCGATGGCCGCAACACAAGGCTGGCTGATGCAAGATCCCGGCTCGCCGTTCACCCAGGCGCTCGCGGTGTTGCGGCACACGGCGGACGGCTACGTCGCCCTCCAGAACGACCGTCTGCGCCGTGTGACGGCGAACAGCCTCAGCGAGGAGCGCATTACGAGCGCGAGCCATCTCGGCGACACATTCCAGGCAGTATTCGATCTCGACATCCCCCAGCCCGGCCGCGTCTGGGAGCGCCTCCAGACGATCCACCGCGACAAGGCGGCCTGAGCCGACAGCCACATCATTTCACATCCGAGGAACTATCAATGCTTCGTACAACCGCATGCACCCTTGCTCTGGCCTTGAGCACGGCCTTCACCTCTGCCGCCGCCGCCGATCCTGCACCGGGCGGTGCCTACAAGACCGATCCTTCGCATTCGAGTTTCAATTGGTCCTTCGACCATTCCGGCCTGTCCCACTACACGGCCCGCTTTACCGGAGTCGATGCGCGGCTCGACTGGAAGCCGCAAAAGCCGGAAACCTCCACGCTTTCGGTCACGATCGATCCGCTTTCGGTCCGCACCGACTATCCCTGGCCTGAGAAGGTCAACTTCGATGCGGAGATCGGCGGAGACGAGAACTTCCTTGCAGCCAAGCCGATCACCTTCGTTTCCAGGACGATCCACGTGACGGGCGAGAAGACCGGCACCGTCGAAGGCCTCCTGACCCTTCGCGGCGTGACGCACCCGGCAACGCTCGACGTGACCTTCAACGGCTCAATGGCGGAGCACCCGATGATGGGCGTCCCGAAGATCGGCTTCTCGGCGACCGGCAGCATCCGTCGCAGCGATTGGGGGCTGGATTTCGCAATCCCCGAACTCGGCGACATCGTCACCTTCACGATAGAAACGCAGATGGTGCCGGCTGGTTACTCGTTTCAGTGAAAATGAAGCGAATGGCAGGTCCAACGAACCCTGCGCCTCTCCATGATCTTTCCGGATCGGGTCGATTTCGCTGGAAATGGCGATGCGGCCCCTTTATCCTGCAGGGGATGGCGTGTGCTGCGTGCGCCGCGGGCTTTCCCGAAATCGACGGAGACTGAAGATCAACCTTCCAAAACAAAGGGAGCGCTGACCGGTGTCGTCGCCAATCTCTCCAGGCCTCATCCGATCCACTCTTCGTCAGTTCCTCGACAGCGAAGCGTCGGGCGGTCTCGTGCTGATGGCAGTCGCCTTGGCGGCGATCGTGACGGCGAACTCACCACTCGCAGAGGCTTACTTCCACGCGCTTCACATCCCTCTGGGGCCGCTCAGCCTGCTGCACTGGATCAATGACGCGCTGATGGCGCTTTTCTTTCTCCTCGTCGGGCTCGAGATCAAGCGCGAAATGCTCGATGGCCAGCTCTCCAGCTGGAGCCGCCGCATCCTGCCGGGCGCGGCGGCAATGGGAGGCATGCTCTTCCCCGCCCTCTTCTACATCCTGTTCAACTGGGAAAACCCGGCCGCCCTGCGCGGCTGGGCGATCCCAACCGCGACGGACATCGCATTCGCGCTCGGCGTCATCTCGCTGTTCGGCCCACGGGTGCCTGCCTCGTTGAAGATCTTCCTGGCGGCACTGGCGATCATCGATGACTTGGGGGCGGTCGTGATCATTGCGCTGTTCTACACGAACGATCTCAACCTCCTGGCGCTTGCAGGGGCTGCGGCAGTGCTTGCGGCGCTCTACGGCATGAACCGCGCCAGGATTTTGAAGCTCTGGCCGTATCTGCTGCTCGGCGCCGTGCTGTGGGTGCTCGTTTTCGCATCCGGCATCCACGCGACGCTGGCCGGCGTTCTTCTCGCTCTGACGATTCCGCTGAAGGTGACGCCTGGTACGCCCGAGGCAAGCCACGACCAGTCGCCGTTGCACCACCTCGAGCACATCCTCCACAGGCCAGTCGCATTCATCGTCGTTCCGATCTTCGGCTTTGCCAATGCCGGCGTCTCCTTCATCGGCGCCTCGGCAGCCACGCTGACAGAACCATTGACGCTCGGCGTGGCGGCGGGCCTGCTACTTGGAAAACTGGCCGGCGTTCTCAGCACGGTCTTTCTGCTCGTCAAACTCGGCCTGGCCGACCTTCCCGCGAAGGCGAGCTGGGGGCAAATGATCGGCGTGGCCGCCCTCTGCGGCATAGGCTTTACCATGAGCCTCTTCATCGGGTTGCTGGCATTCAACGACCCCACCGTCCAAGACCATGTGAAGATGGGCATCCTGCTGGGATCTCTGCTGTCCGGTCTGGTCGGCGCGGCGATGCTCGCAACATTCAACCGGCGATCCTGACGCAGCGGGGCCAGAGACGCTGCAGCTTCCGTCGACGGTGCCGCGCACTCGACCGGCAATTAGCTTGCCAGTTACTGACTCTCGCAGTGACTTTTGACCATCCGCGGTTTTTATTATCTCGCGCCAGCATCGCATGCACTTCGGTTTCAAAATGTCGATATCTTTATGTTCAGCCTCACTGCAGACCAGATGCCGCAGCTACAGTGTTGAAGATCTCATGGCGGACGCCGCCTTTGCCGCGGCTCTGCGCGAATCCGCCTCCGAGCTGCTGGCAATCCATCGCAGTGCGCCCAGAATAGTGCGTTACGTTGCCGATCTGCAGAAGTGGCTGCTCAGCCAGGCGGCATTGGCATTGCATTTTGAGCGGAAGCTCGACCCGTCCCGTCCTCCTTTGACCGCTTCCAACCTCGCAAAGTTTCTGGTCGAGAATCACGTCGCCAGCCATAACACCGCGGTCGCCCATCTGAAGGAGATGGCCTATTACAAACTATTCGAGCCCGTGGCGACGACGGATCGGCGCGCCAACCCGTTACAGGCAAGCGCCTATGCTGAAGCCTTGATCCGACAATGGTTCGAAGGGCACCTTCGTTCCCTGGACGGCATGGACGCGGGAGACCGCTGTAGCCGGTCGGAGACGGATGAGACAATTCTCTATCGCGCTCAGCCGCGTATCGCCCGCCGGCTGTTTAACAATCCGGATTGGTACAGTCCGCCAGAAAGCATCGCGCTGTTCGTGAGGTCCGAATCCGGAAGCAATATATTGCATGACCTCATGTCGCGTGTGCCACTCGCGCCGGTCGTAGGTGAACGCACCTGGGTGGGCGATGTCTCCGCACGATTGACGGCGGCCGAATATGTCATTTCCCGAAGTCATGCCGGCAGATTGTTGGCGGCCGCGCAAAATCAAGGACTACTCGGGTGGGAGGCTGCCCAAATGACCGGAGATTGCTGGATTTCCGCAAAATTCGTCCTCGACTACAGACGGTGGCAGGCCACGAAATTCTCCGTTATATCCGAAGTTTTGGCGAGCATCGGGTAGATGCGTGTTTGTGAAGCGATTCTGAAGTTGCCGGGCCGGTTCGTCAAATTTTCGTTTTTGCGCGCAGCGCCAGCCACTCCGCCCGCTGAAGGCTACGATGGACTTCCGCGCGGGGCTCGGCATGGGCTTAGCCCTCGACATTGGCTCGAAAGTCTGCCTGAAACCAGGTCAAAAATGCATGACCAATCCCAGAATCGGGCCCTGTTGCACTACATCGAAGACGAAGCCGTCATTGCTGAAATCGACGCCCAGGGCACGGTAGCCGACGACTGCTGAAACGGTCTCGCCGAAACGGTAGCCGATCGCAGCAGCGACGTCCCAATCGAGGTCGGCCTGGCCGGCGCCGATCAGGCCCCATCCGGTCAGATAGATCTCGGGCGTGATGGAGTAGTTTCCGCGAAAGCCGGCCATCGCGTCCACCCATGTCTCGCCATCGCTTCGCGTCACCCCATCCAGAACGCCACCGCTGAACGAAATATCGGTGTCGACAGACCAGACCCTCGCCGCTCCGACGACATCAAGTCGCGAGGTGTTGTCATCGATGACCGAGTAGCCGACGCCGAGCAAGCCTGCGAATGTCTCCGTCGAAACTTCTACGTCGGAGGCAATGAACCCTCTGGGCGTACCTGCTGAGCCGGAAATTTTGGTGTATATGATGTCGCCGAAAATGCTGTAGCGGTCGTAGCGGGCCTCGCCAATAGCCATGGCCCCGAAGTCGAGATGGTCAAAAATATCGCTGAAGCTCATGTCGACATCGACAGTCGGCAGTCCGAATTGCGCGACATCGCCGGATAATCCTGCCGCCCAGAAGTAGGGCGCGAATGCGAATGTCCATCCCGTTTCGGTTTCAGCTTGATGAGCTTCCGGCGTCAGCGGCGATTTGATGTCAGCGGCCATGGCGCCAGCGCTGAATAGAAACCCCCCAATGAACGCCGTGGTAAGCGCAGTTCTACGTTTCATCTTCCCCCTCCAGTACTTCGAGAACCTTCTTTCAACGGTTGCAGTGATCACCGGTATCATCCGGATTGACCTTTATTGTTGAAGCAAATCTGCTCTTCTTATTTCCCCCTTGCCGCGCTTCACCATTGCATATTAGCCGAGGCGCAAGAGTCGCACCAGCAAGTTTCAACGAAGGACTGAACGCCCGTAAGGGGAGCCCAGTCGGACCTCCATCACCCTGCCGACCGGCATGTATGCGGTCGGCACGCCAGGGCCGGCCTCAGAGGATATCAAGGCTGATTTCGCCGGGACAGGGGCTCCGGTCATTGATGCTAATCAAGGAGCGCGCCGCTTCGATAGTGTAATGTTCGCACAGTGGGGGGGAGAGCCATGAAACGGACACCTGGGAAACTCTTGATTGCCGGGCTGATAAGCCTCGGTTCTGCTTTACCGACCGTGGCTCAGCAGGCCACCGATATCGGCACTCTGGACAGCGGGGCGGCTGGACGGGTATTCACCAGTAAACCTCTCTACTCGCCCTATGCGGGACGAAATTTTCCGACCCGCCCGCTTTTTGGCGACACGCATTTGCATACGGGAGCCTCCTTCGACGCCGGCGCGTTCGGCGCGAGGTTGACGCCACGTGACGCTTACCGCTTCGCCCGTGGCGAGGAGGTCATGGCCTCAAGCGGCCAGCCTGCGAAGCTGTCGCGGCCGCTCGACTTTCTGGTCGTGGCCGATCACTCCGACAACATGGGCATGTTCCCCGATCTGTTCGCCGGCAAGGCCGAAGTGATCGCCGATCCGCAGGCGAAGACCTGGTACGATATGATCAAGTCAGGCCAGGGCGCTACCGCGGCGCTTCAAATCATCTTCAGCTTCGGCAAGGGAACGCTTCCCCAGAGCATGATCTATGGGCCGGACACGCGTCCCTACAAGAACGCATGGCAGGACACGATAAAGGCTGCCGAGGAATATAACGATCCGGGGCGGTTCACGGCTTTCATCGGCTATGAATGGACGTCCAATACGGCAGGTAACAACCTCCATCGCAACGTCATCTTCCGCGACAATGCCGACAAGGCCGCCCAGGTCGTACCCTATACCACGCTGAAACCACTGGGCAGCGACAACCCGCGCGATCTATGGCAGTGGATGCAGGCCTATGAGGACAAGACCGGCGGCAACGTGCTGGCGATTGCGCACAACGGCAATCTCTCCAATGGGCGCATGTTCCCGCTGATCGAATCCTTCACCGGCAAGCCGGTCGACAAGACCTATGTCGAGCAGCGCGCCAGGTGGGAACGCCTCTACGAAACGACCCAGACGAAGGGGACCGGAGAGGCACACCCGTTGCTGTCGCCGAACGATGAGTTTGCTGATTTCGAGATCTGGGATTTCGGCAATCTCGATGCCAGCGAACGCAAGACGCCTGCTATGCTCGAGTTCGAATATGCACGGTCTGCATTGAAGAACGGCCTCAAACTCGAAGCCGAGCTCGGTACGAACCCTTACAAGTTCGGATTGGTCGGCAGCTCCGATGCACACACGGGCCTTTCGGCGATGGAGGAGGAAAATTTCTTCGGCAAGACCACGCCGCAGGAGCCGAGCCCCGAGCGTCTGACGGCAACCTTTGTCAAGGACGACAAGACCGGCATCACGGTGATGGACTGGGAAGTCGGCGCGTCGGGATACGCGGCTGTCTGGGCGGTTGAAAATACGCGCGAGTCGATATGGGACGCCATGCAACGCAAGGAGACCTATGCCACAACGGGATCGCGCATGGCCGTACGCTTCTTCGGCGGCTGGAATTTCGAACAAGCCGACGCCGAGACCCGCAACCCCGGTGAAATCGGCTACGCCAAGGGCGTTCCCATGGGTGGCGATCTCAGAGCAGCGCCGGAAGGAAAGGCACCGTCGTTCCTCGTCGCCGCGCTGCGGGACCCGATCGGGGCCAATCTCGACCGCTACCAGATCGTCAAGGGCTGGCTGGACGACAAGGGCGAGACGCATGAGCAGGTGTACGATGTCGCCTGGAGCGGGGACCGCAAACCAGGGGCCGACGGCAAGCTGCCGCCGGTCGGCAGCACCGTGAACGTCGAAAACGCGACATGGACCAATACGATCGGCGCTCCGGAACTGATCGCCATCTGGAAGGATCCCAGCTTCGATCCCAAGCAGAAGGCTTTTTACTACGGGCGCGTCATCGAAATTCCGACGCCGCGATGGACTGCCTATGATGCCAAACGGTACGGAACGAAGCCGCTCGAGGGAACGCGGATGACGGTGACCGAGCGCGCCTACACCTCGCCGATCTGGTATACGCCATGACCGCGGCTGAACAGGCCGCCGGACCGACCGCTCCACCCTCCAGCCAACGAACAGGAACGATCTGGCTGAAATCCATGCTAAGGGAGCCGCTGGTTCATTTCCTGCTGCTCGCATTGGTGATCTTCGCCGGTTACCGGCTCATTGGCGCGGATATCCAAAACAAGCCGGGCAGCATCGTCGTCACGGCGCCGAAGATCGAGCAGATGGCCATTCTATTCACCAAGACCTGGCAGCGGCCGCCGACCTCGGAGGAATTGAAGGGCCTGATCGACGACTATGTGAAAGAAGAAGTCCTGGTGCGCGAGGCGCTGGCGCTCGGGCTCGACAGAGACGACACGGTCGTTCGCCGCCGTTTGCGTCAGAAAATGGAATTCGTCGACGCCGCCGCCGACGTTCTGACGCCGACCGACGCAGACCTCCAAGCCTATCTGCAGATCAACGCAGCCACGTTCGAGATTGATCCGATGCTTGCCTTCCAGCAAGTATATCTCAACCCGCAGCGGCACGGCGACAGCACCGCTCGGGACGCAGCCTCCATCCTCGAAGCGCTGCAGGCCAATCCCGCCGCGGATCCTAACCTATTGGGCGACCCGACGCTGCTTCCCTCCGACCTACCGCTTTCGAGCAAGACGGCGATCGGGCAAACCTTCGGCGTCGAATTCCCCGAGAAACTCGACAAGGCCCCCCTGGATCAATGGACAGGCCCCATCGCCAGCAGTTTCGGGCTCCATCTGGTCCGGGTGTCCAGGCGCATGCCCGGCCGAGTGCCAGCGCTCGACGAGGTGCGGGATGCCGTTGCGCGAGAATGGACGAACGCCAAGCGGCGGGCCTTGGAAGACGGGCGATTTGCCGAGTTGCTCAAGCACTATATGGTAAGCATCGAATTCCCTGTCAGTGCGGAAGCCGGCCGATGATGCGGTTCGGCGCATTGCTGGCGGTGCTTGTCCCGCTGTTCCTGGCCACCTCAGGTATTGCTCACGAAATCAGGCCTGCCTATCTCGACCTGCGCGAAACGGCACGCGACGAGTTCGCGGTCATCTGGAAGGTGCCGGCGCAGGGCAACATGCGCCTCAGTCTCAATGCAATACTGCCGAAGCCATGCGTCGAAAAAACAGACCGAGCAAGATCGATCGGCGGCAGCGCCTATCTCCAGCGCTGGACGGTCATCTGTGCAGGCGGACTGAAAGGCGGCGAGATCACCATCGATGGACTCAGGTCGACCATGACGGAAGCGCTCGTTCGCATCGCATATCAAAACGGCGACACAGAGGTCGTGCGCCTCATGCCGGCTGCACCCTCTTTCGCCGTGGCAGGTGCAAAGAGCAGCCTCGACATCGCTCGAATCTATTTCTTGCTGGGAGTCGAACACATCCTTTCCGGTCTCGATCATTTGCTCTTCGTTCTCGCCCTTCTGCTGCTCATTCGAGAGCGCGGGATGCTGATCAAGACCATCACCGCCTTTACGATTGCCCATAGCATCACCTTGGCTGGGGCCTCGCTCGGCTATTTCAGTCTGCCGCAGAAGCCGGTCGAAGCGACAATTGCTCTCAGCATCGCTTTCGTTGCGAGCGAACTTGTTAGAATGAAGCCAGGTGAGACACGGCTTTCCGAAAGGCTTCCATGGGTGGTAGCCTTCGTATTCGGTCTGCTGCATGGCTTCGGCTTTGCCGGCGCCCTGATGGAAATGGGATTGCCACAATCCGACGTGCCGCTGAGCCTGCTAACCTTCAACCTGGGCGTCGAGGCGGGACAACTGATCTTCGTGGCCGCGGCTTCGGTCTTGCTCGGATTGGCAGGAGCACTGGTGACCGTCCCACCCGCACAAGCCCGCCAGGTCGGCGCCTACATTATCGGAACCGCGGCGATGTTGTGGCTTGTTCCACGCATCGCAGGATTGGTCGCGTGAACAGTCGACCTCGTGAATTCTCGACCACGCAGACGCTTTGAGGCGCGCCGGCTGTCGGCGATCAACACCGATCTCGGAACCACCTTGCACTGGATAGCGAAGATTACACAGGTCGCGAACGATCAGTTGCTGACCGAAAGGCGACGGGAAGCGGGTGGGCAGATCAAATTAACCACGCATGGAGGCTGTTTTTAGAATGGGCCGAAGACTGAATGGTGCCCAGGGGCGGAATCGAACCACCGACACGCGGATTTTCAATCCGCTGCTCTACCAACTGAGCTACCTGGGCCAACCTGCTTCGCGAGGGTGTTCTTGATGAAAAGAACTGCGGGGCCTTGGTTCGCCCCGGAAGCGAGCGGGGTTATAGCATCTTGTTCGGCCATGGCAAGCGTCAAATGACTCTTTTTTGACGGTCTTGCCAATTTTGCGGATTCATGTGGAAAAATAAGAGCTTCGGGGAGGAAATCTCCTAGTTTTCCTCATCCGGGTAATCGGCCTTCGTTTCGTCGTCGGCCACCGGAATGGCGTAGGAGCCGGTCAGCCAGCGGGAGAGATCGACCTCGCGGCAGCGGTTGGAGCAGAAGGGGTAATGTTCGCGGTTCGATGGTTTGCCGCATTCCGGGCAAGGGCGCGTCTTGCGCAGCGGTTCGACCTTGGCGGCGGCTTTCTTGTCTTCGGGCATGATCGGTCCGTCCTAGAGCATGGCGCGCAACAGTGTCAGCGGTGTTGCAACAACGACATGCGAGAAAAAAGCCTTAAAGCGCGACGCGCGGATCTGAAAGATCGTGACGCGCTTTAAGCATCGGCCGTCGGTCAGCCCTCAGGCCACCGGCTATGCACATCGAAGCCCTCGCCGGTCAGAAGCAGAATGGTTTCATAGAGCGGCAGGCCGACGACATTGGTGTAGGAACCCACCATCTTCTGCACGAAAGTGCCGGCAATGCCCTGGATGCCGTAAGCGCCAGCCTTGCCGCGCCACTGGCCGGAGGCGAGATAATTCTCGATCTCGAAACCGGACAACCGCTTGAAGCGCACCTTGGTCTCGACGATCTTCTGGCGGATCTTGCGATCGGGCGTCACCAGGCAAATGCCGGTATAGACGAGATGGTTGCGTCCCGACAAGAGATGTAGCGAGCTCAGCGCCTCGTCGGCGAATTCAGCCTTGCCGAGAATGCGCCGGCCGACGGCGACCACCGTATCGGCGGAGAGGATATAGCTGCCCTTCCAGGTGATATCGCCCTTGATGGCGGCAAGTGCGGCCTCGGCCTTCTCGGCCGATAGCCTTCGGGCGAGCGAACGCGGATGCTCCGACTTCTTCGGCGTCTCGTCGATATCCATCGGCATCAGGCGCGAAGGCTCGATGCCGGCCTGGTTGAGGAGGTCGACGCGACGGGGCGAGCCCGAGGCCAGAATGAGCTTGTATTTCAGCGCCATGAAACCTCGACCATCGGCGGACGGGAGCGGGCAGACTTACTTGAAACGGTAGGTGATGCGGCCCTTCGTCAGATCGTAGGGCGTCATCTCCACCAGCACCTTGTCGCCGGCGAGAACGCGGATGCGGTTCTTGCGCATGCGGCCGGCGGTATGGGCGATGATCTCGTGTTCGTTTTCAAGCTTCACGCGGAACGTCGCATTCGGCAGAAGTTCGGTGACGATTCCCGGGAATTCGAGGACTTCTTCTTTCGGCATATAGTGGTTTTCTTCCTGTGGGTTGCAGAGGCAGCGCAACGCGCGCCTTTAAATTTGGGCGGAAACTACACAATCAAGGCAGGTTTGTGAACCTTGTTGATCAGGCTTTCCTTTATTTGTTTTCATGCCGATTGCGCGGCGATGCCATTTCGTTTGAGCAACCGGCTTTCGATGAGGCCGGCCAGGTGATCGCGGACCTCGCGATAGCTGTGCAGTATCTGCTCCCTCGTGCCGCTGACGACCGTCGGATCCATGGTCGGCCAGTAGACGACGTCGATCGCGTTCGACCGCGTCAGCTCGAGTGCGGCGTGATGGGCCTGCGGCGACAGCGTGATGATCAGATCGAAATAATCGTCCTCGAGTTCATCAAGCGTCTGCGGCTGGCGGCGCCCGAGGGACAGCCCGATTTCCTCGAGCACGACATCGACGAAAGGATCGCGCTCGCCGGCGCGAACGCCGGCGGACCTTATATAGGTATTGGCAGGCAGAATGCTACGGGCGATCGCTTCGGCCATCGGCGAGCGGATGGCGTTCAGCCCGCACATGAAAAGAATGGCGCCCGGCCTCTTTGCGTCCTCGACGTCGGCGGCAAGCTCCATCGCCGTCATCCGCGCCAGTAGAGCACACAGACCAGCGTGAAAAGGCGCCGGGCGGTGTCGAAATCGACCTCGATCTTGCCGGCCAGCCGGTCTTTCAGCGTCTGCGAGCCTTCGTTGTGGATGCCACGCCGGCCCATGTCGATCGCTTCGATGCGGCTTGGCGTGGCCGATCGGATCGCTTCGTAATAGCTTTCGCAGATCATGAAGTAATCCTTGACGATCCGCCGGAAGGGGGTGAGCGACAGGATATGGGTGGCAACATCGCCGCCTTCTTCGGTCTTGATGGCGAACACCAGCTTCGAATCCATCAGCGAGATGTTCAGCCGGTAGGGACCGCCGGCATGGCCGAGCGGCTCGAACCTGTTCTCCTCGATCAGATCGAAGATGGCGACGGCACGCTCATGTTCGACATCGGGCGTCGAACGGCCGATCGTATCGTCGAGGACGACGTCGCAAAGCCGGAAATCGCCCGCCGCCATCCCCTCACACCTAATCGAGGTTGAGGCGGATCGCGACCGACCGCGCATGGGCATCGAGGCCTTCGGAGACCGCAAGCGCGATCGCCGCCGGGCCGAGGGTGCGCAACTCACCCGGCCCCAGGCGCAGGATCGAGGTACGCTTGACGAAATCGAGCACAGACAGGCCGGAGGAAAAGCGCGCCGAACGCGCCGTCGGCAGCACATGGTTCGAGCCGCCGACATAATCGCCGATAACCTCAGGCGTATGAGCGCCGATGAAGATAGCGCCGGCATTGCGGATGCCGTCGAGCAGCCGGTCGGGATCGGCAACGGCAAGCTCCAGATGCTCGGCAGCGATGCGATTGGCAAGCGGGATGGCCTGCTTCAGATCGGCAACCAGGATGACGGCGCCGAAATCGCGCCAGCTTGCCGCTGCCGTGTCGGCGCGGTTCAGCGTCTTCAGCTGGCGTTCGACCGCCTGCTCCACCGCCTTGCCGAATTCGGCATCGTCGGTGATGAGGATCGCCTGGGCGCTGACATCGTGCTCGGCCTGCGCCAAAAGATCGGCGGCGATCCAATCAGGATTGTTGTCTTTGTCCGCAATCACCAGCACCTCGGAGGGGCCGGCGATCATATCGATGCCGACGGTGCCGAAGACGTGGCGCTTGGCGGCGGCGACATAGGCGTTGCCGGGACCGGTGATCTTGGCGACAGGAGCGATCGTCTCGGTGCCGTAGGCGAGAGCGGCGATCGCCTGGGCGCCGCCGACGCGATAGATCTCGGTCACGCCGGCCAGCCTGGCGGCGGCGAGCACCGCCGGATTGACGGCGCCGCCGGTGGCAGGAACGGCGATGACGACGCGATCGACGCCGGCGACCTTGGCCGGGACGGCATTCATCAGCACCGAGCTCGGGTAACTCGCGGTGCCGCCCGGAACATAGAGCCCGACCGCCTCGATTGCCGTCCAGCGCGAGCCGAGACGGACGCCGAGATCGTCCTCGTAGATATCGTCCTTCGGCAGCTGCCGGCGATGATGGCTTTCGATGCGCAGCGCCGCGAGCTTCAGCGCACCCAGCACTTCGGCGGGCACCGCCTCGATCGCCGCGTCGATCTCCTCCGCCGTCACCCGCATCGGTACCACGGCAAAATCGATGCCGTCGAATTTCAGCGAATATTCGGCCAGCGCCACATCGCCGCGCGCCCTGACATCATCGATGATAGAGCGGGCGACGGCATTCACATCCTCGGACACTTCGCGCTTCGTCGTCAGAAAGGCGGCAAAATGCTGCTCGAAACCTTCCAGTGCCTGATCCAGCCAGATTGCCAAGACCTATATTCCTTCTCAACTCGAACCGCGATGTTCAAACTTCAGGCGTCAAGCCATTCAGGGGTGGCGGGGTTTGGAAGCCGCCTGCCATGCGCCGCCGATATCGGCCATCTGGACCTCGATGCATTCGACGTCGAGCGCAATCGAGGCAGTGCCCGACAGCGCCAGCTCGATCGTGCCATCCGGCCCCTCGCCCTTCCTGTCGAAACGCAGCGCCAGCAGCGACAATACCTGATCACGATTGCCGCGATCGACGCCGAGCGAACGGACGGCAAGCACGCGTTTGAAGGCCAGAACGGCACGGCGGCGCTCGAAACCTCTGCGCTTGCGCGCGGCACTTTCCCAGACGAAGCGATTGGCGGCAAGCGCGAACTGGGCGCCGCGCGGCGACCAGTCGATGTCGCCGACCTTGAAGACGCTATCCTGCATATGCGCAGAAATGATCGCGAGGTCCTCGTCATCAAGCGCAACAAGCTTCAGGTCGGTCATTCAGGCTCAATCCCCAGAGCAGGATGCCGAAAGTGCGAGCGATTTTCGGACGACATCATGCTCTTGCTATTTAACAGGCATCGCCGGAATGGCGATGCGTCAGACAAGGGAAATAAGATGCTGCGACCGATTACGCAACCGGAATGAAGGTCTCTCTTACTCGCTGATGCGCTCGACGACGGCGCCGCAGCGGGTCAGCTTCGCTTCGAGCCGCTCGAAGCCGCGGTCGAGGTGGTAGACACGGGAGACCGTGGTTTCACCCTCGGCGGCGAGGCCGGCGATGACGAGCGAGACGGAGGCGCGCAAATCGGTCGCCATGACGGGCGCGCCGCGCAGGCGCTGGACACCTTCGATCTTCGCGGTCTGGCCGGAGAGCGAAATCCTGGCGCCGAGTCGGGCAAGCTCCTGCACGTGCATGAAGCGGTTTTCGAAGATGGTCTCGGTGACATGCGAGATGCCGGAGGAGCGGGTCATCAGCGCCATGAACTGTGCCTGCAGATCGGTGGGGAAGCCCGGGAAAGGATCGGTGACGATATCGACCGGCTTGATGCCGGCGCCGTTGCGCCTGACGCGCATGCCGTTATTGGTCGCCGAGATATCAGCGCCGGCCCGGCGCAGGGTTTCCAGTGCGGTTTCGAGCAGCGACACATCGGTATTTTCGAGCACGACGTCACCGCCGGCCATGGCGACGGCCATGGCGTAGGTGCCGGTCTCGATGCGGTCCGGCAGGACGCGATGACGGGCGCCCGAGAGCGAGGTGACGCCTTCGATGGTAATGGTCGAGGTGCCGGCGCCTGATATCTTGGCGCCCATGGCGTTCAGGCAGTTGGCGAGGTCGGCGACTTCAGGTTCGCGGGCGGCGTTGCCGATGACAGTCGTGCCGCGGGCAAGGGTCGCGGCCATCATCAACACATGGGTGGCGCCGACGGAGACTTTCGGGAAGGTGTAACGCGCGCCGATCAGGCCGCCATCCGGCGCCCTGGCGTTGATATAACCGGCATCGATCTCCATCGTCGCGCCAAGCGCCGTCAGGCCGTCGATGAAAAGATCGACGGGGCGCGTGCCGATGGCGCAGCCGCCCGGCAACGACACGCGGCAATGGCCCTCACGCGCCAAGAGTGGCCCGATGACCCAGAAGGAGGCGCGCATCTTGGAGACCAGTTCGTAAGAAGCGGTGGTATCGACGATGGTGCGGCAGGTGAAGTGGATCGTGCGGGCGTAGGAATCCTCCTGGCGCTCGCGGCGGCCGTTGACGGCGACGTCGACGCCGTGATTGCCGAGAATGCGCATCAGAAGCTCGACGTCTGCCAGATGCGGCACGTTTTCCAGCGTCAGCGTGTCACTGGTCAGAAGCGAGGCGATCATGAGCGGCAGTGCGGCATTCTTGGCGCCGGAAATCGGAATGATGCCATTCAGCTCATTACCGCCGACAATTCTGATACGATCCATGTGCGCTTACTTCCTGAAAGTTCTGCCTTGAAAGAAGGAGTGAGGTGTTTAGGGGATTTATGCAGAGGCTTCAATTCGTCCGGGACGGAACATTACGATTCGTCCATTTTTGCGGCGGGCAGCCCGTTTGTTTCGTCGGCCTGGCCGGAACGGCGGGCACGCACCTGCTGTTTGCGTCTCGAGAGATTTTCCCTGAGCTTTTCGGCGGCGCGCTCGCGGCGCAGTTTCGCCTGTGCCTCGATCGCCTCTTTACGGCTCTTCTGGCCGGTTTCGGTCTTGTCGTTCATGTCAACAGAATTAGCCGAATTCGCACCGATCCAAAAGGCCCTTGCATCTCTATCCACGCGAAGTTGGATTTTGCGGCTTGCGCTTGTCGTCAAGCTGTGGCAATAGCCGCCCCGTTCCTGCAATTGAGCCGCCCGGCTCCATGCGGATCTGGTCCTGCTGCCGTAGCTCAGTGGTAGAGCACACCCTTGGTAAGGGTGAGGTCGGTGGTTCAATCCCACTCGGCAGCACCAGTTTTCTCCCGCACATCATTTCTCACGCGCCCGGCTACCCCTGATCCGGCCGCCGCCACCTTCTACCCATGAACGGGGCGAAGAGACCAAGCCGCGACCTCTCCCCGTGCCTAGCGGCTCCAGCGCGCAAGTTCCATAAAACTTATCTGCGACTGCTCAACATTCCCCTGGCGTGCGCACCCCCGGCGATCCGCCTCACCCAAGCTGGCATTTCGCCTCATCAGCAACGAACGATTCACCATTGTTGACGGCAAAAATCGCGCTAGAATGCCTATCATAGCGGCGTCCGTCCTGAGAATGGGAGGCGCTGCACCCTGTTTCTGTCGACAATCGTGGAGGAGAATCGATGGCAACTGAACGATGGAACAGCCCGGTCACGGTCGGTTTCGAGGGAGCCGATGCGCGAACGGTCAACGGGCCGTTCGATGCCTTGAAATGCCTGGCAGATCTCTGGCCGAGTTCGCGCGGGCTTCGTTACATCAAGGCCCGCAGCACCTGCCGGGCTGCGTTGGACGGTCGCAAAAGCATGGAGGAGGCTAGAGCCGAGTTCCTGGCGGCGGCCGAAGAGGCGAAGCTGAAGCTGCATTGATGCAGCAGACGTCCGGCCGTTTCCGGTTTGGTCAGCAAACCGTGTCGGAACGATACATTGTTTAATTTTCACTTAACCCTGCATCGAGCAGGTGCCGGGTTTTGGCGCAAAGGGCGTTGCGCCTGAGCCAGCTGTTTCGATAGAAAACATCCAGCCGTCATGATGACGGTCAGAGGCTCGTCATCCGGAAACGCAGGCGAGCCTCGTTCGAGCGGATCGGCTTCAGCAATCCGCACCGGCCTCATTCTCCATCTCGATATATCCCACACCGATGATCGTGCCGTCGGCCGCGCGGATGAAGGACGGCAGGTAGTGCGGCTCTGCCGGCTCACAAGCGACACTGCCGGTATATTCGTTGAGGGCGATCTGATCCTTCGGCAAGGCGGAATAATCCATGCCCGTCTCGAGCGAGGCATAGGCTGAGCCGACAAAGACGCCGCAGCCGATGATCAAGGTGGACGCCCAGAGGCGAAGAAGCGTCTGCATGATGGTCTCCAGCGTTTCGGGTCCGGCATTTCAACACCTGGAGAGTGCTTTGGTTCCCTCAGCGCCGCAGCAGGCGCTGCAACATAGCCTCAGCCGGCGATGCTTTCCGCGATCTCGGCCCCCGTCGACATCGCTGCGCCGGCGCACGAAACATTCGAGAACGTGACGGGCAGCAGCTCTTGGCGAAAGAGGCTGCGCGTTCCATATCAGCTGAGAAGGACGACGATGATGAAAGGGTTTCTGCCCGCCTTGTTTGCAGGGGCATTGCTGGCCGGCTGCTCCTCGGCCGATACGGCCGCGCTCGAACCCATCCCCGGCAGCATCACCTATGGCGGCCAGCCGCGAACCAAGCTCACCAAGTCGCCGATCGGCAGCGCCGTCCATCATCAATTCTACAACGAGACGGGCCAGCGCGTGGAGGAAACCTATATCCTCCAGCCCGACCGCAGCCTGAAACTGGTGCGGCGCGTGATCGGCCCGGATTTCCCCGATTAAGGTCTCGAACCGCTTGACAGCGGCTAAAATCGCGAACATTCAAGGAACATCTAATCTTCCCGGAGTGATTCTGCGGGAGCCCGACCGGACGGCTGGATGTATCTCGAAAAGCTCAATCCGCAGCAGCGCATGGCCGTCGAGCACGGCACGCTCACTGACGGCAGCCATATTGCCGGGCCGCTGCTGGTCATTGCCGGCGCCGGCTCCGGCAAGACGAATACGCTGGCGCATCGCGTCGCCCATCTGATCGTCAAGGGCGCCGATCCGCGCCGCATCCTGCTGATGACCTTCTCGCGTCGGGCAGCCGCCGAGATGGCGCGGCGCGTCGAGCGCATCTGCCGTGATGTGCTGGGTTCGAATGCCGGCATCATGGCCGATGCGCTCAACTGGTCCGGCACATTCCACGGCATCGGCGCGCGGCTGCTGCGCGATTATGCCCAGCAGATCGGCCTCAATGCCGATTTCACCATTCACGACCGCGAAGACAGCGCCGATCTGATGAACCTCATCCGGCACGATCTCGGCTTCTCCAAAACGGAAAGCCGCTTTCCGGCCAAGGGGACCTGCCTCGCCATCTATTCCCGGGCAGTGAATTCGGAGACGGCGCTCGATCAGGTGCTGCGCGACGCCTTTCCCTGGTGCGCAGCGTGGGAGCAACAACTGCGCGAACTCTTTGCCTGTTATGTCGAGGCGAAGCAGGCTCAGAACGTGCTCGATTACGACGATCTCCTGCTCTACTGGGCGCAGATGGTCGGCGAGAACGTGATTGCCGAGGATATCGGCAGCCGCTTCGACCATGTGCTCGTCGACGAATATCAGGACACCAACAGGCTGCAGGCCTCGATCCTTCTGGCGCTGAAGCCTGAGGGCCAGGGGCTGACCGTCGTCGGCGATGACGCGCAGTCGATCTATTCCTTCCGTGCGGCGACGGTTCGCAATATCCTCGATTTTCCCGCCGCCTTCAGCCCGGCCGCCAATATCGTCACGCTCGATCGCAATTACCGCTCGACGCAGCCGATCCTGGCCGCGGCCAATGCCGTCATCGATCTCGCCTCGGAGCGCTTCACCAAGAATCTCTGGACCGAGCGGCAATCGGCGGAACGGCCGCGCCTCGTTTCGGTGCGCGACGAGGCCGAGCAGGCGCGTTATATCGCCGAAAAGGTGCTCGACAATCGCGAAGAAGGCTTGAAGCTCAAGCAGCAGGCCGTGCTCTTCCGCGCCGCCCATCACAGCGGGCCGCTGGAGGTTGAGCTGACCCGGCGCAATATTCCCTTCGTCAAGTTCGGCGGCTTGAAGTTTCTCGACAGCGCGCATGTGAAGGACATGCTGGCCGCCCTTCGCTTTGCGCAAAATCCGCGCGACCGGGTGGCGGGCTTCCGGCTGATGCAGATCCTGCCAGGCGTCGGACCGTCGACGGCGCAGAAGGCGCTCGATCTGATGGCCGAGGATGCAAGCCCGCTGTCGGCGCTGGCCGCCATGCCGGCGCCGCCGCGCTCCGGCGAGGACTGGACCGCCTTCGTTTCGATGCTGCAGGAGCTGAAATCCGGCAAGGCCGGCTGGCCGGCTGAAATCGGGCTGGCGCGGCAATGGTACGCGCCGCATCTGGAACGGCTGCATGAGGACGCGGCGACGCGGCAGGCCGATCTCCTGCAGCTCGAGCAGATTGCCGGCGGCTATGCCTCGCGCGAGCGCTTCCTCACCGAGCTCACCCTCGATCCGCCGGATGCGACCAGCGACCAGGCCGGCGTGCCGCTGCTCGACGAGGATTATCTCGTCCTCTCGACCATCCATTCGGCCAAGGGCCAGGAGTGGACGAGGGTGTTCATGCTGAACGTCGTCGACGGCTGTATTCCGAGCGATCTTGCCGTCGGCGCCAGCGCCGAAATCGAGGAGGAACGCCGGCTGCTCTATGTGGCGATGACGCGCGCCCGGGACGGTCTCGACCTTGTCGTGCCGCAACGCTTCTTCACCTATGGGCAGAACGCCCAAGGCGATCGGCACGTCTATGCCGCGCGCAGCCGTTTCATTCCCGCGACGCTGCTGCAGTTCTTCGAGGCCTGCAGCTGGCCGCAGGTGAAATCGGAAGCCGCCGCCCAGGCGCAAGCGCGGCAGGTGCGCATCGACGTCGGCGCCCGCATGCGCGGCATGTGGCGATAGAGTGCGTTGCATAGATCGGCTCCATGCAACGCTCTTTGGTTCGGCGCTCAATAGTCCCAGAAGACCGGCACCCAGCGGAAGGCTTCGCCGTCTACCGCCACCCGGCCGACGGACGGGAACGGCAGGTGGGTGGCCACCAGCTGTTCACCGGTCGCCGCCAGCTCCCGCAAAAGATCGCGGCGCACACGAGCCGCTTCTTCGGGATAGTGTTCGAAACCATTGTACCAGTCGGGGTGCTCAAACCCGACCGCAAAGATGGCGTCGCCGGCGAATGTCAACTGGTCGCTGCCCGATGCCAGGCGAACAACGCTGTGTCCGGGAGTGTGGCCGCCGGTGCGTTGGGCGACCACACCCGGCGCCACCTCGGATTGCTCGTCGAATAGCCTAAGATGGATGGCGTACTCGCCGAGGAACCGCTTTGCGGTCGCCCGAAGCGCGTCAGGGAAGCCTGGCGGCATGGACACCTGGCTGAAATCGGGCGCTTCCCAGAACTTCGCCTCGGCAGCCGCCACGTGAATCCTGAGGTCCGGACGCAGTCGGTCCTTCACCCCATCAACCAGCAGCCCGCCGATGTGATCCATGTGCAGGTGGGTCAGCACCACGTCGGTCACCGCCGCAAGATCGATACCAGCAGCCTCCAGCCTCCTGATCAGCTGCCCGGCCCGCGGCAAGTTCAAGTCCGGGTCCAGCCCCAGCCCGGCGTCGATGAGGATGGTCTGCCCGCCGCTGCGGACCAGGACCACGTTCAGCGCCCAGTCGAAAGCGTCCGGCGGCAGGAACATATCCCCCAGCCACGCTGCCCTGTCAGCCGCATCGACATTGTGCCCCAGCATCGCGGTTGGGAGCGGCAGCACACCATCGCTGATGATCAGAACTTCAATCTCGCCGATCCGCACCGCGTAGCGCGACGGAACCAGCTCATCCGGCCGCGGTCTGCCGGGCTGCGAGGTACTGTTGAGGTTGATGTTTGTCTCCTGCTGGCCAGCCGTACGGGGTCTTGCTTCTGCTTGTGACATGATGCGCTCCTGTGTTGCATGATCGAAAGATGTCGGGTCGATGATCACGAAGCGGAGACTATGCCGGAGCGCGTTTGGCGGTCGATCAGGTCAAGGGAGAGGGAAGGCTAGGCTTTAGGACAGGCCCGCCTATGGATTCGCCGTGGTGCAGTGCAGATTTGGCGTGGAGCGACCAGCAAAAGGACGCAGAGTCCCGCCCGGCAGGCGGTGCCCTCGCTAGCAGCAACGCAGGAGTTACGACATCAAAGCGAAAGCGGCGGCTCAGCCGGTTTCAGGAAGCGCTCGACCGTTTCCGCCGTCACCGCCTCGACTGATGCCGGCGACCATTTCGGATTGCGGTCCTTGTCGATGACAGCGGCGCGGATGCCTTCGAAGAAATCGGGATTATCAAGCATCTGCAGGCAGGCGCCGAGTTCGCGGCGAAGACATTCGGCGAGCGAGGCACTGCGCCGGCCCGCCCTCAGCAGCAGCAGAGCGAGTTTCAGGCTGGTCGGCGACCGGCTGAGCAATACCCGGCGCGTCTCGGCTGCAAAGTCGCCCTCTTCTTTGGCGAGAGCCGCGAGGATTTCCTCGACGCCGTCGAAGGAAAATGCGCGGTCGATCACATCGACATTCTGCCGCAACCGGCTTTCCGCCAGCGGTTCGGAAAATCCCTGCAGCAGGGCATCGACTTCCGTCGACGCGCTGGTGCGCGGCAGGTCGCAAAGGCCATCGATCACCGCGTCGAGCCGCGCCGAAGCGATCTGAAGATCGGCGAGACCAGCATAGATCGCGTCCGCAGCACCAATATCGAGCCCGGTCAGGCCGAGCCATGTTCCGGCCTCGCCGGGCGCCTTCGGCAGCAGCCATGTGGCGCCGACATCGGGGACATAGCCGATGCCGGTCTCCGGCATGGCAAGCCGCGTGCGCTCGGTGACGATGCGGTGGCGGCCGTGCGAGGACAGGCCGACGCCGCCGCCCATGGTGATGCCGTCCATCAGCGCGACATAGGGTTTGGGATAGGAGGCGATCATATGGTTGAGGCGGAATTCCTCGCGCCAGAAGGTTCCGGCGAGACCATCGCCGGCGCGGGCGCTTTCATGCAGCGCACGGATATCACCGCCGGCACAGAAGCCGCGTTCGCCTTCGCCCGTGATCACAACGCTTGCCACATCGGATCCGGAGGCAAAGCCATGAAGGGCCTCCGCGAGCGCGCGGATCATCGGCAGCGTCAGACTGTTCAGCGCCCGCGGCCGGTTGAGCCGGATGATGCCGGCAGTGCCCCGCCGTTCGATGATCACTTCGCCGTGCTGCATGGTTCACCTCGTCTGTTGAACCATGCATAGACGAGGATGCGGCATCGCTCCAGAGTATTTGCGGGCCGGGACCAAGCGGTTGCTCAGGCCGACAGGGCGTCTCGGGCTGACGCTGCGGCTTCGCAGCGGTCCGCATATTCGATGGCGAGTTCCAGCGGCAGCGGCCGCGAGAAATAATAGCCCTGCGCCAGACGGACACCCATCGCCTTCAATCCCTCGGCGATCGCTTCGCTTTCCACACCTTCGGCGACCGAGGCGATGCCGAGATTCTGACAGAGGTTGGCGACCGATCGAGTGATGTTCATGCAACGGGCGTCGCGATCGAAATTCATCACGAAACCCTTGTCGATCTTCAGCTTGTCGAAGGCCAGACGATGAATGTGGCTGAGGCTGGAAAAGCCGGTGCCGAAATCATCGAGGGCGATCGAGATGCCGGCGGCGCGCAGCATCGTGATCACCCGGTCGGCCGTGTCGAAATCGGAGAGCAATGCGGTTTCGGTAATTTCAAATTCGATGCGCTTCGGGTCGATGCCGGAGCGGGTGATCATGGCAAGCAGCGCCATCGAGGTCTCATGATCGCAGATATCCCGTGCCGAGAGGTTGAAGGAGAGCCTCAGATGGCGCGGAATGATCGCCAGCGCTTCGAGCGCCTGGGCAAAGAGGATGCGCGTCATGCGGCCGATCACCGCCGTGCGCTCGGCGGCGGGAATGAAGGCTGTGGGGCTGATGCGTCCGAAACGGGCGCTGTCCCAGCGGGCGAGCGCCTCATAAGCGACGACGCGGCCGCTCTTCAATTCGACGATCGGCTGGTAGTCGAGTTTCAATTCCCCGGCGAAATCGTTTGCCTGCAACTCGAGTTCGATCAGGTAGCGCTGCGTCAGGATCTTTTCGTGTTCGGCGGAGAAGAATTCGACGCCGCTGCTGCGCTTGCTCTTGACCTGGTAGAGGGCGAAATCGGCCTTCTCGTAGAGGTCTTCGGCGGTGTATTCGCCGAGATCGGGATAGACGATGCCGCAGGAGCCGAAGACGCGGACCGAGCCATCGGGGATTTCGATGGGATCACGGACGGCGGCGCAAAGCGCCTGACCGAGATCGGCGACCGCCTGGCGCGTCATCGATGAGGGGAAAATGATGCCGAATTCATCGCCGCCGAGACGGGAGACGATACCCTCCTCGCCGACCAAAGCGGTGAAGCGTCGCGCCGTTTCCTTGAGCACGAGATCACCGGCGGCATGGCCGAAAACGTCGTTGACGGGCTTGAAGCCGTCGAGATCGATAATGCCGAGAACGGGCGTCGAGAACGGATTCTTCTGCAACCGTTCTTCCAGGGAGAGAAAGAAGCTGCGGCGGTTGGCAAGGCCGGTCAGTTGATCATGCAGCGCGTTGCGGCTGTTGACGAGGTTCAACTCCTCGGCCTCCGCCTGCTTCTTCTTCAACTCCTCGGTCAGTTGCACCAGGCCGACGAAATTCTGGAAATAGCTGTTGATCACCCGGAGGAAGGGCAGGATGAGGAAGAGCCCGCTGACGGCGGTCGCCACGAAAACGGGATTGCCCGAGAACATGAAGGTGGTGATCATGGCGGAGAAGGTAATGACCGTGGTCATCGCCGCCGCCATCGGCAGATGCATCAGGCAGAAGATGCAGGAAATGCCGGTCACGACGAGGAAATAGGCGATCTGGCCCTGCTGCGACGCATCGCCATATTGGTAAAGCGCGACCGACCAGCTGCCGAAAGCGACGGTCAGGATTCCGGCGCCCGATATCGTCACCTTCATCAGCCGGTAGGCCCGCTCGGCAGTGATGCTTTCCTTGCCCCTGATCTCCCACCAGCAGAGACGGAACATACAGACGACGCTGAGCGCCACCGGAATATAGAGCGACAGCCACAGCGGCGCGGATTTCAGATGGGTAATCGCCACCGCCAGCGCATTGATGATCAGCAGGATATAGAGAATGGGGATCTGCGACGACAGGGCCTGGAACTGCGCCATCAGAAGCGTCGGATTGTCTCTTTGCAGCTGCAATGAAGCCAGAAAGTTCTTCATCTTCTCTTATCCGTCGGCCAGAGCCAGGCAGCGAAAGCTTGATGTTTCCTTATTCACGTCACGTCATTCGAAGCCCGCGGGCGCTGGTGTAAACGGCAGCCGCCGCCGGACACCGCTCAGAAGGATGCGGCGGCAAGTGCCCGGTGGATGCTGTGCAGGTCGTCGACGTTTCTGTTCGACAGGAAGAGTTCCCAATCGAGCGAACTCTGGACGATGGTCTCAAGCGAATCGTAGCGGGGCTTCCAGTCGAGCACCTGCCGGGCGAGCGAAGGATCGGCGACGACGCTGGCCGAATCGCCGGCGCGCCGCGGCGCCATGTGAATCTTGAAGGAATGCCCGTGCAGGCGGGTGACCATATTCAAGACGTCGAGCACGGAATAGCCGCTGCCATAACCGCAATTGGCGACGAGCGGGCCCTTGTCCCTGCGCAGGTGCTGCAGCGCTTTCAGATGCGCATCGGCGAGGTCGGTGACATGGATGTAGTCGCGCACGCCGGTGCCGTCATGGGTGGGATAGTCGATGCCGTAAACATGGACGCTGTCACGCTTGCCGAGCGCTGCCTCGCAGGCAACCTTGATGAGGTGCGTGGCGCCCGAAGTCGACTGGCCGGTGCGGTGGTGCGGGTCGGCGCCGGCGACGTTGAAGTAGCGAAGCGCGACATAGTTGAAATCATAGGCGGCGGCGGCGTCACGCAGCATAAGCTCGGTCATCAGCTTCGACTGACCGTAAGGATTTTCCGGATTGAGGTGAGCCGTCTCCTTCACCGGCAGGTCCGTCTGCTGCTGGCCGTAAACGGCGGCCGTCGAGGAGAAGACGAAATTGCGGATGCCGGCCCTGATCGAGGCGGAAAGAAGCGTCCGGGTCTTGCCGGAATTGTTGTCGTAATAGGCGAGGGGATCGGCAACCGACACCGGCACGACGGCGGAGCCGGCGAAATGGATGATCGCCTCGATGTCGTTTTCGATGAAGATCTTCTTCAGAATATCGGCATCGGCGATGTCGCCGAGATAAAAACGCGCCGCCGGCGCCACCGCCCAGCGGAAGCCGGTGGAGAGACGGTCCAGCACGACCACATCCTCGCCGGCATCGATGAGCGCCCAAACCATGTGACTGCCGATGTATCCGGCGCCGCCCGTCACCAAAACCGCCATTCCCACACCCCGCCTCAATTTATAAGCAGGGGCATCAGGCGCCGGTTTTCTTTCCAATTTTCTTATCACGGCGCCGTTGTAAGGCGTTTGAACGGGTATGTTTGGAGTCGTGGTTAGAGGCTAATTTCGCTCTTCGCTACAGTTTTATCGATCAGGCGATTCCGGCACGAAATCGTCCCGCACGGGCGTGCCCCGCGCCCTCTCAGCGCTTGAGGATATAGTCGCAGAGACGCTCGGCCGCGATCGCCACCTGGGCGGGATCGCGCAGGAAACAGGCGCGCAGGAAGAGCTCGCCGCCGGCGCCGAAGGCAGCCCCGGGAGCAAGGCCGACGCCCGTCTTGTCGACGATGTCGATGGCGGCGCTGCGGCTGTCGGCAACGCCGTCGATCTTCAGGAACGCATAGATCGCGCCGTCCGGCTTCAGCGTCTCGACGCGATTGGTGGCAATCAGCGCATCGCAGAGGATATCGCGCGACCGCGCCGCCTTGGCGATGTTGGCCGCAACGAAATCATCGCCTTGATCAAGGGCTGCGACGGCGCCCTTCTGCATGAACTGCGCCACGCCGGATGTCGAATATTGGACGAGGTTTTCAAGCACCTGGCCCATCTCTGGGGGGGCTACGATCCAGCCGACGCGCCAGCCGGTCATCGACCAGTTTTTCGAGAAGGAATTGACGAAGACGATCTTGTCGTCCGGCTCCATCACGTCGAGGAACGAGGCCGCGCGGCCGCCGGCGAAGTAATAGCGCGCGTATATTTCATCCGCCATGATCCAGAGATCATGTTTGCGGGCGAGCGCCAGGATATTGCCGAGATCTTTCTTCGTCGCGGTCCAACCCGTCGGGTTCGAAGGGGTGTTGATGAAGATGCCTCTGGTTTTGGATGTGATGGCGGCTTCGACGCGCTCGAGATCGACCGTCCATTTGCCGCCTTCGAACTGCAGCGTGACGCCGACGGAGCGCGCACCTGCTATTTCGAGGGCTGCGGCAATATTCGGCCAGGCGGGGGTGAGATAAACGAATTCGTCGCCAGGCGAAGTCAGCGCCTGCACGCAGAGCTGGATCGCCTGCATGCCGGAGCCGGTGGCGTAGAAATGCTCGACCGGCAGCCGGACGGAAAAATGCCTGACATAATAATCCGACAGCGCCCGGCGAAGCTCGGGAATGCCGCGCTGCCAGGTGTAGAAGGTCTCGCCGGCGGCCAGCGCTTCCATCGCCGCCCGGCTGATGAAATCGGGCGTCGGCAGATCGCCTTCACCGACCCAGAGCGGCAGCAGGCCTTCGCGGCCGCGGGCATAATTGACGACTTCGACGATCCCGCTTTCGGGCGCCGCCACGGCGCGCGGGCTGAGGCTGTTCATGATCGACATGCAGATCTCCGGTTTTCGCCTTCATAGAGGATTTGCGACCGCAAATCCCATGATATCCAGTGATGGCATATCGATTTTCGTGATGGATGGCCGGCGCGGCCGACGTGCTGAGGGCGGGCGGAGCCATTGTGGAGCCACCACGACTTGCCTCAACACGCCAGCCTGAGCCGCCGGCCCCAGCTCCGATCAGACCGCCGGGCGCTTGGCGAGGAGATCGCGGATCTCCGTCAGCAGCTGGACGTCCGCCGGCGGCGGGGGCAGTTCTTCCGGTGCCGCCTTCTCCTGGCGCTCGACCTGCATGCGCAGATAGTTCACGCCCTTGACCATCAGAAAGATGATCCAGGCAAGGATCAGGAAGTTGATGAGGACGGTGAGGAAGCTGCCATAGGCGAAGACCGCCCCTTGGGCGCGGGCGGCGGCCAGTGTCGGCGCGTTGACGGCCGACGAGAGCGGCAGGAAATAATTGGAAAAATCGAAGCCGCCGAAAATGGCGCCGACGATCGGCATGATAAGGTCGTCGACCAGGGATTTGACGATGCCGCCGAAGGCACCGCCGATGATGACGCCGACTGCAAGATCCATGACATTGCCGCGGGCGATAAAGGCCTTGAACTCATTGAGCATCGGATCCGTCTCCCTTCGATCCCATTTCAGAGATATGCAGTTGTTTTCACTAGCTACATCTTCACTGCAATTAATCAATTGCAAATCGCAATAATCCCGCAAAGGACTGCGTGCAGTCTTTGACTTAAGGCTTAGACGGGCAGGAATTTTCAAGGCTCCTGAAATGACTTAAGCTCACCTGCATTGCGGGAGGTGCCGGCACCTGTCACCGGCGGAGGGTCAATGCTTCCAGGCTGGGTCATATTCGCGTCTGCCTTCGGCTATCTGCTGCTGCTATTCGCCGTGGCAAGCTATGGCGACCGCAAGAACCGCGGCCCGGGCTCGCTGGAAGGCGGATGGCCGGTCGTCTATGCGCTGAGCCTGGCGATCTACTGCACCTCCTGGACCTATTTCGGCAGCGTCGGGCTTGCCGCGCAGCGCGGCTTGGAATTTGCCGGCATCTATATCGGCCCGATCCTGGTCTTCACGTTCGGCATGCCGCTGCTTCGCCGCATCATCGAGCTCGCCAAGGCGGAGAAGCTCACCTCGGTCGCCGATTTCGTCGCCGCGCGCTACGGCAAGAACCCGACGGTCGCCACCATCGTCGCGCTGATCTCGCTGATCGGCACCATTCCCTATATCGCGCTGCAGCTGAAGGCGATCTCCAGCACCGTCAGCGCCATGGTCAACCCGTCCGATTACGGTATCGGCAGCGGCAATCTCTATTTTCTCGATCTGCCGCTCGTCGCGACGCTGGTGCTTGCCTGCTTCGCCATCATGTTCGGGACGCGGCATACCGATGCGACGGAGCACCAGGACGGCCTGATCCTCGCCGTTTCGATGGAATCGGTGGTCAAGCTGGTTGCCTTCCTGACGGCCGGCATCTGCGTCATCTGGTTTCTTTTCGACGGTCCGACCGACCTCTGGCAGAAGACCGTCGAAAACAGCTTGGTGATGTCGGCGCTGAATTATCATACGCCGATCAGCCGCTGGATCACCCTGATCGCACTGTCGGCCTTCGCGATCATCATGCTGCCGCGGCAATTTCACGTGACGGTCGTGGAAAACCGGACGGCGAAACAGCTGAAACTCGCCGGCTTTCTGTTTCCCTTCTATCTGGTCGCGATCAATCTCTTCGTGCTGCCGGTGGCGATCGGCGGGCTGCTGACCTTCGGCGGCGCCGGCAATGCCGACTTCTACATGCTGTCGCTGCCGCTTGCCGGCGAGATGCCGGTGGTTTCGCTGATCACCTTCATCGGCGGCTTCTCCGCCGCAACGGCGATGGTCATCGTCGATTCCGTGGCGCTGTCGATCATGGTGTCGAACGACATCATCATGCCGATCTTCCTGAGGCGCAAACTCGCCGGCCGCACCGGCCAGCGCGACGATTTCGCCAAGACGCTGCTGAACATCCGCCGCAGCGCGATCTTCGCTGTGCTGCTGTTCGGTTACGCCTACTACCGCTCGACCGACAGCACGGCGGGGCTGGCCTCGATCGGCCTTCTCTCGTTCGCCGCGATCGCGCAGATCGCCCCTGCCCTGTTCGTCGGACTAATCTGGCGGCGGGCAAATGCGCGCGGCGCCATCCTCGGGCTGACGTCCGGCTTCGTCATCTGGGTCTACCTGCTGTTCCTGCCGTCGCTCGGCGGCCCCGATTATTCGCATGTGGCAAGCGTAGTGCTCGGCTTCATCTTCCCCGGCGCCACGCTGTTTACCGCGCCCGACGCCGACCCGCTGGTCAATGCGACCGTGATGAGCCTGCTCGTCAACACCGCTTTCGTCATCGTCGGATCGCTCACCCGCAATGCCAGGCCGCTGGAACGCATCCAGGCCGGCATTTTCGTCAAACGGCATTCACGCTCGCAATTTGCCACGCGGGGCTGGAAAACCCGCATCAGCGTCGGCGACCTCAAGGCGGCGATCTCGCGCTATCTTGGCGAGGAGCGCATGCAGCGCTCGTTGACGACCTATGAGCAAAGCTCCGGCCGCAAGCTGGAGGACGAGCAGCCGGCCGACATGGCGCTGATCCATTTCAGCGAACAGCTGCTCGGCAGCGCCATCGGCTCGTCCTCGGCAAGGCTGGTGCTGTCGTTGATCCTGCAGAAGATCGAGGATGCTTCGTCCGACACCGCCTGGCTGCTCGATCAGGCAAGCGAAGCGCTGCAATATAACCAGGACATGCTGCAGACGGCGCTATCGCAGATGGATCAGGGCATTGCCGTTTTCGACAGTTCCAACCGGCTGACAATCTGGAACCGCCGCTTCCGGCAATTGCTCGACCTGCCGGAGAATGCCGGCCAGGTCGGCTTTCCCCTCTCCGAGATCGTCAATATCCTCAGCCAGCGCGGCGACATCGCGCCGGGCGATCTGCAGCAGACGGTGCGGCATTTCCTCACGCTCGACAAACCCTTCGCGCTGGTGCTCGGCGGCGGTGAGCGGATCATCGAGGTGCGCTCCAACGCCATGCCGGACAAAGGCATTGTCGCCACCTTCACCGATATCACCCAACGCGTCAGCGCCGACCAGGCGCTGAAACAGGCGAATGAGACGCTGGAGCAACGCGTTGCCGAACGCACGGCGGAACTCACCCGCGTCAACCACGAACTGGCCGAAGCGCGGGCGGCTGCCGACGAGGCGAATATCGGCAAGACCCGCTTTTTCGCCGCCGCCGGCCACGACATCCTGCAGCCGCTCAACGCCGCCAGGCTCTATTCCTCGGCGCTGGTCGAGCGTATGGCGCAATCCGACAACAGCCCGATTGTGCGCAACATCGATTCAGCACTGGAATCGGTCGAAACCATTCTGGGCGCGGTGCTCGACATCTCCAGGCTCGATACCGGCGCCATGCGGCCGCGGCTTGCCTCGGTTGCGCTTTCCGATCTCCTGGAGCGGATCGAGACCGATTTTGCGCCGATCGCCCGGGAGAAACAGCTGAAGCTGGTGGTCATGCCGACATCGCTGCGCGTCCGCTCAGACCCGAATCTTCTGCGCCGCCTAGTGCAGAACCTCGTTTCCAACGCCATAAAATACACGATCACCGGGAAGGTGCTGGTCGGGGCGCGGCGGCGCGGCAACCAGGTGATCATTCAGGTGATCGATTCCGGCATCGGCATTCCGCCATCGAAATTCCGTACCGTGTTCAAGGAATTCGCGCGGCTGGACGAAGGCGCCAAGACTGCTTCCGGCCTCGGACTCGGCCTTTCGATCGTCGACCGTATCGCCCGCGTGCTCAACCATCCGGTCGAGCTGCTCTCGACGCATGGCAGAGGCACTGAATTCCGCATCTCCATGCCGCTCGACGTCTCACGTCCGGCCGAGGCTGCGGCAGCCGTCAGCCCCGCCGACCGCCCGGGGCAGCCGCTCAAGGGACTGAAAATCCTCTGCATCGACAACGAGCCGAAGATCCTGGAAGGCATGCGGTTGCTGCTCAGCGGCTGGGGTTGCGAGGTGACGGCGGTGGATTGCCTTGCCGAGGTGATCGCCATGGACGGCCGGGATGGGCCGCCGGATCTTGCCATCGCCGATTATCATCTCGACGACGGCACCGGGCTTGCCGCAATCCTGCATCTGCGCCGGCAGTTCGGCATCGACCTCCGCGCCTTGCTTGTTACCGCCGACCGCACGCCTGAAGTGCGCAGCGAGGCCGAGCGCTACGGCATCGCCGTTCAACACAAGCCGGTGCGGCCGGCGGCGCTGCGCGCCTATATCACCCAGATAGCCGGCCTCAAACGCGCGGCTGCGGAATAGCCGGCAAGCTCAGCCGGCCGGGCTGATGACGCGAGCGACGAGATCGCGTACACGCGCAGTATCCGGCACCTCGCCAAACAGGATGCGGTACATGATCGGCGCCACAACCTGATCCATCACGAGATCGACGTCCGGGAAGGTTTCGCCCCGCGCCTTTGCCCTGTCGGCGATAACGACGATCTGCTGACGCGTATATTCGCAGCACTTGCAGGCATTGGCGCCGGCCTGCGCGGCCAACACGTCGCGGATCATCTCGCGGCCCGGCCCGGAGGACATTTCCTCGGCATATTGCTCGGCCCAGGCCTGAAGATCGGCGCTGCCGCTGCCGGCGTCGACCGGCTGCATATCCGGCCGCAGCCGCTCGACGGCGACGTCGGCGAGAAGCTCCTGCAGATCGCCCCAGCGGCGATAGATGGTCGACGGCGTCACGCCCGCCCTGGCGGCGATCAACGGGATCGTCACCTCCGTGCGATTGATCTCGACCAACAGATCGCGCGCCGCCTTGTGCACCGACGCCTGGACCCGAGCGCTTCGTCCGCCCGGACGGAGATTCTCTTTCACTGCCATGCCTGCAATCCGACCTCGTCCTGACATTGATGGTTCAAAATCTTTGACAGGAGCATAAACGCAAATAATTTGCCTTTGCGCCTTATTCACCCTACATGGAGCTAACGCAACGGGTTAGCTTTAAGGGACTTATATATGTTCGCTGCCGCCAAATCCACAGAGAATGCGCCGCGTCCCTCGATCGGTTTTCACGCGCTGACACTCGCCACCTTCTTCGGCGCCTCATCGGTGCCGACGCCGCTCTACCGGATCTATCAGGAGAACTTTTCCATCTCGCCGGTGTTGATCACGGTGATCTTCGCAGTCTACGCCTTTGCGCTCCTGGCGGCGCTGCTGACCGCCGGCTCGATTTCCGATCATCTCGGCCGCCGGCCGGTGATCTTTTCTGCCCTGCTGCTCGAACTCGTCGCCATGGTTCTCTTCGTCGCCGCCAGCAGTCCCGGCTGGCTGATCGCGGCGCGGATCGTCCAGGGCATTGCCACCGGCATCGCCGGCGCCTCGCTCGGAGCAGCCCTCGTCGATGTCGACCGGGCGAAGGGCCAGATCGTCAATTCGATTGCGCCGCTTTGCGGCATGGCGGTGGGTGCGGTCGGCACGAGCGCCCTGATCCAGTATGGCCCCTTCCCAATGCATCTCGTCTATGCGCTGCTCTTCGTCGCCTTTGCGCTGCAGGCCGCCGCGATCTGGCTGATCCCCGAGACCGGCGGCGCGCGGCCGGGTGCGCTCGGTTCTCTGATACCGCGGGTTTCCATTCCGCCGCAGGCGAAGCGGCCGCTCTCGCTGGTGACGCCGATCAATATCGCCAACTGGACGCTCGGCGGCTTCTACCTTTCGCTGGTCCCATCCTTGGTCGCCAGCACGACCGGCAGCACCGCGCCGCTGACGGGCGGGGCGGTCGTCGCCGCACTGACGGCGAGCGGAGCGATCGCCGTCTATCTCAGGCGCGGCAAGACGGCCCAGGCCAATCTCGGCTTCGGCGTATCGGCGAAGACCCTCGGTATCCTGACGGTCGTTGCCGGCGTGCATCTCGCAAACGTGCCGCTGCTGCTGATCGGCACGATTTTGACCGGCGCCGGTTTCGGCACCAATTTCCTCGGCTCGCTCGGCACCATCATGCCGCTCGCCAAAGCGGACGAGCGGGCCGGACTGCTGTCGGCCTTCTACGTGCAGAGCTACCTCGCCTTCAGCCTGCCGGCGATTCTGGCAGGCTTCCTGGCGAAATCCGCCGGCTATCAGGTGACGACGGACATTTATGCGACGGCGATCCTGCTGTTGCTGGGCGTCGGGATCGTGGCCCTTCGCGCCGGAAAGACGGCGGAGAATGCCGCCTGATTCCGGAGGGAGTGTTCACGGCTGGAGATCCAGCAGTGCCCGGCCGCTGCCATCCATGGCGAAAGGCACCGAGGCGTGCTGGTGGGCGACCAGCCAGCGGCCATCCTGCTTGACGAGGCCGAGGGTCTGACGGAACCAGAGATCGACTTCGGTGCCATCGGTCTTCTTCCCGGTCATCCGCGTGAGGCCACTCCAGAAAGCGACACCCTCGCCGACCGTCAGTTTGGCGTCGCGCACCTCGCCGCCGATCGGACCTTCCCAGGTGTCGAACCAGGCCTGCAGGCCTGCCTTGTCCTTGCCGTTCATGACCAGCGGCGGCGCAAGGGAAAATTCCACGGAATCTTCGGCCTCGTAGGAAAGCGCCTCCTCGGCGTTCTTTTCCCCCAGCGCCTTGGCCCGCATCATCAGCATGGCGATGACCGCCTCTTCCTCGTGCCTGACATTTGCTTCGTCTTTCACGGCCGTTCTCCTTCTCCGTTATGGAGGACGCGCGGCAGGAGGACGATCCGACAATGATGCATTTCAATCTTGGCATTCCGCGTTTTGCTGGAATTGCTTCAGAGATAACTCGTCACTTCAGGCTCGTTCCACCAGGCATCGTGCCTGCCATCGGCGTAACGAACCGGCAGCGCCGCCAGTTCCTCGGGCGTAATATTATCCAGGCAGGCAATATTGATCGAGACATAGGCGCCGCCGATCGCCTCGACATAACCGTCGCCATAGGCCGGCACGCCACAGGTGCGGCAGAAGCGGTGATGGCCGCTCATCGTGTTGAACTGGTAGTCTGATGTCTCCGCCTCATCGCACATCAGCCGGAAATCCTCCGGCTTGACGTTGGCGCCCCAATAACGCCGCTTGGCGCAGATCGAGCAATTGCAGCGGCCGGTCCCGGCCTCGAGGTCCATATCCACTTCGTAACGCACTTTGCCGCAATGGCAGCTTCCCCGGTAGGTCTTCTTCATGGCGCGCTCCTCCTTCGACGTTGCATCAGACACTTGGATATGACAATATGTTGTCACCATGAACGAGATACGAAATAGACAACATATTGTCAAACATAATCGACCGGAGCGAACGATGGAAGGGGATGCCTTCTCCGCTTTCGCGATCACAGCGCTGCGTCTGGCCGGTCACCTGACGGCCGCCGGCGACCGGTTGTCAAAACCGGCGGGACAGACTAGCGCGCGCTGGCAGGTGCTGGCAGCGGCAAGGCGCGGCGAGCTTTCGGTGGCGCAGATCGCCCGCACGCTCGGCCTCGCCCGCCAGGGCGTGCAGCGGCTTGCCGATGTGCTGGAGGGTGAAGGGCTGATCGCCTATGCCGATAACCCGCAGCATCAGCGCGCCAAGCTGGTGCTGCTGACGGCGGATGGAGCGGAGCGGCTTGGTGCGATCGAGGTGGCGCAGGCGGAATGGGCGAACGGGGTGAGCGCGGCGTTTACGGCAGCGGAGCTTGAATCAGCGCGGGCGGTGATGGCGCGGGTGATGGAGATATTGGAGGCCAAGGAGGAGGCTCGCGGCTGAATTGCTGGCGATGCTTCCGGGTTGTGCTCGCGGTGGAGAGTTGTCTCTTAACCGTGTGCCGTGTGGTACCCCCTCTGGCCTGCTGGGCATCTCCCCACAAGGAGGGAGATCGGCGGAGGCTTGGCTATCGCTCCCTCTCGAACGGCAGCAACACTCACCATCCCCTTAGTTGTTTGGGGAAGCCCTCGCGCCCAGCCGATCTCCACCCTTGTGGGGGAGACGGCCGGCAGGCCAGAGGGGGTGCCACACTGCTCGACGACAAAGACAGCCCTTTTTAAAACAGGCCGCCTTCGGATCAAGATCGCAGAAGCGGCTTACTTCGCTGCAGCATAGGGATCGAACCGCCCATAAAATGTCTCGCCCTTGGCGGCCATATCCTTCAGCAGCGGCGTCGGTCTGAAATGCTCTCCGTAAGCTACCGCCAACTTTTCAGCCAGTTCCACGAAAGCCTCCACACCCATGCCGTCGATATAGCTGAGCGCCCCGCCGGTATAGGGCGCGAAGCCGAAGCCGAGGATCGAGCCAACATCGGCTTCGCGCGGATCGGTGACGATGCCTTCTTCCACCGTGCGGGCGGCTTCGAGCGCGATGGTGACGAGGAAGCGCTGCTTGAGAACGGCGACGTCGACCTCGTCGGCGTTCTTCTGGCGGTAAAAGCTCTTCAGCTCCGGCCAGAGCGATTTCTTCGCCGGCTTCGGCGGATAGTCGTAGAAGCCCTTGGAATTCTTGCGGCCGAAGCGGCCCTCCTTTTCGACCATGCGGGAGATCAACTCCATATGCCTGGGGTCAATCGCCTTTTCGCCGAGATCGGCAACGGTGGCCTTGAGGATCTTCAGCGACAGGTCGATCGCCACCTCGTCGTTGAGCGCCAGCGGACCGACCGGCATGCCGGCCATCTTGGCGGCATTCTCGATCATGACCGGCGGCACGCCCCCGATCAGCATATCGTAGCTTTCCGACATGTAGCGCAGCACGCAGCGATTGACGAAGAAGCCGCGGGTATCGTTGACGACAATCGGCGTCTTCTTGATCGCCGCGACATAATCGAGCGCGACGGCCAGAGCCCTGTCGTCGGTCTCCTTGCCGAGGATGACCTCGGTCAGCATCATCTTCTCGACCGGCGAGAAGAAGTGGATGCCGATGAAATTGGACGGGCGCTTGGAATTCTTCGCCAGTCCCGTGATCGGCAGCGTCGAGGTATTGGAGGCGAAGATCGCGCCTTCCGGCAGCACGGCTTCAACCGCCTCGATGACCGATTTCTTCACCTCGCGATCCTCGAACACCGCCTCGATGACGAGATCGGCAGTAGCGAGCCCGGCATAGTCGGCCGAAGGGGTGATGCGGGAGAGAAGGGCTGCAGCCTCGACCTGCGTAAATCGTCCCTTACCGACAGAATCCTTGACGAGGCCCTCGCACACGGCCTTGCCCCTGGCGGCAGCTTCCATGTCGCGGTCGATCAGCGTCACCGGGAGACCGGCAGCGGCGGTGACATAGGCGATCGAAGCGCCCATGAAGCCGGCGCCGACGACGCCGACATGCTTGAGTTCGGACTTGGGGATGCCGGCCGGGCGGCGGGCGCCTTTGCCGAGTTCCTGCATCGAGATGAACAGCGAGCGGATCATCGAGAAGGCTTCACGGGTCTGCAGCACCTCGGTGAAATAACGCTGCTCGATCTTCAGGCCGGTATCGAAGGGCACCTGCAGGCCTTCATAGACGCATTTCAGGATGGCGAGGGCCGCCGGATAATTGCCCGAGGTCTCGCGGCGCAGGATCGCCGGCGCGGCCGGCCAGAGCTGGGCTGATGCCGGCGTCCAGATGCCGCCGCCCGGCAGCTTGAAGCCTTTCTCGTCCCAGGGCGCGACCGGCTTCAGGCCATCCTTGATCATTTGCTTGGCGGCGGGGATCAGCTGATCCGGGTCGACCACCTGATGCACGAGGTTCATCGCCTTGGCGCGCGAGCCGCTCAGCGACTGGCCCGTCGTCATCATCTGCAGCGCGTCCTGGGCGTTGGCGAGCCGCGGCACGCGCTGGGTGCCGCCGGCGCCGGGGAAGATGCCGACCTTGACCTCGGGCAGCGCAATCTTGACGCTCTTGGCATTGGAGGCGATGCGGCCGTGGCAGGCGAGCGACAGTTCAAAGGCGCCGCCCATGCAGGTGCCGTTGATCGCCGACACCCATGGCTTGCCCGAGGTTTCGAGCTTGCGAAACAGGCCGGACATACGGCCGACGAGACCGAAGAGCGTCTGCACCGCCTTTTCCGGGCTCTTTGCCTTCTCGTCCTGATAGGAGCTGAACATCGACTTGATCATCGACAGATCGGCGCCGCCGGAGAAGGAGGATTTGCCTGATGTGAAGACGACACCCTTGACGGCAGCGTCAGCCGTGGTCGCATCGATGATGGCGTTGAGCTCTTCCATTACCTCGGCGGTGAAGACGTTCATCGATTTGCCGGGCATGTCCCAGGTGGCGAGAGCGATGCCGTCGGCGTCGGTTTCGAGCGTGAAATTGGTGTAGGTGCTCATTGGGAATTCCTCTCCCTGAATTCTCTTGCGGTAAAGCCCGTCCCCTCAAAGGGAGGGTTCCGATCCCATCAAACGCGTTCGATAACGGTTGCCGTGCCCATGCCGGCGCCGATGCAGAGCGTTACCAGCGCGGTGTTGAGGTCGCGGCGTTCCAGCTCGTCGAGCACGGTGCCGAGAATCATGGCGCCGGTGGCGCCGAGCGGATGGCCCATGGCGATGGCGCCGCCATTGACGTTGATCCTGTCGTGACTGATGTCGAAGGCCTGCATGTAGCGCAGCACGACGGCGGCAAAGGCCTCGTTCAGTTCGAAGAGGTCGATGTCGGACAGGCTCATGCCGGTCCGTTTCAAAAGCTTCTCGGTGACGTCGACCGGCCCGGTCAGCATCAAAGCCGGGTCGGAGCCGATATTGGCGAAAGCCTTGATGCGGGCGCGCGGCTTCAGCCCCATGCTTTCACCGCCGGTTTTCGAGCCGAGCAGCACGGCGGCGGCGCCGTCGACGATGCCGGAGGAATTGCCGGCATGGTGGACATAATTGATCCTTTCGATCTCGGGGTGGGCCTGGATGCCGACGGCCTCGAAGCCGCCCATCTCGCCGGGCATCTGGAAGGACGGGTTGAGGGAGGCGAGCGCCTGCATGTCGGTGCCGGGGCGCATATGCTCGTCCTTATCCAGGATCGTCAGGCCGTTCTGATCCTTGACGGGCACGACCGACCTGTCGAACCAGCCCTGCTCCCAGGCATGGGCGGCGCGCTTCTGGCTCTCGACGGCGTAGGCGTCGACATCGATCCGGCTGAAGCCATATTTGGTGGCGATGAGATCGGCCGAAACGCCCTGCGGCATGAAATAGGCCGGGAAGTTCACCGAAGGGTCCATGAACCAAGCGCCGCCGGACATGCCCAGGCCGACGCGCGACATGCTTTCGACACCGCCCGCGATGACGATGTCGTCGGCGCCCTGGGCGATCTTGCCGGCGGCGAAATTGACGGCATCGAGGCCGGAGGCGCAGAAGCGGGAGATCTGCATGCCGGGCGCGCGGGTGGAATAGCCGGCTTCGAAGGCGGCAGCCTTGGGGATGACGGCGCCGGCATCCATGACCGGATCGACGCAGCCCATGATGATGTCGTCGACGGTTGTCGTATCGAGCCCGTTGCGGTCGCGGATCGCTTCCAGCGTCTTGGCCGCGAGGCGGACGGAAGGCACCTCATGCAGGGCGCCGTCCTTCTTGCCGCGGCCGCGCGGCGTGCGGACGTGATCGTAAATGAAAACCTCGGTCATTGTCTCGTCTCCCTGGCGGCGCCGACGCGCCTTCAAAATCTGCGAAGACCAAATAGCCCTTCGTATAAACTCAGGGCGTTCGGCGCTCGAAACGATTCACCGGATCGTTTCGTCGGCTGCGCCGACCGCTTCTCACCCCAACCCTCCCCACAAGGGGGAGGGAGAACCGGCTCAAAACGCTTCCGCGGCCAACTCCATCATCGTATCGGCGCCGGCTTCGATGCGGGCCTTGCGCAGGGCGGTTTCCGGCATGATGCGTTCCATGAAGAAGCGGGCGGTCACCAGCTTGTTCTTCAGGAAATCCTCGCGGCTCGCATCGCCTGACACAAGGCCCTCCTCAGCGGCTTTCGCCATCTTCGCCCACATATAGCCGAGAACGACGAGGCCGAAGAGATGCATGTAATCGGTCGAGCCGGCGCCGGCATTGTCGGGCTTGGCCATGGCGTTCTGCATGAACCACATGGTCGCGCCCTGGACGTCGTTCAAGCCTTTCTTCAGGTGCTTGGTGAAGAACGAGAGCTTCTCGTCGCTGCGGTTCTCCTCGCAGAAATCGCCGATCTCCTTGAACAGCGCCATGGCGGCGCGGCCGCCGTTCAGAGCGAGCTTGCGGCCGACGAGATCGAGCGCCTGGATGCCGTTGGCGCCTTCGTAGATCATCGCGATGCGGGCATCGCGCACATATTGGCTCATGCCGTGTTCTTCGATATAGCCGTGGCCGCCGAACACCTGCTGGGCCATGACGGCGTGGTCGAAGCCCCTGTCGGTCATCATGCCCTTGAGGATCGGGGTGACGAGGCCGAGAATGTCGTCCGCCGTCTGTCGCTCCCTCTCGTCGGTGGCGCGGTGGGCGATATCGGATTTTAGCGCGGTCCAGAGCAGGAAGGCGCGGCCAGCCTCGTTGAAAGCGCGAATGGTCATCAACGTCCGGCGGATGTCGGGATGGACGATGATCGGGTCGGCCTTCTTATCAGGCGCCTTGACGCCGGACAGCGAGCGGCCCTGGATGCGGTCACGGGCGTAGTTCGCCGCATTCTGATAGGCGATCTCAGAAATGGCGATGCCCTGCAGGCCGACCATCAGCCGGGCCTCGTTCATCATCACGAACATGGCGTTGAGGCCGCGGTTTTCGGCGCCGATGAGGAAGCCGGTCGCCTCGTCGTAGTTCATGACGCAGGTGGCATTGCCGTGAATGCCCATCTTGTGCTCGATCGCGCCGCAGGTGACGGGGTTGCGGTCGCCGAGGGTGCCGTCCTTGCCGACCAGGTATTTCGGGACGATGAACAGCGAGATGCCCTTGGTGCCCTCCGGTGCGCCCTCGATGCGGGCCAGAACCAGGTGGACGATGTTGTCGGTCAGGTCGTGCTCGCCGGCGGAGATGAAGATCTTCTGGCCAGATATCTTGTAACTACCGTCCGCCTGCGCCACCGCACGGGTGCGCAGCATGCCGAGATCGGTGCCGCAATGCGGCTCGGTGAGGTTCATCGTGCCGGACCAGGAACCGTCGACCATCTTCGGCAGATATGTTTCCTTCTGTTCCTGCGTGCCATGGACGAGGATCGCGGCGATCGCCCCCTGGGTCAGGCCGGGATACATCATCAGCGACATGTTGGCGGCGGAGGTATATTCGCCGACGGCGGCATGCAGCGTATAGGGAAGCCCCTGCCCGCCGAATTCCTCCGGCACCGCAAGGCCGATCCAGCCGCCTTCACGATAGGCCTTATAGGCTTCCTTGAAGCCTTTCGGCGTCGAGACACTGGCGTCGTCCTGGCGTCTGCAGCCTTCCTGGTCGCCGGAATAATTGACCGGAAAAAGAACTTCCTCGGCCACCTTGGCCGCCTCGCCGAGGATCGCCTCGATCATATCGGGCGTCGCATCGGCAAAACCGGGAAGATTGTTGTAGCGTTCGAGGCCCAGCACGTCGTTCAGAACGAAAAGCGTATCGTTCACCGGGGCCTTGTAGACTGGCATCTCTCAAATTCCTCCCATTCAAATAACCGGATCGCGCCGGCCTTGGTCATCGTCTTACAAAATATTGACGTTTGCGTAAACGTCAAATCCTGGCCTCTCGATCGCCTTTTCATGAAAAAATTGGAGAGCGCGAATCCGCAAGCCGTTGATGCGGAGGCAGGAGACGTCATCTCATCTTCCTTGTCCATTGGGGAATGGCTTATAAGCGCAAGCGTCTTTCACTATGCATCAGGTGGGTCGGCATGATCAGTTTCGAGGCGATAAGGCAGCGCGCGGAAGAACGAAAAGGCGGAGCGGCAGGCCTCCAGGCCCTGCTGCAGAATTACCGGCCGGATCACGACCGGCTGCGCGCGATGCCGGACGACCGCATCCTGGCCGACATGACCCGCCGAATCTTCTACAGCGGCTTCGTGCAGAAGGTGATCGATGCGAAATGGCCAGGCTTTGAGGCGGCGTTTTGCGGCTTCGATCCTGCGGCGCTGAATATCGCGCCCGACGATTACTGGCATGAGCTGACATCGGACGCGCGGATCATCCGCAATGGCGCGAAGATCATGTCGGTTCGCGCCAATGCCGCCTTCGTCAGAGAGCTGGCGAGGGAACATGGCAGCGCCGGCGCCTTCTTCGCCGACTGGCCGCGGGAGGACCAGATCGGCCTTCTCGAGCTGTTGAGCAAACGCGGCAGCCGGCTCGGCGGCATGACCGGCCAGTATTTCCTGCGCGGCATCGGCCGCGACGGCTTCGTCGCCACGCTCGACGTGCTCGCCTGCCTGAGATCGGCCGGCGTGCCGCTCTCCTCCTCCGGCACTGCGAAGAAGGACCAGCAACTTATCCAGCAGGCCTTCAACGACTGGGCCGAGGAGACCGGGCTTTCCTTCATCCATCTCTCGCGCATCAGCGCCTATTCGATCGACGCGGCGCGCTGAAATTCCGATCGGATGATGTCCATTCGATCCGGCGAATTTCACGGCAATTGCCGTCTAAAATGGCCTTTCGGATGCAAACGTTAAAAAATTCTCATCGATCTTAACGGCTTGTTTACCACGTTTCGTGAAAGGTGCGGATTGAGCCGTAGTGATCCGCATTCCTTTTCCCCGTCTCGCGTTTCCCAAGGATGCCGCTACATCGTTCAGCGCGAGGAAAGTCTAATTGACTATCTTCTCATGGATGAAGGCGCTCCGGTCCGTGACAGGCGCGGGCCATAGACGGAAAAGCCACGGATCGGGCTCTGACGAGAGGTCGAACAGTCGAAGCGAGCAAGAAGATGAACGGATCGCGATCAAATCCTTCCCGACAGTCCGACAGGACCTCGCTCGATGCGCTGAACCGCACGATCGAAGGGCTGGAGGCGCGCATCGAAGGGCTGATGGGCAGCGGACGCGATCAGCGGCCGCGCACGCCAACGGCCGAGCGCGATCCTTATGCGGCCCCCCATGCGCCGCGGCCGGCAAGGGCGCCGCTCGAGCCGCGGCCGGATCCGCTGGCGGAAATTCGCCAGCGCCAGCGCGCATTGGAAGCGGGCCGCGAACGCTCCTATGGGCGCGAGCAGGCCGCTCAGCTGCGCGACCCCGCACCCCGCGCCGCGGCGCCACTCGCCGCCCCTGCCTTGCGCGCCGGCGACGACACGATGACCGAGATCGCCCAGGCGCTCGTCAACCTGCGCCAAGACCTGAAGCGCGACATTTCCGAGGGCGTGTCCCGCGAGATGAGCGCGCTGCGCGCCGAACTCCGCGAGATCAAGGCTACTGCCGGAGACAGCCGCTTCGCCGACGACATCCGCGCCGACATGGGCCGTCTTGCCCAGAGCATCAGCCAGTTGACCGGCCGCTCGAGCGGCCCCGAGGCCGCCGGCCTGCGGGAGGAGTTCGAGGAGCTGCGCTCGCTGATGGACGGACTGGCGCGCGAGGATTCGCTGCGCCACATGGAAAACCGCTGGGACGGCGTCGAGAGCCGGCTTGCCGCACTCGATACCGAGGGGCTGCAGGAAGAGCTCGTTTCGCTGGCCTACCGGCTCGACGATATCAAGCGCCATATCGGCGGCATGGGCGAAAGCCCGGCGGTGCGGGCACTGGAAGACAAGCTGATCGCCATCGCCACGGCGATGGAGCAGTTCGGCAACATGATCCAGCCGCATGACCGGGTCATGTCCGAGCAGTTCGCGGCCATGGACACGCGGCTCGATGAGATCAGCCGGGCGATCGCCGCCAGCGGACGCGCGGCCGCCGGCAACGATCCGACGCTGATGCAGCGGCTGGAAAGCCGCCTCTCGTCGCTCGCCGACCAGATCGACCTGATGAGCCATGACGCGGCCAGCCGCGCAAACCCGGCCGACGAGCTGGCGATGCGGCTTGAGGCGCTGACGGAGCGTGTCGAGGAGCTGACCAAGGCGGAAGCGACGTCGCGGCTCGACGAGCGCCTGGAACATCTTTCCTACCTGCTGGAGCGCACCCAGATGGCGGCCGCGCAACCCGACCTCACCGGACCGCTTTCCGACATCTCCCGCAAGATCGACGCGCTCGAGAACGGCGCCGTCAACGACGTGCTGGCTCAGCGGCTCGATTATCTCGCCCGGCGGATCGACGAGATGGCCCATCAGCAACCCGCACCTGCCGCGGCGATCGATGACAGAGCCTTCCAGCGTCTCGAAGGCCGGCTGAGCGACATCGCCGCCCGGCTGGAAGAGACCACAGCGGCGCCGCCAACCGATCCGCGGGCGCTGAAGAACCTCGAAGACCAGATCGCCAATCTTTCGGCGCTGATGAGCGAGCCGCGCGAAGGCGCCGCAATTCCGGCCGATCTCGACCGGCGCATGGGCGCGATCGAAGACTATATGGCGACAAGCGACGAATATATCATCGAGGCGGCGCGCCAGGCGGCGGAAGCCGTCGTCGAGGCCTATTCGCGCAATGGCGGCCTGCAGGGCGGCGTGCCCGCCGCCGACCTGTCGGCGCTGACGGCGCTGGCCGAGGATCTGCGCCATCTCGAGGATATCAGCCGCGACAGCGAGGAGCGCACGCACAAGACCTTCAAGGCGCTGCACGAGACGCTGGTCCATATCGCCGAGCGCCTCGACAGCATGGAAGAGCGCGGACGGCCGATCGCTCAGATGCCGGTGGCCGACGTCGATTTCGATGTCGACCCCTACGCGCTGTTGGTGACCGAAGCCGCCCAGACACCGGAGGCGGTCCTGGCGGCGAAGGCCTCTCCGGTCATCCGCACGGGAGAGGTCGCAGCCGAACCGGTCGCCCAGGCTACGGCGATGAGCGCGACGAGCGCAATCGCCATCGAAGCCGCAACGCGGCCGCCGGAGGCCCCGACGCCGGCACCGGTAAGAACCAGCCTGCTCGCCAGCCTTGGCAAGCGGCTGCGGCCCGCCAAGAAAGCCGAGACGCAGGCGAACGAGCGACCGGTGATCGACCCGGCGCCGTCGATCGATCCCGCCGACGTGGTTCCGACGGATGCCGCGAACGAACTGCTCGAGCCGGGTTCGGGCGCGCCCGACGTCAAGAAGATTCTCGAGCGGGTGCGCGCCAGCCAGAATGCCCAACGCGGCAAACCTGCCGTCGAGACCGATCGCGCCGATTACATCGCCGCTGCGCGCCGGGCGGCGCAGGCAGCCGCAATGGAAGTGGACGCCAATCCGAAGCAGGCGGCAGTCAAGGCCGAGAAGAAGGCCGCGAATGCCGACAAGGCCGGCAAGGCGGGCAAAACCAGCGCCTTTTCGCGCTACCGCCGGCCAATTCTTCTCGCCGTCGGCGCCGTGCTGCTCGCCATCATGGCCTTTCCGCTGGCCCGGACGCTGACGAGCGGCGAACCCGCACCGCAGCCGCCGGCGGAGGTCTCGGCACTGACGGGGGTGACGGACAACCCGCAGCCGGTCCTGCCTGAGGCAACACCCGCCAAGCCGGACACCGGCTCTGCCGATATGAACGCCCCTGCAACGGAGCGCGCGCCGGCCATCGATCAGGCGCAGCCGGAAAAAGCCCCGGCTGCCGCCGGCGATCATCTGACCGATGCAACCCCGCTCGACGGCGAAGGGGCTGCAACCTTGGCCCCCGCCGGCTCGTCCGCGGCTACGCAGGAAACCTCGAGCTTCACTCCGAACAGCCCGACCGCAGCGGCGGCCGCGCCGCAGGCAGCGATCGCCATCCCCGACAGCGTGCAGCCGAAATCACTTGCCGATGCGGCGCAGGGCGGCGACGCCCTGGCGCTGTTCGAGATCGGTGCGCGCTATTCGGACGGCCGCAACGGCATGGGCGTCGATCAGAAACAGGCCGCAGGCTGGTACCAGCTTTCGGCCGACAAGGGTTTTGCACCGGCGCAATACCGGCTCGGCAGCATGTATGAGAAGGGCAACGGCGTCGAACGCGACATCGCCAAGGCGAAGGGCTTCTACGAGCAGGCGGCGACCCAGGGCAATGCCAGCGCCATGCACAATCTCGCCGTTCTCTACGCCTCCGGCGCACTCGGCCAGCAGGATTATGCGACGGCGGCGTCGTGGTTCACCAAGGCCGCCAATCTCGGCATCACCGATAGCCAGTTCAACCTGGCAATCCTCTGCGCGAGGGGCAACGGCGTTCCGGCGGATCTGGAAGAATCCTACAAGTGGTTCGCGATCGCCGCCAAAGCCGGCGACAAGGATGCAGCGCAGAAGCGCGACGAAGTGGCCAACGCCATGAAGGCCGACCAGCTCGAACGGGCGCGCGCCAAGGCCGATCTCTGGAAGCCGGAACCGCTCGACCATCGCGCCAACGGCATCGACATTCCCGACGAATGGGCGGGCACGGGCATGAAGACGGCAACCGTCGACATGAAGAAGGCGATCCGCAACATCCAGGCGATCCTCAACAATAACGGCTTCGACGCCGGCGTGCCGGACGGCGAAATGGGGGCGAAAACCGTCGCCGCGATCAAGAGCTTCCAGAAGTCGATCGGCCAGGAGCCGGACGGCAAGGTGAGCGACGCGACCGTCAAGGCGCTGCTCGAACGCAACAAGCAGGTCGCCAAGGCGATCTGAGGCGCGTCGACGAAGGCCGAGCCTAAGACCCCTCGCCAGCCCCTCCCCACAAGGGGGTTAGGGAGGGTCTTCGCCGGCCCCGCGGCGCTTTGCCGCAAGCTTTTCCGAATTTTTCCAACGGTCGTCACAAAACCTGAAAAAAGCCCGATTATGGCGGACATATCGATCCGCGCATCGCCGAATCTCCTGCCATCGATCTCCATCCATCAGGGCCGATCGAAAGCCTCTGGCAACGATTTCACAGTATGGTGTGCATTCGAACGGGGACATGACAGGAACCGCCCGGCAGGAGCGGTCATCATTCGGGGTCGGTTGTGACAATCTATCTGCCAATCGCAGAATTGTCGGTGAATATCTTCATCATTCTCGGCATGGGGGCGGCCGTCGGATTCCTGTCTGGAATGTTCGGCGTCGGCGGCGGTTTTCTCATCACCCCGCTATTGATCTTCTACAACATCCCGCCCGTCGTCGCCGTCGCCACCGGTGCCAACCAGGTCGTGGCGTCGTCGATTTCGGGCGCGATCACCCATTTCCGACGCGGCACGCTCGACGTCAAGCTCGGCACGGTGCTTCTGGTCGGCGGTCTTTCAGGGGCGACCGTCGGCATCTGGATCTTCTCGCTGCTGCGTGCCATCGGCCAGCTCGATCTGATCATCTCGCTGATGTATGTCGTCTTCCTCGGCACGGTCGGCGGGTTGATGCTGCTCGAAAGCATCAATGCCATGCGGCGGGCGGCACGCAATGAGCCGCCTGTACCGCGCAAGCCGGGCCACCAGCACTGGGTGCACAAGCTGCCGCTCAAGGTGCGCTTCAAGAAATCGAAGATCTTCCTCAGCGTCATTCCGATCATTGCGCTCGGCTTTGCGATCGGTATCCTCACCTCGATCATGGGTGTCGGCGGCGGCTTCATCATGGTGCCGGCAATGATCTACCTCCTGCGCATCCCAACCAATGTCGTGGTCGGCACCTCGCTCTATCAGATCATCTTCGTGACCGCCTATACGACGATCGTGCAGGCGGCGACGAACTTCTCCGTCGACATCGTGCTTGCCTTCATCCTGATGGTGGCGGGTGTCGTCGGGGCGCAATACGGCGTGCGCGTCGGCCAGAAGCTGCGCGGCGAACAGCTGCGCGCCCTGCTCGGCCTGCTGGTGCTGGCCGTCGGCCTGCGTCTGGCGATCGCGCTGGTGGTCACGCCGGCGGACGTCTATTCGGTGGTGATGGGGACCGGCAACTGATGCGCCTGCTTGCCTCGATCCTCCTGCTCCTGTGTCTGCAGCCGGCGGTTGCCGGAGCGCAGTGGCTGCCGGGGCAGGCAACGGAAGCGGTGCGCGAGGGGCTCGAGATCGGCACATCGACCAGCGAAATCGCCATCACTTCGGATTTCCATGGCGCGGATCTGACGATCTTCGGGGCGCTCTCGAACACCGACCAGCTGCTGCTCGCCATTGGCCAGTATGACGTGGTGGTGGTGCTGGAAGGCCCGCGCGAGGACGCAACGGTGCGCAAGAAGGAACGCGTCTTCGGCATCTGGGTGAACAGGCGCTCGATGACTTTCGAGGCGGTGCCGCATTCCTATTCGATGTCGAGCTCGCGCATGATCGACGATCTGACGACGCCGCTCGAACTCACCGATCAGGGGATCGGCATCGACCACATTCCGCTGACGCCGGTCGGCTTCGTCGGCGACGGCAGCAATCTCGGCGAATTCCGTCAGGCTTTCCTCCGACTGCAGCAGGGCGGTGCGCTTTATGACCGCAACCCGAGCGGCGTGCGGTTCGTTTCATCGAACCTCTTCAAGGCGAGCCTGCGCCTGCCGGCAAATATTCCGAACGGGGTGCATACGGTGCGTGCCTATCTCTTCAAGAGCGGCAATCTCATCACCGATAAATCGCTGCCGCTGCGCGTCATCAAGACGGGCATCGAGCAGACGATCACCGATGCGGCCCATGATCAGCCGATCCTCTACGGCTTTGCGGCCGTGGCGCTCGCCGTCGTCACCGGCTGGGGGGCCAGCCTGATCTTCCGCAAGGAATGATCCGGCGCCGACGGCGAAATCATCGCGCCCTTGTCTCATGTCTTCAGGAAGGCGAGCCGCTCATCGACGCGGGCGGGGGCAATTTCCAGAATATCGGCGCTGACGACGCCTTCCGCTACAAAAGGATCCTGCCGGATCCGGGTTTCGAGTTCAGCGCGCGAGGTGTTGTGAGCGACGACCGCTCCACCTGCGTTCGGCTGAAGGCCGCCGGCGAGAAAAAAATCCCATCGTCGAAGCCGCGTTTGAGCCAGGCATTGTGCGCCTCTATCAGAACGGGCGCTTTGGCCTTGCCATCAGAAAACTTCAGCGTAATGAAAAACATCCAAGGGCTCCTTTAGCAATCCTGTCGGGAATAGGTTTCGGGAAAGACGGGTGTTCCGGGCCGCTGCGCAGACAGCCAGGCGCGCATGTTTTCCACCTCGTTTCGAACAAAGATTTCGTCGTGATAGGCGGCCGCGAGCGTCGCAACACCTTGGCTTCGCATCAGAATGTGCATGGCAAGCGCATCGGCTTCAGCCTCGCGGCCGAATGCGCTGAATTGACGTGAGAGCCAATGGCGAAACAGATCGAAAAGTTCGGCAGCGCGGCCCTTGGCAATGTGATCGAGCTTGGCGAGTTCGCCGCAAAGCGTGCCGACCGGACAGCCATAGGCCATGATCTTCGCCTGATTGACGATGAGGAGATTGACGAAGCTGAGAATGCGCTCCTCAGGGGTCTCGGCTTTCGCTTCCCACCCATCGAGCATTGACCTGGTCTTGCGGAGGCGATGGGTGATCACCGCATCGAGAAGCTCGTCCTTCGTCTTGAAGTGATAATAAAAATTGCCTCGCGAGAGTCCGACTACTCCCGCAATGTCGGCAAAGGACGTTGCTTCGAAGCCTCTTTCATAGAAAAGCCCGTCGGCGGCTTCCACTATCTGCTGTCGGGTGGCCGCAGCGACCATTATATTCTCCCTCTATCCGCGAAGGCTACGACTCGTAGGTCATTTGACCTAGACGGTATTTGGACAATCGACCTAGAAGAGTCAAGCGCCGAGACCCTTGTCGATGGAGCCTTTCGAACCACTTGCCTTTCGCAATCAGTTGTACTATCGTGAACCAGTTGCTTATTGAAACTGGTTTTTCGAGGAGGATAAAAATGCGGAAGCTTGTCGTGTGGAACCTGATGACGCTCGATGGCTATTTCGAGGGAACGAAACCGTGGGACATCGACTTCCACAATCTCGCCTGGGGACCGGAGCTCAAGCGCTATGCCGAGCAGTTCGGCGAGGAAGGTGATCTTCTGGTCTTCGGCCGCAAGACCTATGAAGGCATGGCCGCCTACTGGCCGACCGCGGAGGACGAAGACAAGATCAAGGCCTATATGAACGGCACTCCCAAGATCGCCGTCTCTCGAACGATGACCGATCCCGGCTGGAACAATGCGCGTGTCGTCAGCGATCCTATCCCCGAGTTGAGGAGGCTGAAGCAGGAAGACGGCAAGACCATCTTCATCTTCGGCAGCGCCGTGCTTGCCGACAGCCTGCTGAAGGCCGGCCTCATCGATGAGATCAGGGTCTGCGTGGTGCCGGTCATTCTCGGCGGCGGCAATCCCCTTTTCAAAGCGAACGAGGCCCAAGTGCCGTTGAAGCTCATCGAATCCTCGACCACGCAAAGTGGCGCGGTGATCCTGCGCTACGAGCCGGTCGAGGCGTAGCGGCCCGTGGGTCTTGGCTGTCTAGTTCCTGAAAAAGACCCTTCCCCAACCCTCCCCACAAGGGGGAGGGGCTTATATGCCGCCCCCGCTGCTCTCCATATCACCCTTGCATCTGCGGAAAGGCTGACGTCTGCCCAATTGGCGCAGCGCCTTAGCCCCTCCCCTTGTGCGGAGGGATTGGGGAGGAGTCTTCATAATGGCATCCCTTCGGAAAAGCTCGTATTCGACTAAAAACCGGTTTTTAACATTTACGAGTTAGTAATCTCTCGGAAACGAGAGGTTCTGTTATGCGTACTCGTATCGTTCTGACCGCCGTGGGTCTCGCGCTGCTTGCCGGCTGCGCGACGGCGCCGAAGCAGACGAGGAACATCTGCGCCGTCTTCGACGAGCGTGAAGGACTTTTCTCCAGCTGGCAGAGGGCGGCCGAGCGGACGGAGAAGAAATACGGCGTGCCCGTACCGATCCTGATGGCGACGATGTACACCGAATCCGGCTTCCAGCCCTATGCGCGGCCGCCGCGCACCAAGCTCTTCGGCTTCATTCCCTGGACCCGGCCGTCGACGGCCTACGGCTATTCGCAAGCGCTCGACGGGACATGGGATCACTATCAGTCGCAGACGGGGAACTGGGCGGCGCGGCGGACGAATTTTACCGACGCGATCGATTTCATCGGCTGGTATCATTACCAGAACAGCGTGGACACCGGCATTCCACTGAACGATGCCTATAACCTCTATCTCGCCTATTATTCCGGTCCGACCGGATATAAGCGCGGTGACTGGCGCTCGAACGGGCAATTGCAGCAGACAGCGCAGAAGTTCGCACGCATGGCCGGGATGTATCAGCAACAGTTGCACGGGTGTGATTGAGTTCAAAGGCGTGCCGTGTGGCACCCTATCGACAGGCGCTACCCCCGCAAATTCCCGTAGCGGACCGAATAGATCCTGTCGCGTCCCAACAGGTGCGCGATCAGCGAAGCTTTGTCGAACAGGCCCTTCATCGCCTGATGGCCGAGGTCGAGACCACCGCTCATCACCCCGAAGGCCGGCATCAGGAGGCGGGCGCCATCGGCGGCAAAACAGGGGCGGCGGATCGATCTTTCGCGTCGGCGCACGGTCGCCGAAGGATGCAGATGGCCGGCGATCTCGCCGCTCTGTAAGCCGTTTCTCGGCTCGTGGCGGAAGGTCAGGCCGGCATAGTGCACCTCGTCGACGCAGGCGCCCGGGAGATCGACGACGCCATCGGGATCGTGATTGCCGTTGACCCAGATCCATTCGCGGCCACGCGCCATGCCGACGATCAAAGCGCGGAAATTGTCCGGCAGATGCTTCGAGCCGATGCGGTCGTGAAAATTGTCGCCGAGCGAGACGACGAGCTTCGGGTCGTAACGCGAGATGACGGCGGAAAGCACGGTCAGCGTCGCCAGCGTGTCATAGGGCGGCAGCATCATGCCGCGGCGGGCGAAGGCGGCACCCTTTTCCAGATGCAGGTCGGAGACGACAAGCAGGCCGGCATCCGGCAGATAGAGGGCGCCGAGCGGATCGCAAACGGCGGCAATACCGTTCACCGATGTCTCGATGCCCGGTATTGCGGCCAGTCCCGATATGTCGCGCGCGAGCGCCAAGCGGTTCATCACTGTCGTCGTTTCCAAATTCGTCAAGCCAGAGCTTCGGCGATCAGATCGTCGGCCGCTTCGGCGAGCAGCGCATCATGGGCCTCGCCCGGCACCGCCTCCCGTCCGATCTCCAGCATCACCGGCACGGCGAGCGGGGAAATATGGTCGAGCGGCCGGTGGGTGATGTGGCCCATGATTCGCATCAGCATATCGCCAAGACGACTTATGTCCAAAAGTCCCGTCGCCGCATCCTGGCGCGTCGCCTGCAGCAGGATGTGATCCGGCTCATGGCTGCGCAGCACGTCGTAGATCAGATCGGCCGAGACGGTGATCTGGCGGCCGCTCTTCTCCTTGCCCGGATGGCGGCGCTCGATCAAGCCTGCAATCACGGCGCAATTGCGGAAGGTGCGCTTCAGCAGGAAGGATTCGGCGAGCCAGGCTTCGAGATCGTCGCCGAGCATATCCGCATCGAAGAGGTCGGAGAGGCTGAGCCGGCCATTGCCGATCATCAGCCCCATATCCTCCAGGCCCCAGACGGCCAGCGAATAATCGGTGGCGACGAAACCGAGCGGCTTGGCGCCCGCCCGCTCCAGCCGGCGGGTGAGCAGCATGCCGAGCGTCTGATGGGCGAGACGGCCCTCGAAGGGATAGGCGACCATATAGCCGCGGCTGCCGCGCGGAAAGGTTTCGATCAGGAACTCGTCGCGTTTCGGCAGCATCGACTTGTCGGTTTGCAGCGCCAGCCAGTCGCGCACCTGATCCGGCAGGTGGCGCCAGCGATCGGGATCGGCGATCATCGCCCGCACCTGCTCGGCGAGATAGGTCGACAGCGGAAACTTGCCGCCATTATAGGCGGGGATCTTCGGATCGAGCGAAAAGGCCTGCGAGGCCAGGCATTCGTTTTCCCGGATGCCTTCGAAACGCAGCACCTTGCCGGAGAAGACGAAGGTGTCGCCCGGCGACAATTGCTCGAGGAAATATTCCTCGACCTTGCCCAACGTGGCGCCGCCGCGGCCGATCCGGCTGCCCTCGCCGCGCTTGACCATGCGGATGTTCAGCATCGGGCTTTCGACGATGGTGCCGAGGTTGAGGCGGTACTGCTGGGCGACGGCCGGATTGGAGACGCGCCAGCGCCCCTCCTTGGTTTTGCGGATGCGGGCGTAACGCTCGTAGGTCCGAAGCGCATAACCGCCGGTCGCGACGAAATCGACGACGCGCTCGAAGGTCTCCCAGCTGAGATCGGCATAGGGCGAGGCGCTGATGATTTCATCGTAGAGTTCCAGCATGTCGAAAGGTTCGGCGCAGGCCATGCCGAGCACGTGCTGGGCGAGCACGTCGAGCGCGCCGCGGCCGACGGGCGGCGTGTCCTGGGCGCCGATATAATTGGCGTCGAGGGCGGCCTGGCACTCCATCACCTCGAAACGGTTGGCCGGCACGAGGATCGCCTTCGAAGGCTCGTCCATGCGGTGATTGGCGCGGCCGATGCGCTGAGCAAGACGCGAGGCGCCCTTCGGCGCGCCGACATGGATGACGAGATCGACATCGCCCCAGTCGATGCCGAGATCGAGAGTTGAGGTGGCGACGACGGCGCGCAGCCGGTTTTCGGCCATCGCCGCCTCGACCTTGCGGCGCTGGGCGACATCGAGCGAGCCGTGGTGGAGGGCGATCGGCAGATTGTCGTCATTGATCGTCCAGAGTTCCTGGAACAGCATCTCGGCCTGGCTGCGGGTATTGACGAACAGCAGCGTCGTCTTGTGTTCGAGCAGCTGCTTGTAGACATCGGGAATGGCGTAACGGGCGGCATGACCGGCCCAGGGAATGCGCTCCTCGGTCGACAGGATCGAGATATCGGGTTTGGCGCCGCCTTCGACGACGACGAGACCGGCATGATGCTCCCTGCCCTCCTGCCCCCCGCCCTCCCTTTGGGCGACCAGCCATTTCTGCAGGTCCATCGGCTCGGCAACCGTCGCCGAAAGCCCGATCGTCTTCAGGTCGGGGGCAAGCCGGCGCAGGCGGGCAAGGCCGAGCGACAGCATATGGCCGCGCTTGGAGGTGACGAGCGAGTGCAGCTCGTCGAGCACGACATATTTCAGGTCCTTGAAGAAACGCTCAGCCTCGCGGTTCGCCAGAAGCAGGGCGACCTGCTCCGGCGTCGTCAGCAGAATATCCGGTGGATTGAGCTTCTGGCGCTGGCGCTTGGCAATCGGCGTATCGCCGGTGCGATTTTCTATCGTGACGGGCAGACCCATCTCTTCGACCGGCTTCATCAGGTTGCGCTCGATATCGATCGCCAGCGCCTTCAGCGGCGAGACGTAGAGCGTATGGATACCGGTGAAGGCGGAGCCGGGCGGAATTTTGCCGCGGCGGGTGAGATCGGTGAGCGAGGGCAGGAAACCGGCCAGCGTCTTGCCGGCGCCGGTCGGCGCGATCAGCAGCGTGCTCTGGCCGGCCTCGGCGCGGGCGAGCAGCTCCAGCTGATGGGCGCGCGGGCGCCAGCCCTTTTCCGCAAACCAGCGGGTAAAGGCGGCAGGCAGCAAGGTGTCGGAATCGATCTGGTCCACGTCCTGAAGGTAGTGAAAAGCGGGCGAAAAAGAAGAGCAGGGCCGCCGCCTACATCGCGATATAGCGGTCCTTGCGGTGATTGATGGCGAGCGTCAGGTTGAGCACGACGGCGCCAAGCACGGAGCAGGCGATGATGAAGGGGCTGGCGACGAAGAAGGAGAGCGCCAGCACGATGCCGTCGAAGCCGAGCTGGACGAGGCCAGCGCGCCAGCCGAAGCGATCCTGGATATAGAGGGCGAGAATGCCGATGCCGCCGAGGCTGGCGCGGTGGCGGAAGAGCGCCAGCATGCCGGCGGCAATGACGAGGCCGCCGAACAGCGCTCCGGCAACCGGATGGACATGCGTCACGCCGATGAATCCAGGCGCGAACTCGGACAGGACCGAGGTCAGTCCGATTGCGATGAAGGTCTTGATGGTGAAGGCCGGGCCCAGACGGCGGAAAGCGAGATAATAGAAGGGCAGGTTTACGGCAAAGAAGCAGAGACCGAAACTGATCCCGGTGGCGTAATGGGCCAGGAAGGCAAGCCCCGCGGTGCCGCCGGCCAGCAGACCGGCGCCGGAAAGCAGCGAGACGCCGAGCACGGCGAGCATGCTGCCGGCGACGATACCCTGCGCGTCGTCGAACAGCGAATGGCGATCGGCGCTGGAATTCAGGAGGCCCGTGAAGGCATTGGAGGCCATGATGTTCCCCTATCGGCTTTGCCGTTTTCTATCCGGCGCAGGGATAAAGACAAGTGCCCAGCGACGCCGTTGACAGCGCACATAATCATAGATATATTTTATCCATGATTAGTGGAGATGGCATCGATGAAAATGAGCGATGGAGTCGAGCAGGCCATTCACAGCGTCGCCATGCTCTCCGGCCTCTCCGAAGGCGGTGTGCTTTCGGCGGCTGCCCTGGCGGAATTCCACGGTGTTTCGACGAGCTACCTGCTCAAACACCTGCAAGCACTGTCGGGCGCGGGCATCCTCGATACCGTGCCGGGGCCGAAGGGCGGCTATCGGCTGGCGAAGGCGCCAGCGGACATTTCGCTGCTCGACATATTGCTTGCGGTCGAAGGGCCGGCGCCAGCCTTCCGCTGTGCCGAAATCCGCCAGCGCGGACCGAACCCGGTTTCCGAGCGCTTCTTCGCCAAGCCCTGCAACATAAGCGCCGCGATGCTCCGGGCCGAGCGGGTCTACCGGGCCGAACTCGCCAAGACCAGAATTGCCGATCTCGGCATCGAACTTGCCGCCCTCGACGACGGATCGATCGCAGCCCGGGGCTGCGCCTTCCTTGAAATCCATGAACGCAAGACGGCTCGTTGAGTCACAACATAGGAGAAAGACATGCAACCGCGTTTCAACTTCGCCAAAGCCGCTCCCGATGCTTACAAAGCAGTGGTCGCACTCGAACAACATGTCCAGTCTTCCGGGCTGGAGCGCCGCTTCATCCACCTGATCAAGCTACGCGCCTCGCAGATCAACGGCTGCGCCTACTGCGTCGACATGCATGTGAAGGAAGCCCGCCATGATGGGCTCAGCGAACAATGGATCAACCTGATGTGCGTCTGGCGGGAATCGCCGATCTATGACGCGCGCGAAAGGGCGCTGCTCGGCTGGGTCGACGCGGTGACCAATGTCGCCAAGACAGGCGCGCCGGACGCAGATTACGAGGCATTGAAGGCGCATTTCTCCGAAAAGGAGATGACCGAGATCACGGTGGCGATCGGTGCGATCAATATCTGGAACCGCCTTGCCGTCGGCTTCCGCTCGCAGCATCCCATCGACCAGGTGACGAAAGCCGCGTAAGCGATATTCACGGGAACCGACCCGAATATCTCGGGTCGGTCGATTATCTCATCATTGGTGATCGGCAGCGGCCCGCGCGACAACGGCGTCAGCGCCGTTGCCGGAGAGGTCTATGCTGTTGAATATGTCGCGGACAACCTTGGTAATTTCCTCTGCGGAAGCGCCCTTGGCGTATTCTTCCTGCATGCGGCGTCTTACGAGTTTTTCCAGATCTGACATGGTTCACCTCATCAATCCGGCGCGACAGGAGTGTCGCGCCGGGGCTGATCTGAGGCAAGTTACGATTTGTTTAGAGTGGGTTACCGATTTGTAAGGTTTGAGTTTGGCCGTGGGCGCCAGGAAAGAGACCCCTCCCCAACCCCTACCACGAGGGGGAGGGGCCAAGGCGTTGCACCAACTGAGACAAACGTCAGGCTTCTGCGGCTGCAAGAGTGAAATAGAAAGCAACGAGAGCGGCATATAAGCCCCTCCCCTTGTGGGGAGGGGTTGGGGAGGGGACTTCTCTTAGGATGAGGCAGCCACCCTTACAGCGCAATATAACGATCAGCGCGGTGGTTGATGGCGACGAAGAGGTTGAGGACGATGGCGCCGAGGACCGAATAGAAGACGACGGGCGGCGTGGTGACGAAGAAGGCGGCGGCGAGCACGCACATGTCGATGGCGAGCTGGACGAGACCGGCGCGGATGCCGAAGCGTTCCTGCAGGTAGATGCCGAGAATGCCGACGCCGCCGAGGCTGGCGCGGTGGCGATAAAGCGCCAGCAGGCCGAAGCCGAGCAGCAGGCCGCCGAGAAGGGCGGCCCAGGCAGGGTGGATGCTCGAAATCGAGAGGAAGCGCGACTGCACCTCAGCCAGCACCGAGGTCAGACCGATGGCGATAAAGGTCTTGAGGGTGAAGGCCAGGCCGAGGCGCTTCCAGGAGAGATAGAAGAACGGCAGGTTGAGCAGGAAGAAGGCGAGGCCAAAATTGACGCCGAAGGCATAGTGCAGGAGGAAGGCGACACCGGCGGTGCTGCCGGTGAGAAGGCCGGCGCTGGCGAGCACATAAAGGCCGAGGGCGGCAACCAGGCTGCCGGAGAAGATACCCTGCACGTCTTCGATCGGTGTATGGCGCGTCGCGCTGGTGTTCCAGACGCCAAGGGCATTGATGCGCTGTGTCATATCCCAGTCTCCATGGCAGACGAGTTCGCGAACGCCTCGGAGGAACTCCTGAAGGCGGTGAGTTTTTTCCAATGTGAAATGAGCCGGTAGGCCCTGCCTGTATCGCCGCGCTTCTGGCGGATATCATTGCAATATCAGCCTTCTGCCATTGCCATCAAGCGAAATAGGTAAGCAATGCTGACCTATTAAAAAATAGCAAGAAATGTTCGCTCACACTGCCCTGCGCGTAAGGAACAGAATGCCGGAAACCGGTTTTCCGCCATCTTTGCGAACGACCGTCCTGACGATCTTGAGGATTTCGAAGCCGTGGCGGGCAAGCAGCTGCCTCACATAGGCTTCCGAATGGGCATAACGCAGCGACGGGGCAAGATGGAAGCCGTCGCGGTCGCCCGCATCCTCGACGGAAAAGGCGAAGTCCGCACCGGCGGCGGCGAGTTCGCCGACGATCGCAAAGACGCTCTCGAGGTTGCCGAGATACATCAGCACGTCGGCTGCGGTCACGAGGTCGGCCCGCCGGCGCCCGGCATCGTCGAACAGGCAGGAGCGATCGGGCGCAAGCGACAGATCGGCCTGGGCGAGGTGATCATAGACCCGTTTGTCGGAAGCCTTGGCCAGCATGTTCTGCGACAGGTCGAAGCCTTCGAGGCGGCCGGCGAGAGCGCGGATCTCCTGGCCGAGCAGACCGGTGCCGCAACCGAGATCGACGGCGCATTCGTAACGCCTGTCGGTGGAAGAAACGAGGGCCGCCAGCTTCTGCGGGACGCTGTAATCGAGTTTGTCGACCAGGGCGGTGTCGAATCGGTCGGCATAATCGTCGAACAGGCGCTCGACATAGCGGCTCGGCGGCCGGTCAGGGATCACAGCGTCGCCGAGAAGGGCAAGCTTGAGGGTGGCGCCGAATATATCCTCGGGATCGAGGGCGAGCGTCCGGCGATAGGCCTCGATCGCGGCTGCCCCCCTGCCCGCCTTTTCCAGATAGGTGGCGAGCCGATACCAGCCGGCGGCCCAGGCAGGCGCGAGTTCGAGCGCCTGTTCCATCAGTTCGGCCGCTGCCTCCGCCTCGCCGCCTTCTTCGAGCATCCTGGCATAATCGGCGCGGCGGTCGGCGATGACATCGCCTGAGGAAAGCTGGTGGGACTGCATGACGGACCTATCGTTTCGCTGGCATTTGGCGGCGGCCACAAAAAAACTCAAGTCCTAATTCAGAGGCGAAGCGGCCAATTCCGGAAAGGGCTTGCGGGCGTTGCGCCGCGACCTTATTCCATGGGGCAAACAGGAGATGGCGCATGTCCGATCAGGTGAACAGGTTCCTCGGCGATTCGCTCGGCCGCACATTGATTAAACTCGTCGTCGTGTCGCTGATCGTCGGATTCGTCATGACTGTGTTCGGGCTGACGCCGTGGAACATCATCTATGGATTCCGCGACTTCATCCTGGAACTCTGGCACCGGGGCTTTGCAGCGCTCGGACGCGTCGGCGACTATCTCCTCCTCGGGGCAACGATCGTCATCCCGCTCTTCGTCATCCTTCGCCTTTTCAGCTATCGCCGGTAAACATGACATCGATCGATCTTTCCAGGCGCAGCCTGCTCTGCCTTTCCGGACTTGCACTCGCCGCGGTCGCCGGCTGCACCACGACGCCGAAAATTGCCGACACGCCCTCGAACGGCGAGGATGAGACGGCGAGCGTATTGCCGCTGGTCAACCAGCTGAGAGCCAAGAACGGCCTGCCACCGCTTGAGGTCGATCCGGCGGCGCAGACGGCCGCCCTTTTTCAGGCCAAGCGCATGGCGAGCGCCGGCAAGATGGCGCATCTCATGGGCATGACCGACAGTTTCGGCGCCCGCGTCAAGGCGAGCGGCGTGCGGCTGCCGGCGGCCGAGAATATCGCGTCCGGCCAGCAGAGCGTCGAAGCCGTGGTGACGGCCTGGATCAATTCGCCGCATCACCTGGAAAACATGCTCGGTCGTTATGACGGCCTCGGCGTCGCCGTCGCCCATAATACGGCTTCCAGGAACCTCCCCTATTGGGCCATGGTGCTTTCCAGCCGAGGCGATTCTGCCTCGATATGAGGCAGGTCATGGATACGTGCAGCAACAACGCCCTCGCTTTCGACGTGACGCATCGGCTGGTGCTGTCGATCGCCGTTCCGATGACACTCGGCTTCATGACGACACCGCTGCTCGGGCTGACGAGCACTGCCGTCGTTGGCCATATGGGTAACGCGGAAGCGCTGGCGGGGCTGGCGATCGGCGCGATGCTCTTCGACCTGATCCTCGGCAGTTTCAACTTTCTGCGTGCCTCGACGACGGGGCTGACGGCACAGGCCTATGGCCGGCGCGACCGGCATGAGCAGCAGGCTGTCTTCTGGCGAGCGCTTATTTCAGCCCTCGGCTGCGGGCTGGCGCTGCTCCTTCTTTCGCCGCTGCTCGAGACGGCGGGATTGCGGTTGATGGGCGCGGAAGGAGCGATCGCCGAGACGACCGGCACCTATTTTTCGATCCGCATGCTGGCGGCGCCGGCCGCACTCGCGAATTACGCCATCCTCGGCTTCGTCCTCGGGCGCGGACAGGGCAGCGTCGGGCTGGTGCTGCAGGCACTGATCAACGGCATCAATATCCTGCTTTCCATCTATCTCGGCCTGTCGCTCGGCTGGGGCGTGGCCGGGGTCGCCTGGGCAACCATGGCCGGTGAGACGGCCGGCGCGCTCGCCGGGCTTTTTATCGTGCTCCGCGGCTTTGCCAAGGCGGAGCGGCCGGCCTGGGCAGAGATCTTTTCCCGGCATCGGCTGGCGGAGCTTTTCGCCCTCAACCGCGACATCTTGATCCGCACCTTCGTGCTGATCGGCGCCTTCACGATCATGACGCGGATCGGCACCGGCTTCGGGGCGGTGACGCTGGCCGCCAATGCCGTGCTGATGAATTTCTTCCTGCTGTCCGGCTATTATCTCGACGGGCTTGCCAACGCCGCCGAGCAGATCACCGGCCGGGCCGTCGGCGCGCGCTATCGGCCGGCCTTCGAGCGCGGGCTGAAGCTCACCACCTTCTGGTCGTTCGGATTGGCGGCTCTCGTTTCCGGCTTCTTCTTTCTCGCCGGCCCCTGGCTGATCTCGGTACTGACCACCTCGCCGGAGGTGCGGCAGGCGGCCGAAACCTATCTGCCCTGGGCTGCCATTACCGGACTGACGGGGGCGCTCGCCTTCCTGATGGACGGCGTCTTCATCGGTGCGACTTGGTCGGTCGACATGCGCAACCGGATGCTGATGTCCTTTGCCGGCTACCTCGTCATGCTCGCCGTCTTCGTGCCGCTCTTCGGCAATCACGGCCTGTGGCTTGGTATGAACGCCTTCCTGCTGTTTCGTGGCTTCTTCCTCGCCATGCTGGTCAGGCCGCGGGCCGATCAGACCTTCCGCGCCGCCCAGTAATCCAGCCTGCTGTCACGCAATGTGCGGATCGAGCCCACCTTTTCGCGGTCGAGCAGCGCCGAAAGACCGCGGACGATATCGCCGGGAAGACCAGGGCCCTCATAGACCATGCAGGAATAGAGCTGGACAAGATCGGCGCCCGCCCTGATTTTCTCCAGCGCGGTTTCGGCCGAGGAGACGCCGCCGACGCCGATGATCGGCAGATCAGGGCCGACGCGCTTGCGCATTCGGGCAAGCACCGCCGTCGATTTTTCGAACAGCGGCGCGCCGGAAAGACCGCCCGCCTCCTTCGCCTGGCGCTGATCCTTGAGACCGTCGCGAGACAGCGTGGTGTTGGAGACGATCAGTCCGTCCAGCGGATGCGCGAGCGCTTCCGCCGCGATATCGTCCATGCCTTCCTCGGTCAGGTCAGGGGCGATCTTCAGGAAGACCGGGATCTTCCGGCCGGATTTCTGCGCCATTTCGTCGCGCGCCGCCAGCACGGCCGACAGCAGCGCCGCCAGGCTTTCGCGTGCCTGCAGGTCGCGCAGCCCGGGCGTATTCGGCGAGGAGATATTGGCGGTGAAATAACGCGCGACGGAATAGAAGCGGCGGATGCCGGCGACATAATCGGCGATGCGATCATCGCTGTCCTTGTTGGCGCCGATATTGACGCCGATCATGCCGCTACCCGTCAGTGCCGAGAGGCGTTCGAAAGCGGCATCATGGCCTTCATTGTTGAAGCCGAGGCGGTTGATGACGGCTTCATCCTCGACAAGGCGGAAGATGCGCGGACGCGGATTGCCGCCCTGCGGCTTCGGCGTCACCGTGCCGATCTCGGTAAAGCCGAAGCCAAGCTTCAAGAGCGCTTCGGGCACCTCGGCATTCTTGTCGTAACCGGCCGCCATGCCGAGCGGGTTTTCGAAGATGAGGCCGGCGACGGTCTGGCGCAGGCGCGGATCGGGAGCGATCCGGCAGGCGGGCACGAGACCGGACTTCAGCGCGGCGATCGACATGCCGTGCGCCGTTTCCGGGTCGAACAGGAAGAGACCCTTGCGGGCGAGGCGCTTGAAGGGATCGATCATGGCTGCAGCTCCGGGAAGATATGAACGCCGTTCTCATCGAGCGGCAGCGGCGCCTCCCAGAGCACGGCCGCCAGCGGCAGATCGGCGTAGAGATGCGGGAAGAGATCGCCGCCGCGGGAGGGTTCGAAGAGGAGCTTGTCACCGAAAGCGCGGCCATCGACGGCGACCAGCACCAGGCCGGGCTGGCCGGCAAAATGCAGGGACGCGGTCTGTTTCACCTGGTCCGCCGTGGAGAAATGGATGAAGCCGTCCTTGAGATCGACGCCGGCGCCATGAAAAACACCGCTTTGTCTGGCTTGCTGCCAAAGCGTTTCCGTCACGATCTTGTAAAGGGTCGGTGGCACGGTCATCATGGCCTCGCGATTGCTGATCCTTGGGTCATGAGCGCTTTGCCGGAAAGAGGCGGCGATGTCCACGCCCCGGCACTCAAAAAGCGGGGCCAGCCCAGGCAAAATCCGGAGGATGAGACGATGAAGATTTTGGTTCTCGCACTTGGCGCTGTTCTGCTGCCGCTCGCGGCCGCGGCGGCCGAGGCAGATGCGGGCCGGTTCCAGTTGGAGAAGAGCGGCGACCATTTCGTCCGGCTCGATCGCCAGACCGGCGCCATGTCGATCTGCCAGGACAAGGACGGCGCCCTGGTCTGCCGTATGGCGGCCGATGAGCGGGCGGCCTATGAGGATGAGCTCGACCGGCTTTCAGAACGGGTGGCCAAGCTGGAACAAAGCGGCCTCATCCAGCGGGCTTTGCCGAGCGATGCGGAAATCGACCGCTCGATCAGCATCATGGAGCGGATGATGAAGAGTTTCATGGGGATGGTGAAGGAGTTCCAGGCTGACGAAAAAGCCAATCCCCTTCCGCAGAAGACATGATCTGATATAGTCATTTCAGAATGCCTGCATGCAACGCCGAGGGGACGGCGCGCATGCGGCATGATCGGACTCTTGGGAGGGAGTTTTCGATGCAGGAACAGACCATCATCATTGCGGACGATCATCCGCTGTTTCGCGATGCGCTGCGCCAGGCGGTGATCGGCATGGAGGGACGCCAGTCGATCGTCGAAGCCGGCGATTTCGCAGCCGCACGCACCGCCGCCGGCACCCATCCAGACGCCGACCTGATGCTGCTCGATCTCGCCATGCCCGGCGTCAGCGGCTTTTCCGGCCTAATGGCGCTGCGCGCCGAATTCGCCAGCCTGCCGATCATCATCGTTTCGGCGAGCGACGACGCCACGACGATCCGCCGGGCGCTGGAACTCGGCGCTTCCGGCTTCATTTCCAAATCCTCGGGCATCGAAGACATTCGCCGCGGCATCCAGACGGTGCTTGCCGGCGATATCGCCACACCGGAAAGCTATCTCGACGGCCAGGAGCAGGATCCTGACGTCGCCGACCTGATCCGCCGCCTGCACACGCTGACGCCGCAGCAGAGCCGGGTGCTGACCATGCTGGCCGAAGGCCTGTTGAACAAGCAGATCGCCTATGAACTCGGCGTCTCCGAAGCGACGATCAAGGCGCATGTATCGGCAATCCTGCTGAAACTCGATGTCGACAGCCGCACACAGGCGGTCATCCAGCTCGGCAAGATCAATATGGCGATGGTAGCCTGAGGGTCGACCGAAACCGTCGACAGCAGGATTTTATTCCTCCTTTACCTTTACGGGCGCCGGACGGTCGGTTACTATTCCGTCCGGCTACGCTTCGGCCCGAAAATCGGAATCGATTTTCGGGCCGAAGCGTAGATTTGAAGGGTCAGAGCGTCCTTTGTGCGTCCGAACGGACGCCCGGCGCGCGCTGGAGCGGTTCAGCTTTTCACGGAAAGGCAGAGCCGCTCTAGCTTTTTGGATTTACGCAATTCCGGACGGAAAACGCTTCGCACTTTTCCTGGAATTGCTCTAAAGCGCGGCCTCTAACAGGCCGCACGGAATCGGGCGCATATGCTGTCACACAAGCAGATCTGGGAGGCGATCGACAGGCTTGCCGAACGGCACGAGCTGACGCCATCCGGTCTTGCGCGCCGCGCCGGGCTCGACCCCACCTCGTTCAACAAGTCGAAACGGCTTTCGGCCGATGGGCGGCTGCGCTGGCCGTCGACGGAATCGATCGCCAAGGTGCTCGACGCGACAGGGGCGAGCATGGAGCAGTTTTTCGCCTTCATGCAACCGGCCGCCAGTTCCGCCGGAGAGCGGATCGGCGAGCGTGCCGCCCCCCCGCCGGGCAGCGCCATTCCTCTGCTCGGCTTCGCCCAGGCCGGCGCCGGCGGCTTCTTCGACGATAGCGGCTTTCCGGCCGGTCATGGCTGGGACGTGGTGGAGTTTCCGACGAACCCGTCGCAGCGATCCGGCGTCTATGCGCTTGAGGTGCAGGGTGAAAGCATGATGCCGCTTTATCGCGACGGCGATGTGCTGATCGTCGAGCCCGGGGCGCAGGTGCGCCGCAATGACCGCGTCGTCGTGCGCACATGCGCGGGCGAGGTGATGGCCAAGGTGCTGCTGCGCCGAAGCCCGCGGTCGATCGAGCTGATGTCGCTCAATCCCGAACATCCCAACCGCACGCTCGATCTCGCCGATGTCGATTGGATCGCCCGCATCATCTGGGCCAGTCAGTAGGAAGATATTCCATGCGCCCTGCCGCCGTCGTTACAGGTATCACGGGGATGGCGGTGGTGGTCGGCCTGCTGATGGCAGGCGAAGCGAGGCTTCGCGGCGGCACGGCAGGGGAAGAAACCGCAGCCGCAGAGGAAACGGCGGTCGCAGCGCCCGATGTTGCCCCCGAGACCGCCGGACCGGCGACGATATCCGACGAACGCGCCGAAATGATCGCCCGCTCGGCGGAGCCGGCGGCTCCGCCGCCTGCGGCTGATGGCGCGGCGCCCAAACCAGCCACCATCGCGCAGCAAGCGGCGCCAGTCGGCGGCGAAACGGCAGGTCCCGCCGGCAAAAAGGCGCTGGAGCTGCCGCGGCCGCTGGTCGAGAACGCGGGCAGTCTTTCCTTCGGGGAGCGACGGCTCCAGCTTGCCGGCATCGTCCCCACGCCGGCCGACAGGATATGCGGGCCGGCAGGCCGGCAATGGCCCTGCGGCATGCTGGCAAAGACGGCGCTGCGCCAGCTGTTGCGCAACCGCAGCATCACCTGCGATCTCGACACGGCCGAATGGAAGGGAACAGCGATCGCCGCCTGCCGGCTCGGCACGCAGGATCTCGGTGCATGGCTTGCCGAAACCGGCTGGGCGGAGGCAGAGGCGGGTTCGTCGCTTGCAGCCGTCGCCGAGAAGGCGAAGCAGGCGCAGAAAGGTATTTACGGCGGCGATCCGCGCCGCAAGTGACAAGCCGACCGCCGGGGCGAGATGCTGCCGATCTCTTGTAATGCCCGCCGCCAGTTCCTAATCTGGGCTGATCAACAAGGAATCAGAGATGAACAAGCCGCTTTCCGCCCATGATGCGCTGATCTACGTGATGGTGATGGCGTCGGCCGTCGACAGCACCATGAACGACAGGGAGATGGAAAGGATCGGCCAGTTGATCGGCTTCCTGCCGGTTTTCAAGGATTTCGATGACGACAAGCTCATTCCGATAGCACGCGACTGCGCCGCGCTGCTGGCCGGGCCCGAGGGCCTCGATGTCGTTCTCGAAACCGTACGAGACACCCTGCCGGCAAAACTCTACGACACGGCCTATGCGCTTGCCGTCGAAGTGGCCTCCGCCGATCTCTCGGTCAAGGCGGAGGAACTGCGGCTGCTCAGCCTGCTGCGGGACCGGCTCGGCCTCGACAAGCTCACCTGCGCGGCGATCGAGCGCAGCGCGATCGCCCGCTTCCGCAAGGGCTGAGCCCAAGTTTCAATAGAGCCCGTAAGGAAAATAGCGCAGATAGATTTCCTGAAGACGGCCGTTGCGCGACAGCGTCGCAAGCGCATGGTCGATGGCCGAAGTCAGCACACTGTCCTTCTGCCGCAGCATGATCGTCATGCCCTCGCCGAGGAATTGTTCGGAGAGGTAGGGGCCGTCGAACAGCGCGCAGCATTTGTCGGAGGCCGCCGAAGAGACCCAGAAGGAAAGCTGCAGCGCATCGGCGAAGGCGGCATCGACCTTTCGCTCCTTCAGCGCCGCAAGCAGGGCGTCCTTCGTGTCGAAAGCCTGCGCTTTCAGCGCCGGGAAAAAGGCTGCCAGCATCGCCTCGTGCACCGTGTCTTTGACGACGCCGACCGGATGGTTCGAGAGCGCGGCGGCGGTCTTTCCATCGAGCGGGGCGCCAAGATTGCGCACGAAGCGCGCCGGCAGCATCAGATATGGCCGGGAGAAGAGAAATTGCCGGCGCAGCTCCGGGGTGACCGCAAGGCCGGCAATGACGGCATCGCCCTGCGAGGCGGCGAGCGCATCCTTGAGATCGGCAAAAGGCATTGCCTGGATCTGGCACTTGTCGGAAATCTCCAACTCGCTGCAGATTTCGCGGGCGAGATCGACGTTGAAACCGGAAAGCTTGCCGTTCTGATCGGTGAAATTAAACGGCGGGAAATCGACCGACGTCAGAAAGCGCAGGCGGACCAGCGAGGAGAGATCCGGCCTGGCGAGACGCTCGCGGGCATCGAAGAGCAACGGCAGCGAGGGCGCAGCTTGCTGGGCGAATGCCTCAAAGCTCGAAAACAGCGCTGCCAGAAACAGGCCGATCGCCAGAAAAGCCCTGAGAGTCGGGGATGCCTGCTGGAATTCAATCATGGTGATCCAGTTTCGGGGTTGGGGTCGCCGAGATGTAACAGAGTCATGGCCGGCGGGGAATATCCATGGGAGTGAGGGGAGCGGATGAGGCTCTCTTGAGCGATAGCGCGCACCTCCTGCCCTCAAAATTAGGAGTGCGCCTGCGCCTGCGCGTTAGCGCGGAATTAAAGAATATCGCCTCTATTTGTCGCGACGATACGGACCCCGCCAGCCGATTGCATGATGCATGCGTCAGTTTCCTTTCCGGCGCCGCGACACTCAGGCAGCGCTCTTTACAAATTCAATTTTCAAACACCGGACGCGCGGCGCGCCCGGCCAGATCGGGTGACATTTCCATGTTGAAGCATCTGAAAATCCGCACCAAAATTATATCGGTCGTGGCGCTGCTCGGGCTTATCACGATGGCGGGGCTGGCCTATGTCATCTCCGAATTCCGCCAGGCCGACGCCGCCTATAGCGCCTTTATCGATCATGAGGCGCAGGCATCGATGCTGAGCGCGCGCGCCAGCGCATCGGTGGTGGCCTCGGTGCTGCAGGTCACCCTGCTGGCTGACATGAAACCCGATACGCCGGCTTTCCAGACGGCGCTTGCCACACCGAGCAAGCTGCCACAGGCCCGCGACCGGATGAAACAGGCCCTCGCACTGGTCCCGAGCCGTAAGGCAGCGATCGACGAGATCGAGGCCGGCATCGATGAAATCGAAGCTCTGGCGAACAAGATCATCGAACAGAGCAGGGCCGGGGACAGCACCGGTGCGCTCGCGAATGTCGCGCTGATCAATGCCAAGCTCGATGCGCTGACGCCGAAGATGATTGCCAACAACGATGCGATGATGGCATTGCTCAACGACGGCGGCGGCGCGCTTTCGGCGTCCGTCAACGGCCGGATCACCTTCTGTTTCGTCCTGATCGGCATCGCTGTTCTCACCGCGATCGGCTTCGCCGTCGCCGTGGCGCAAAAAGGCATTGCCGGCCCGATGACGAATCTCAGCCTGCGCATGACGCGGCTTGCCGAGGGCGACACCAACAGCGATATCAGCGGTCTCGATCGCCGCGACGAAGTCGGCCACATGGCAAAGGCGGTTTCGATCTTTCGCGACAACGCGATCGAGCGTCGTCAAATCCAGGCGCGCGCCGAGGCAGACCGCAGCGTCAGCGACGGCGAGCGCCGCGAACGCGAGGCCCAGAAAGCCCGCGAGGCAGCCGAACTCGAACGCGCCGTCGCAGCTCTTGGCGATGGCCTGCGCCGCCTTGCCGCCGGCGATCTCGCCTCTGATATCGGCGAGCCCTTCGTCGCCCATCTCGATGCGCTGCGCCAGGATTTCAACCACTCGATCGAGAAGCTCAACGAGACCATGCAGGCGGTCGGGGCCAATGCCCGGGCGATCGGCGCCGGCGCCAACGAGATTCGTTCCTCCGCCGACGAGCTTTCCCGGCGAACGGAACAGCAATCGGCCTCGGTCGAAGAAACCGCCGCGGCGCTGGAAGAGATCACCACGACGGTGCGCGACGCCGCCAAGCGCGCCGAGGAGGCGAGCCAGCTCGTCACCCGCACGCGCCTCGGCGCCGAAAGATCCGGCGAGATCGTCCGCAAGGCCGTCTCCGCCATGCATGAGATCGAAAAGTCCTCTGGCGAAATTTCCAACATCATCGGCGTCATCGACGACATCGCCTTCCAGACCAACCTCTTGGCGCTGAATGCAGGCGTCGAGGCGGCACGCGCCGGTGAGGCGGGCAAGGGTTTTGCCGTCGTCGCTCAGGAAGTGCGCGAGCTCGCCCAGCGCTCGGCCAATGCCGCCAAGGAGATCAAGTCGCTGATCACCAATTCCGGCATGCATGTGCAGACCGGCGTCACGCTGGTCGGCGAGACCGGCAAGGCGCTCGACGTGATCGTCACCGAAGTGCAGGAAATCAACCAGCACGTCCACGCGATCGCCGAAGCCTCGCGCGAGCAGTCGATCGGGCTGCAGGAGATCAATACCGCCGTCAATACCATGGATCAGGGCACGCAGCAGAATGCGGCAATGGTCGAGCAATCGACGGCCGCCAGCCACAGCCTCGCCAGCGAAGCATCGGCGCTCAACATGCTGCTCGGCCAGTTCCGTCTGACCGGCACCGGCGCCTTTGCCGCAGCAGCACCGATGACATCGTCCCGACCACCGACTGCAGCACCGCACTCCGCTGCACCGCGAGCCACGGTACGCACGGCAGCCAAGACATCGATCCGCATCGCTGGCGAAGGCACCGCCCGGCCGGCCGCCTCACCGGCGCGCGCGCTTGGCCAGACACTCGCCAACGCCTTCGGCGCAGGCAGCACGCCGAAGAGCCAGGATGGCGATTGGACGGAATTCTAAGCAGAAGCTCCGCGACCTCTAGCAAGACTGACGCCTGTGGAACTGACGCCTGCCACTCATCCTATCCCTCTCCCGCTCGCGGGGAACGTGTCCTGCGATGAGGGACGGAGAGGGTGCGGCACCTCCCCTTCTCCGCTCAGAACGCGGAGATGACCGGCAGGCGGGTAGAGGCAAGCAGCGGCCATCCTTACTTTTTGCGGGGCCGTCTAGTCCGGCCGCCAGCCGGCCTCGACAAGAATGTTTCCAGGCGCCGTGCAATAAAACGACCAGCCGCCGCGCGTTTGCGCAATGAGTTGGAGCCAATCCAGAGTAAGATTGGAACGTTCGGAGCTTCGGAGGGGATAGACATGAAATCCGCGATCATCGGCCTCATCGGCACTCTCGCTCTTGGGGGGTGCAACACCACGACATACGCCGGCCCGGGGCTGGAGCCCATCCCGGGCAGCATCACCTATACCGGCCAGCCGCGCACCAAGCTCACCAAATCCCCGCCCGGATCGAGCTTCCCGCATGATTTCATCGACCAGTATGGCCAGCAGGTGGAGGAGACCTACATCATCCAGCCTGACCGAAGCCTGATCATCGCGCACCGGCGATACAAGCCGATCCGGTTTTTCCGGGACTAAGTTTCACAGCGCCACTGAGGGAAGTGGAGCGGGTGAAGGGAATCGAACCCTCGTATTCAGCTTGGGAAGCTGCTGCTCTACCATTGAGCTACACCCGCGATGCGCTGAGATTTCCAACAGATGGGGGCCGCTGTCAAGTCGCCGCCCGTCAGGCCGGCGTCAGATGCGGAAATGTTTGGAAAGCTTGAGGCCCTGGGCCTGGTAGTTGGAGCCGAGGCCGGAGCCGTAGAGGCTGGCCGGTTTTTCCTGCATGTGCTCGTAGACCAGGCGGCCAACGATCTGGCCGTCTTCGAGGATGAAGGGCACTTCGTGGCTGCGCACTTCGAGTACGGCGCGGCTGCCGCGCCCGCCTGCCGGCGCATGGCCGAAGCCCGGATCGAAGAAGCCGGCATAGTGGACACGGAATTCGCCGACCAGCGGATCGAAGGGAGTCATTTCGGCGGCATAATCCGGCGGCACATGCACGGCCTCACGCGAGACAAGGATATAGAATTCGTCGGGATCAAGGATCAGCTCGTTGCGGCCGCGGCTATAGAGCGGCTCCCAGAAATCGAAGATGTCGTGCTGATCCTTCTCGTCGACATCGACGACGGCGGTGTGGTGTTTGCCGCGATAGCCGATCAGGCCGTCCTTGTCGCCGGTGAGATCGATCGACAGCGCGATGCCGCCGCCCGACACGTTCGGCTGCTTGCTGGCAACCAGCGTCTCGCTTTCATGCAGCTTCAAAAGTTCCGGCTCGCCGAGCACGGACTGGCCGACGCGGAAGCGGATCTGCGACAGACGCGAGCCGCGGCGCACGACGATCGGGAAGGTGCGCGGGCTGATTTCGAGATAGAGCGGGCCGGAATAACCTGCCGGGATCTTGTCGAATTCCTGGGCGTAGTCGGTGATGACGCGGGTGAATATATCGAGCCTGCCGGTCGAGCTCTTCGGATTGGCCGAAGCCGACATGTCGGCCGGCAGCGCCAGGCTTTCCATCAGCGGCACGATATAGACGCAGCCGGTTTCGAGCACCGCACCCTGGGACAGGTCGATCACGTGCAGGCTCAGCCGATCGAGCTTGTCCGAGACCAGATGCGAGGGACCGGGCATGAAGGAGGCACGCACACGAAACGCCTTGCTTCCCAAGCGCAGGTCGAGACTTGCCGGCTGGATCTGATCGCGGTCGAGCTCCCGCTCGGAGTTCAGACGCCCCGTTTCGAACAGCGCCGCAATCGCGCGATCCGCCAGAATTCCAGTTTCGCGAGCCATCATGCCCCATCCATCATTTTGCCGCCGACAAAACCAAACTCGGGGAATTGACGCAAGCCGCCAACAGCAGTATTGCAGAATTATCCCGTGGTGATTTGGCCGGTCGGCTTGCAGCCACGTTAAACAAGTGGCTAAAAAGACCGGGTTGAAACCGGTCTGCTTTTGCGGCCGGTTTTTTTGTTATGTGAAGGTGATGGCATGAGCAAGACCTGGCGCCCGGCAACCCAACTCGTCCATGGCGGCACGCTGCGTTCGCAATATGGCGAAACGTCGGAAGCAATCTATCTCACCCAGGGTTTCGTCTATGACACGTCGGAAGCGGCCGAAGCCCGCTTCAAGGGCGAAACGGACGGCTTCATCTACGCCCGCTACGGCAGCCCGACGAACGACATGTTCGAAAAGCGCATGTGCGCATTGGAAGGCGCCGAAGATGCCCGCGCCACCGCCTCCGGCATGGCGGCCGTCACTGCCGCCGTCCTCTGCCAGGTCAAGGCAGGCGACCATATCGTCGCCGCCCGCGCCCTGTTCGGCTCCTGCCGCTGGGTCGTAGAAACGCTGGCGCCGAAATACGGCGTCGAGTGCACGCTGGTCGACGGCCGAGATCTCGCCAACTGGGAAAAGGCGATCCGCCCGAACACCAAGGTGTTCTTCCTGGAAAGCCCGACCAATCCGACGCTCGAAGTGGTCGATATTGCAGGCGTCGCCAGGCTCGCCAACCAGGTCGGCGCCAAGCTGATCGTCGACAACGTCTTTGCGACCCCGCTCTTCCAGAAGCCCTTGGAGCTCGGCGCCCATATCGTCGTCTATTCCGCCACCAAGCATATTGACGGCCAGGGCCGCTGTCTCGGCGGCGTGGTGCTCGCCGACAAGGCATGGATCGACGAGAACCTGCACGACTATTTCCGCCATACCGGCCCGGCCATGTCGCCGTTCAATGCCTGGACGCTCCTGAAGGGTATCGAGACGCTGCCGCTGCGCGTGCGCCAGCAGACCGAGAATGCGGCGAAGATCGCCGATTTCCTGGCCGAGCAAGGCAAGGTCGCCAAGGTGATCTATCCCGGCCGCAAGGATCATCCGCAGGCCGACATCATCGCCAAGCAGATGACCGGCGGCTCGACGCTCGTCTGCTTCGAGCTGAAGGGCGGCAAGGAGGCGGCCTTCGCATTGCAGAATGCGCTTGAGATCATCAAGATCTCCAACAATCTCGGCGACAGCAAAAGCCTGATCACCCATCCGGCAACGACCACGCACAAGAACCTGACGGAAGAGGCGCGCGCCGAACTCGGCATTTCTGCGGGTACGGTGCGGCTTTCGGCCGGCATCGAGGACACGGACGACCTGATCGAGGATTTCGCGCAGGCGCTTTCCAAGGTATCGGCTTGATCGACTGGAATAGCGGCCGGATTTCAATGTGGAGCCGGCCGCCGATCCGCGGGAACAAGTTCAGCCGCGCCGGCGTTGCGAAGTAAAATTAAGGCTGACGATTAGGCTTAATGATCGAAAACCATATGATCATCACTATTTGACCGCTGATCAACGTTCCGTTTCTTGACGGACCGGGCCTCTTATAAGATACGGGTAACATATCTTGACTATGGTGCAAGGCATGTATCGCGCCCTCACAAGAGATATCGAAGTCGTGGTCGAACCGTTCTATCTGGAGGAGCAATCCGATCCGGAGGACGACCGCTATGTCTGGGGTTACCGGATTGTCATCAGCAACAATTCCGGCGTCGCCGTTCGCCTCATCAACCGCTACTGGAACATCACCGATCAGAACGGACAGGTGGACGAAGTGACCGGCCCCGGCGTCGTCGGCGAGCAGCCGCGGCTCAGCCCCGGCGACACCTACGAATATTCCTCCGGCTGCCCGCTCGACACGCCCTCAGGCCTGATGTTCGGCCACTATCAAATGGAAACGGATGAAGGCGAGCTGTTCGACGTCGACATCCCCGCCTTCTCGCTTGACTCGCCGGGGCTGCTGCGCGTGCTGAATTGAGGGCAAGTTCCTCCCGCTCAAGAGATTGCCGAGACCCCGCCCCTCATTCGCCTGCCGGCACCTTCTCCCCGTAAACGGGGCGAAGGGACCATGCCGCGATCGATCTATCCCCACCGACCTCTCGCAGGGCACGTCCCCTCTCCCCGCGAGCGGGGAGAGGGGCAGCTCTCAATGCTAACTGAGCCTATTCCGCCGGCTGAAGCTCGGCTGCTTGGAAGCGGTAGGTGGTCGAGCAGAATTCGCAGGTGACGGATATCTCGCCGTTTTCCTGGCTGGCCTCGATCTCCTCGGCGGTGAAACCCTTCAGCACGTTGCCGATCTTTTCCCGCGAACAGCTGCAGCGGTCGAAGACGGCGCGGGGCTCGAAGACGCGCACGCCGCGCTCGTGGAACAGGCGGAACAAGAGGCGTTCGGTGCCGACCTGCGGATCGGTCAACTCGTCGGCATCGATGGTCTCGACCAGCGAGCGGGCTTCGGTCCAGGCGTCATCCTCGCCATGCGGACGGTCGCCGTTATCGCCGTCGCCGCCGTGGAGATCGGGCTGGCGCATGCGCTCCGGCGCCTCCGGCAGGAACTGGGCAACGAGGCCGCCTGCCCGCCAGCGGTGGCGCGGCTTGCCGGCATCGTCACGGTCGAAGAGTTCGGCCGCAGCCAGGCGCACCCGCGTCGGGATCTGCTCCGACTGGCGGAAATAGACGCCGGCGATCTCCTCGAGCGAGGTGCCGTCGAGCGCGACAATACCCTGATAGGGCTGGGCGAACTTGCCCTGATCGATGGTGAAGGCGAGCACGCCCTTGCCGAGCAGTTGCTCCGGCTCGGTCTCGCCTGAGGCAATCGCCTGGTCGAGCAGCGCCCGATCGAAACGGGCGTAGGCGCGCACGTTCTCCGGCGTCGAGAAATCGGCGACGAGCAGATCGACCGGGCCGTCGCCCTTGGTCTGCACGGTGAACTTGCCGTCGAACTTCAGCGAGGTGCCGAGCAGCACCGTCAGCACGACGACTTCGGCAAGCAGCCGGGCAACGGGCGCGGGATAATGATGGCGCTCGAGGATGGCATCGAGCATGGGGCCGAGCTGGACGGCGCGGCCGCGCACATCCAGACCCTCCACCTGAAAGGGGACGACATGATCATCGCCGGCGAAATCGAACTGGCCGAGGGCGGCTGCAGCTTCTGCCATGGCTTTACTCCTAGTTTCGGGAGCGGCGGCCAAAGTGTCCGGCGCTCGCGCAGTCGGGCCGCAAGCTTATGACTCGCAACATCCGATTATGGTTCAGATCGCGCCCAGGCACCAAGCAAGAATCGATTTCTGCGCATGAAGACGGTTTTCCGCTTCATCGAAGACCACGGATTGCGGGCCGTCGATCACCTCGTCCGTCACTTCCTCACCGCGATGCGCGGGCAGGCAATGCATGAACAATGCATCGCTGCCGGCCTTGGCCATCAAGGCCGCATTGACCTGATAAGGCTGGAAGACGTTGTGACCCCGGGCCCGATGTTCCTGATTCATGGAGACCCAGGTATCGGTCACCACGCAATCGACGCCTTCGACCGCACGGTCGGCATCATGGCAGAGCATGATTTCGGCGCCCTCATTGCGGGCCCAGTTCAGATAGTGATCCTTGGGCTCCGAACCAAGGGGGACGGCCATGTTCATGCGGTAGCCGAAGCGCGCCGCCCCTTCGACCAGCGAATGCAGCACATTGTTGCCGTCGCCGGTCCAGGCGATGGTCTTGCCCTTGATCGGGCCGCGATGCTCCTCGAAGGTCATGATATCGGCCATGATCTGGCAGGGATGGGTATCGTCCGTCAGCGCGTTGATGACAGGCACGGTCGCATGTTCGGCAAGCTCCAGCAGGCGCGAGTGCTCGGTGGTGCGGATCATGATCGCATCGACATAACGCGACAGCACCTTGGCGGTGTCGCCGATCGTCTCGGCGCGGCCGAGCTGCATTTCGGTGCCGGAGAGGAACAGCGTTTCGCCGCCGAGCTGGCGCATGCCGACGTCGAAAGAGACGCGGGTGCGCGTCGACGGCTTCTCGAAGATCATCGCCAGCATCTTGCCGGCGAGCGGCTTGTCGCCCTTGCCCGCCTTGAAGGCCTGCTTGCGGGCGAGCGCGTCGTTCATGATGGTTCTGAGGTCGGCCGATGTGACGGCCGAAAGATCGAGGAAATGTTTAGGAGCCATGTTCTTACCTGTCGTGCGCCCGAAGGCGGCGATCCCTTCAAGCCGTCTTCTTGATCTTGGCGGCGCGGATGCTCTCGGCGGCGCGCTCGAGGCGCACAAGCCCTTCGCGGGCTTCCTCGGCAGTGACCACCAGCGGCGGAAGAAGGCGGATGACGTTGTCGCCGGCCGGCACGCCGAGCAGATGCGCGGCGCGGATCGCCTGCAGCAATTCGGCCGAGGGAACCGCAGCCTTGACGCCGAGAAGAAGCCCTTCGCCTCGGATATCCTCGATCACATCGGGATAACGATCCTTGAGCGAGGCCAGTCCCTGGCGGAAGACGAGCGCGACGTCGCGCACATGCTCAAGGAAGCCATCGGCGAGGATGACGTCGAGCACGGCGCTGCCGACCGCCATGGCCAGCGGATTGCCGCCATAGGTCGAACCATGCGTGCCGGCCTTCATGCCGGAAGCGGCCTCGGCGGTTGCAAGGCAGGCGCCGAGCGGGAAACCGCCGCCGATGCCCTTGGCGACGGCCATGATATCAGGCGTGATGCCGGACCATTCATGGGCAAACAGCTTGCCGGTACGGCCGACGCCCGTCTGCACCTCGTCGAGGATCAGCAGCAGGCCATTTTCGTCGCAGATCCGGCGCAGCGCCTTCATGAATTCGCTGGTGGCGGGACGCACGCCGCCCTCGCCCTGCACCGGCTCGATCAGGATTGCGGCCGTCGCATCGGTAATGGCGGCACGCACGGCATCGATGTCGCCGAACGGCACCTGATCGAAACCCGGCGCCTTGGGGCCGAAACCTTCGAGATATTTCTCCTGGCCGCCGGCGGCGATCGTCGCCAGCGTGCGGCCGTGGAAAGCGCCTTCGAAGGTGATGATATGGAACCTCTCGGGATGGCCCTTGGAAAACTGATAGCGGCGCGCCGTCTTGATGGCGCATTCGAGCGCCTCGGCGCCCGAATTGGTGAAGAACACCTTGTCGGCGAAGGTGGCGTCGGTCAGGCGTTTGGCCAGGCGCTCCTGGCCGGGAATTTCATAGATATTGGAGAGGTGCCAGACCTTGTCGGCCTGCTCCTTCAGCGCCGCGACCACATGCGGGTTGCCGTGGCCGACGGAGGTGACGGCGACCCCGGCGCCGAAATCGAGATAACGCTCGCCGCTCTCGGCGATCAGCCATACGCCCTCGCCTCGCTCGAACCGCAGCGGGGCACGAGAATAGGTGTCGTAAAGCGGCGCGGCTTCAGCCATCGCGGGTCTCCCGTTCAATGTTGTCAGGCGCGGATTCCGGCTAACAAAACCAGGTCCGAAAAATCAAAAATGCCGCCTTTCGGCGGCGAGCGGTACTATTTCCTTTTCGCGCTGCAATGTCAACAAAACTGCGGCCTTAGCGTATGCCGCAAGCTTGTACAGGGGCACTTTCGGCCTTCAACAGGCATTATTGCAGAAATGACACGCAGAGGCAGCAAGTTGGGGAAAAACTTGAAATTCGATTCATCCGGATTCCCGCGACTCTTGTCACGGAGTCAGCCTCACACTAGGTTAAAGTTCAATTACTAGACTGCATGCGGCGGAACTAGTCACCAAAATTGATCAAGCGTTTCTTGTTTCGGAGGCTTCCGGGACAACGGTGAGGGATTCTGCCATCACCAACGCAAAAGGTGGAGACAGGGCATGAACTGGACAGACGAGCGGGTCGAGAAACTCAAGAAGCTTTGGGCCGAAGGACTGAGCGCCAGCCAGATTGCTGCGCAGCTTGGCGGGGTCAGCCGAAACGCCGTTATCGGCAAGGTGCACAGGCTCAGCCTTCCCGGCCGCGCCAAGGCCGGCGGCACGGCCACCGCGGCGCGCACGCCGAAGCGCCAGACATCCGCGCCGCGCGCGCCGAACTACGCCTCCCGGATCGCCACCCGCACCGTGACCCGCCAGCAGGGCGCAACCCTGCTGAAGGAAGAGATCGAGATCGATACAGTCGAGGAAATGGAATATGTGCCGAAGGGCAACGTGGTGGTGCCGATTTCCCGCCGCCTCGGCCTGACGGAGCTCACCGAACGCACCTGCAAGTGGCCGGTCGGCGATCCGCTCAAGGAAGATTTCCATTTCTGCGGCTGCGAATCCCCGGACAATTCGCCCTATTGCAGCTATCATCAGAAGCTTGCCTATCAGCCGATCAACGAACGCCGCCGGGCGGCGGCGCGGGTCAGCTGAGCGGACCGGTATAGCCAGACATAAAAAACGGGCCGCCGTTTCTTATTCGAGTGGGAAGTGACCTTTGCGTTTAGCAACCCCCACACTCCGTCATGCCAGGGCTTGACGGAGGAGAGGTGGCGCCGGGACAAGTCGGCTTTGCAGGCGCGATGGAAAGGTGGTGCCGAGACGCATAAGCCTCGCCGGCGCAACGACGCTGGCTCCGCAGCGGCGACGATGGACGACAAGGCGGGCCTCACAAGCCGTACTGCCGTGCGTTTGGCGGGAACGCCAACCCCACACTCCCTCAGCCTTCAGGCCTCCATCGAATAACCGGCGCCGCGGACGGTGCGGATGACGTCCTGCATGTTGGAGAAATTCAGCGCCTTGCGCAGGCGGCCGACATGGACGTCGACGGTGCGTTCGTCGACATAGATGTCGTGGCCCCAGACGCCGTCCAGCAGCTGCGAACGGGAAAAGACCCGGCCCGGCGACGACATCAGGAATTCCAGCAGCCGGAATTCGGTCGGGCCGAGGCGGACTTCGCGGCTCTTGCGGTGGACACGATGGGTTTCGCGGTCGAGCTCGATATCGCCGCATTTCAGCACCGAGGACAGCACCTCGGGACGGGCCCGACGCAGCATCGCCTTGACGCGGGCGACGAGCTCGGGGGTCGAGAAGGGCTTGACGACGTAATCGTCGGCGCCGGTGGACAGTCCGCGCACACGCTCGCTCTCCTCGCCGCGCGCCGTCAGCATGATGATCGGCAGCCGCTCGGTTTCCGGCCGCATGCGCAGGCGCCGGCAGAGTTCGATGCCGGAGACGCCGGGCAGCATCCAGTCGAGGATGAGAAGGTCGGGCGTGCGCTCCTGAAGCCTGATCTCGGCCTCGTCGCCGCGCAGGATGGTATCGACCTCAAAGCCTTCCGCCTCAAGATTATAGCGAAGAAGCACGCTCAGCGCTTCCTCGTCTTCAACAACTGCGACTCTCGGGATCATGCGTGTCCGTCTCCTCGCGCACAAGCCTTAAACCGGGACGATTTAAGCAGGCGTCCTGCGCAAATTCAGAAATTGGCTGCGACCTCTTTGCGCGCCCCGAACGGGCGCGCACGCAAGTGACTGGTCCGGGCGGCTGGCCCGGGCGGCTCGTTCGGAACAATTATTCCGTCGCGGCGCCGACAGTGTTGGCACTGTCATCCTTCGGACGATCGCCTTCCGGCTGGGCGCCCGTCGCCATGTAGTAAATCGTCTCGGCGATGTTGGTGGCATGGTCGCCGATGCGCTCGATGTTCTTGGCGCAAAAGAGCAGATGCGTGCAGCTCGTGATGTTGCGCGGATCTTCCATCATGTAGGTCAAGAGCTCGCGGAACAGCGAGGTGTACATCGCGTCGATCTCGTTGTCGCGTTCGCGGATGGCGGTCGCCTTGTCGGCGGCGCGTGTCGTATAGACGTCGAGCACTTCCTTGAGCTGGACGAGCGCCAGCTCAGAGAGGTGCTCGAGGCCGCGGGCGAGCTTGCGCGGCACGCCTGTGCTCTGCACGGCGATGACGCGCTTGGCGGTGTTCTTGCCGAGGTCGCCGACGCGTTCGAGATCGGCGGCGATGCGGATCGAACCCATGATCTCGCGCAGGTCCGAGGCCATCGGCTGACGGCGGGCGATGGTGACGATCGCCTTGTCGCCAATCTCGCGTTCGGTGTGATCGAGGATCACATCGTCGGAAATGACCTTTTGCGCCAGCGCCGTATCGCCGTTGACCAGCGCCCGGACGGATTCCGCGACCATCTGTTCGGCCAGGCCGCCCATTTCGGAAATCCGCCTGGAGAGGAACTTCAGATCATCATCATAGGCGGAATAAATATGTGTCGATGCCATGGGGCTTTGTCCTCGAATAACGGAAAGCTTCGTGTCGCCGGGATCAGCCGAAGCGACCCATGATGTAATCCTGGGTGCGTGGATCGTCGGGGTTGGTGAACATCTTGTCGGTGTCGTTCTCCTCGACGAGGTTGCCGAGGTGGAACATGGCGGTGCGCTGCGAAACACGCGCGGCCTGCTGCATGGAGTGGGTGACGATGACGATCGTGTAGTTCTCGCGCAACTCGTGGATCAGCTCCTCGACCTTGGCGGTGGCAATCGGATCAAGGGCCGAGCAGGGTTCGTCCATCAGGATGACCTCCGGGCTGACGGCGACGGCGCGGGCAATGCACAGGCGCTGCTGCTGACCGCCGGAGAGGCCGGTGCCGGATTCGTGCACGCGGTCCTTGACCTCGTTCCACAGGCCGGCGCGCTGCAGGCTGCTCTCGACGATCTGGTCGAGATCGGCCTTCGACTTGGCGAGACCGTGGATGCGCGGGCCGTAGGAGACGTTTTCGTAGATCGACTTCGGGAACGGGTTCGGCTTCTGGAAAACCATGCCGACGCGGGCGCGAAGTTCGACCACGTCGATATCCGGATCATAGATGTCGTCGCTGTCGAGCGTGATCTTGCCGGTGACGCGGCAGCCTTCGATCGTGTCGTTCATGCGGTTGAGGCTTCGCAGGAAGGTCGACTTGCCGCAGCCCGAGGGGCCGATCAGGGCGGTTACGGTGTTTTCGCGGATGTTCAGGTTCACGTCGAAAAGCGCGCGCTTCTCGCCGTAATATACGGAGACATCCTGTCCGATCATTTTATACGGGACGTTGCTCATCTTCTGATCCAGCGCCTTTTCAACTGCAGCTTCCGTCAGCATGTTCATGATGTTTAACTCCGTTTACCAGCGGCGCTCGAAGCGACGACGCAAGAGGATGGCGCCCATGTTCATGACGATCAGGAACAGGAGCAGGACGATGATGGCACCCGAAGTACGCTCCACGAAGGCACGTTCGGCCTCGTTCGCCCACATATAGACCTGCACGGGCAAGGCCGTCGAGGGCTCGAGCGGTGTCGTGGGCGCATTGGCGACGAAGGCGACCATGCCGATCAAGAGCAGCGGCGCGGTTTCGCCAAGCGCGTGCGCCAGGCCGATGATCGTGCCGGTGAGGATGCCGGGCATGGCAAGCGGCAGGACATGGTGGAACACCATCTGCATCTTCGAGGCGCCGAGGCCGAGCGCTGCGGCGCGGATCGAAGGCGGCACGGCGCGCAGAGCCGCGCGGGTGGCGATGATGATCGTCGGCAGGGTCATCAGCGTCAGCACCAGGCCACCGACCAGCGAAGCCGAGCGCGGCAGGCCGATGAAGTTGATGAAGACGGAAAGGCCGAGCAGACCGTAGACGATCGACGGGACGGCGGCGAGATTGTTGATGTTGACCTCGATCAGGTCCGTCAGCCTGTTCTTCGGCGCAAACTCCTCGAGATAGATCGAGGCGGCGACGCCGATCGGCAGCGACAGAACGAGCACGATCAGCATCAAGTAAAGCGAGCCGATGAGGGCAACGCCGAGGCCGGCGGCCTCCGGGCGGCTGGAATTGCCGTTGACGAAGAGGCCGCTGTTGAATTGCTTCTGGAGAACGCCGCCCGCCTTCATCTGGTTCATCCAGTTGACCTGCTTGTCGTTGACCTTGCGGTTCTTCTCATCGACGGAAAGATCGATCTGGCCCTTGTTGGCACTGTCAATATTGGCATCGGCGAGCAGGGTGACATTGACCGTCTTGCCGATGATCGAGGGATCGGCGACGACCAGATCGCGCAGCTGGATCGGCGCGCTCTTGGAGAGCATGGCGGTTGCATCGCGCACATCCGGACGGCTCGATGCATTGATGTTCAGCTGCTTGACGATCGCGTCGCGCAGCAGAACCGGATAGTTGGCGGCGATCAGCACCGAAGGATCGGTCGCCCGCTTGCCGTTCGGATCGATCGTCTTTTCGGCGAATTCGATCGGCAGGGTGATCGTCGTCTGCTGGAAGGCGGTGTAGCCTTTGCCGATCACCGTCCACAGCAGGACGAAGAGAAAGATGAGGCCGAAGGCGATGGCGGCGATGCCGTAGGCCTGGAACCGGCGCTCGGCGGCATAGCGGCGCTTGATGCCGATGTCACGGCGGGCAGGCGCCTTGGAAACGGTGACACCGACGGCGGGAGAAACAATATTCGTCATTCGTACTGCTCCCGATATTTGCGCACGATGTAGAGCGCATAGATGTTGAGGCAAAGCGTGATGCAGAAAAGCGTGATGCCAAGCGCAAAGGCGACCAGCGTCTGCGGCGAGGTGAACTCAAGGTCGCCTGTCAGCTGATTGACGATCTTGACGGTCACCGTGGTCATCGGCTCGAAGGGGTTGATCTGAATGCGGGCGGCAACACCTGCGGCCAGCACGACGATCATGGTTTCGCCGATGGCGCGCGAGGCGGTCATCAGCAGCGCGCCGACGATGCCGGGAAGTGCCGCCGGCAGGACCACCTTCTTGATGGTTTCGGAGCGTGTGGCGCCGAGACCGAGCGAACCGTCGCGCAGCGCCCGCGGTACGGCGGTGATGATGTCGTCCGACAGCGAGGAAACGTAGGGGATCAGCATGATGCCCATGACGATACCGGCGGTCAGAACGCTCTGCGCCTGGATGAAGTTCGAATAGTTGCCGGAGAGCAGGCCGCTGATCTGCGCGGAGAAATCGCGCAGGAAGGGGCCGACGGTGACGAGGGCGAAGAAGCCGTAGACAATCGTCGGGATGCCGGCGAGCACTTCGAGCAGCGGCTTGGAGACGCCGCGCACCTTCGGCGAGGCGTATTCGGCCATGTAGATGGCGGCGAAGAGACCGACCGGCACGGCTACCAGCATGGCGACCAGGCCGATATAAAGCGTGCCGAGCAGGAGCGGGATCAGGCCGAACTGGCCGAAGGACGAGCTGCCGGCGCCGGCAAAGCGCGGATCCCAGACAGTGCCGAAAAAGAAATCGCCGGCGGGAACGACGGCAAAGAAGCGAACCGCTTCCGACAGCATCGACAGCACGATGCCGACCGTCGTCAGGATGGCGATCGAGGAGGCGAGCAGCAGGCCCCAGAGCATGACGCGCTCGACGCGGTTGCGGGCGCGGAAGCGCGGCGCGATGGCGCGCAGCGCATAAAAGGCGCCGGCAACGGCCAGAATGAAGACGATCGCGGTCATGGCGAGGCGGCTCGTCATGCTCATGGAATTGAGCGTCTTGGCGGCCTCGACCATGTATGGCTGCGGCTGGCCGGCGAGCGGCACGCCCTTTTCGCTGAGCTTGGCCTGCAGGGCGGCCGGATCGTTTGCCACCGCGGCGGCTTCGTCCGATGTCAGCATCGTCAGGCCGCGCGCGACCGTCGCCACCATCGAATAGCTCAGATCCTGTTCGACCGCGGCCTGCGCCTTGACCTCGGCAGGGAAAGTGCCGCGCACCGAGGACTGGATGACGCCGGGGCTGACGGAGAGCCAGACGCAGAGGACGACGAGGGCGGGAAGAACCGTCCAGATCGCGGCATAGGCGCCGTAATAGGCCGGCCGGGAATGCAGTGCGGAGGACCTGCCTCCGGCAAGGGCTGCGGCACGGCCGCGCGCGACCAGATAGGCGACGGCGCCGATCGCCACAAGGCACAGAAGTATGACGGATGTGCTCATTCGTTACGTCCCCAGGCCCGTGGCCCCCAAAAAGCGCGGGCGGCTTCATCAGCCTGCCTTCGGCTTCCAATCATGGAGAAGGAATTCAACCCTGCCGCGGAAAGACCGGGACACAGGGCCATAAACGATGCCGGCGCGGGCTTTGAAGCACCGCGCCGGCAAAGTCATTACATGGACTTACCAGCTTCGACGTCCTTGCGGATCGCGTCGCGCTCGGCATCCGGAGCGGCAACGAGGCCGTATTCAGCCAGCGGGCCGTCAGGGCCGATCATCTGGTCGGATACGAAGAAGCTGACGTATTCCTTCAGGCCCGGAACGGCGCCGAGATGTGCCTTCTTGACATAGAAGAACAGCGGGCGGGAAACCGGGTAGGTGCCGTTGGCGATCGTTTCGGTGGACGGAACGATACCGTTCACGCTGGCGACCTTCAGCTTGTCGGCGTTGTTTTCATAGAAGGAAAGGCCGAATACGCCGACGCCGGTCTTGTTGGCCGCGATGCGTGCGAGGGTTTCCGGATAGTCGCCGTCGATGTCGACCGCAGCGCCGTCCTTGCGGACCGCGACGCAAGCCTTGGTCTGGGCGGCCTTGTCGGAGATTTCCTTGGCGATGACGTCGAGAGCGCCCGAAGCCTTGCAGCCGGCGGCAAGAACGTTCTGTTCGAAGACTTCGCGCGTGCCGTGCTTTTCGCCCGGGATATAGGCGGCGATGTCAACGGCCGGGAGCTTCGGATTGACTTCCGACCACTTCTTGTAGGGGTTGGCGACGAGCTTGCCGTCGACGACGACCTGGGCAGCGAGTGCCTTGTAGATGTCGGCCGGAACGTAAGCGACATCAGGGTTGGACGAGTCGGTTGCGAAGACGATGCCGTCATAACCGATCTTGACTTCCTGGATGTCGGTTACGCCGGCGGCCTTGCAGGCTTCGGCCTCGTTCTTGTTGATCGGACGCGAAGCGTTGGCGATGTCGATGGTGTCTTCGCCGACGCCCTTGCAGAATTCCTTCAGGCCAGCGCCCGTGCCGCCGGATTCGACGACCGGCGTCTTGAAGTTGGTGAAGGTCTCGCCGAAGGATTCGGCAACGATCTTGGCGTAAGGCAGGACGGTGGACGAACCAGCGATCTGGATCTGGTCGCGAGCGACGGCTGCGCCAGCGAAGGCGGCAGTTGCAGCGAGCGCGGCAACGGTGAGCTTGAAGGTGTTCATTAGAAATCTCCCGCATTGGGCTTGTGTGAGTGCGGCCTGAGAGGCCCTCGCAGTGCCTTTTTTCATCGGCGGGACTCTCTTAACGCTGTAAGCACCGTCCTTTTATGTCAAACCCGTGAAACATTTGTGACAGGTTAAGTCGCTGTTTTACAACGATAAAATTTATGGATCCCGCCTGAACGTGTCGACGGATGGCAAAGTTTGGATCGCGGTTCGACCATGCATTGTAAGTTTACAACACGTGATCCGGCGGTTGCGGAAAGGCATCCTGTCTCCGTCCCACCCTCGACAGGGCACGTCCCCTCTCCCGTCATTGCGGGGAGAGGGGACCACGAGAGATTGCGCCTTAGAAGCGCACCGTAAAATCGGTGCCTTTGCCAACCTCGGACTTGACGATCAGCCGGGCGCGGTGGCGGGTGAGGATATGTTTGACGATGGCAAGGCCAAGGCCGGTGCCTTTCTTCGAGCGGCTGTCCTCGATGCTGACGCGATAGAAGCGTTCCGTCAGACGCGGCACGTGCTCGGCCGGGATGCCCGGCCCCTTGTCGACGATGCTGACCTCCACGGGGCCACCGGCGCCGTTCTTCAGCCAGACATCGACGATCTTGCCTTCCTGGCCATATTTGCAGGCATTCTCCATCAGGTTCTCGAAGACCTGGACAAGCTCGTCACGGTCTCCCAGCACTTCCACCTTGCCGTCGGGCAGATGCAGGTCGATCTCGACGCCGACATCCCTGGCGAGCGGCACCAGCGAGTCGCGGACATGGCCGAGCAGCGGCACCAGGTCGACCTTCTCATCCGGCGCGAGGTGCGATTTCAGCTCCAGGCGGGAGAGCGACAGCAGGTCATCGACCAGTCGGCTCATGCGGGTGGTCTGATCGAGCATAATGCCCAGAAACTGCGCCTGCGCCTTCTGGTCGTTCTTCGCCGGGCCCTGGATCGTCTCGATGAAGCCGCGCAGCGAGGCAAGCGGCGTGCGCAGCTCGTGGCTGGCATTGGCGACGAAATCCGATCGCATGCGGTCGATGCGGCGGACCTCCGATATATCGCGGAAGGACAGGATGAAAAACCGCTCCCGCTCTCCGTCGGCCTGGAACTCGACGGGCGCGCTGCGGACGATATAGACGCGCTCGGACGGCAGCCGCTCGGCATGCTCGATCTGGTTCGGCGCATTGGTGGCGATGGTTTCGCGCACCATGTCGAGCACGCCGGGCGAGCGCAGCCGGGCCGATATATGGGCGCCGAGCGCCACCTCGCCGAAGGCCTTTTCGGCGGCGCGGTTCTGGAACAGCACCGAGGCGTCGTGCGACAGCACCATGGCGGGAATATCGAGCCCGGCAAGCGTGGCGGCAACATCAGGCAGGCGGCTTGGCGGCGCTTGCGGCTCCGCCTCCATCGGCTCGATGGGTTCCGCCTTGAGGACTGGCGCCTCGTTGAACAGCGCGGTCAAGATCATGACGAGCAGGAGAACGAGCACGACCCATTTGTTCATCCCGGCGGCAAGGGCGGCGAGCGCGCTGAGGATGGCCGCGAGCAGCACCGGCCGTTCGCGCCGGATGCGCGCCAGCAGGCTTTTTCTCCAGGGGGTTTCGTCTTGCAACTGGGCCTCGGGCGTCGATTCGTTTCTTTATATTGAACTCTGCCTGATAGCGGCAATTCATGACAGAAGTTTTCGGCTGGCGCCGCTCAAGCGAAAGACTGCCGGGCAAACGCGGGAAAAATCACCGGCCAAAAGCGAAAGATTTGATTTTCAACGGCAAATATGTTCGCCTACGGCAAGAGGACACCAGCCCAGGAGGGGCATATGAGCGAGACTGTCGGAAGCAGGGCCGTGGAGCTTGATATCCACGGCAGGAAGTGCGTCTTCGACGTCGACGATCCGGTCCTGCCGGACTGGGTGGAGGAACACGCGCTGGAGTCCGGCGGGTTTCCCTATAAGAAGAAGCTCAACGAGGAGGACTATCTGGAGCAGCTTACAAAGCTGCAGGTGGAACTCGTCAAGGTGCAGTTCTGGCTGCAGGCGACCGGCAAGCGGGTGATGGCGCTGTTCGAGGGGCGCGACGCGGCCGGTAAGGGCGGCGCCATTTCGGCCTCCTCGGCGCATATGAACCCGCGCCTTGCGCGCGCCGTCGCGCTCGCCAAGCCAACCGAGCGCGAGCAGGGGCAATGGTATTTCCAGCGTTATGTCGCGCAGTTCCCGACCGCAGGCGAATTCGTGCTGTTCGACCGCTCCTGGTACAACCGCGCCGGCGTCGAACCGGTCATGGGCTTCTGCACGCCGCAGCAATATGAAGCTTTCCTCAACCAGGCGCCGCAGCTCGAAAAGATCATTGCCCATGAGGGCATCTTCTTCTTCAAATTCTATCTCGATATCGGCCGCGAGATGCAGCTCAAGCGTTTCCACGATCGCAGGCACGATCCGCTGAAAGTCTGGAAGCTTTCATCGATGGATATCGCGGCCCTGACCAAATGGGGCGATTACAGCGAAAAGCGCGACCGCATGCTGAAGGAAACCCATACGGAATTCGCGCCATGGACCGTCATCCGCGCCAATGATAAGCGGCGTGCGCATCTGCAGCTTATCCGGCACATGCTCCACAGGATGGACTATGACGGCAAGGACAAAGCGGCGCTCGGCGAGCGCGACGAGCAGATCATCGGCTCGGGGCCCGGCTTCCTGAAATAGGTCAGTTGCCGCCTCACTGCCCCGGCAGGATGCGGATTGCGAACAGGTTGATGCCGCGCGCCTTGCCGTCGAGATCGCTGTTGATGACAAGCGTGCCGGGCGAATTCGGCGCCAGCGAGCGGTCGAATCTCACCTGCAGCAGCGCATCCGACTTTTCGCGGGTGACGCTGAAGCGATGGCGGGCGCAGTTGCCGAGCGATTGGAAATTGCATTCGACCGTAACCTGCGTCGGCTCGTCGGTGGTCGATTGCAGCGTCAGCGCGATGGTCGAGGATTTGCCGGCAAGCTGCTGCAGCGCCGAGGCGGGAACACTGACCGAGATATTGCCGTCAGCCGCACCGCTTTCGGAAATCAGCCGCACTGCCGGGCCGTCATTCTCGGTGATGTTTTCGGTGCGCGCCCGCGGGCCGCTTGTGATCTTGTCGGCCTCGTCGGGCTTGAACACCGGGATCCAATCGGCCGAAAAACTGTTCTGCGGATCGATGGTCACCGGCTGATCGGTGTGGCTGGCGGCATTGCCGGCGCTGTCGTCATTGCCGGTGAAATCCTCCGGCTGGGTGCTGGCCGGCGGATTGGCGACGCTGGTGTCGCGCTCGGCCGCCGTCAGGAGCAGGCCCGACGTATAGGCCCACCAGGCGCCGATGCCGATGAAGGCGAGCAGCACACACCAGACGAGAAGCCTCGAAAAGAACTTGCGCGGTTTGCGGCGGCCGGCCGCCCGCTCCGGACGGAAATCCATGTTGGCGGCGCGCTGGCCGCGCTGCAGCCGCTCCTCGCCGAGCGGGGCGGCGGAGAGATGATCGGCGGTGCTCGCATGCACGTCGTCAAGGCGCGACTCGTCGCCGCGGTGCATGATCACGTCCGGGCCACGGGTCTCGCCCGCCGCCACCGGGCTGTCGATCAGGCTGTCGATATCGGCCACATCCCCTCGATGAGCCGGCGGCGCCGGCATGTCGACGACCGGTGGCACCGGCACTTCAGGCGGCCGTTGACGCGGGTGAAGACGGTCGCGCTCCTCGCTTTCGATGGCGTGGATGGTGGTTTCCAGGCGATGGCGATGATGGGCGACGGCATCGGCATCGGTGATATCCTGCTTGCGCAGGCCGGCTTCCAACGCCTGGCGGGCCGACTGGTAGATCCTCGCTCGAACCTCCGGATTGTCGCGATCGGCATTTTCGAGCGCTGTTCTGATGGCCGTTTCTAATCCGCTCACGTCAAGTCCTTCACTTCGAACCCGGCATCGGACTGCCGTCCCTGCCGTTCTCTATCAAAATTCGGTAGCGGCAAGCGCGGCAAACCGCAAGCCTTGCAGCCCCGCCGGCCGCTGATCGGCGGCGATATCGCCAGCTTTCGCGGCTCCCGGGCCTTGCCCTCTTCTTTATGCGCGCCTGATATATCCGCCTGAAATCGACGAAGGCGTGGCGGCCGCTCTTTTATCAGCCTTTCTTCTCTGTTATGAGATTGACGTTTTCGTAAACGTCAATGCGCGGTGAATCATGGCCCTGCCCCCCATCCTCAAGGACAAACTCAGACTGCCGGTGATCGGCTCGCCGCTCTTCATCATCTCGCATCCGGCGCTGACCCTGGCGCAATGCAAGGCGGGCGTCGTCGGCGCCTTTCCGGCGCTGAACGCCCGGCCGGAGAGCCAGCTCGACGAATGGCTGGCCGAGATCACCGAGGAACTCGCCCGCCACGACGCCGCCCATCCGGAGCGGCCGGCCGCGCCCTTTGCCGTCAACCAGATCGTCCACATGTCGAACAAGCGGCTGGAGCACGACCTGTCGCTCTGCGTCAAATACAAGGTGCCGATCGTGATCTCCTCGCTCGGCGCCGTGCCCGAGGTCAATGCCGCCGTGCATTCCTATGGCGGCATCGTGCTGCACGACATTATCAACAACCGCCACGCCCATTCGGCGATCCGCAAGGGTGCGGACGGGCTGATCGCCGTGGCATCAGGCGCCGGCGGCCATGCCGGCACGCTGTCGCCCTTCGCCCTTGTCCAGGAAATCCGCGAGTGGTTCGACGGGCCGCTGCTGCTTGCCGGCGCGATCGCGACCGGCGGCGCGATCCTGGCCGCCGAAGCGATGGGCGCCGACATGGCCTATATCGGCTCGCCCTTCATCGCAACGCAAGAGGCGCGCGCTAGCGAGGCTTACAAGCAGGCGATCGTCGACGGCGCGGCAGCCGACATCGTCTACTCCAACTATTTCACCGGCGTGCACGGCAACTATCTCAAACCGTCGATCATCGCCGCCGGCATGGACCCCGACAACCTGCCCGTCGCCGACCCCTCGAAGATGGATTTCGAGCAGGCGACCGGCGGCGCCAAGGCCTGGAAGGACATATGGGGCAGCGGCCAGGGCATCGGCGCCGTCAAGGCGGTGGAGCCGGTGGCAAATCTCGTCGACCGGCTGGAAGCTGAATACAAGGCCGCCCGCGCCCGGCTGGCGCTCTGAGGATCTTCCACACCCCGCCCTCTTTTTTGCCAAAGGCATGACAGGGTGCTTGAAATCTTCAGACAATGCCTGTATCAGCGCCATGCAAATCGCAGGCCGCACGCTTCGGCCGCCAAATGCCGCTTTAGCTCAGTCGGTAGAGCACATCATTCGTAATGATGGGGTCACGTGTTCGAGTCACGTAAGCGGCACCATTTTTCTTCCACCGCATGCTAACAGTCTCCATTATAAGCCTCTTTTAATAACCTGCGTTCACCTTCAGCTTCGCCTGGACGCTCTCCAGGCAAGCTTCAGCAGGTGGTGGGCTTCTTCTCCCAAGACGGTCGGACTGCCACTTGCGCTCGCATGAGCGACCGATGTCGATCGAGCGCGAGCAGCCCAGCAATTAGGAGGATCTATGAGGATATCGCTTCTGAGTACCGTACTTTTCACCCTTACCATGTCGCCCGCCCAAGCCAAGGATTTCCCTCTGGCCTCATGTAGCGGATGGAACGGAACGCTGGTCAGCAGGACCGGGACCGATTCGAGCACTGCGGTTATGGAAGGGAACGTCAATCAGGCCAACCTCCAGGAATATTGCGAGCGAGACCCGGGAGGCGAGACGACCGCACATGGAGGGAAATTGACTGTAGAGCAGTGCGTGGCGATGTACATGAAACAAAATGGGAAGGACACTTACCGTTCCACCGCCAATTGCCGCAAGGGCACCCTGTCCTTCTTTCCTGCTGGCGGAGAACCGCTGCGCGTCACTTTCCCATTGCCAGAGGATGCAGATGTGTCGTGCGCCTCAGGCATGCCGCCGCTGATCGAGCAGTTCACGATGCTCTGCCCTCGGGCGGCGCGAAAGTTCAAAATGATCGATGGCGAATGAAACGATGGCTGTCTCGGTACTGCCGATAAACTTCCGTCGGCCTTGAAAAACACGAGGATCTGCGTCAGACCGTGAGTAACAGCGCGAGAATTCATAGGCGAACTGCTGGGCATTATACCGAAGATAGAAGTTGCAAGCTTAGGGCGTCGCCTGTCGGCATACGTCTTAAAGATTGGCGCCAACCTGGCCGAGTGTAAAATAATCTGAATGTAGCGTTTCATTCACGCTTTCCTCCGATGCCAATTGCCCCATGGGTTTATCGCGGCTTTTTACTGGCGGAATAATATTATCTGTGTACGCTACAGTACCGGAACTGCTGTGACCGGAGGGACGTTGTTCCGCCTGGATCGCGCAGAGGGAGTCTCCTGTCTCCGCGCGCACCCCTTTGTAGCCTGCGCGATCCAACTTTTTCTCTCAGCTTCAGTCAAAACTCTGTAGATGATCTTCCCTTTAGCGCCAAAAGACACGCTTTTCTTGTACAGCTGTTCAAGTCAAACTTTGTCGGGAACTTTCGCAGGACGCTGTTGTTTTCCTGGCGGGCCGCACGCGGCAGTCTTCTGCCCTGCTACACCCCTATTGGCAGTCGTCGTGCGGTCCCACCTTCGCGCTCTTGGGTGGAACCCCGCAGCCGTGACAAATCCATAGAGCGCTGTGAAACCAACGGCGCGTTTTCTCGTTCAATGGCGGAATGGCTGTCGGGAGAATGCTGGATGAAGCTGGTGTCGTTCCACTATGCAGGGCCGAACGAGACCCTCATCTTCATCAATCCTGAGCACGTTGTTGCCGTTCGACCGTTCCCGAACACCACACACATCTATGTTTCAGCGCTCCAAAACCATGGAGGCCCCAGTTATTATCCCGTCAGAGAGACGATCGATGACGTGGTCAAGCGACTGATCAGTTAAGCGAGCGCTAGTGCCAATGCTATTCCATGAGGTCACGGCTGGAACGGCGGGTTCCGGTCACACCCGCCGTCGCATTGCAGGCAAGGGGTCGCGGGTCTAGGTCGCCACCTGCCTCGGTTGTGTCAGACGCCTGCCGACGGTCTGACCGGGCAACTCGATAAACTTGTAGCCTACGAAGGATAGGGCATAGACGGCGGGGATGGTGACAATCAACGTCGCCAGCCAGCGAGCGGGATTGCTGAGGTCGGTATTGCCGATCAGCCAGGCGATCACCGGCTGCATGATCAGCAGGTGAATGAGATAGGCGCCGAAGGAAAGTTCCCCGAGATTTCGAAAGAAGCTGTTGCCGAGCACCGCATTGACCGCGCGCGAATAATGGCCGGCGGAACCCGGAAACCGATCGGCGTGCACCAGGACAAAGAACAGCGCCACGATCCCGACGCGCACAGTTTCGTGCAGCACAGTCACGTCACCGCCGACAGGGATGAGGACCAGCAGAGCCGAAATCGCAAAAGCCAGGTAAGCTCTGCCCTGCGACATCCATAATGCACCCGCGAGAAGCATGCCGGCGGCGAAGATGTGCATTTTCATCGGCAGAAACGACGGCATCGGGAAGCGAAAGCCCAGGTGATGGATCACCCAGGCGGCAATGACCGCCAAGCCGACGGTGACGAGCATGCCCTTCAGCCAGCCGAGCCGCCCGAGGACGATCATGATGAAGGGCAAAGCCGCATAAAACTGCATTTCCAGGCCGATGCTCCAATCGGGCAGCGCCGTGCGGAAGGCATGGGCCGGCGACAAGCCGAACAGGAAGGAGAGATGCATCAAGTAGTTGGTCAGGCCATCGTCCAGATAGCGGGATGCGGCTTGCGGCGGATTGCCGTTGAACGCATCGATGACCATCCTTGCCTGATAGATCTCGGACCCGGCGATGAGAGCAATCACCAGCATGACGTAGTAGAGCGGTGCGATGCGGAAGAAGCGACGCGCCCAGAACACCGCCCACGTCTGCGGGCTCTCCCATGGCTCCCTGCCCTTCCGCCGCTGATAGTGAAACACCATCAGGAAGCCGGAGAGCATGATGAACAGGTCGACCCCGAGCTCCGGATCTCCGATAACAGGCACCTTGAACCCCGTCAGGATGTGGGCATGGCCGATCAGCACCCATAGCGCTGCCAAACCACGCAAACCATCCAGACATTCAATGCGTCTGCCGCCTTTCATCGCGTCCATGAGATACCTCTATCCATTCGTATCCGCGGGCAGGGTTAGCATCTTCGACGGCAACCGGATAGTGTTGAGTAAATTTTTATGGGCTTCGGCACAACTTGCGCGGGTTGACAGTCGATGAAGGGCTGGCGGCGTCAGGCTGCCCATTTGCGTCCATTCGACTGCGAAATATTGGAAGGAACATGCCGCTGCCGAACCGGTTTCCCCTTGAGACAACAAGGATGGAGAAGACCATGTCCTGTAAACTCATCGCAATATCCCTCCTTTCGATCGGTCTTGCCGGCTCGGCTCTGGCCCAGACAGCCGGTGGGGCGAATTCCAGCGGGCGGCTTTCGGTGGCGCCCATTATCGGCGGCTCGGGCAATACAGGCGCGGGTTCGGCTGGTACCGGCTCCGCCGGCACGGGCTCGGCGGGCACGGGGTCCGTCGGCACCGATCCCGGCACGACAGGCAGCACCACCGGCAATGGCGGCGTCGATCTCAACAGCGGCCGCAGCACGATCAATCCGGGTGGAGTCAATCCGGACCTCCAGCAGACGCCCGGCTGCACCGACGGCAGCGGCTCGCTCAGCGAGGCATGCCAGCAGTGAGAATAGCGGGCGCCAGTCTGCCGAAAGAATGAGCCCGGTCATGATGGCGCCGGGCCTTCATTTAACTGCCGCCGCTGACGTCGCGCAAAATGACGACCGCCTAAGAGAATTGCTTTACCGGCCGGCATTCCGGTCGTACAAGAACAGCATCCCTCCGCACATGGCGATCGCCGCACCCAGCCAGCCTGCCGATATTCCCGGCGTCCGCGGAGCACCCGAAGAGGACCGTCATGTCGAATGCAGCGCACCGCTCGAACCGCGTGCTTGTCGTCGCGACCATCATGGTGGCGACATTCATGGTCGCCATCGAAGCGACGATCGTGGCGACGGCAATGCCGCGCATCGTCGGGCAGCTCGGCGGCTTTTCCTATTATAGCTGGGTATTTTCGGCCTTCCTGCTGGCGCAGTCGACGACGACGGTCATCTACGGCAAGCTCTCGGATATTTTCGGACGCAAGCCGGTGCTGATCGGCGGCATCCTGATCTTCCTCGCCGGCTCTTTGCTCTGCGGCTTTGCCTGGTCGATGATGTCGCTGGTGCTGTTCCGGCTGCTGCAGGGGCTCGGCGCCGGCGCGATCCAGCCGGTGACGATGACCATCATCGGCGATCTGTTCAAGCTCGAGGAACGCGGCCGCGTGCAGGGCGCAATGGCGACCGTCTGGGCGACATCGGCCGTCGTCGGGCCGCTAGCCGGCGGCATCATCGTCGACAATATTTCATGGGCCTGGATCTTCTGGATCAACCTGCCGATCGGCATCGTCTCGATCGTCGCCTTCATGATTTTGCTGAAGGAGGACGTCGCGCACAAGCAGGCGAGGATCGATTATCTCGGATCCGTGCTGTTTTCGATTTCGATCGTCGCCCTGCTCGTCATGCTGACGGAAACCGAAGCGAGCGCTTGGATCCTGCTGTCGCTCTTCGCCGTCTTCGTCGTCGCGGGGCTCTTCTTCCTCGCCCAGGAGAGGCGGGCGCCGGAGCCGATCATTTCGATCGCGCTCTGGAGCCGCCGGCTGATCGCGACCAGTAATGCGGCGACGCTGCTTGCCGGCATGGCGCTGATCGGGCTTTCCACTATCCTGCCGATCTACGTGCAGGGCGTGCTAGGACGCACCCCGATCGTCGCCGGCTTCACGCTGACAATGCTCATCGTCGGCTGGCCCTTGGCGGTGATGCTCTCCAGCCGCTTTTACCGGGCCTTCGGCATTCGCCGCACACTGCGCGTCGGCAGCCTGATGTTTCCGTTCGGCGCCTGCTTCCTGTTGTTCCTGACGCCCCAAAGCTCGCCGGTTCTGGCCGGCGCCGGCTCCTTCTTCATGGGCTTCGGCATGGGGCTGATCAGCCTGACGAGCATCGTGCTGGTGCAGGACAGCGTCGAATGGTCGATGCGCGGCAGCGCCACGGCCTCGATCATCTTCGCCCGCAGCCTCGGCAATACGCTCGGCGCCACCGTGCTCGGCGCCATCCTCAATGCCGGCATCAGCCATTATGCGAGCGGTGAAACGGCGGCCGCCCTTCATAAGGCGCTGAACCAGCCGACCGGCCTCTCGGCGCTCGCCGCCGATCCGGCGATCCGCGGCATCTTCGACGCGGCCCTGCACTGGAGCTTCTGGGGCGTGGTCGTCGTCGCGGTGCTGACCTTCTTCACCACCTGGCTGATCCCCGTCGGCCACCGCCAGGCACGCGAAGAGCCGGCGGCGGCAAGCGAGGCGGCCTCGCATTGACACGGTTGCTCCTCACGGGGAGCGCCTGGCAGTTTGTTGACAACGTTTCCTCCGTCATGCTCGGCCTTGTGCTGCCTTGTGCCGAGCATCTGAGCACCGCGATTTCACGAGAACCATTTATTGTCAGGTACTTGTTCGACGTGCTCAGATCCTCGGCACAAGGCCGAGGATGACGTCGCCGGTATCCACGTAACTACGGAAACCGCTTCGTCCTTCTCCTGAAATAGCTTTAGCGGCGGTTGTCCAAAACCCGCAGGATCAGGTTTCGTCTTCCCTTGCGCGGGACGAGATCAATATCGCTGACGAGCTTTGCGCCGCCCTCGCGCCGTTCCAAGGTGATCTTGCGGCTGTGGAAGGCTTCCAGCTCGGCGCGATGCGCAACGCTGATGATGGTTGCCGCCGGCAATTCATCGATCACCATCTCCATCATCCTGTCCTGGCTCTTCTCGTCGAGTGCCGAGGTCGCTTCGTCGAGCACGATGATATCGGGGGTATGCAGCAGCAGCCGTGCGAAGGCGAGCCGCTGCTTTTCGCCGCCGGACAGGATCTGGTCCCAGGGCGCGTCTTCCTCGATCTTCTCGCTCAGATAATCCAGCCCCACCTTGGCAAGGGCCGCCTTGATCTCCTCCGGCGTCCAGCTGTCGGCGGCGCGGGGATAGGCCACCGCGCGGCGAAGCGTCCCGGACGGGATATAAGGCCGCTGCGGCAACATGAACAAGCGCCGGTCGCCGTGGAAATCGACGCTGCCGTGACCCCAGGGCCAAAGACCGGCAATGGCGCGCACCAGCGTACTCTTGCCCGAGCCGGATTCGCCTGCCACGAGCACCCGCTCGCCCGGTGCGATCTCGACCTGGGCTTCCTTGACCACCGCGGTGCCGTCGTCGAGAGACACCGCGAGATCGTTCAAGTTCAGGATCGCATTGTCCTTGGTTTCACCGTGCCTGATGCGTCCCAGAACGTCGCTCTGTTCGGCGCGCTCGAGGCCGTCGAGCGACATCATCAGCGAGGCGACGCGTCGGGCACAGGCGTTCCAGTCGGCAAGGCGCGGGTAGTTATCGACCAGCCAACCGAAGGCCGTCTGAACGATGGCGAAGGCGGAGGCCGCCTGCATGACCTCGCCAAGCGTCATGCCGCCTGCGAGAAATTTTGGCGCGCACAGCAGGAGCGGCACAACAGGAGCAATGAGCATCGACCCGTGCGAGACGAAGGTCGTTCGCATGTGCTGGCGCGCAAGCAGCGCCCATTGCTTGAGCACATTGGAAAATGTCTTGTCGAGGTCGCTACGCTCCTCTTCCTCGCCGCCGAGCAATGCGATGCTCTCGCCGTTTTCGCGCACACGGGTCAGCGTGTAGCGGAGTTCGGCCTCGACCTGGTTCTTGACCTCCGAGACCTGGACGAAATGGCGGCCAATGACCGCGATCACGGTCGAGGTGATCACGGCATAGAGGACCGCGGTGACGACGAGAAAACCGGGGATGGTGATGGTCGACCCGGCGACCGGCAGCGTGAGCGCCCCGCCGATCGTCCACAGCACGACGATGAAGGTCGAGGCCGACAGAAAGGCGGCAATGACGCCGGCAACGAAATCGACCGGTGCTTCGGTCGCGATCCGCAAATCCTCCGAGAGGCGCGCCTCGGGATTCTTGTGGTCGCCGTCGATAAGGTTCAACTGATAATAACGACCGTTGGCCAGCCAGCGCGTGATCACCGCCTTCGTCAGCCAGGAGCGCCAGCGACGCTGGATCATCATGCGAACATAGACTTGTGCGGTGACGAGGGCGACGCTTCCGAGCACAAGCGGCACGAAGACGGCGCTGAGATAATAGACGGTGCCGGCGTCGTGTCGCTCTATGGCGTCGAAGATCCCGCGGTTCCAGCGATTGATCCCATATTGGAAGCCGACATTCATGCAGATCATCGTCAACAGACCGATCGAGCACGGCCAGGCGAGCTTGTCGCCACTGCTGCCCCAGTAGCGGCGGGCGCTGATCCAGAAACGCCTCAGCAAATATCGCTTGCGCGCCTGCTCGGCCTCCTCGGGCGTGAGCTTCTGACTTGGTTCGATGACATCTTGCGGCGGCTCGACCTCGACAGTCGATGCCTTCTCCTGGCGCGTCTTTTCGGCACCGTCCTGCTCGGTGCCATCGACCGATTTCGGTTTGAGTGTAACGTCGGTCATGAGCACCATAACGGCGTACAAATCAGAAGGTTTCATGGCGCCGGTGCGGGACACGGCGTCGGCGGCGCCGAAGGGCCACTGCCTTACTGTCGCCGTTAGGTCCTGCTTGCACCCAGGACATAGCTGTCGTTCGCCGCCTTCTGGACCATTGCGATGGCGATCGGCGGAAGGATGAAACTCCAGATGCCGAGCCAGGCGATCGAGATCGGATTTCCCTGGCCTCTGTCGCGGGCCTGCTCACTCAGCAGGTCGCCAAGGGTCATGACAAGAACCGGCAATCCGAGCGGCACGAGGATGGCGATCAGCATGGCCGCAAGCGGCGTGAGCAGGCGCTGCGACCGTGCGGCGCCCGCAAGCTCCCCGTGGATGCGATAGACCCAATAGGCAAGGTAGACGAAGGCGGCCAGCGCGATGCCGAGGACCAGAAGCGCCAAGAGCAGCGCGACCGGAGAACGGGCGACCTCGAAATCACCCGCCTGCAGCAGATTGAGCCCGAGCACCGTCAGGAAAATAAGGATCAGCGGTGCGACCAGGATGATGGCGACCAAGAGGGGTGATCGCCGCCGCGGTGCAAGCGGTTTGTGCCGAGGACGCGGCGGTTCATCGAAGGCGAGGTTTCCAGCCGGCACCAGCACTATGACGGCGAGGAGCAGGCAGGCCAGAAAAGCTGAAACAACGGGCACGGCGCCGAGATCGAACCCGTACAACCACGAGGCGACGGCCGGTGCAAAGGCTGAAATCAGGATCGTCGTCGACATCAGCGTCAGGACGCAGCCGAAGTCGATCTTGCCCGGCCGCCCACCCACCAGGAATATCGCGGCCGCGAGAGGATAGACAGCCCGCATCGCACCGACCACCAGGCCGAACAAAAACAGAAATACCGGCGATGCCCAGAGCGCAGGCGCCGGCAGCAAACAGACGGCTACGACCGCGCAGACGAGAACCGGCGAAATCAAAGCCGACCGACCATGGCGGCTCGCAACGACAAAGGCCAGGAAGGCGCCGACCACCCAGCCAAGGGTGGAGCCGAAATAGAAAATGCCGATTGTCTGCGCGCTGCTTCCCGCCATCTGCGAGATCACGGGGAAGACCGTGCTCAACCCTTGTCCGGCCATCGCCACAAGAAGCGACGACAAAAAGACCGCCCAATAGCGATAGGTGCTCAAGAATTCGGCCAGCTTCCATTCGGCAGCGGTGGAGGGTGCAGAGGTGTTTTCCATTGGTGAAACTTGCTCTCCATTCATGACCATCGCTCATCGCCGACGGCGGAGATCGACCATGCGCATCAAAGAGCTATTTCAATAGCTGTAACGGAGCATTCGCATCAACCCAGACGTTTGCCGACTTGGCTGCGGCACGGCACCGGAGCAGCCCTCCTCGGCTCAGGCGTTTTCGCTCACATTCTGCGGCAGAGACTGCAGCAGGGTCTGACGGGCGGAGCGCAGGTGGACGCGGCAGGCTTTTCCGATCGCTGCCTGGTCGCCGGATTCCAGTGCGGCGATATAATCCAGATGTTCGTGGATGGCGCGTTCGTTGCGCTCGCGGGCGGCCGTCTTGTTCCACTGGTAGTGATAGTGGAAGATGATGGCGATCGCATCGTAGAAATCGGCAATGAAGCGGTTCTTCGAGGCGCGGTGGATCAACAGGTGGAAGCGCTCGTCGAGGACCGAGAAGTCCTTGAAGCGCTGGTTGATGTCGGCAAGCATGGAAAGATGCTCCTCGCGCATGGCGGCCAGATCGATCCAGGCCTGATTTTCGCGCGAAAGCCTGCCGAATTCGGCGGCGGAGTGCAGCTCGAACATTTCGCGGACATCGGCAAGCTCGAGCGCGAATTCGCGGGTGAAGCCCTTCAGCGTCCAATGGCTGTTCGGCCGCTTTTCGATCAGTCCGAAGCGGGAGAAGCGGATCAGGAATTCACGCACGCTCGTTGTGCCGGTGCCGATCTCGCGGGCAAGCTCCAGCTCGTTGATCTGCATGCCGGGTGCGGCATCGTCGGCCAGGATGCGCCGCATGAAGCTGCGCTCGATGATGTCGTGCAGCGAATCCGTCTCTTCGGAAGGAAAGAGGTCGCGGTCGGTGGGCTCGCGCAGCACGATCTTCTGACGTTTGTTCCAGCGGATGATGCCTTCATCGCTGAGGCGGGTGAGGATGGCGCGCGCGGTTGAACGGCTGACGCCGAGCTGGGCTGCGATCTCCGGTTCCGACGGCAGCGCCGTATCCGTGCGCAGGGCCGCGGCATACCTGTTGTAGGCTTCCTTGAAGACCGTATTCTGCCTTGCCATCAGATCCCCCGCTTTCCGCCCGCGTGTCGGGATTGCCGTTCCGCTTCAGAAGCGAAACGGCGCCCGACCGGAGCTTGTTGAAAAAACCATTAGCGTATTTCCGATCGTCTGCGGCGCATTGCCTCCCTCGTCCACAGGATCAATATTCCCGTTGACTTGAAAATGTTTATTGTAGATAAAAAACAAAATCAATCGCATTCGCCGATGCAGCGAGCGTTTCCTTCAGGGAGAAGAGATTGGACAAACAGCCTTGGATCATCCTGTCGGCCGGCGACAATGTCGCGGTCGCAACGGCCGCCATCGCCGAAGGTTCGACGGTTGCCGGCATTGCAGCCCGCCAGAAGATCGAGCCGGGCCACAAGGTGGCGATCGCGGATATTCCGCTGGGATCGGCCGTGGTGAAGTACGGGCAGGCGATCGGCCGCACCACCGCCGAGGTCAAGGCCGGTGACCATGTGCACAGCCATAATCTGCATTTTGAAAACGACCGTCTGGCCGCCACCGCCAATTCGGCGCCGGCAGAAGCAACCGCAGAGGACAAGGCGCGCACCTTCATGGGCTATCGCCGCGCCGATGGGCGGGCGGCGACGCGCAACTATATCGGCATCATCGCCAGCGTGAACTGTTCCACCACCGTCTGCCGGGCAATCGCCGACGAGGCGAACCGGACGATCCTGCCGCATTACGACGGCATCGACGGTTTCGTGCCGATCGTGCACGACCAGGGCTGCGGCATGAGCTCGACCGGCGACGGCATGAACGTGCTGCACCGCACACTTGCCGGCTATACCAGGCATGTCAATTTCGGCGGCGTGTTGATGATCGGCCTCGGCTGTGAGGTCAACCAGCTGACGCTTTACGGCCAGAGCGGTGCGGGCGCCTCGAAGCGCCACTTCAACATTCAGGATGCCGGCGGTTCGCGCCGCGCGGTCGAGCGCGCCATGGGCGTGCTGCGCGAGATCGCCGCCGATGTCGGCAGGGAGAAGCGCATGCCGATTTCGATCGGCGAGATCATCATCGGCCTGCAATGCGGCGGCTCGGATGGCTTTTCCGGCATCACCGCCAATCCGGCGCTCGGTGTCGCCGCCGATCTGCTGGCGGCGGCCGGCGGCACGGCGATCCTGTCGGAGACCTCGGAAATCTATGGCGCCGAACATCTGCTGCGCAGCCGCGCCGTCAGCGACGAGGTGGCGCGAAAACTCGACGAGAAAATCGCCTGGTGGGAAGATTACGTCGCGCTGCACGGCGCCTCGCTCGACAACAATCCGTCGCCCGGCAACAAGCGCGGCGGGCTCACCACCATCCTGGAAAAGTCGCTCGGCGCCGTCGCCAAGGGCGGCCGCTCGCCGCTGACGGCGGTCTATGGCTATGCCGAGCGGGTGACCGCGCCCGGCCTCGTCTTCATGGACACGCCCGGCTACGATCCGGTTTCAGCGACCGGACAGGTGGCGGGCGGGGCAAATATGATCGCCTTTACCACCGGCCGCGGCAGCTGCTTCGGCTGCCGGCCGGCGCCGTCGCTGAAGCTGTCCAGCAATTCGGCGCTCTATGCCTCGATGGAAGAGGACATGGACATCGATTGCGGCACGATCGCCACCGGCGACGCGACGATCAGCGGCAAGGGCCGCGAGATCTTCGATCTGATCGTCGACACGGCCTCCGGCAAGAAGACCAAGAGCGAGATCTTCGGTTACGGCGATAACGAATTCGTGCCTTGGCATCTCGGCGCTACGCTCTAGATTGCGATGCTAAGCTGTTGTTTTTAGGCAATTCCCGGGGGGGCATGATGAAGACGAGACGGATCGGCAAGACCGGGCTTGAGGTGACCGAGATCAGCTACGGTGCAGCTCCCCTGGGTGGTCTCTACCGCGACTGCCCGCGCGATCAGGCGATGGAGACGCTGCAGGCAGCCTGGGACAGCGGCATCCGCTATTTCGATGTCGCTCCCTGGTACGGCCTCGGCCTTGCGGAACGGCGCGTTGGCGATTTCCTGCGCGATCAGCCGGATGGCGCCTATGTGCTTTCCACCAAGGTCGGCCGGCTGCTGAGGCCGGTGCCGACGGGTACCGTTCCCGACTATAGCTATGTCAATCCGCTCTCCTTCGACGCCGATTACGACTATTCCTATGACGGCATCATGCGCTCGGTCGAGTTCAGCTATGCGCGCCTCGGCCTCAACCGCATCGACATTCTCTACGTGCATGATATCGGCGTCTATACGCATGGCGCGGCGAAGAACGCGGTCTACCAGAAGCAGCTTCTCGATTCCGGCATCAAGGCGCTGGACGCGCTCAAGTCATCGGGCGCCATCTCTGCCTTCGGCCTCGGCGTCAACGAGGTGCCGGTCTGCCTCGACGTCATGCGCCATGCCGATCTCGACTGCATCCTGCTTGCCGGCCGTTATACGCTGCTCGACCGTTCGGCGGTCGCCGAACTTCTGCCGCTCTGCCGGCAGAAGGGCACATCGCTCGTCGTCGGCGGCGTCTTCAACTCCGGCATCCTCGCTACAGGCCCGGTGCCGGGCTCACATTTCGACTATATGCCGGCCGATGCGGACGTTCTTGCCAAGGTCGGCGCCATGGAGGCAATCGCCAAGCGTCACGGCGTGCCGCTCGCGGCCGCCGCCATGCAATTTCCACTGCGCGACCCGATCGTCGCCTCGGTGCTGATCGGCACGGCAAAACCGTCGAGCCTGACGCGCAACATGGAGACAGTCGAGCCGCCGCTAGCCGACGAGATCTACGACGAATTCGAACCCTATACGCTCACTGCGCCGCCGCTCGGCGCCGAAGCGGTCCGGGTCTGAGGGAGACAACATGCTGAGAGGTATTCATCCGCTGCTCGGGCCCGATCTGCTTCATGCGCTGAAGACGATGGGGCATGGCGACGACATCGTCATCGCAGACGCCAATTTCCCCGCGGGCTCGATGGGCCCACCGGTCATCCGCGCCGACGGCGTCAGCGCCACCGCGATGGCCGAGGCGATCCTGACACATATGCCGCTCGACACTTTCGTACCCGAGACTGCCTGGCGGATGGAGGTAGTCGGCGACCCGCAGGCCGTGCCCGAGGTCTGCGCCGAATTTCAGGAAATCGTCGCCCAGCGCGCCGGCGAGTTTTCGATCGTGCCGGTGGAGCGTTTCGCCTTTTATGCGATGGCGCGCAAGGCCGCCTATATCGTGGCGACAACCGAATTCCGGCTGTATGGCAACCTGATTTTGAAAAAGGGCGTCGTGCATCCGCACGAGGTCGATTTCACCTGATAGCTATTTTAGGTTATCGCAGTATTGGAATAAAATCAGATGCTTGGAAGGAGTTTTCCGTAGCAAAAAAGCTGGATTGACGCCCTTGCAATTTGATTGCGCCTCGGCTAGCTTCTGTCTGCAAATGTTTTTTATCGATAAAAACCCTCCGCCAGCGTTCAGCGGTCCGGTTTATTGGAGGAGAACGCATCCTGAGAGGAGAACTTTTATGAGCATCGTGAAATCCCTGCTGTCCCGCCGCGCCTTTACCGCGCTCGCGGGTGCCGCCGTCATCGCCACAGCGATGCCGGTCACGTCCTTTGCCGCCGACGTGACGATCCCGATCATCGTCAAGGACACGACGTCCTTCTACTGGCAGATCGTTCTGGCCGGCGCCCGCAAGGCCGGCAAGGATCTCGGCGTCAACGTGCCGGAACTCGGCGCCCAGGCAGAATCCGACATCAACGGCCAGATCAGCATTCTGGAGAATGCCGTTGCCGGCAAGCCGGCCGCCATCGTCATCTCGCCGACCGAATTCAAGGCGCTCGGCAAGCCGATCGACGAAGCCGCCAAGTCGGTTCCGATCATCGGCATCGACTCCGGTGCCGACTCCAAGGCGTTCAGCTCGTTCCTGACGACCGACAACGTCCAGGGCGGCCGCATCGCCGCCGACGGTCTTGCCGCCGCCATCAAGGAGATGACCGGCAAGGAAGAAGGCGACATCGTCATCCTGACCAATCTTCCCGGCGTCGGCTCACTGGAACAGCGCCGCGAAGGCTTCCTCGATCAGATCAAGACCAAGCATCCGGGTCTGAAGGTCATCGCCGACAAGTATGGTGACGGCCAAGCAACCACCGGCCTCAACATGATGACCGACCTGATCACGGCCAACCCGAAGCTCGTCGGCGTCTTTGCCTCGAACCTAATCCTCGCTCAGGGCGTCGGCCAGGCGATCGCCGAAAACAAGCTCGGCGACAAGATCAAGGTCATCGGCTTCGACAGTGACGACAAGACGGTCGGTTTCCTCAAGGACGGTGCGATTGCCGGCCTCGTCGTTCAGGACCCCTATCGCATGGGCTATGACGGCATCAAGACCGCGCTTGCCGTCTCCAAGGGCGAAAAGGTTCCTGAGAATGTCGACACCGGCGCAAACCTCGTCACCAAGGCGAACATGGCCGATCCGAAGATCGACGCGCTCCTGAACCCGAAGATCAAGTAAGACGACAGACGGGCCGCGCCGGCTCAAAAACCGGCGCGGCCTTTTCCATCCATGGTATGGTTCAGCAGGGATGGAGCAGACGCGACAAGAGGAGGAGAGGTCCATGATCGGACTGGAAGAGGTCAGTCATCGCCACGATGACAGCGCCACGCTGAAAGAAGCCAATCGCATTCCCGCCGGATCGCCTATCCTCGAACTCAAGGGCCTGCAGAAGAATTACGGTCATGTGCAGGCGCTGAAACCGGCGACGCTGACCTTCCTGGCCGGAGAGATCCACGCCATCGTCGGCGAAAACGGCGCCGGCAAATCCACCCTGATCAAATTGCTCACCGGCGTCATCACCCGCACGGCCGGCGAGGTGCTGTGGTGCGGCCATCCCGTCGGGCTGTCGACGCCGAACGAGGCGATCGCCCGCGGCATCAATGCCGTCCACCAGGAAGTGGTGCTCTGCCCGCACCTGACGGTCGCCGCCAACCTCTTCCTCGGCGACGAGGTCAACCGCTATGGCCTGATGCGCAAGAAGCAGATGGAAAAGATGGCGCAGGCGGTACTCGACGATCTTGGCTTCGGCCTGCCGGCCGGCGCGCTTCTAAGTTCGCTGACGATCGGCCAGCAGCAGCTGGTGGCAACGGCGCGCGCGGCGATGCGCGGCACGCAATTCCTGATCTTCGACGAACCCACCGCCTATCTGACACGCCAGGAATCGGCGCAGCTGTTCAAGCTGATCCGCCGCCTGCAGGGCGAAGGCGTGACCATCGTCTATATCAGCCACCGCATGGAGGAGGTCTTCGAACTGGCCGACCGGGTCTCGGTGCTGCGCGACGGCACGCATGTCGGCACGCGGCTGATCGGCGAGACCAATGATGCCGAGCTGATCGCTTTGATGATCAACCGCTCGATCGAGCAGATCTACCACAAGGAAGAGATCGCCTTCGGCGAGACAATCGTCGAGGTCAAAGGGCTTTCGGGTCCGGGCTTCGAGGACGTGTCGCTCAGCGTCAAATCAGGACAGATCGTCGGCCTCTATGGCCTGATCGGCGCCGGACGCAGCGAATTCGCGCTGGGCCTTTATGGGCGCCAGCCGAAAAGCGCCGGCGAAATCCACTGGATGGGCAAGCGCGTCGACATCCGGAACGAACGCACGGCCATGGAGCTCGGCATTGCGCTGGCGCCGGAAAGCCGGCGCGACCAGGGGCTCTGCCTCAATCAGTCGATCGGCCTCAATATCAACCTGCCGGTCTTCGGGCGCCTCAGCCACGGGCCGGTCATCAACCATGCGCGGGAATCGGCGAATGCCGACAATCAGATCCGCAATCTCAGCATCAAGACGCCGAGCCGGCGCGTTCCGGCCTCCAGCATGTCGGGCGGTAACCAGCAGAAGATCGTCATCGGCAAGTGGCTGAGCCACGGCGCCAGGCTGTTCATCTTCGACGAACCAACCGTCGGCGTCGACGTCGGCACCAAGGCGGAAATCTACCGGCTGTTCGCCAAGCTTCTGAAGGAGGGGGCGGGCATCATCCTGATCTCCTCCTATCTGCCAGAGGTCTACGAACTGGCCGACCGGCTGCACGTCTTCCGCGGCGGCAGGATCGTCGCCAGCCATGATTTCCACGCGGCGACGCATGAAGAAGTGCTCAGCGAAGCGATCGGCGTCTGAGCACGAGACAACAAAGAGATAGAGCATTTCCGCGGTTCGGAGAAAAACGGAAAGGCTCTAAGAGGGAGAAAATTCATGACTGCCACCCCCACCGAAATCGTCGCGCCGCCGCCGCGCCGGAAAATGAATATCCTGTTCGGCCTGACGCTGATCGGGCTCTTGATCTTCCTCTGGGTCGTGCTCGGCTTCGTCACCGCCAGCTTCTGGACGCCGCTCAACATCTCGAACCTGCTGCGTCAGGGGGCGATGACGGCGATTCTGGCGCTCGGCCAGACCTTCGTCATTATCACCGCCGGCATCGACCTGTCGGTCGGCGCCATCGTCGGCTTCTGCACGGTCATCATCGCCTGGCTGCTGCAGGCCGGCGTGCCGCTCTGGGCGGCGATCGTGCTGACGCTCGCCATCGGTGTGGCGATCGGCGCCTTCCACGGCTTCGGCATCGTCCATATGGGCCTGCCGCCGTTCATCATCACGCTGGCAACGCTGACATCGCTGCGCGGCATCGGCCTGCTGATCACCAACGGTTCGACGATCAGCATCACCGACGAGAGCTTCAGCAATTTCGCCCGTGCCGATTTCCTCGGCATTCCCAGTCTGTTCTGGATGGTCATCCTGGTGGCGGTGCCTTCCTTCGTCTTCCTGCATCTCAGCCGCTGGGGCCGCTATCTCTTCGCGGTCGGCTCGAATGCGGAAGCCGCGCGCCTTTCCGGCGTCAACGTCAAGGGCATGATCTATCTCGCCTATATCCTCTCGGCCGGCTTTGCCGCCTTCGTCGGCGTGCTGCTCGCCTCGCGCATCGCGATCGGCAATGCGACGCAAGCCGACGGCTGGGAACTGCAGGCGATCGCATCCTCGGTCATCGGCGGCACCAGCCTGTTCGGCGCGGTCGGCTCCGTGCACGGCCCGCTGATCGGCGCCTTCATTCTCGCCACCATCAACAACGGCGCCAACCTTCTGAACGTCAACTCCTTCTGGCAGCGCATCATCACCGGACTGCTGATCATCGTGATCGTGTTCTTCGACCAGTTGCGCCGCCGCAAGAGCAGCTGAGCAGCGAGAGAGAGCGGCCTGCCCCTCATCCGGCTGCCGCCACCTTCTCCCCGCTCGCGGGGAGAAGGGACCAGGCCGCAACCTCTCGGTCCCTCGCCAATGTCTCGCTGGGCACGTCCCCTCGCCCCGCAAGCGGGGGTCCGCAGGACGGGTCGAGACGAGTGGCTCGACCCTGGTAAGGCTAGGGTGAGGGGCAGCTATCCGCCCGAACCGAACAGCAGTTGGCACGACACAGAGTAAAGAACGAAGAATGCGAGACCCGTCATGAAAGCAGTTGTTTGCCGCGAACCCGGCGTGCTCGACATCGTCGAACGCCCATCACCTTCCGCACCGGCGCCCGGATGGGTGCGGCTGGCCGTCAGCCATGTCGGCATCTGCGGCACGGATTATCACATCTACGAGGGCAAGCACCCTTTCCTCGAATATCCCCGGGTGATGGGGCATGAGATCTCGGCGACGGTGATCGAGGCCGGCGACGGCGTGGCGCTTACGGCCGGCACGCCTGTCATCGTCAACCCCTATCTCTCCTGCGGTCAATGTGTCGCCTGCATCAAGGGCAAGCCGAACTGCTGCACCAACATCAAGGTCCTCGGCGTCCATACCGATGGCGCCTTCTGCGAGGAGATCTCCGTTCCGGCAGGCAATCTCTATCCCGCCAAGGGCCTCAGCCTCGAAGCGGCGGCGACGACGGAATTTCTGGCGATCGGCGCCCATGCGGTGCGCCGCTCGCTCGCCGGCGCCGGCGCGCGCTCGCTCGTCATCGGCGCCGGGCCGATCGGGCTCGGCGCTGCGATCTTCTCGCGCATCGCCGGCCATGACGTGACGCTGCTCGATACCAGCGCCGAACGGCTGCAGATGGCCGCCGAACGCTTCGGCTTCACCTCCGGCATCGTCGCCAACGAGGCGACGGCCGAGGCCGTCAAGGAAAAGACCAATGGCGACGGCTTCGACGTGGTCTTCGACGCCACAGGTTACGGCCCGTCGATGGAGAAAGCCTTCTCCTTCGTCGCCCACGGCGGCGCGCTGGTGCTGGTCAGCGTCGTCAAGGACGACATCCGCTTCTCCGATCCGGAGTTCCACAAGCGCGAGATGATGCTGATCGGTAGCCGCAATGCCACTCGCGCCGATTTCGAGCACGTGGCGGATTCGATCGCCAAAGGGCTGGTGCCGGTCGACAAGCTGATCACCCACCGCACGACACTCGCCGACGCGCCGCGCGATGTGGCCCGCTGGGCGCATGAGAAGAGCGGGCTGATCAAGGCGGTGATCAGGGTTGGTGGGTAGGTAGGACGTGTATCATGCGCGCGGAGTGCTGCGCGTGGATACTCGGGTCAAGCCCGAGTAGGACGGAGTATGAGGAGGCGGCTGCAGCGAGAGGCGGGACGTCCGGAGGAATTCCAGCAAAATGCGAGCGGTTTTGGGTGGAACTCGCCTAGGCAAACACGGTAACTGCAAAAGCCACTGGGTTTGCGGTACCTGCCGCACAGGCTCCCCCACTCTCCATCGTGCTCGGGCTTGACCCGAGGACCCATGGCCGCAGGCGCTCCATTCGCGTTCCAAACTGCAACCGTTTGTCGTCAACAGTGCAGAAACCGCTAACACACCGCCGCAATCGCCCTGCTCATCTCCCTAACCGCCGCGGCATCCGTCCGGTTCGCACTTTTCGCCTCGAAACCAAAAGCCACCGCACGCGGATCGCGGCTTTCGACCGGCGAGCTGCAGGAGCCGTGGACCTCTCGGGCTCCGGTCGCACGGAGAATTTCGCCGACATTGGCAGGGCGGACGCCGCTGCCAGGCATGATCGAGATGCGGCCGGCCGCTTTCTCTGAAAGACGCTTCAGCGTATCGAGGCCGTCGGCCGCCTTCGGCGCGCAGCCGGAGGTCAGGATGCGCTCAACGCCGAGTTCGATCGCCTGTTCCAGCGCCTGATCGGCATCCGGCACCAGGTCGAAAGCGCGGTGCAGCGTCGAGCCTAGGCCGGCGGCATGCGCCTTCAGACGGTGGAGCAGCGGCAGGTCGAGCGTGCCGTCCGGGCGGTTGGCGCCGATGACGACGCCGGCGAGGCCGGCTGCGCGCACCGCGTCGATATCGAGCATCATCGCCTCCTCGTCGACGCTATCGAAAATGAAGGGGCCGGCGTGCGGGCGGATCATGGCATAGACCGGAATCGGCGCCCGGGCGGCGATCCGCATCAGGCTCGGCAGCGGCGTCAGACCGCCGAGCTCCAGCGCCGAGCACAGCTCGATGCGGCCGGCGCCGCCTTCGATTGCGGCGGCAAGGCCCGCGGCGCTGTCGACGCAGACTTCCAGTAAAATCGTCACGCTGCCGTCTCCCTGGCCCCGTCGACCTGCTTTGTGATGGGCGCGGCAGATTCCGAGGTGATTTTGGCGGCCGCCGCGATGATCATCTCGCAGGCATCGGCAGCGGCTTTTCGATGGTTGAAGGCGACGTGATAGGACATCGGCAGATGCTCGTCGAGATCGACGATGCGCACCTTGTCGGCGATCGGCATGGCGCTGACACGGCCGAGGAAGGAGACGTAGCCGTGATTGGCGACGAGATCGACGATGACAGGCAGCGAATCCGCCGCGGTGATATCCCGGCTGCGCAAGCGCCGGTCGGGTGCGCTCGCTTCGCTGAAGGCCATGGCGGCGTGGCCGAGACCGGTGCGCGGGCTCGGCGTGCAGATCGCATGCGCGGCGACGAGTTCGGCGACTGTGGTTTGGGTGCTTTGCGGCGGCGCGATCGCCACCATGTCGGTCTGCAGCAATTCGCGATGCCGGAAATGTTCCAGGCCGAAGACCGAATCCAGGACGGCGACGTCGATGCGGCCGCTCTTCAGCGCCTCGCGCAGGTCGTCGGCGGTCATCGAGACCAGCGAAATCGCGTTGTTGCTGCGGCGCGCATTCCATTCGGAGACCAGCAGGCCCAGGCAGCGCGCCACCCAGCTTTCCGATCCCGTCGGGATGATCGAGCCGATGCGCAGCGACCGCGCGGTGCGGCGGTAGCGCTCGTCGGCGGCCGATTTCAGATCGTTCCATGCCTGGCTGATCGCCATGAAGATCTGGTAGGCGCGCCTGCCCTCCTCCGTCAGCACCGAGCCCTGCGCCTGCCGCTCGAACAGGCGGCGGCCGAGAAATCGCTCCAAATTGGCGAGCTGCAGCGAAAGCTGCGGTTGCCCCAAGTGAAGGCGGCGGGCAGCGCGGTTGATGCTGCCCTGGTCGGCCACCTCGAGAAAGCGCTCGATCGCAACCACCTTGACGGGGATGCGCGACGCCCAGGCCTCGGCCGTCCCGCTGGCGTCGTGGCCTGCAAATTTGCCGAGTTCGCCGATCGCGACGGTAATCGGCTGCAGGCCTTCGAGCAACCCGCCGGCGGCGATCAGCATCACCAGTTCGCCGGAAGCGCGTTCCGTCAGTTTCATCGCCAGTTCGGTCTCGGCATTACGGATTGCCGCAGACACGGTGGACGGCGACAGCTGGAAGCGGCGCGCGGTCTCGCGGACTGAACCTGAGGTCAGGACGTGGTGCGTTATGAACAGGGCGCCGAGATGCAAAAGGCGGGCTCCGGAAAGCGCTGGAAGAACCGGACGATATGACGTGTTCGCGAAAAAAGATATCCCTGCCCCGGGAGAGCGGGGCTATCGTCACCTTCATAACAAGCCGGGCGGCGGAATTCCCGCAAACGAGCACCGGACCATCGTGGGAACACGCAAGGGGACAAAAACAAATCGCGCCGGCCTTGGAAAAGGGAATGCATTTCCGCGCGCGGAAAGAGGTTCGCCGTCATAATCGTCGGCGCGACCGCAAATACTGGAGGGGGCTTGCATCGATTTTTCGGGCGGGCACGCTATTTCCATGACGCACGCAATTCGGATGATGGCGGCCTTACCGCCTTCGCCGGCGGATTTCCTGCGCGCAAGCCTTGCCGGCTTGGGCCTCATCACGGTGTTTAAAAGGGGATATTCAATGCTGAAGAAACTCGCACTTGCCGTTTCGCTCTCCGCCTTCGCAGCGGGCGCGGTTCAGGCCGCCGACGTCGTCGTCTCGTCGAAGATCGACACGGAAGGCACGCTGCTCGGCAACGTCATCGCACTGGCGCTCGAAGCCAACGGCATCAAGACGCAGGACCGTATCGCACTCGGCGCCACACCGGTGGTGCGCAAGGCGATCACCGCAGGCGAAATCGACATCTACCCAGAATATACCGGCAATGCCGGCTTCTTCTTCAACAAGGCCGATGACGCCGCCTGGAAGAACATCGACCAGGGTTACGAGCTGGCGAAGAAGCTCGACTACGAGGCCAACAAGATCGTCTGGCTGACGCCGTCGCCGGCTAATAACACCTGGGCGCTCGCCGTGCGCAATGACGTCGCCCAGCCGAACAAGCTGAAGAGCCTGACTGACTTCGGCAAATGGGTCGCCGGCGGCGGCGCTGCCAAGCTTGCGGCTTCCGCCGAATTCGTCAATTCGGCCGGCGCGCTGCCCGCCTTTCAGACCACCTATGGCTTCCAGCTGAAGCCCGACCAGATGGTCGTTCTTTCCGGCGGCGATACCGCGGCGACGATCAAGGCGGCCGCCGACCAGACGAACGGCGTCAACACCGCGATGGTCTACGGCACCGACGGCGCGATCGAAGCGGCCGAGCTCACCGTTCTCGAAGACGACAAGAACGTGCAGCAGGTCTATGCGCCGACCCCGATCATCCGCGAAGAGGTGCTGAAGGCCAATCCGAAGATCGAGGAAATCCTCTCGCCGATCTTCAAGAGCCTGAGCGCCGACGAGTTGCGCAAGCTCAATGCCAAGATCCAGGTGGACGGCGAGCCGGCAAAGTCTGTTGCCGAAGCCTATCTCAAGGAAAAAGGCTTCCTGAAGTAATCATTGCCGCTCCGCCCCGTCGCGGGCGGAGCCTCCCTGACGACAGGGTCGGCCAGACAGGGTTGGATTGATGGAAGAAAGCTCAACGGTCCGCAGGCTGGATCGGCTCGGCGTGGTTCTGGTGGCGGGCGGCATTGCGGCGACGGCACTGATGCCCTTCATCTACGTCAAGGCGAACCGCATCGCCGCCGGCAAGCCGATGCTGCTGACGCAGCTTCTTCCCCAGCCCTCCGTCATCATCCTGACCGCCCTTCTCGTCCTGACCGCCCTCGCCACCTTGTTTCTCCGAAATGCCATGGCGCGGCTCGTCATTGCCACCCTTTGCCTTGCCGCACTGATCGCTGCGATCGGCCTGGTCTCGACCGCGGCGACGCCGCCCGGCAGCACGGTGGCGCGCATGACGCCCGGCGGCGGCTTCTGGGTGCTGTTCGCGGTGATCGGGCTCATCATATCGGACGCGCTGGTCAAGATCCGGCTGGCGCCCTGGATGCGGGTGGCAGCGCTTGGCGTCTACGCGGCGCTGCTCTTCGCCTTTCTCGCCTCCGGCCTGCTGGACAGCCTCTCGATCATGAAGGAATTCTCGACGCGGTCGGCACAGTTCGAGACCGAGGCATTCTCACATCTGCTGCTGGCGCTCGGCTCGCTCGTTATCGCCATCACTCTCGGCCTGCCGCTCGGCATTCTGTGCTTCTGGGTGCCGAAGCTCAGGGCCGTCGTGCTGCAGGGCCTAAGCCTGATCCAGACGATCCCGAGCCTGGCGCTCTTCGGCCTGTTGATGCTGCCGCTCGGCTATCTCGCCACCCATGTGCCGCTTGCTGCTGCCATCGGCATTCGCGGCATTGGCACGGCGCCTGCCTTGATTGCACTCGTGCTCTATTCGCTGCTGCCGATCGTCGCCAATACCGTCGTCGGCCTGCAGGGCGTCGACCCCTCGGTGCGCGATGCCGCCGCCGGCATGGGGCTGACGCGCCGGCAGATCCTCTTTGGCATCGACATGCCGCTTGCCTTTCCGGTCATCCTCACCGGCATCCGCATCGTACTGGTGCAGGCAATCGGCATGGTGACGATTGCCGCGCTGATCGGCGGCGGCGGTTTCGGCATCTTCATCTTCCAGGGGCTCGGCCAGACGGCGATGGACCTCGTCCTGCTCGGCGCCGTGCCGACCGTCTTCTTCGCCTTCTCATCGGCCGTCATCCTCGATGCGGTCATCGACAGCATCCGGGGACCTGCCGCATGAGCACGATCGAGATCAGGAACGTCACCAAACGCTATGGTGCTGCCACCGTCGTCGACAAGGTCTCGATGAACGTCGAAAAGGGCGAGATCACTGTCATCGTCGGCACGTCGGGCTCGGGCAAATCGACGCTGATGCGGATGATCAACCGGCTGGTGCCGATCAGCGAGGGCCAGATCTTCGTCAACGGCCAGAATGTGATGGATGTCGAGGTGACCGAGCTCCGCCGCCGGATCGGTTATGCGATCCAGGGGCACGGACTGTTTCCGCACCGGACCGTGGCGCAGAATATCGCCACAGTGCCGCAGCTGCTCGAATGGGATTCCAGGCGCATAGCCGCCCGCGTCGAGGAACTGCTCGGGCTTTTCAACCTCGATCCGGCCGAGTTCGCCGAGAAATATCCGCATCAGCTTTCCGGCGGCCAGCAGCAGCGCGTCGGCGTCGCCCGCGCCCTCGCCGCCGAACCGGAACTGCTGTTGATGGACGAGCCCTTCGGTGCGCTCGATCCCGTCATCCGCGGAAAGGCGCAGGATGATCTCCTGGCGATCCAGAAGCAGTTCGGCACGACCGTCATCCTCGTCACCCACGACATGGACGAGGCCTTTCATCTCGGCAACCAGATCGCCGTGATGAGCCAGGGGCGACTGTTGCAATGCTCGACTCCGGAAAAGATCCTCACCGAACCGGCCGATCCCTTCGTGCAGCAACTGACCGGCACCTCCGACCGGGCGCTGAAGCTGATGTCGCTGCTGCCGCTGAAGGAGAGCATGGAGCCGGCCAAGAGCGGCCTCGCCTATGCCCTGCCGCAGTCGCTCAGCCTTCGCGATGCGCTCGCCGAAATGATCTGGCAGGGGGTCGACGAGGCGGCGGTGCAGGATGGCGAAAAGGCGCCGGTGGGATCGATCTCGATGACAAGGCTGCTCGAACTGGGCCGCAAGGCATGAAACTCGTCGTCGCCAATCTCTTCCGGCTGACCGCACTCGGCTTGCTGCTGATCCTGCTTTTCAGGACCCAGTGGCTTTCCTTCCTGTTGACGCCGCTGACCAGCAACAATGCGCCCGCTGTCTATACGCAGAACAGCCTTGTCTCGCTGGCGCTCGGACATCTGCAACTGGTGATCGGATCGATCGTCTGCAGCGCCGTGCTCGCCGTTGCCGGCGGCATCTTCGTGACGCGGGAAAGCGGCGCGGATTTCCTGCCGCTGTCGCGCGCCATCGCCAATGCCGGCCAGACCTTCCCGCCGGTCGCCGTTCTGGCGCTCGCCGTGCCCGCCACCGGCTTCGGCGCCATGCCAACGCTGATCGCGCTCTTCCTCTACGGCCTGCTGCCGATCTTCGAAAACACCGTCGCCGGCCTGAAGCAGGTGTCGCCGCAGGTGCTCGACGCGGCCGACGGCATGGGCATGAACGGCACGCAGCGGCTCACGCGCGTCGAGCTGCCGCTTGCGCTGCCGCTGATCCTCGAAGGGCTGAAGGTCGCGACCGTGATCAATATCGGCACGGCGACCATCGGCTCGACGGTTGCCGCCAAGGGTCTCGGCGAGGTGATCATCGCCGGGCTGATATCGGACAATACCGCCTTCATCCTGCAGGGCGGGCTGATCGTCGGGCTGATGGCGGTACTGATCTATGACGCCATGGGCCTCGTCGAAGCGGCGATCACGCGAAGAATCGGCTTGCGCCCGGTGTAAGAGGACCGCTACCAAGGCTGCGGTGATCGATTGAACGGGAGGCCGCCTTGGCGAAGATGATCCACTCCATGATCCGCGTTCTCGACGAGGCGCGCTCGGTCGAGTTCTACGGCAAGGCCTTCGGTCTCTCGGTTGCCGACCGTGTCGATTTCGACACCTTCACGCTGATCTATCTGAGCAATGCCGAGACCGGCTTCGAGCTGGAGCTGACCGTCAACAAGGGCCGCACCGAACCCTATGATCTCGGCAAAGGCTATGGCCATCTCGCCGTCTCGGTCGAAGAAGTCGCCGTCGAGCGCGAGCGCATGGTGAAACTGGGGCTCAAGCCGGGCGAGCTGGTGGAGCTCAACCGCGACGGCAAGTTGTTCGGCCTGTTCTTCTTCGTCAGCGATCCCGACGGCTACAAGATCGAAGTGCTGCAGCGCCACGGCCGGTTTCTCTGACGGCGCGCGATCTTCCGATCCAACCATAATCCCACAGCTTCGAGCGGCATAACCAGGAGCCCGCCATGATCGAGAAAACCGCGCTCAATTCCGGCTGGACGCTCACCTGCAACGATACAGGAAGACCCGACCTGCCGGATGCGATGCCGGCGACGGTGCCGGGATGCGTCCATACCGACCTTCTCGCCAGCCGGCTGATCCCCGATCCCTATATCGATGTCAACGAGATCACCAATGACTGGATCGGCAGGGCGGACTGGACCTATCGCTGCCGCTTCGAGGCAACGCCCGACGATGGCAGAGTGCAGGAACTCGTCTTCGACGGGCTGGATACGATCGCGGTCATCAGCCTCAACGGCGAAGAGATCGGCCGGACATTCAACATGCACCGCACCTACCGTTTCGATGTTTCAGGTCTGCTGAAGACTGGCGCCAACGAACTCTCCGTCACCTTCCGCTCCGCCTACGCCTATGGCGCTGAGATGGAAAAACATTACGGCTACCGGCCCAACAACTATCCGGGGCCGGGCAATCTGATGCGCAAGATGGCCTGCAATTTCGGCTGGGACTGGGGGCCGACGCTGGTGACGGCGGGCATCTGGAAGCCGGTGAGGCTGGAGAGCTGGGATGGGGCGCGGCTCGCCGAGACACGGGCGTCGGCCACGCTTGCCGGCGGCGACGGGCTGGTGACGGTGCATGCAAGACTGGCGCGCCACAGCAATTCCAGGCCGTTCCGGCTGGTCGCCGAGATCGGCGATGTGACGACGTCGGTTACGATCGCCGCCAGCGAAGACGAGGTTTCGTTCGAGATCACGCTGCCCTCGCCGCAGCTCTGGTGGCCACATCATCTCGGCGCCCAGCCGCTCTATCCGCTGACGCTTACGCTGATCGATGAGGCCAGCGGCGATCGGCTCGACAGCTTTGAGCGCGAGCTCGGTTTCCGTTCGCTCAGGCTCGATACCGCTGCAGATGCGTACGGTTCGGCCTTCACCTTCGTCATCAATGACGTGCCGTTGTTCATCGCCGGCGCCAACTGGATCCCCGACGATTGTTTTCCCTCGCGGGTGACGCGCGAGCGTTATGCTGCCCGGATCGAAGAGGCGAGGAGCGCCAATATTCATATGCTGCGCGTCTGGGGCGGCGGCATCTTCGAGCGCGACGAATTCTACGAAGCCTGCGACCGCATGGGCATGCTGGTCTGGCAGGATTTCCTCTTTGCCTGCGCCGCCTATCCGGAGGAGGAGCCGCTTCGAAGCGAGGTCGAGGCGGAGGTGCGCGACAATGTCGTGCGGCTGATGCCGCATGCTTCGCTGGTCCTCTGGAACGGCAATAACGAGAATATCTGGGGTTTCGACGAATGGGGCTGGCGGCCGATCGTCAAGGCGGGCGAGAGCTGGGGGCTCGGCTATTATCTCGACCTGCTGCCGAAGCTCTGCGACGAACTCGATCCCCGCCGGCCCTATTATCCCGGCAGCCCCTATTCCGGCTCGATGGAGATCGAGCCGAATGCCGACGGACATGGCTGCAAACATATCTGGGACGTCTGGAACGATGTCGGCTACGAGGTCTACCGCAACTACATCCCGCGTTTTTGCTCCGAATTCGGCTGGCAGGCGCCGGCCAATTGGGCGACGATCGAAGAGAGCGTCCACGATCAGCCGCTGACGCCGCAATCGAACGGCGTCTTCCACCACCAGAAGGCGACGCAGGGCAATGACAAGCTGATCCGCGGGTTGGCCGGCCATCTGCCGGTGCCAAGGACGATGGACGACTGGCACTTCGCCACCCAGCTCAACCAGGCGCGCGCCATCCGCTTCGGCATCGAGCACATGCGCTCGCACCGGGCAATCTGCAAGGGCGCGGTGGTCTGGCAGTTCAACGACTGCTGGCCGGTAACCTCCTGGGCCGCCCTCGATTCGGCCGGACGCCGCAAGCCGCTCTGGTATGCGCTGAAGGCGGCCTATGACCCGCGCCTGCTAACGATCCAGCGGCGCGACGGCGGACTGGCAGCGGTGGCGATCAACGAGAGGACGCTGTTCTGGCGAGCCAAGATCAGCGGCAAACGCCTGAGGCTCGATGGCAGCGTGCTTGCGGAATTCGAATTCTGGCGGCTGCTCTGCGACCGCTTCGAGGCCAGGGAGTTTCCGCTGCCCGAGGAGGTCGTCAGGCCGGATTTACCGAAGGACGAGGTCGTTGTCGTCGACATGCTCGACCGGCGAGCGTTTCACTATTTCGTCGAGGATATCGACCTTGCCCTGCCGGCGCCGCGGCTGAGCGTCGATGTGACTGCGATAGAGGATGGTTACGCGGTCAAGGTGAAGGCCGAGAATTTTCTCAAGGATCTCTGCCTGATGACGGATCGGCTGGATCCGGACGCGGTCGTCGATTCGATGCTGGTGACGCTGCTGCCGGGGGAGAGCCATGTGTTTGACGTGAGGACGGCGAAGGTGATTGAGGCTGATGACATTGCTATCGGCACGGTGCTGCGATCGGCCAATGATCTACTCGCGGGTCGGTGAAAGCCCCTCATCCGTCCCCTCGCCCCGTTTTTACGGGGAGAGGGTTAGGGTGAGCGCCGACCCTGGCACAGGGGGCGTGGCGACGGTCACCACACACCAAAAGGCCCCGCTGCCAACGGGGGCCTTCCAGCTCGGTCCATCGAACGAGGTTACATCCAGTAGGGCGGCACGCCGTAATAATCATACACCCGGCGGCCATTGTCGTTGTACCAAGTGTCGTCATCGTCCGAATAGCTGGGTGCGCCTTCGATCTGCTCCTTGGTCAGGTCGATGCGGTAGCCGTCCAGCTGGGTGTCGTAATTCAGCTTTTCCCAAGGCAACGGATAGTGGTCATGACCAATGCCCAGGAAGCCGCCGAAGCTTAGCACGGCATAGGCGACGCGGCCGTCGCGCTTGCCGATGATCAGGCGTTCGATCGAGCCGATATGCCGGCCATCGGCGCCATAGACGCGGGTGCCTTCGACGCGGTCGCTGGCGATCAGCGAATGCGTTTCCTTGGCGTTCGGGTCACGGCGGCTGGCGTCGGTGTCCTGATTCAACATTTGAACCTCCTTTGGTGTTTCCTCATGGTTGGTATGAAAGGTCAACGCCAACGCGGACTCAAAGTTCCCTGCCTTTCCATGACCGCACCGGGCCTGATTGTTGACGTTTACGTCAAGGTTAGTATAGCTTCATTCGGCTTGAACCGTTCAGGCAATGGCATAAGCTGCCGGACTGGAAGATGGAGGATGCTTCCGGTCAATGAGAGCCGGTCGACCAGGGCTCGACCGGCGCGGCGGTCGCAAGGGAGAGAGAGACACGATGAGCAGCATTTCCGTCCATCCGAACGGAGCAAAAGCGGACAAGCCCTGGCTTGCCACCTATCCCGATATGGTTCCGGCCGAACTGCCGCCGCTGGAATATGCCTCGCTTGCCGAGCTTTTGGAAAAATCCTGCGCCCGTTACGCCGACCGGACGGTTTTTTCGAGCATGGGCAGGGCGATGAGCTACCGCGAGCTCGAAAGCCAGACGCGCAAGGTCGCCGCCTGGCTGCAGAGCATCGGCCTCGAGAAAGGCGACCGCGTCGCGGTGATGATGCCGAATGTCCTGCAGAACCCCGTCGCCACCTATGCGATCCTTCGGGCCGGCCTGGTGGTCGTCAACGTCAATCCGCTCTATACGCCGCGCGAACTCGAACACCAGCTGCGTGATTCCGGCGCCAAAGCGATCTTCGTGCTGGAGAATTTCGCCCGTACCGTCGAGCAGGTCCTCAACAAGACCGACCTGCGCCATGTCGTCGTCACCTCGCTCGGCGAAATGCTGGGGCCGAAGGGGCTGATGGTCAATTTCGTCGTGCGCAAGGTAAAGAAGCTCGTTCCCTCCTGGTCGATCCCTCAGCATAAGAGCTTCGGTCAGGTGCTCAGCGAAGGCGCAAGGAAAAGTCTCCGCCCGGTCACGCTTGCGGGCGGCGACATCGCCTTCCTGCAATATACCGGCGGCACAACGGGCATTGCCAAGGGCGCGGTGCTCACGCATCAGAACCTGCTCGCCAACAAGCTGCAGCTGTCGCTCTGGCTGCGATCGGCTTTCCAGCGCAAGAAACAACCGGAGGTGCTGAACTTCCTCTGCGCGCTGCCCCTCTACCACATCTTCGCGCTGACGGTGAATTCGCTGATGGGCATGTCGCTCGGCGCCCACAATATCCTGATCGCCAACCCGCGCGATATTCCCGGCCTCGTCAAGGAATTCGGAAGGTCGAACATTCATATCTTCCCCGGCCTTAACACGCTGTTCAACGCGCTGATGAACAACGCCGAATTCGCCAAGCTCGATTTCTCCTCTCTCATCATGTCGCTTGGCGGGGGCATGGCCGTCCAGCGCCCGGTTGCCGAACGCTGGTTGAAGATAACGGGCACGGCGGTGACAGAGGGCTACGGCCTTTCCGAGACGTCGCCTGTCGCCACCGCCAACCGCTTCGATTCGCCCGAGTTCACCGGCTCGATCGGCCTGCCGCTTCCCTCGACCGAACTCGATATCCGCGACGAGGAGGGCCGTTCGCTGCCAACAGGCGAAATCGGCGAGATCTGCATCCGCGGGCCGCAGGTGATGGCCGGCTATTGGCAGAAGCCGGAGGAAACGGCGCGGGTGATGACATCAGACGGCTATTTCCGCTCGGGCGACATGGGCTTCATGGACGAGCGCGGTTACACCAAGATCGTCGACCGCAAGAAGGACATGATCCTCGTTTCCGGCTTCAACGTCTATCCGAACGAGATCGAGGAAGTCGCCGCCATGCATGCCGGCATCCTGGAGGCGGCGGCGATCGGCGTGCCGGACGGGCATTCCGGCGAGGCGGTCAAGCTCTTCGTCGTCAGAAAGGATCCGACCCTGACGGAGGCGGAGGTGAGGGCCCATTGCATCGCCAATCTTACCAACTACAAGCGCCCGCGTTTCATCGAATTCCGCGCCGAACTGCCGAAGTCGCCTGTCGGCAAGATCCTGCGCAAGGACCTGCGCGGCTAAATTTGACGATCTGATGAAATTAAAGCCCTCCGCTCGCCGCGGATGATTTTTCATATTTGGAGCGGCGGCTGAACTTGATTTGCGCCTGAGAAAGCGAATAGTTTCCGCAACCTTTCCGCCTCAAAAGGAGCCTCCCATGAACGCCATCGTCGAACAGCTGAAAAGCACCGCTGATGCCACCAAGGCGACCGATCTCCGCGCCGCCTTCGCCGCCGATCCGCAGCGCTTTTCGCGCTTTTCCGTCTCGCTCGACGATCTGCTGATGGACTTTTCCAAGACGGCGGTGAACGACGAGATCCTCAAGCTTTTGGTCAGGCTTGCCGAAGAAGGCGGCGTCGAGAAGAAGCGCGAGGAGATGTTCTCCGGCAAGGCGATCAACTTCACCGAGGACCGCGCCGTCCTGCACACGGCGCTACGCAACCGGTCGAATACGCCTGTTCTGGTGGACGGCAAGGATGTCATGCCTGACGTCAACGCCGTGCTTGCCGCCATGGGCAAGTTTGCCGACGACATCCGCTCCGGCACGCTGAAGGGCGTCACCGGCAAGACGATCACCGACGTCATCAATATCGGCATCGGCGGCTCCGATCTTGGCCCCGTCATGGCGACGCTGGCGCTTGCCCCCTTCCATGACGGCCCGCGCGCCCATTTCGTCTCCAATATCGACGGTGCCCATATTGCCGACATCCTGAAGCTGGTGCAGCCGGAAACGACGCTGTTCATCGTCGCCTCGAAGACCTTCACGACCGTCGAGACGATGACCAATGCGCAGACGGCACGCAATTTCATCGCGAAGGCGCTCGGCGAATCGGCCGTGCAGCACCACTTCGCCGCCGTCTCGACGGCGCTCGACAAGGTCGCCGCCTTCGGCATCGACAGCGCCCGCGTCTTCGGCTTCTGGGATTGGGTCGGCGGCCGCTACTCGATCTGGTCGGCGATCGGCCTGCCGCTGATGATCGCGATCGGGCCTGAGAATTTCGGCAAGTTCCTCGACGGCGCGCATGCGGTCGACAACCACTTCCGTAAGGCGCCGATTACCGAAAACCTGCCGATGCTGCTCGGCCTGATCGGCTTCTACCACCGCAATGTGCTGAACTATCCCACCCGCGCCATCCTGCCCTACGACCAGCGCCTGTCGCGTTTCCCGGCCTATCTGCAGCAGCTCGACATGGAATCGAACGGCAAGGGCGTCACCATCGACGGCACGCCGGTCGAGGGCAATTCCGGCCCGGTCGTCTGGGGCGAACCCGGCACCAATGGCCAGCACGCCTTCTACCAGCTCATCCATCAGGGCACGAGCATCATCCCGGCCGAATTCATGATCGCCGCCAATGCCTTCGAGTCGGAGTTGCGCCACCAACACCAGCTCTTGATCTCCAACGTGCTTGCCCAGTCTGAAGCACTGATGAAGGGCCGCACCTTCGCGGAAGCCAAGAAGCAGCTGACCGACAAGGGCATGGACGACAAGAAGGCCGATTTCATCGCGCCGCACCGCGTCTTCCAGGGCAACCGCCCGTCGATCACCTTCGTCTACGACAAGCTGACCCCCTATGCGCTCGGCCGTCTGATCGCGCTCTACGAACATCGCGTCTTCGTCGAAGGCGTGCTCTTCCGCATCAACTCCTTCGACCAGTGGGGCGTCGAACTCGGCAAGGAACTGGCAACGGGCCTGCTGCCCGTCGTCGAGGGCAAAGAGAGTGCGGCGAGCCACGATTCCTCCACCCAGGGGCTGGTTGCGGCGCTGGCGAAGCTTGCGAAGTAAGTTTCGAAAGCCGGGCTCGCCCCTCACCCTAACCCTCGGGGTCGAGCCACTGGTCTCGACCCGTCCTGCGGAGCCTCGTAACCGGGCGAGGGAGTAGGGGAACGGAGAGGTCGCGGCGTATCCTCCTCGCCGGTGAGAAGAGGGAGGCGCGAGGCTGCGGTATATATCCCTTCGCCCCGCAAGCGGGTCTGAAGGGCGGTGCCGGCGGCTGGCAAGGAGCGGAGGCCGGCTTCAGCATTACCAGGAAATTCACGCGCCCGGGGCGGATCGGACGACAGCGTCATGCGGCCGCAAATGATGACCTGATATCGGCCAGGCCAGCGCATCGGTGTCGATGGGCTGTTGGTGCGAAACCGGATTGAACGTTCCGCTAATAGAAAATTGTAGAAAGAATTCTTTCAATCCACCGTCGTCGCCCTAGATTCAAGCAAAATCTGTGCGCAGGGTACTTCCGACGACATGGCCTATCAAACCGGGGACGACACCCCGTTTCACCGTTTTCCGAAGCCTATACATGGGCCACTCGCGTCCGGACGTGTCCTTTCGATGGCGGCGCCAGCATCGGATCGTCCCTGCCCCGTCCATAAGGCTCTCCAAGGCGCCCGGCACAGAGCGTTTTCACGTTTCATCATCACTAAAGGAAGCTCATGAGCCGTCTTATCGTCGTTTCCAATCGTGTCCCCATGCCAGCCAAGGATGGCAGTGCCGCGGCCGGCGGCCTCGCGGTTGCGCTGCAGGCAGCCCTGCAGGCGCGCGGCGGCATCTGGATGGGATGGTCGGGAGAGTCGAGCGGAGAAAGGGAGCCTGGCCCGCTCTCGCTGCTGCAGAAGGGCAACATCACCTATGCGCTGACCGATCTCACCGACACCGATGTCGAGGAATATTATCGCGGCTTTGCAAACCGCGTTCTCTGGCCGATCTGTCACTACCGCCTCGACCTCGCCGAATATGGCCGGAAGGAAATGGCCGGCTATTTCCGCGTCAACCGTTTCTTCGCGCACCGGCTGGCGCCGATGATCGAGAAGGACGACATCATCTGGGTTCATGATTACCACCTGATTCCGCTGGCCGCCGAACTGCGGCAAATGGGGCTGAAGAACAGGATCGGCTTCTTCCTGCACATTCCCTGGCCGCCGGCCGATATTCTCGTCACCATGCCCGTTCATGAAGAGATCATGCGCGGCCTCTCCCATTACGATCTCGTCGGCTTCCAGACCGATTACGACCTCCAGAACTTCGCCGGTTACTTGAGACGGGAGGGCATCGGCGACGACCTCGGAAACGGGCTGTTCGATTCCCACGGGCGGATTTTCAAGGCCGGCGCCTATCCGATCGGGATCGAGACTGCTGGATTCGCCGAATTCGCCGAGAAAGCCGCAAACAATATCATGGTGCAAAAGACCCGGCGCAGCATCGAAGGCCGGGATATGATCATCGGCGTCGACCGCCTCGATTATTCGAAGGGCATCATTCAGCGGCTGGAAGCGTTCGAACGCTTCCTGACCACCAATCCCGCCTACCAGAACAAGGTCACCTATCTGCAGGTCACGCCGAAATCGCGATCGGAGGTCCCCGAATACGAGCATATGCAGAAGATGGTCGCCGAACAGGCCGGCCGCGTGAACGGCGGCATCGGAACGGTCGACTGGGTACCGATCCGCTATGTCAACCGATCGATCAGCCGCAACGTGCTCGCCGGCCTCTACCGCCTGGCGAGGATCGGGCTGGTGACGCCGTTGCGCGACGGCATGAACCTCGTCGCCAAGGAATATGTCGCCGCCCAGGATCCGGATCGCCCGGGCGTTCTGGTGCTGTCGCGCTTCGCCGGTGCGGCACGGGAGTTGAGGGGCGCGCTGCTGGTCAATCCCTATGATGTCGAGGGCACCGCCAATGCGCTTGCCCGCGGCCTTGCCATGTCGCTCGAGGAGCGCCGCGACCGCTGGAGCATGATGATGGAACACCTGCTCTCGCACGATGTCTCACTGTGGTGCGAAACCTTCCTGCGGGATCTGGTGACCGCTCCAGAGCTTCAACCGGGGGGTGACTCCCGGATCGTTTCTTGATCGATCGGTGCCGACCGGTCCTTCGGATCCCCGACGGGAGAAGAGGGGATCGAAACGTTGCCGCATATCTCTTCTCCCCACGGGGAGAAGAGGAAATCGGAACGTCGCGGCACATTTCCTTCGCCCCGGAAGCGGGAGGAAGGTGCCGGCGGATGAGGGGCCGATGCTCGCTTAAGCCTTAAAGCCCGATCTCGTGCGCCCATGGCGGATTGGCGCCGGCGCGGGAGACGGTGACGGCGGCCGCCTTGGCGCCGAGCGTCAGGGCGTTGCGCACCGCCTGTTCGTCGAGCGAGGCGACCTGTTCTTTGCTCAGCAGATTGTCCATCTTCAGCGAGGCCAGCACGCCGGCGTCGAAGGTATCGCCGGCGCCGACCGTGTCGACGACGGCAACGCGTTCACTCGGCACCGTCACCTTGCGATCCCTGGTATAGCCGGACGCGCCTTCGGCGCCCTTGGTGATGACGACGAGCTTGGCGCCGTGGGCGAGCCAATGGGCGGCGAGCGCGTCGTGGTCACCTTGGAGCCCGAACCAGTCGAGATCCTCGTCGGAAAATTTGACGATGTCGGCCTTTGCCGCCATGCGCCGGATGCGGGCCATATGCGCCGGCTTGTCCTTGATGAAGCCCGGGCGAATGTTGGGGTCGAGGGAAATCACGCGGCGGGCGGCTTCGCGGTCGAGCAAGGCTTCGTAGGTTTCGCCGCAGGGGCTCGGGATCAGGCTGATCGCGCCGAAATGCAGTGCTTCGCAATCATCGTCAAGCGTCGGCAGGTCGGCCTCGGTGATCATCCGGCCGGCCGTGCCTTCGTCATAGAAGGCATAGGTCGCCTGGCCGTTGACGAGCTTGACGAAGGCGATCGTCGAGGGCCGCGGGGTGATGGCGCATGGGCTGTAATCGACGTTGCTCGCCTTCAGCGTCGCCAGCAGGATTTCGCCCATCATGTCGTCGGCAATGCCGGTGAAGAAGGCGGTGGGAATGCCGAGGCGGCCGAGCGCGATGGCGGTGTTGAAGATCGCGCCGCCGGCATAGGGCGCAAAGCCCTTTTCGCCAAGCGTCGTGTCCCTCGGCAGCATGTCAATCAGGGCTTCGCCGCAGCACAAAATCATCGGATTCCTCCCAACAGCATTTCTATCTTCATCAAGCGCTTAAGTGAGCTTTTGTCAACCGATTAGAGCGAAAGCTCACTGACTCCACCATTCCTCGCCGACCATGCCAGTGGCGCGTCGAGGAAGGCCTCGACCTCTGCAAGCGTCTTGTCGTCGAAAAGCTTCTCTGCCCTGGCAACCGCAAGGACGCTGCGCCAAGTGGCGATGTGATGCAGCCTAACCTTGCCGTCGGCAAAACGCTGGTCGCCGAAAATGCCGTAGAAGAACAGCGCGATGCCGTGATCGACAATGCCGCCGGCGGCGCGAATGGCGTCGATGAACTTGAACATGCTGCCGCCGGCCGTCGTCAGGTCCTCGATGACGAGCACGCGCGAACCGTCCGGCATATTGCCTTCGATCTGGGCATTGCGGCCATGGCCCTTCGGCTGCTTGCGGACATAGATCATCGGCAGGCCGAGGCGATCGGCGAGCAGGGCGGCGAAGGGAATGCCGGCGGTCTCGCCGCCGGCGATGCAATCGAACTGCTCAAAACCGGCATCGCGCAAGAGCGTGCTGGCGGCAAAATCCATCACCGTCGAACGGATGCGCGGGTAGGACAAGAGCTTGCGGCAATCGATATAGACCGGGCTCGCCATGCCGGAAGAGAGCTTGTAAGGCTGGGCCGCATTGAAATGCACCGCCTTGATCTCCCAGAGCATCTTGGCCACCAGTTCGGCCATCAGGGCGCGGTCGGGAAATGCGGTCTGGATCATCGGGCTCTCCTTCGGTTTTGCGTCTCCGGCAATAGCAGCAAGCGCCCACCGTTTCCAGACGCAGGCGAGCTATTCCAGCAAGAGACGGCCGATATCGGGCCCTTGCATCGTCTTGAACAGGGCGATCGTTCGGGCCCCCTCCTCGGCATCCAGCGAAACGGCATAACGCACGGCGGCGGCAAGCAGCTGCATCGTCAGCCGGGCGATCGCCTGAAGTTCGCTGCGGTCCCGATCCGGCCAGAGGCGCACGAGCAGGGCGAGAAACGCCTGAGCATGGAATTCCATATCTTCGGCGTCGACCTGCTGCAGCAGCTTGTCGGTATGGGTCGCGTGCCAGATGTCGCGCATCACGGGCTCGCGGCGGAAGAAGGCGTAATATTCGTCGACGATCCTGGCGAGCGCGCCTGGCAGGGCCGCGGCGTCGACGACCTTCGCCAGTTCCGCCTCGACACAGCGCCGGCCCTCCTCGTTGAAGCGTTCGGCCAATGTCCGGATGATGGCGCTCTTGTCGGGGAAATACTGGTAGAGGGCGCCGAAGGAAAGGCCCGCCTTTTCGACGATCTCGCTCATCTTCAGGCCGTCGCTGCCATGACTTTCGATCAGTTCGGCGGCGACGGCGAGGATTTTTTCGAAACGCTCGCGGCCGCGCTGCTGGCGCGGGATGCGTCGCGGCTGGCCGCTATGGTCCTGGTGACGTCTGCGCGTTGCCGCCGGCTGCCCCGACATGTTCTCTCCTTTGCCTGTTGACAAGGAAAATAAGAGAGTTTATCCGATTTTACAAACAAGAGAGTTTCTCTTGTTTCATCAGGAAGGAGTTTCGACATGCAGATGGTCCTCATTCTTTCCCTCGTCGCCGCGGCGATCGGCAGCGGCTTGGTCGCCGGCATCTTCTTCGCCTTCTCCACCTTCATCATGACCGCCTTCTCGCGCATTCCGGCGGAACAGGGCATTGCCGCGATGAATTCGATCAACGTGACGATCGTCCGCTCGCCCTTCATGGCGCTGTTCGTACCGACGGCGATCCTCTGCCTGGTCATTGCTGTGCTGGCGCTGATCAACTGGCGCGGCGGGGCGTCCGCGCTGATGCTGGGGGGTGCAGCCCTCTATGTCTTTGCCTCCTTCCTCTCGACGATCATCTTCAACGTGCCGATGAACGACGCACTGGAAAAGGTCAGCGGCGGCGGCGCGGAAGCGGCGGCGCTTTGGACGGCCTATCTCCGGGACTGGACGTGGTGGAACCATGTACGCACCATCGCCTCGCTGCTTGCCTCGGTCGCTTTTGTGCGGGCGCTGATGATGATTTAGCAGGGCGCAGGCCTCATCCGAGAGCCTCGAGGATGAGGGACGTTGGAGGGTGCCGCTGCCTTCCTTTCGCCTTGGAAACGGACGCTCACCCCATCCCCATTCCTGTGCTCGGGTCAAGCCCGAGGACAGGAATGGGGATGGGGATATGGCATGACTTCGCGGCAACGGCATCGCGTGTGGTGACCGTCGCCACAGATACATTCTGCAACGGTCAGCCTTCAAACAGTTCGAGCATTCCGAAAGAGGAGTTGACCGACTGTCTCCTCGGTTATTTCTGCTCGCAAAAGACGATGCGATTACTGAAGGGATCGATGACGGTCATCTCCAGCCCCCAGGGCGCTTCCTCGACGCCGGGCTTCATATAGCGGTAATCCTTGCCGATGAGTTCGGCGTGATAGGCGCGCACATTGGCGACGCGGACGAAGACCTTGGCGCCGGGGCTGGCGTCGCCGGAATGTTCGCTCAAGTGCAGCGCCATACCCTCACGCGACACCTGGCAATAGAGCGGGAAGTTTTCGCCGAAGCGATGTTCCCAGTCGAGCGTGAAGCCGAGGAAACCGCAATAGAATTCCATCGCCTTTTCGACCGAGAAGATACGGAAGATCGGCATCGGCGGCTCGATGCCGATGGCGGCGCGGCCTGAACCCGCCGCATCGATCTTGGCCGAGAGGATATTCCATTGCTCGAGCCCGAATTGCCGGGCGACGATTTCGAGCGTCTCGCTGTGGGTGAGAGAAATATTGCGGTCGGCAAGGGCTTGCCGCAATGTCTTTGCCATGAGCTTGGCATCGCGAAAATCGCGCATAGTGAATCCTTCCGTCGGCGGCAAACAGGACGATCAGTGCCCGCGTCTGCTGACCCGTTCGCCATCGATCGCCAAACGGCAAGGGATGTGAAGGATATCTCTGGATGCATTCACCATAACGCTGATGCGTCGCGGGCGGCTGGCCGCATCCGGCCAAGGGCGATCGTATGAGACGCGTCGTCCCGGATCAAGACGCCGTGCGCGATGCCTCGAGGGGCACCGCCTGCAGGTGGGCGGCAAGCTCGACGCGGTTGCGGCCGGCGCGCTTGGCGGCGTAAAGCGCCTTATCGGCGGCACTCAGCATGGTGTCGAAATCCAGTGGCTGCGAGCGGCCGGGCGCAACGCCGACGCTCACTGTGCATCTCAACACCTCACCGTCGATCGGAATCTCTCGCGCCTCGAAGGCCCTGCGGATCCGCTCAGCCGTCAGTTCGGCCCGGCCTGGCATGACCTGTTTCAGCACCAGCGCAAATTCTTCGCCCCCGAGCCTCGCGGCGGTATCGCCGGGGCGGCAATTGGCGGCGAGTTCCTCGGCGAAGACGGTGATCACGCGGTCGCCGCTCGCATGGCCATAGCGGTCGTTGACGGATTTGAAATGGTCGATATCGAAGACGATGATGGCGGTGGTCGATCCCATTGGGCGCGTGCCGTACTCGTCGAAGACGGCGCGGCGGTTGAGCAGGCCGGTCAGCGGATCGGTAATCGCCTCGAGGCGATGGCGGGCGGCGAGCCGCCATTGATGCAGCGCCAGCGACAGCGCGCCGATGCCGGTCATGCCGGCGATGCAGACGGCAAGGCTCAGATCCTCCGCCCAGTTGCTGGGCGCCTTGCCGAGCACCAGCTTGCCATCGGCAATCAGCACGGCGGCGCAGAGAACGAAGGAAATTGCCGTCAGCGTATAGAGCGCCGCGATGCCGAGCAGCGGCGCCGGGGCTTCGGCGCGGGCGAGCCAATATTGCCGGGCGGTGGCAAAGAGCAGCAGGGCGATGGCGAGATTGTCGGCGATGAAGGCTAAACCGTCATATCCGGCAACCATCGGCACGATCGAGAAGGTCATCGCCGCCAGGGCCCGGATGGCAGTGGCAACGATCGACAGGCGGCCGGTAAGGAACTGTTTGCCCGCGCCCCAGATGGTGGCGAAGCCGGCATGGAACAGCATGAAACTGCCAATGGCGAAGCCTGTATCAGGCCTGCTCACATAGGCGCTGTAGACGAAAATGCCGCTGACGACGAGGACCAGACCGATGGTGGCGGTGAGCAGCACGGTTTCGGCCCGGCGCACCAGCCAGCTTCCCATCAATGTGACGGCAAGGCAGGCCGCGGAGACGCCGAGCGCCAGCAAAAGGGAGTTGTAGTCAAGCATCATGCTTCTTCAGTCTCCGCAGCGGTGGCGCGCCAGATAATTGGCAACGTGGGGTTCCGCGGAGAGAAATGTCTTATGCACCCGTTAACAAATGATGCATTGCACAATGAAAATGTTAGGCGTCTAACGTCTGCGCGCCACTTAACATGAATATTCCATTTAAAATAGAAAAAGGCGGAAGCACCTCCTACGTCACTACCTGCCAATGCAGGGGAAACATCGGATCGAAGACCGTTACCGGGCCGGCGCCGGTTTCTATCTTGGCGGGAAAGACGACCGGCTCGGCCTGCTTCGACAGCGTGATCCGTTCCTCGTTCGGCTGAAGCCCGTACCAGGCCGGCCCGTTCAGCGAGGCGAAGGCTTCGAGCCTGTCGAGCGCACCCTCCTCCTCGAAGACATGGGCAAGGCAGCTCATCGTATTGATCGAGGTGTAGATGCCGGCGCAGCCGCAGGCGCATTCCTTCAGCGGATCGACATGCGGGGCGGAATCGGTGCCGAGGAAGAAGCGTTTGTCGCCGCTGACGGCGGCGGCGCGCAGCGCCAGCCGGTGGTTCTCGCGCTTGGCGACCGGCAGACAGTAATAATGCGGGCGGATGCCGCCGACGAGGATCGTGTTGCGGTTGATGATCAGATGGTGGGTGGTGATCGAGCCGGCGAGGTTTGATTTGGCCGCCTTGATGTAATCGATGCCGTCTGCGGTCGTCACATGCTCCATCGTCACCCTCAATTCGGGCAGGCGCCGGCGCAGCGGATCGAGCACGGTGTCGATGAAGACGGCCTCACGGTCGAAAATATCGACATCGGGCGTCGTCACCTCGCCATGGACGCAGAGCGGCAGACCGATCGCAGCCATGCGCTCCAGCACCGGCATCGCCTTCTCCATGTCACGCACGCCGCCATGCGAATTGGTGGTGGCGCCGGCGGGATAAAGCTTGACGGCGGTGATGAGGCCGCTCTTCGCACCCTCCGCCACATCGTCGGGGCTGGTGTGTTCGGTCAGATAAAGCGTCATCAGCGGCTGAAAGCGGTGGCCGTCCGGCAACGCCTTGAGGATGCGCTCGCGATAGGCCTTCGCATCCGCGGTGGTGACGACCGGCGGCACCAGATTGGGCATGATGATGGCGCGGGCGAAGGTGCGGCTCGTATCGGCGATCACGCCTTCCAGCATGGCGCCGTCGCGCAGATGCAGGTGCCAGTCGTCGGGACGTCGGATGGTGATCGATTGCATGGCAGGCCTCCGAAGCGATGCGTCTGCGGCCTGATAGCACTAAAGCGCGTCGCATTGAAATTGATTCATGCGAGGCGCTCCAACGCAATTTCCTGCATGTCGCCATCCCACCGCTGCACAAGTTCGGCCGGCATGGTCGTCAAGCCGATCGCCGCGACGTTATGCCAGCGCGATCTCCAGCGTCACATCGGCCGGGCGGCGATTTTCGAGGATCAGCCGGCCGTTCGGCAGGTCGTTGCCGTAAACCTTGGCGCTGGCGGCCTCCTCATCGAGGTTGTAACCGCGCCAGCGTGCCCAGAGCCGCTCCTCGAGCACCGCGATCGGCGGCGCCAGCATGATCGAAAAATCGAAGATGCCGTCGAGCTCGGCCCATTTGCCCTGCGTGAAGAGCAGATAATTGCCCTCGACGATGATGAAACGGTCCTTGGGATCGATCGGCCGGGCCGAGGCGATGGCGAGTTCCCGGGAACGGTCGAAGACCGGCGCCAGAACCTCCTGGTCGGCCCGGCGGACGGCGCGGATGATATCGAGGAAGCCTCTGACATCGAAGGTCTCGGGAATGCCCTTGCGCGCCAAGAGGCCGCGCTCGATCAGGATGGCATTGTCCATGTGGAAGCCGTCCATCGGCAGGACTGCGGCGCTTTCGCCCTTGGCTTTCAGCGCCGCCGCCAGATTGTCGGCCATGGTCGATTTACCCGCCCCCGGCGGCCCGGCGACGGCGATCAGGAAACGCTTGGCATCGCCGGCGCGGGAAAGCACCTCGCCGGCGATGTCGTCGATGCGTACGCTCATGCCGCAACGGGCTCCGTCGGCACCGCCTTGGCGCCGGTCATGAAGGCGACGGCGTCGGACATGGTGTACTCCTTCGGATTGATCACCGTCAGGCGCCGGCCGAGACGGTGGATATGGATCCGGTCGGCGACCTCGAAGACATGCGGCATATTGTGCGAGATCAGCACGATCGGCAGGCCGCGGGCGCGCACGTCGAGGATCAGCTCCAGCACGCGCCGGCTTTCCTTGACGCCGAGGGCGGCCGTCGGTTCGTCCATGATGATGACCTTCGAGCCGAAGGCTGCGGCGCGGGCGACGGCGACACCCTGGCGCTGACCGCCGGACAGCGTCTCCACCGCCTGGTTGATGTTCTGGATGGTCATCAGGCCGAGTTCGGAGAGCTTGTTGCGCGCCAGCTTTTCCATGGCCGGCCGGTCGAGCATGCGGAACAGCGAGCCGAGCGGGCCCTTTTTGCGGATCTCGCGGCCGAGGAACATGTTGTCGGCGATCGACAGCGCTGGCGACAGAGCAAGGTTCTGGTAGACGGTTTCGATGCCGGCTTCGCGCGCCTCCATCGGCGAGCGGAACTGCACCTGCCGGCCTTCGAGCGTAATCACGCCCTCGTCGGGGGTGACCGCACCTGAAATGGCCTTGATGAGCGACGACTTGCCGGCGCCGTTATCGCCGATGACGGCAAGGATTTCACCCGGGTAGAGGTCGAAATCGGCATTGTCGAGCGCGGTCACGCGTCCATAACGCTTGACGAGGCCGCGGGCGGTGAGAATGGGTTCGACAGCCATGGTCATACCGAAACCTTTCTGATCCACTGATCGATGGCGACGGCGGCGATGATCAGCACGCCGGTCAAAAGGACTTTCCATTGCGGATCGGCGCCGAGCATGTTGAGGCCCATCGACACGACGCCGACGATCATGGCCCCGAACAGCGTGCCGAGAATGGAACCGCGGCCGCCGAAGAGCGAGATGCCGCCGATCACGGTGGCGGTGATCGCCTGGAGGTTATAATCGGTCACCGCCGAGGACGGCGAAATCGAGCCGTTGCGGCCAATCGAGACCCAGGCAGCGAAGGCGGCGATGACGCCCGACAGTGTATAGACGGTGAGCAGCACCCTCTTCGTCTGGATACCGGAGAGCTTGGCGGCTTCCGGATCGTCGCCGACCGCATAGACATGCCGGCCCCAGGCGGTGTGGTTGAGCACATACCAGAGCAGCAGCACGAGCAGCACCATGGCAATAACGCCGAGGGTGAGCACGGCGCTGCCTACCTTGAAGCTCGCGGCGAAAAGATGCAGCAGCGGCGCCTGTTCGTCGACATCGGTGTCGCGGATCGTCTCATTGGCGGAATAGATAAAATTCGTCGCCATGACGATATTCCAGGTGCCGAGCGTGACGATGAAGGGCGGCAGCTTCATGAAGGCGACGAGGAAGCCGTTCAGCAGGCCGCACAGGCCGCCGACCAGCAGGCCTCCAATCACCGCGATCGGCGTCGGTATGCCGTAGGTGATGGCGACATTGCCCATGATGACGGCCGAGATCACCATGATGACGCCGATCGAAAGGTCGATGCCGGCCGTCAGGATGACCAGCGTCTGGGCGGCGCCAAGAATGCCGACGATGGCGATCTGCTGCAGGATCAGCGTCAGCGTATAGGACGAGAAGAAACGTCCGCCGAGCGCTACCCCGAAGATGATGATCGCCAGCACCAATACGATCAGCGGCACGGCGGCCGGTGTCGAGTGCAGAAAATGCTGGGCACGCTTGATCAGCGGGACGCCCTGGTGCTCGAAGGAGGCGACGTTCTTGTCGCTGCCGTCGAGGACGCGTTCGAATTCCTGTGCTCCGGTCATGGTTCCTCCTCCGCATCCGCGCGCCGAACCCGCGCGGAGGCCGTCACCCCTGTTCATCCGTTCGTTGCTTAGCCGGTGGGCGACGGCACATCGTCCGTCCAAAACGGCCGGGGATCAAGCCCCGGCCGTCTGCTCTTTCAATAGATCGGGCTCAGCCCCAGCACTTGTCGGTGCCTTCCTTGGTGTCGATCGACTTGAGGCCGGAAACCGGCTTGTCGGTCACGAGCGAGACGCCGGTGTCGAAGAAGGACTTGCCTTCGGTCGGCTTCGGCTTTTCACCCGAGTCGGCGAACTTCTTGATCGCCTCGATGCCGAGCGATGCCATCAGCAGCGGATATTGCTGCGAGGTGGCGCCGATGACGCCTTCCTTGACCGACTTGACGCCCGGGCAGCCGCCGTCGACCGAGACGATCAGCACGTTCTTTTCCATGCCGACGGCCTTCAGCGCCTGGTAGGCGCCGACAGCGGCCGGCTCGTTGATCGTGTGGATGACGTTGATGCTCGGATCCTTCTGCAGAAGGTTTTCCATGGCCTTGCGGCCGCCTTCCTCGTTGCCGTTCGTCACGTCATGGCCGACGATGCGCTTGTCGTCTTCGTCGCCGATCTTGTCCGGGTTCTTCGGATCGATGCCGAAGCCCATCATGAAGCCCTGGTCACGCAGGACGTCGACCGTCGGCTGCGACGGCGTCAGGTCGAGGAAGCCGACCTTGGCGTCCTTGGCTTTGTCGCCGAGCGTTTCCTTGGCCCACTGGCCGATCAGCTTGCCGGCGAGCAGGTTGTCGGTGGCGAAGGTGGCGTCGGCGGCATCGGCCGGCTCGAGCGGCGTGTCGAGCGCGATCACCAGCAGGCCGGCGTCGCGGGCCTTCTTGACCGCAGGCACGATGCCCTTGGTGTCGGAGGCCGTCAGCAGAATACCCTTGGCGCCGTCGGCGATGCAGCTTTCGATCGCTGCGACCTGGCTTTCGCTGTCACCGTCGATCTTGCCGGCGTAGGACTTCAGCGAAACGCCGAGTTCCTTGGCCTTGGCCGTCGCACCTTCCTTCATCTTGACGAAGAAGGGATTGGTGTCGGTCTTGGTGATGAGGCAGGCGGAAACGTCAGCCGCCATCGCCGGAGCAGAAAAAGCGACACCGAGCGCGAGCGCGCCAAAAGCGAGAACTGATTTCTTCATGAACTCCTCCCAGAGTTTGCCGGCGCCGCCTCTGCGGGCCGGAATTTTCAAAATATGACACTTCGCTCAGTCGCTGTCGCTCCAAAGCCGCCCGTGCCCTTGACGATAGCAATTAAGAGCGAAAGAAATCCGCTTGTCAATAAATAAATCCAATTGAATTATTAATTCGATGTGGCATGCTCGACCGAATTGGGGTGCACAGCGAGCGCCGCGCGTTTCAGACGCGAAGGACGCTGTACCGCCTTGAGCTGCTGCATGTTTTTAAATCGCCTTCGATGGGGAGAAGGAGGCGAACGCTCGGGAGGAGCGGCCATGTCGTCTTTGGATGGACCGGAACACACACCGGTCCCGCCGCCAATTTTAAATCCGGCCGGTGGTGCGAACCAGGTCAGGGTGCGCGCCTATAACGAACGGCTCGTGCTGTCGCTGGTGCGCCTTTACGGCGCGCTGTCGAAGGCCGATATCGCGCGCCGCAGCGGGCTTTCGGCCCAGACCGTCTCGGTCATCATGCGGGTCCTGGAAAAGGAAGGGCTGCTGTCGCGCGGGGCGCCGGTGCGCGGCCGGGTCGGCCAGCCGTCGATCCCGATGCATCTCAATCCCGACGCCGTCTATTCCTTCGGCCTGAAGATCGGTCGGCGCAGCGCCGATCTGGTGCTGATGGATTTCGTCGGCCGCATCCGGATGCAGCTGCACCGGACCTATGCCTATCCGCTGCCGCATGAAATCCTCGCCTTCGTCACCTCGGGCATCCGCGAGATCGAAGACCAGCTCGACGAAAAGCAGCGCGGCCGCATTGCCGGCCTCGGCATCGCCGCGCCTTTCGAACTCTGGAACTGGGCCGATGAGGTCGGAGCGCCGCCGGGCGCCATGGAGGTCTGGCGGGATGTCGACCTGCAGGCCGATATCGCCGCGCGCGTCTCCCATCCCGTCTTCCTGCAGAATGATGCGACCAGCGCCTGTGGCGCCGAACTCGTCTTCGGCGTCGGCCCGTCCTATCCCGACTTCGTCTATTTCTTCATCGGCTCCTTCATCGGCGGCGGCATCGTCCTGAATTCGGCGATCTTTTCCGGCCGTACCGGCACGGCGGGCGCAATCGGGCCGCTGCCGGTGCGCGACAGGAACGGCGAAACCAAGCAATTGCTCGAAATCGCCTCGATCTTCGTGCTGGAAAACATGCTGCGTGAGCGCGGCATCGATCCCGAGCCGCTCTGGTATTCGGCCGACGACTGGGTGGATTTCGGCGAGCCGATGGAGGCATGGATCCAGGACACCGCCAAGGCGCTCGCGCAGGCGATCGTCGCCGCCGCCTCGATCGTCGATTTCAGCGCCGCCGTCATCGACGGCGGCTTTCCCCATTGGGTGCGCAGCCGCATCGTGCAGGCGACGATCGACGAAGCCGCCAAGCTCGACCTGCAGGGCGTCGTCATGCCCGAAATCATCGAGGGCGCGGTCGGCGCGCAGGCACGCGCCATCGGCGGCGCCAGCCTGCCGATCTTTGCGCGCTATCTCACCGACCAGAACGTACTCTTCAAGGAGGTAGACCATGCTGAAGGGACTTGATCCGCTCTTGAGCCCGGAATTGCTTTTCACACTTCGGGCCATGGGCCACGGCGACGAAATCGCCATCGTCGACGGCAATTATCCCGGCGTCGAAGATGCCCGCCGGCTGATCCGGCTCGACGGCCACCACCTCATCCCGGTGCTCGACGCCGTGCTCAGCGTGCTGCCGATCGACGATTTCGTGCCGGAAGCGATCTTCCGCTCGACTGTCAAGGCCGAGCGCGACAAGCTCGATCCGGTGCATGAGGAGATGATCGACTGCTGCGCCCGCCACGAGCCGCATCGCCAGGTGGTGCCGCTGGTCGGCCAGGATTTCTACGGTCGGGTGCGGGCCGCCCATGCGCTGATCCAGACCAGCGAGCCCAGGCTCTATGCCAACATCATCCTGCGCAAGGGGGTGATCTATCCGAAGGAGGCAAGCGCCCAGCCGGGCGAGGTCGATCCGTTCGTCTACTAAAGCGTCGGTGCGCTTCCGTCACCCGTCGATTTCGACTTCCGCTTCGCAGTTCACCGGCGCATTCAAGGGGATGGCCATGCCGATGGACGAGCGGGCATGGGCGCCGACATCAGGCCCGTACAGCGCCAGGATCAGATCCGAATAGCCGTTGGTGACCAGCGGCGTTTCGTTGAAGTCAGAAGCAACGTTCACCATGGCGAAGACGCGAAGCCATGCCGTGACCCGATCGAGGTCTCCGAGGGCCCGCTTGAGGCTGGCGAGATGGGCGAGCGCAACGAGCTGCGCCGACGCGTAGCCCTCCTCCGGCGAAACCTCGGCGCCCACCTTGCCAAGGGGATTTGCCAGTGTTCCATCGCGGTTGCACGCGACATGACCGGAAATGTAAGCGCGCGTGCCGCGCAGGCGAACCCAGGCGAAGGGCAAACGCAGCCCCTCGCGAACCTTCAAAGGCTCGGGCAATTCCAGACCCATTTCGGCCAGACGTTGTTCGATGATGGCCATAATGCACCTCCCGGTGTGGTTGGAGCATGCCGCGCAAAAGCCTGCGGCGGTTTTGCGCCCCGGAGCCGTTGCAGGGTTCCGGGCGACATGCATCAGGGGACGATCGTGTCGAGCTCCGGCATGAGAACGACGCTCTCATTGGCTGCGGGGTCGTTGCGAGCGCCGAGAAATTCGGCGTCTTCGCTGCTGCGGTTGACGGCGACATGCGGAACGCCGGCCGGAATGAACAGGTAATCGCCGGGGCGAACCGTTTCACACCGTTCCAGCGCTGCTCCCGACCAGATCTCGATCTCCCGACCGGCGGTCATCAAAAGCGCCGTCTCGTGTCCCTCATGGCGGTGGGCGCCGGTTCGCCGCCCCGCGGGCAGCGAAATCGTCCCGAGCCACAGCATGGTTGAGCCGGTGCTTTCAGCCGAGACGCCGGAACAATAGACCGATCACTGCCTGGCGACATGGCTGCCGCCGGCGCGCACGACGCTCGCAAGGAATGGTTCGGATTTCTTCGATTGCGTTGCCTGGTTCGTCATCGCTCTCACCACTTCGACCGCTGCGATGGCGCCACTCTGCGCGCTCAGCCGGCGCAAGTCCTGAAGCAGAGCCGAAAAATTCCGAAAAGCTGCGAAATCGGCGTATCATTGCGGCCATGAACACGCAGCCCCTTGCATTCGGTCACCTCAGGTTCATTGCCGAGAACGGATGTCTGCTCCGCGACAACAGGCCTGTCGCCATCGGCGCCCGCGGCGCCTCGCTGCTCGCCGCACTGCTTTCGGCACAGGGCGGTGTGGTCTCGAAGTCCGCCCTGATGGACGCCGTTTGGCCGGGATTGGCCGTCGAGGAAAGCAATCTTTCCGTTCAGATTGCCGCCCTTCGCAAGCTGCTCGGACCCGCATCGGACGGCGGCGAATGGATCGTCACGGTCCCTCGGGTCGGCTACAGATTTTCCGGTGAGGTGGAGAGCCGCACTGACGGCGCCGATAGCGGCCGGCATGCCGAGGCCGGTCCGATCCCGGGAATTGCCGTCCTGCCGTTCGAAAATCTGGGCGGCGATGCTGAAAGACAATATCTCGCCGACGGTGTCGCCGACGACCTGATCATGGCGCTTGCCCGGTTCAGATGGTTCCGCGTCGCTTCACGGGGGGCGAGTTTCAGCAGGAGGAATGGCTCGAAGGATCCGCAGTCTGTCGCGCGCGACCTCGGCGTCGATTTCCTGGTGGATGGGGCGATCCGCCAGAGCGGCAATCGGATCCGCATATCGGTGCACCTCGCCGAGACCGCGAAAGGCGCCACGATCTGGTCCGAACATTACGATCTTCAGCTGGCCGAGCTCTTCGCCGTGCAGGACGCCATCGCCGAGCGGATTGCAGCGGCGGTCGAACCCGAGCTGCTGCTGCGCCACGGGCTTCCGGTTGCTCCCCATACCGGCAACATCACGGCCTGGGATCTCGTGCGGCAAGGCACGTTCAATTTTCACAAGGTCACGCAGCCCACCCACCTTCTCGCACGCCGTTTCTTCCGCGACGCGGCTGGGCTCGACCCCATGCTTCCGGAAGCGCAGATCTGGCGGGCGCGGGTGAATGCCGGCCTGATCGCCTACGGCTGGACTGATAACCCTGCGGAAGACGGCAAGGAAGGATTGGATGCGGCGCTGCGGGCCATCTATCTCGACGCGCGAAATCCGTACTCACACTATGCGCTGGCGATCGTGTCGGTTTACACGGGCAGACCCGAGCAGGCGATCCTGGCGGCGGAACGGGCGATCGAGCTCGGTTCGAGCTTCGCCCTGGGGCATCTCGTCCTCGGCATGGCTCGCCTGTTTTGCGGCGATGCGGCCGGCGCGCTGAAGCCCTTGGCGCACGGCCTCGAACTCAACCCGCACGATCCGCAGAACGGCGTCTGGTTCAGCCTGCTGATGCTCGCACGGTTCTTTTCCGGCGACGTCGACGGCGCGCTCGAGACCGGGCGTACGGCGCTGAAGGCGCGGCCTGACTGGCCGGCGCTGCTGCGCATTCAGGCGTGCTGCCACCGGGCCTTGGGAGATCGCCAGCAGGCGCACCGCTTTGCCGCCGCGGCAAGCGATCTTCCCGAACCAGCCGGCGATGCGCTCGGTCCGTTCAGAGCTGGCAACACGGAATGGGCGGTCCGCCTGAACGGGCTGCTGCGCGAGGCGGAGCTTTGAACCGGTTGACCGCTTAGAGCAAAATGAAGGAGATGGTTCGTCGCGAAGCGGGCTCGAAACGCAACCCCGCACCTCTGAAAGGAGAGAGCAATGGACGGCGATGTCAAAATTCTTCAACACATCTACGAGCGCTTCAACTCACGGGACATAGACGCCGTGCTGGCAGCGCTGGCCGAAGATGTCGTCTGGGCCAACGGCATGGATGGCGGCCACGTCCATGGGCGCGAGGCGGTGCGGGAATATTGGACGCGTCAGTGGTCGATGATTGATCCCCACGTCGAGCCCTTCGGTTTTCACCGGACAGCGGACGGCGCAATCATCGCCGACGTCCGGCAGTCGGTCCGTGACCTGCAAGGCCAACCCCTTCAAGGACAGAAGACGGTCGGGCACATGTTCCGGTTCCGGGACGGCAAGGTGACCCGCTTCGACATTCGGGATGCCGCCTGAATTCGGCGAGCCGGATCACCCCCCCTCTCCCCGACGGGCCTTTGATGGCCAAGATGTAGCACGTCGGTTTCGGCGTCGAGCGCAATGAGCCGCGTCCAATTTGCGACGAAGATATCCGTTGCGCGCAGCGAACCGTCCACGTCTCGGACCCGGAAACGCGCGGTTAACCTTCGAAGACCACACTGATATTCCGGACTTTTCGATGCCGCGCAGCTAACCGATATCGAATTGCCGACGCTTTCACTCCGCCCAAATGAGTTGTGGCGGCCTTCTATCCCGTCGATGCCGTCCTACGGCGACGGGGTTGCCGATGGAAAACTGTCGCGGACGATGCGGTCTGCTGGCTGGCCATGATGGCTCTTCACACACCAGGAGCCTGTTCATATGCCTCGCATCCGACCCACCAGACCGCAGATGGAGATATTGGCCTGGCTCCTGATCTTCCTGCTTCTCTTCTGCCTGTCCTGGCGCTTCCAATGGCATGAGGGGCTGGATGAGTTCATCGAGAAGCATGATGACTTTCCGCTGGACCACGCGCTGCTTGCCCTCAACATGTCCGGCTTTCTCGGGCTGATCTACTCGGCGCTGAGGATCCGGGATCTCTCGATAGAGGTTAACCGCAGGCTGCAGGCCGAAAAGAACGTGGACTGGATTGCCTGTCACGACACGCTGACCGAATTGCCTAACCGCAGATTTCTGGAGTCCGTCTGCGCGCAATCGATGATCGATCAACGGGCGCCCGAAAGCTATGCCGTGTTCAGCATCGATCTCGACGGCTTCAAGAAGATCAACGACCTCCTCGGGCACGATCACGGCGATGCGGTGCTGAAGGCCGTCGCTCAGCGGCTTTCTTCCCTCTTTCCGCGTGAGCGCGTTTTCCGCCTCGGTGGCGACGAGTTCGTCGTTCTGGCGCGGCGCACCGGAAATGCCGATCTCGTCGCTTTGGGGAACCGCATCGTGAACGCGATCAGCAAGCCCTTCACATTCAATGGCGTCGCCGTCGATCTCGGCGCCAGTGTCGGACTCGCGCTCCATCCTGAAAACGGCGACGATCTAAGCCAGGTCATTCGCCATTCGGACTGTGCGATGTATGTGGCGAAAAAGCAGGGGCGCAATCTGGTGAAGCCCTTCGTCCCTTCGATGCAGGAGGAGTTGGCGAAGCGGATCCGGGTGGAAGCGAATCTGCGAGCCGCCATCAAGAACGCTGAGATCGTTCCTTATTATCAACCTCTCGTCGACCTGAAGACGAAGGAAATTATCGGCTTCGAAGCGCTGGCGCGCTGGAAGACGGCATCCGGCGAATTCATCCCGCCGAACGAGTTCATTCCCGTGGCGGAAGAGGCCGGTCTGATCGTCGACCTGACGGACCAACTGCTGCGCCGTGCCTGTGGCGATGCGCTTTCCTGGCCAAATCATCTGGTTCTGTCGTTCAACCTGTCTCCGATCCAGCTGAGCGACCGGTTGCTGGGCCTCAGGATTCTGAAGATATTGGGCGATGTCGGCCTGCCCGCGCACAGGATCGAGCTGGAGGTGACGGAGAGCGCCATCATCCAGGATGCCGTCACCGCACGAATCGTCCTCGACGATCTGGTGAACGCCGGCGTCCGGATTGCTCTCGACGACTTCGGCACGGGCTATTCCAGCCTCTCGCAGCTCTCGAACTACCGGTTCGACAAGATCAAGATCGATCGGAGTTTCGTCGCTTCGTTCCAAACCAACGACAAGCAGGACAAGGTGATCAAGGCCATTATCGCTCTCGGCGCGGGCCTCGGCGTGACGATAACGGCCGAAGGCATCGAAGAGGAAAGCCAACTTCAACGGCTTCAGGATCTCGGCTGCGATATCGGCCAAGGTTACCTGCTTGGCAGGCCGGCGCCGGCCGAGAGCCTTGCCGCAGATCAGGTCAGCGCCAGGATAGCGCAACGTCGCTGATGCGCCGACGGGTCGTCGAGGCTGGCTTGGAAGTCTTGTCGCACTGTTTCGAAAGACGAGCGGCCAGTATTAAACAAATGGTCAGGTGGGCTCGCGTGTCATGCTGCACATCTTCTGTTTTCGCCTGTCTTCAGCGCAAGACCGCTGCACGCAATTGCGCGACATGCTCTAGACTTCGGCAGTTTGCCGATTTACGCTGGTATTCGCGAGCCTGAAACTGCATCAGGTCTCGGCCCTTGCGCAACGCCGACCGCAGTGAGTCTCGGTTCCGGCCTGCTCCTCAGCCCACAATGTCAACGTATCTCACCGCGCAAGCGGAAGGAGTTTCCATGGCCGATGCCCAATGCGCCTGTGGCGCTCTCCAATTGAAGCTTAGCGAACCACCACGATTGACCGCGCTGTGTCACTGTTATGCCTGCCAGCGGCGAACCGGTGCACCATTCAGCGCCAATGCGTTCTACTCGATTGACTGTGTCGAAATATCTGGAACGTCTACGGAATTCATTCGGACCGCCGACAGCGGTCGTCAGGTCCGCATGCATTTCTGTCCAACGTGTGGGTCGACCGTCTATTGGAAGGCCGATGCCGCGCCACTTTGGATCGGGGTGGCGATCGGGTCACTTGCCGACCCGGCCTTTGCGCCGCCTGAACTATCGGTATTCGAGCAATCGAAACATGGATGGGTGCAGCTTGCGGAAACGGTCGAGCATTTCCAGGGCCGTCCAAGCGGCCGGACTTAAATCAAGCTGGGAGCCTCGGTCCAAGGTCATTGCGGTCCGGTTGCGCATAATGGCTGCCACTCACCCTAGCCCTTACCTGGGTCGAGCCACTGGTCTCGACCCGTCCTGCGGACCCCCGTAAACGGGGCGAGGGGACATGCCCTGCGAGAGGTTGGTGGGGAACGGAGAGGTCGCGGCATGGTCCCTTCGCCCCGTTTACAGGGAGAAGGTGGCGGCAGCCGGATGAGGGGCCGGCTTGCCCAATCTCCTCGGTTCGACGCCGCTCAAATCTCCCCAGCTTGCGGCCCCCAGACATCCGTCAAAGCAAAGCCGCCGGGGTGCGGGTCGAAGGGATCGAGCGCGACCTGGGTGAGGCCGAAGGTGAAGCCGCGGCCGGTGATGGTGGGGATGACCGCCGGGCGGCCGGCGACTTCGGTCACTGCCTGCAGGCCGACCTCGAATTCCGAGCCAATGATCGACTTCGAGGTGAAGACGTCACCGACCTTGGCCTTGCCGCGGGCATAAAGGGTGGCGAGATTGGCGGAATTGCCGGTGCCGCAGGGGGAGCGGTCGGCCCGGCCTGGCCACATGGTGGTGCAGGTGCGCACCGTGCCGTCCGGCTCGATATCGCGGAACATCACATAGGCGACGCCTGAAATCGCCGGGATTTCGGGATGGACGACCTTAATGTCGCGGTTGATCAGCTCTTTCAGGATCATGCCGGCCTGGACGAGGCCGGCCGCATTGGCCTTCTCGATCGTGAGATTGATCTGGCCGACATCGACGAGGGCATAGAAGATACCGCCATAGCAGAGATCGGCTTTGATCTTTCCCCAATGGGGCGTGTCGATCCCGATGTCGAGCTCATGGACGAAGGAGGGCACCATGGTGAGCTTCACCTTCTCGCAGCGCCCGTCGCGGCAGGTCGCCACCGCCTTGACGAGACCGGCCGCGGTCTCCAGCGTCACGATCGTCTCCGGCTCCTTCATTTCGACGATGCCGGATTCGAGCAAGGCCGTCGTCACGCAGATCGAGTTCGAGCCGGAGCTCGCATGTGCCTGGTCGGGCTGCAGGATGATGAAAGCAGCGTCGGCGTCGGGGTGCCTCGCCGGCAGCAGCAGGTTGACCGAGCCGATCGGAGCACCGCGCGGCTCCAGGCAGAGAAAGCGGCGAAGCTCGTCACCTTTCGGATCGGTGTTCAGCCAATGCAGCTGGGCGGCGATGGTATCGCCGGGGATCTTCGGAACGCCGCCGATCGCGACGCGACCGATCTCGCCCTCGGCATGAACGTCCAGCAGCTGGATCGTGCGCTTCCATCTCATCTCGAAACTCCAGTTCGGACGTGACGGCTGATGCCGCCGACGCGGTTCTAACTTTTGTTTTAACGCAATTCCGAACGGAAAACCGCTTCACACTTTTCCTGGAATTGCTCAGTATCGGTCTATCCGGAACGGGGTCATGTCGACCGACGGTTTTGCTCCGCTCACCATATCGCCGATCAACCGCGCTGTCGTCGCGGCATATGTCAGGCCGAGATGGCCATGGCCGGTGGCATAAAAAACCCCCGGCATCTTCGAGGACGGCGAAATGATCGGGATCGTATCGGGCAAGGCCGGGCGGTGACCCATCCATTCCGTCGTCTCCTCGGCCTTCAGCCCGGGAAGCGCGCGCTGGGCGTGGCGCACCAGCACCCGCGGACGGCGGAAATCGGGAGCGGCGTCAAGCCCGGCCAGCTCGACATTGCCGCCGACGCGGATGCCGCCGGCAGTCGGCGTCACCATGAAGGCGCGATGCGGCCAGATCAGCGAGTAACGCATGGAAATGCCGGGCTTCATGATCTGCGTGTGATAACCGCGCTCGGTCTCCAGCGGGATCGGTTCGCCGAGCTTGGCCGCCAGGAAACGGGTGTGGACGCCGGCGGCAAGCACAACGGAAGCCGCCTCGACACGGCTGCCATTGTCGAGGAGGACGACGACGCTGCCATCGCCCTTGCGCTCGATATTCCTCACGGTGCCGGAGACGAAGGTTGCGCCGGCCGCCAGGGCGGCGTCGGTCAGTTTGACCACCAGCTTGTAGGGATCGCGGACCGACTTATTGTCGGGGAGCAGCACCGCTTTGGCGATGACAGACGACAGGGCGGGCTCATAATATTGGATGGCGCCGTTGCTCAACACCTCGAATTCGAGGCCGTAGCGCTGCATCATGGCGAGGTGGCCGCGATCGGCGGTAAACTCAGCCTCCGTCTCGTAGATCGCCAGGCAACCTTCCTCGGTCAGCAGATCGGATGCGCCGATCGCCTTCAGCATTTCGCGGAAATCGGCGAGCGCCCGCAGCGACAGGCTCATGCCGGCATCCTCGATCTCCCTCAAGCGCGAAGGCCGGCCGGCGGCGAGGAAGCGCAGGAACCAGGGCAGCATCTTGGCGGCATAGGACGGCCGCAGCCAGACCGGGCCTTCGGGGTCGAGCAGCCAGCCGGGGATCTTCTTCCAGGTCGAAGGGCCGGAGCCGGCGGCGAAATCGAGCGCGATGCTCGCCATATTGCCGAAAGAGGTGCCGCGTCCGGGCTCACCCTTGTCGATCAGCGTGACCTGAAATCCGCGCCGCTGCAAATCGAAAGCGATCGAGGCGCCGATCACGCCCGCGCCGACGACAGCCACCTTCTTCTTCGTCTCATCCGTCATGCGATCAACCCACCCGCACGGCATACAGTATCGCCGTTCGCAAACCTGATATATCAGATCAGCGATGCTGCCTAGAGCGGTTCAGTTTTTCACGGAAACGCGGAACCGCTCTAACCTTTTGGATTTAGGCAATTCCGAAACGCGAAACCGCCGTGCACTTTTGCTGGAATTACTCCGCGGAATTCTTACTGGCTTTCGGGCAGGCCGGCGCCGACACTGTCACCGACCGAACCGACGGTGTTGTCCATCGACTGGCCGAGCCGCTTCAGCTGCGCATCGTAGTTGCGCCGGGTGCGCGGATCGAAGATTGCGATCGGCGTGCTGACGGCGACGCTGACCGCACTTCCGGCCGTCTGAGCCGCCCCCATCGCCACCGCGCCGACGGCCTCGCCGAGGCCGACATTGGAATCGGTGATCGTCTGGCCGGCAATCAGCCGGTCGCCGATCAGCTTCACCACTTCCGGGCTTTCGGCGAATTTGCCGTGGTTCAGCCGGTCGCCGCCCTTGAGCTTGGTGAGATCGAGCACGGTGATGCCGGCCGCCTCCAGCTTGCTGCGGTAAGGCTCGGCGGAAGGATCGATCTGGCCGAGCCGGTCGATATTGCCCGAGATGCGCCGCGACAGCGCCAGCGCCCGATCATCCCTGGAGACGAAGATGGTGAAATGCGGCCGGTCCTTGCCGAGGCTCATGAACTGCCGGCCGAAGACGTCGACATCGAGATCCGGCGAGGCAAGGATGACATTGTTGATCTTCGAAGCGACGTGACCGTTGCGGATCGCCATCTGCCGGAGTGCTTCGACGGTCAGCCAGGTGCCCATCGAATGGGCCATGACGGTGACGTCGCTGACGGCGGGATTGGCGGCGGTGCGGGTCAGCAGCTCTTCCAGCGCATCGCGGGAATAGTTGGTGCTTTCCTTGTCGTAATTGTAATCGAAGATGCTGGCGCGCGACGGCCAGGTGAAGACGACGGGCGCAACGTCGGCATGCGAATCGTGGACGATCTGCGCGAAACGATAGACCGCGTCTTCATAACGGTTGTTGAAGCCGTGCACGAAGACGAGCACGCGGCGGCTCTTCGGCATATGGGTTTTCAGCCAGCTCTCGCCTGCCCGCTCGCCCTCAAGCGGATCGACGGAAACGGTGACGAAGTCACGGAGCGGATCGGCCGGCAGGCGCTTCGGCCATTGCACCTGGCCGACCGTGCGGTTGGCTTCCGGCGGAATCGAGACATCGACGGCGTTCGGCAAGCCCCGTGCCGCGTTCGCCGGAGAAAAGCACGGCCGGGTTGTCATCGGCAGCGCGCGTCGTCGCCACCAGGAGATCGACCTTCGACGTGCCCGGAGGCACGGTGCCGGCCGCCTGCATCACCCCGACCGGTCGGCCGCCGCAGCCGGCGAGCACCATCGTTGCGACCAGAAGCCCTGTCAGAGCCGCATGCGAGCCGCGCCATCTGCCGATCATGACTAACTCCAACCGGTTCACGCGCCGGACAGACGGCACAGGTTCAAATAGTCCGGCGAAGGCTGTCGAGTCAAATTGTGCACGGCAAAGCAGCGCCGGCGAAATGGCATGAGGGGAAAAGAAAAGAGCCTGGCGCGGGAGGAGGTGCGCCAGGCTCTTGATCCTGACCGACAACTGGGAGGAGGAGTGTTGCCGGTCCGATGTAAGAGCGCTTGGGAGGAGGAGTGCGCTGCTTACGAAGATAGTGATACCCCATTCATTTGATCGGGAATAGCGAAATTACCGCAATGCAGCAATGCAATGAGCGCAATGCTCGCCACTTCAAGCGGCAGTGCGCGCCTCATTTTGCGGCATCTTTGACCGGGTGGTCAAAATTTGCTGAAAGATGTGGCAGTGGCGGCAGCCCCTCATCCGCCTGCCGGCACCTCTGCCTGGGTCGAGCCGCGGGTCTCGTCCCGTCCTTCGGACCCCCGTAAACGGGGCGAAGGGATATGCGGCAACCTCTCCGTCCCTCGCCAACCTTTCCCAGGGCACGTCCCCTCGCCCCGCGAGCGGAGAGAGGGTTAGGGTGAGGGGGCCGCCGCTTGCATCACTCCTCAAGCGGCCTTGAAGACCTTCCTGCCCTCGGCGTCCAGCGCGGTAAACTCCTCATCGGACAGCGTGATGTCCACCGCCGCGACGTTTTCTTCCAGGTGCCTGACCTTCGAGGTGCCGGGGATCGGCAGCATCACCGGGCTGCGCTTCAGCACCCAGGCGAGCGCGACCTGGCTGGGAGCGGCATTGTGCTTCCTGGCGATCGTATCGAGCAGCGAGCCTGATTTGGCAAGATCGCCGGCGGCGAGCGGATACCAGGGGATGAAGCCGATATTGTGCTTGGCGCAATAATCGAGCACGTCTTCGCTGGTGCGATCGACGAGGTTGTAGCGGTTCTGGACGGTGGCGACCTTGAAGTGCTTCGAGGCCGCCTCGATCTCGGCGACGGAGACTTCGCTCAAGCCCGCATGGCGGATGAGGCCGGCATCGAGCAGCGATCTGATCGCGTCAAACTGCTCCTTGGCAGGCACCTTCGGATCGATGCGGTGAAGCTGCCACAGATCGATCTGCTCGACGCCGAGATTGCGCAGGCTCTTATGCGCCTGCTGGATCAGATATTCCGGACGGCCGACGGGCAGCCAGATGTCGGGACCGTGGCGGGTGAGGCCGCCCTTGGTGGCGATGACGGATCCCGCGTCATAGGGATGCAGCGCCTCCTTGATCAGCCATTCGGAGACATCGGGGCCGTAGGAATCGGCCGTATCGATGAAATTGACGCCAAGCTCCGGCAGGCGCTTCAGCGTCCGCATGGACTCGGCATGGTCATCGGGCTCGCCCCAGATCCCCTTGCCGGTAACGCGCATGGCGCCGAAGCCGAGACGATTGACCTCGATCTCGCCGCCGATCCTGAAGGTTCCTGACTTGGCTGCGTTGTGACTGAACATGATCTTTCCTCCCTTCGTCACTAAAATCATTCAATGTCGATGAAATGGCCGAAGCCGCCCGCTTCGCCAGGGCCGGGATGCCGGGCTGGCGAGGATGGATCCAGTTCTGAATGTCTGCCGGGTCTGGTGATGCCCGGCATGGTGATGACCCGGCCGCCGCGGCGATATCGGACATGCGGCCGTGGCGACGCTTGCACATATAGGACGACCCCGACGGGATAACAGGGAGGGGCCGAAAACATCGTCCTTCGACCGGCGCCGCTGCGGTGCGCCGGAATATCGGCCGGGCTGCGACGAAGCCTGTCGCTTCCGCTCAGCCGTTGCCGCGTTCAGCCGGCCGATTCGCCGGAAAAGGCGGCGACTTCGATGTCCGCCTCGCGGTATCTCAGGCGCTCGCGCGAGAGTTCCAGCGGCTTGCGGCGCGAGATCCGGTAGACGGAGGCTGGCGGGAGGTTGCGAACCGTACCGCCGATGCGCACCGCCTTCAGGCCGAGGCGATCGAGGATCGGCCGCGGCACCGGGCAGCGCGGACCATAGGTGAATTGATAGACGGCTCCGCCCGGGCGCATATAGGTGAAGACGCCGGCAAGGATCGAGGCGATCTTGCGCGGCGACATCGACAGAAGCGGCAGCCCGCTGATGACGGCGCCGACCGGTTCGCCTTCGAAAATATCGGCCTGGGCAAGGTGGGCCGCGTCCATCTGTAATATGCGCGCCGCCGGGAACCGCGCCTGCAGCGCATCGATGAATTCCGGGCCGTATTCGATCAGCGTCAGATCCGTCTCGCTGATGCCGCGGGCAAGCAGCGCCCGGGTGAAGACGCCCGTGCCGGGGCCGAGCTCGATGATCGGCCCGTCGAGCGCCGCAATTTCGCTGGTCATGATCCTGGCAAGTGAATCACCCGACGGCGCGATGGCGGCCACCCGAAGCGGATTGCTAATCCAGGAGCGGAAAAAATGCAGGAAATCCGAGCATGCAGCCTTTGCGGTCATGACTGTCCCACCTGTCTGAAATTCAATTGATTATGAATGCGACCATCGCGGCTAGCATGGCAATTCCAAGGCAGAGACGTCAATCGCCCTTGTGAGCCGGCATTTCCCACCTCTTTTCCCACTGGCGTCCGGCATTTTTGCATCTATGCAGCTATGACATAGCGAGCGCCCTCGTCTGCGGCAAAAAGGGCGGCCGGGAAGCCGCCCCTCACCGCGATGGCCTGGTCGCCACCGCAAAGCGCCGCGTTAATAGTTGCAGCCGGAACTGCTGGTCGGATTGAAGCCGAGCTTGCAATCCATGTTCAGCGGCTTCTTCGGGTTCATCATGGAGGGCGAGGCCATGCCCTTCGGGTTGCCTTCACCGATCGAACCGGTCGTGCTCCTGTCGTGCTGCAGGCGGGTCTCATGCTCGACAACCTGCTGCTTGACCGAACCCTGCTGCGTCGCGCTCGACTGGAGGGGAGCCGCTTGCGCCGCGAAGGTGGCAAGGCCAAGCATCGCACCGAGGACCGCGGCGGCCAGGCCGCTCTTGAACGTCGTCATATTGTCATCTCCTTGGGAGGATCGGGTGATTTACGCCGAGGAGGTAGGAAGCGGATTTGTCACAATCTACCGCGACGCAATAGAGGTCACGAACATGTGAGCGGCGCCCGAACAGGAAAAAGGCGGCACGCGCCGCCTTTTTCATTTGCCGGCTCAATAGCCGTTATCACAGGGCATGCTGGACCGATCGACCCCGAAAACGTAGGGTTGCACATCGTCGGAGCCACCGGCCTGTCGACGGGTTGGCGGACGATGGAGTCGGTGGCGCCGGCCTCATCGCCGAAGGCGGCAAGCGGGTACCAGTAGCCATCGGAGTGACGGTGGGTGCCGGGGCGCTCCGTTCGGAAACCTCTATAGCCCTGCCAGAGACCGGCATGCGGCTTATATTGCACGGTTTTTGCTTCGGAAATATCGGGCGGTCGAACCGTTTGAACGGGAGCGGCTTCAGCTTGGCCGATCGGCGCAAGGGCGAGAAGTACACTGAACGCAATGGCGGAACGGACAAATTGAAGATCTTCATGTTAAACCCTCCTTCGTGGATTTAACCTGAGAAAATGCCGACACGAAGGGCGCGCTTCCCAGCGCGTGCGAAACTTCCAAAACTCGTGATTGCAGGCGATCCGGCGTGAGTTTTTCGCGAGAAAACGTGAAAGCTGTAACAGCAGAATGGCGCGATCCGGCGCTGGTCAAGAATGCGAATTCTCTGTTTTCAATTCGCGTATAATGCCCGGTAACCTTGGGCCGAGAGACAGGCGACATACTGGCGATGGGCGGCGGCGCGCGCCACGGTTTCCGCTTCGAACGCATCGGCCTGCGCATATCCGGTCAACTGGGCGCGCAGCTCATACTGGCGCTTCGCCTCGCCATACATGGCATTGCCGTCGGTCATGCAAAGGCTGTGCGCAACGGACGGCGGATTGACCGGTACGCCGACTGCCAGCAGCACCGGCTCGTTGGCATGGTCGATGCAGCCGGCAAGGGCGGCTATCGTCGCGAGAATCGCCAGGACCCGAAAAATTCCCACCGTCATGCATTCCTCCGAGATCATCAGGCCTGCGAATACATCAGGAAGGTTGCGCGAAGCTAAGCATGCGGGAAAACCAATGCCGCTGCCGACCGAGGACGGTCGTCACGCTCCACGCCGGGAACCCCCACCAAAATCTATATAGCACCTCGGAATCCCGAAATAGGCTGCGGCGTTGAAATCAATGCGTTTCCGCTCAGCCGAAAAGCTTACGAAGCGCGGCGAATTTCGGAATCCCGAAGCGGACGAATTTCGGGATCCCGAAGCGAGGTTTTTTTCTTCCGGCCGAGGCGGCCGCGTTTGTCGGCGGCGATTTTGCGGTCGGTCTCGGACCATTTCCGGCACCTTTCCGCCGTGCACCGCTTCCACTCGTCGGTCGGCGGCGCGCCTTCAAGGTCGCCGACGAAGGTGAGCGTGAACAGGTTGGGATGGGCGACCCCGCTTCCGGCCCGGCCGCGGCGGACCTTTACGAGCCCCTTATATTCAAGCTCGTCGAGCGCATCGGCCACATATTCTCCGGTGACGCCGTAGGAGACGAACTGGTGATGCGTCACGACAAGCCTGCCATTCTGCAACGCGGCATGCGAGAGGTGCTCGATGACGATGCGGAAGAAGGCGCGGCAGGCATTCGCACTCAAGGTGGTAAAGGCCGCCGATTCCAGTAGCTGGATCGTCAACCATTGCCATCGCAGGCTGCCGTCATCGCTGGCGCTCGGCGGCGCGGTGTGTTTGCGCACCAGCGATCGCGTCTTGCCGGAACTGGTGCGGCTCTTGTCACGAGAGTTGAATTCCGCCATCAGCCCCTCGCCCCGGCTGCGAGCACGTCCTTCCGGCAAGCAGCAGAAGAACTGGTTTTTTCCCGCATGCAGAGGGAAAGACCCGCCCAAGCGCCCACTGCGCCAATCGCTACAAAATTCTTTGACATTCAACATTCCATGGTTGCAACAGCGTGCAATCTAGCGTAAGAACGTTTCAAGAACTAGGAAAATAATCTTAGGATTCGGATTAGACCCGATCACCGTTTGGAGGGCAGGATGCGAATGATCTGCATGGGGGAAAAGTTCATGGTGGGTTACAGCAGCCGATTGCTGGCATTGATTTCGCTCTTGCTGGGAAGCGCCGTCCAGGCGTTTCCCTGCGATCAACCGATCACGATATCGAATTGGTCGTTCTGCGCGACCGGCAATGTGAGCGCTGAGGGCGGCGCCGCTGATTGGAAGGTCGTTCCTGCATGGACTCGCGAGCAAGCCATAAGCGCGTATTTCGGAAACGATCCGCGGCTTCTGGCAAACCACGGGCTTTGCAATGCCAAATTCCATCGCGTCGTCCTCTGCCAGCCCGGATGGCAAACGGGCAACCCGGATGCGTGCTCATATCTGGTTTGCAGCGGCTTTTACTCCGCCGTGTTCGGGAAGGAAGAAAGGGAAGCCTATGAGAGAGAGCATCCGAACGCTCAATAGCTTTGCCTTGCTGCCTTGCGGCAAAGACGGCAGCGGCCGACGAGAAGCGGCGGCCGGAAATAAATATGCCGGCGTTTCAGTAAGCAGCTCACTGCTCCGGAAAACGTCTCGTTCAGACGGCATCTCGACACGCCGGAACAATTGCCTTAGGCGAGCAGGTGGCCGAGAAGGCGCAGCGGAGATCCTGCATTATGCAAACCCTATGGAAGAAGCCGGTGACGCTTGCCCTTGAAGGGCCGGATCAATGGGTGGTCATCCAGACGACCCAGGCCGCAACATGGGCGCTGATCGAAGACTGGCCGACCGAAGAGGGCCCTGCGCTCGACAGAGCGTGTGCGGTTTGCGCCGATGTCATATCTGGGAAACGAAGCCGGGAAGAGGCGCGGCAGGCGTTCATCGAGGCTGCGATCGAAGCCGGGATTCCCATCAAGGAATGAGGCGGCCGCCCCAGCTATTGTTCACGCCTCCAAGGAGGCGAGGCGAGGAGCGAAGCGCTGATTGGAGCGGCACCGATTTCGGGCGCCTGGAACTTTGCTGATGCATTTGGGAAGAATGGCGCACCCGAAGAGATTCGAACTCCTGACCCCCAGATTCGTAGTCTGGTGCTCTATCCAGCTGAGCTACGGGTGCGTGCAAATTGCGGCGGTGCCGCTTGCGTGGGCGATCCTCTAAAGGGTCCTTTCGGACATTGCAAGAGCATTTCGAAAAAAATCGCGTCTTTGCCTGCTTGCGGCCGCGCCGGCTGAAATTCCGTCACTTCTCGCCATGCGTCCGGTTGCGGTAATCGTCCAGCGAAACCGGGCGATCGGGGATCTCGATGCGGAATTGGGTGCCGACCGTCGGCTTTTCCACCAGCGCGATCGTGCCGCCATGGGCGAGCACCAGTTCGCGGGCGATGGTCAGGCCGAGGCCGGTGCCGCCGGAACGGGCCGAGCCGCGGAAGGCGGCAAAGAGGTTCTGGCGCGCCTTCAGCGGCATGCCGGGGCCGGTATCGTCCACGGTGATGCTGACGACGCTGCCGACACGCTGGGCGGAGACGGTGATGCGCCTGATGGCGCCGGGGCCGCCCTCGCCCGGTGATGTCAGCGCCTGCAGGGCGTTGCGGCAGAGATTGTGAATGACCCGGAAAAGCTGCTCGCCGTCGGCATCGATCTCGAGATCGGCAGCGAACTGTTCGACAAACTCGATGCCGCTTTGCGGATCGATCGCCAGCATGTCCCTGACGTCCTGCGTGAGTGCCAACAGCCGAACATGGCGGCGGCGCGGCGCCGATTCGCTCGCCTTGCCGTAGGACAGCACCTCCGTCGTATAGCCGACGGCGCGGTCGATGGTGCGCAGCAGCTTCGGCGCGAAGCTCTTGACCATCGGATCATCGACATCGACGAGCCGGTCCGACATCAGCTGCGCGGAAGCCAGGATATTGCGCATATCGTGATTGATCTTGGAAACGGCGAGGCCAAGAGCGGCAAGGTTCTTCTGCTGCTTCAGCGTCTTCTGCAGCTCCATCTGCATCGAGGTGAGATTGCGGCCGGCCACCGCCAGCTCGTCACGGCCGCCGTCTCCGATATAGATGTGGGCCGGGTTCTCGGGATCGGAGGAGAATTGCTGCATGCTGCCGGTTAGCCGGCGAATCGGGCCGATGAGAATGCGGTTGATCGCAAAGAAGATCAGCGTCGCCGTGAAGAGCGAAATCAGCACCGAAAGCAGCAGCACGTTGCGGGAATAAGCAAACATCGCCGTGCGCAGCGGCCGGTCCTTCATGACAACCTCGACGCCGACCTTGTTTTCGCCGACGGGGCCGTAAACGCGGATCATCCTGCTGCCGCCGAAGATCAGGGTATCGAGCGCGTCGCGGATCGCCGTCAGCGGCGGCACGTCGGTGAGATCGTAGGATTCGTCGACGGAGGTCGGCATGTCGGTCGTCGCCAGCAGCCGCGAAGTGCCCTCCTTGCGCAGCACGATCGCCTTGGTGCCGGTCGCCTCCAGCGTTTCCTTCTGCAGGGCGCGCGGCAGCTCGATCGGCTGCAGCCCGTCGATGACGATGGCGGCGGCGGCGGCCGTGTTCAGCCTGTCCTGCAGCCAGCGCATCCGCATGCTGGCGACCGAGGGAAAGAAAATCAGGATCTCGGCGAGCATGATGAAGACGACGGTGAGCCAGAGCAGCTTGCCAGACAGCCCGCCGAACAAGCCGGACGGACACCGCCCCTTGGCAGCCTCGCCGGCCGCCGGGATGTCAGCCGAAGGATCTTCGCCCTGGTCTCGAACCGGCATGGTCATCTCGCCCGATCGGCAGCGCTCGCCGCCCTCACCGTAGGGTTCTTATATTAGACCAAGACGCTCCGCTTTCAAATCTTTGCGAGCAGCGTCACCTCGTCACAACAAAACGCCGCCCGGGGGCGGCGTCGTGCTTTCGTTATGTTGGTGCAGTAGCTCTCTGGTTGGCGCAAGGGGCAGCCCCTCATCCGCCTGCCGGCACCTTCTCCCCACTCGCGGGGCGAAGGGAATATGCCGTGATCTCTCCGTCCGTCGCCAACCTCTCGTGGGGCACGTCCCCTCGCCCCATTTTACGGGGAGAGGGCGAGGGTGAGGGTGAGGGGCAAAAGCCAGGCATTGGAAAAGTCTTCTATTATGGAAAATCAGAACTCTTCCCAGCTCTGTTCGGCCGGGGCGGAACTGCCGCCGAAGGCGCGGGCGACCTTGGCGATCGCCCGGCGGGCGGGCGAGGCAACCGGCTGCCTGTGCGGCTCGTTGCGCACAAGCGCCACGGGCGCCGCCGCATCCGACAGCTTGAAGCGGGCGATGAGATGTACCAGCCCATTGGCTTCGGCCGAAAGCCGGTGCGTGGCGGCAGAGGTTTCCTCCACCATCGCGGCATTCTGCTGGGTCACCTGATCCATCTGGTTGACGGCGGTGTTGACCTCCTTGAGGCCGGTCGACTGTTCGACCGCGGCCGTGGCGATCGAATGGATATGGTCGTTGATGGCGATGACGCGGGTGCCGATTTCGGACAGAGCCTCACCGGTCGCCTGGACGAGCTTGACGCCGACCTGCACCTCGTCGCCGGACTTGGTGATCAGCGCCTTGATGTCCTTGGCGGCCGTCGCCGAACGCTGGGCGAGTTCGCGCACTTCCTGCGCGACCACCGCGAAGCCCTTGCCGGCCTCGCCGGCGCGGGCGGCTTCGACGCCGGCGTTCAGTGCCAGGAGGTTGGTCTGGAAGGCGATCTCATCAATGACGTTGATGATCTGGCTGATTTCGCGCGAGGCCTGCTCGATGCGGCCCATGGCCTCGACGGCGTTGCGGACGACGACGCCGGAGCGGCCGGCATTTTCCTTGGCTTCGGACACCATGACGGTTGCTTCATGCGCCCGCTCGGTCGAGTTCTGGACGACGGCGGTAATCTCGTCGAGTGCCGCAGAGGTCTGTTCGAGCGCTGCCGCCTGCTGCTCGGTGCGCTTCGAGAGGTCGTCGCTGGCATTGCGCAACTCGGCGGTGTTGCCGTTCATCGCTTCGGTCGTCTCGCGCACTTCGCGCATCGTCGCCTGCAGCGTTACGAAGCTGTTGTTGACGTTCTGCTGCAGCTCGGCGAAGGCGCCCTGGAAATTGCCGTTCATCGTCTGGGTGAGGTCGCCTTCGGCAAGGCTTGCGATGACGCGCCGGGTCTCGCCGATGCCGGCATCGACGCTCGACAGCAGCGTGTTGATATTGCCGGCGAACTGATTGAGGTTCTCGTCCTGATAATCCTTGTCGATGCGATGGCTGAAATCGCCGGCCGCAGCCGCGGCCACGACGACGGACATGCTCGACTGCAGGTCATCGCTCTTGGCGCGCATCGCCGCCTCTTGGGCGTTCAGGCGCTTGACGGCAAGGCCGTTCTCCTTGAAGACCGCCACCGCGGCGGCCATCTCGCCAATTTCGTCCTTGCGGCCGGCAAAGGGAACCTCGGCGTCGAAATTGCCGTTGGCGACCTCCTTGATCGCGTGGGTGACACGCTTGATCGGGCGGCTCAGATGGCTGGTGCCGATATAAAAGCCCATGCCGATGCCGACCGCGATGCCGATGCCGGTAATGCTGAGCACGAGCATCAGGACCCAGGAGCGGAAACTTTCGATCTCGGCGTTGACGGCTTCGAGCGCTGCCTTGTCGGTCGCGACGACCGCGTCGATTTCAGCCTGGAAGGCCTTGCGGTTGGCGCGATTGGCCTCATTGTTGCCCTGCTGGCTGGCGGCCTCGGGCCCGACTTCCGTGCCGAGGCGGGCCGTTTCCGTGCGGAAGGTGCGGAATTCGGCGGCGCGGGAGACGAGCTTGGCGAAATCGGCCTTCTCGCTTTCCGGAACGAGCGGCGCCCAGCCGGCGATGACCTTATCGATCTCGTCGAGAGCGGCCGTGATGCCCTTGGCGAAATTCTGCGTATCCTTGATCGTCTTGGCCGCATAGATGCCGCGCGATTCCATGACGACCGCGGTAACGAAACGGTTGAGGCGCTCGCCGGCATAGGCGCGGGCGGCGGCCTGCTCGTAGGCCGTGAGGTTGCGGCTGTATTCGTGCATGGCCGACAATGCCGTTGCGCCGATCAGAAGCGCCACCGCGCCCATCACGCAAACCAGCAAATTAATTTTCCCGCGGATCTTCAATGCAGTGCCTCCTAGCTACCCCAAACTGCCTGGAAAGCAAATTCCCAGCCGATGAGCCGACTATCGGCGAAATTCCTTAAAGTTGGATTTCTAATATTTACGATTATGTCACTGAGAATGAGCGATGCCGGCGCCCGCCCCGAACGCAAGTCGCTGAAAATCATGATTTTCTATCGCGGCTGCGACAAAGTACAACCTGTCAGAGCAAAGCAAACTTGTTAACACTTGCGTGCGAAAACCAAGCGCCGATCAGCATTACCAGTGAAATGATCTGATATAATTGACTTTGGCGGCCTTCATCCGTATAAGCCGCCGCACGTCCGGTCACCCAAGGCCTTCATGGCCCGCCCGTTCGAAAAACAACGCTCCTTGCATCATGCAAATTCAAGAAGGGCCGCACTCCGCGGTGTTTAAATAAATGAAGCGTACCTACCAACCATCCAAGCTTGTTCGCAAGCGTCGCCACGGCTTCCGTGCGCGCATGTCCACGAAGGGTGGCCGCAAGGTCATCGCTGCCCGCCGCGCGCAGGGCCGCAAGCGTCTCTCGGCTTAAGGCCGGGTTGCCCGAGAAGAGATGGCGGGCGAATTGACGACCAGTGAGAAGAAACACACTGTCGGGCGGCTGAAAAGCCGCCCGCAGTTTCTTGCCGCGCGCGAAGGCGAAAAACGCCGCGGCGGCCTCTTCCTGCTCGAAGTGCTCGACCGGAAGGAACCCGACAGCCAGGCGCGCGTCGGTTTTACAGTCACCAAAAAACATGGCAACGCGGTCGAACGGAACCGTATGCGCCGCCGCCTGAAAGAGGCGGTGCGGCTTCATGCGGGATTTGCAATGCAGCCCGGACACGACTATGTGGTTGTCGCGCGCAGGGACGTACTTGATGCGTCCTTCCAGGAATTGGCCGCGGAGCTGAAGCTTCGCGTGGAAACCAGGCCGAAACACCGGCGCTCCGGAGACGGACGCCCCAGGAACGTATGATGGAAAACAACCGCAATTATTTCATTGCGATCGCTCTCTCGGTGCTGATCGTCCTCGGCTGGCAGTTTCTCTATATGAATCCGCGCATCGAAGCCCAGCGCAAGACGCAGGAAGCCCAGAAGGCGCAACAGCAGACCGAGCAGACGCAGCAGCCTGCGGCAGGCGGCGGCCAGGCACCTGCCCAGACGACCGGCGCGGCCCCGTCCGGCCAGGCGGCCGCGACGGCGACGCGCGAGCAGGCGCTCGAAAAGACGCCGCGCATCGCCATCGATACTGCTGCGCTTTCCGGCTCGATCAACCTTGCCGGCGCCCGGCTCGACGATCTGAAGCTCAAGGGCTATCACGAGACCGTCGACGACTCGAGCCCGACCATCACGCTGTTCAGCCCGGCCGAAACCAAGGATGGTTACTTCACGGAGCTCGGCTATATCGGCAGCGACGCCACGGGCACCGTCCCTGGTCCGTCGACGCTGTGGACGGCTCCGGAGGGCGCCAAACTCACCGAGAAGACACCGGTGACGCTCTCCTATACCAATGACAAGGGCCTGACCTTCACCCGCACGATTTCCGTCGACGAGCGCTACATGTTCACCGTCGTCGACAAGATCGAAAATACCGGCCAGGCGCCCGCCTCGCTCTCCTCCTACGGCCGCGTGATGCGCTACAACAAGCCGACGACGCCGTCCGTCTACGTCCTGCATGAGGGCTTTATCGGCGTCATCGGCGACGACGGCCTGATCGAAAGCAAGTATAGCGCCGTCGAGAAAGAAGCCGTGTCGCCGGCGAAATCCACCGGCGGCTGGCTTGGCATTACCGACAAATACTGGGCGGCGACGATCGTTCCGCCGCAGAGCGCTGCATATGAGGCGAAATTCTCTTATTTTTCTGACGGTCAGCCGCGTTATCAGGCCGACTACAAAGATGACGCCTTCACAGTTGCGCCAGGTCAGTCGATCGAGCTCAAGAACCTCGTTTTCGCCGGCGCCAAGGAAGTGCCTGTTATCGACGGCTACGAGGCCTCCTATTCGATCCCCAAGTTTGACCGGCTGATCGACTGGGGCTGGTTCTATTTCATCACCAAGCCGATGTTCAAGCTGATGGACTTCTTCTATCGCTTCTTCGGCAATTTCGGCGTGGCGATCCTGTGCACCACGATCGTCGTCAAGGCGCTGTTTTTCCCGCTCGCCAGCAAGCAGTACGCTTCGATGGCGAACATGAAGCGCATGCAGCCGAAGATGGAGGAGCTGAAGGCGAAATTCGGCGACGACCGCATGGCGCTGCAGCAGGCGACGATGCAGCTCTACAAGGACGAGAAGATCAACCCCATCGCCGGCTGCTGGCCGGTGGCGCTGCAGATCCCGATCTTCTTCTCGCTCTACAAGGTGATCTACATCACCATCGAGATGCGGCACGCGCCTTTCTTCGGCTGGATCAAGGACCTTTCGGCGCCCGATCCGACGACGATCGTCAATCTGTTCGGCCTGCTGCCCTTCGAGGCGCCGACCTTCCTGCATCTCGGTGTCTGGCCGCTGATCATGGGCGTCACCATGTTCCTGCAGATGCGCATGAACCCGACGCCACCCGATCCGACGCAGGCAATGATCTTCAACTGGATGCCGCTGGTGTTCATGTTCATGTTGGCAAGCTTCCCGGCCGGTCTCGTCATCTACTGGGCCTGGAACAACACGCTCTCGGTGATCCAGCAGTCGGTGATCATGAAGCGCCACGGCGTGAAGATCGAACTCTTCGACAATCTGAAGGGTCTGTTCCGACGAAAGACGGCGCCGTCGAAATGATGCCCACAAGCCCCGCTCCGGCGGGGCTTTTCATTTCCGGCCGCCTCGTACGCAAGACGCTGCCCGCCTGAAAGCTTGACATCCGCCCGTAAAACCACGAAGCCGACAGAAGACCGAACCCCGAGATTGCCGAGCCCGCATGCCTGAAACCGAAAAGCCGCTCTTCGGCCACCCATGGATCTTTATCCGCGGCGTCCCGTCGCTCAACTTCCTGCCGCCGGAAGGACCGCCTGAAGTCGCCTTCGCCGGACGCTCGAATGTCGGCAAGTCGTCGTTGATCAATGCGCTGGTCGGCCAGAAGGGCCTGGCGCGCACATCGAACACGCCGGGGCGCACGCAGGAGCTCAACTATTTCGTTCCGGACGGTTATTCCGGCGAGGCCGGCGACCTACCGCCGACGGCAATCGTCGACATGCCGGGCTATGGTTACGCGCAGGCGCCGAAGGAGCAGGTCGACAAGTGGACCAAACTCGTCTTCGATTATCTGCGCGGCCGTGCGACGCTGAAGCGCGTCTACGTGCTGATCGACAGCCGCCACGGCATCAAGAAGAACGACGAGGAGGTGCTTGATCTGCTCGACAAAGCGGCCGTCTCCTACCAGGTGGTGCTGACCAAGACCGACAAGATCAAGGCGCCGGCCGTGCCGAAGCTTCTTGCTGAAACGGCGGAGAAGATCCGCAAGCGCCCGGCCGCCTATCCCTATGTGCTGTCCACCTCGTCCGAAAAGGGCGACGGACTCGATGATTTACGCCAGGCGATCGCGGAAACTGTCGGGATAGCAAACTGGAAATAACGATCCGACCTCCATGCACTCGCTGAAACAGCTAAAAGTTTATTTTACCATCAAACAGAAAAACTAAAGGTTGACGCGCCGGAATAGGCGACCTATATAGTGCTTATCGAATTTTGCTTGCTGGCTTGGTTATCGCGCGATTAGCACCGCGGCCTGAACGAACTTCCTTTCAAAAATCGTTACCACCATCCGCATCGCGTTGACGCCTTGCGGTTTCTCAATATTGCTATGAAAGGGTTCATCATGACCACTGGCACAGTTAAATGGTTCAACTCCACCAAGGGCTTCGGCTTCATTCAGCCCGACAATGGCGGTGCTGACGCCTTCGTTCATATCTCCGCCGTCGAGCGCGCTGGAATGCGCGAACTCATCGAAGGCCAGAAGATCGGCTTCGATCTCGAGCGAGACCACAAGTCGGGCAAAATGTCCGCTTGCAATCTCCAGAAGGCTTAAATCGGTATCTGCTTCCCTTTGACCACGGATGTACTGGCACTGCCGGAAGCACCGATTCATTTAAGGCCGGGCAATCTGCCTGGCCTTTTTGTTTTCGCTCGCAGTCGAGCCCTTCAATATCGGAGAAGAAATGACAGAAACATACAGCAAATCGCGTCAACGGGCGGAGATCGCCTTCGGCAACATCCAGTCCCAGTTTTTCGCGAAGAACAAGGCGATGGAAGAGCTGGAATCCAACGCCCAGTCGCAACAGGCAAAGACGATGCGATTGCGGGAAGCACGGCTGGCGAAGCAACGCGACGATCGCGCCTCGGCCATGTCTGCTCTCCTTGCGAAACGCGCCAAAGCCTTCTGATCACCGGAAAAAGGTCGCTGCGAGCCCTATGCGGCTACCCGCAGACATGCCGATCTGCGCCGGTTCTCGCGCACGAACCGCACCGCATCGCACCGTCCGACGCAACTTTCAAGAGGAAGTATTCGCGGGTTCAAAAAGCGGCAACAGGACGGGCAGAACCGTGCTGACAGTTCACTCATATCAAAGGACACCGCAATGGCAGAGGATACGAAGGAACTCCAGTCGATCAATACAGCATGGCAGATCGCCATCCAGGAGATTTTGCGCATGGTGATCCGAGACATGTATCATGGCGGCGGCGAGGCGTCGTTCAAGTCGCATATCAAGCGCATAGAGGAGGCAGCCGTAGACAGTATTTATACGGATTTGCGGCTGCGCGGGACGGACGAGTGGACGGAAGTTCTGGTCAAAGAAAGGGCCAGCAATTTTGTCACCACGCTACTGACCTCGTTCACTTTTGACCGGGCGTAAGCTCGCGACCGACGCTGACGCATGATCTTGCGGCCAACAGAGGCCTGCCGACCAGTAACGTCGACCGCCGCGTTCACGGCAGCTGCAGAGCATCGAGATCCCTGACAGTTGCAGCATTTGAACACCGGCTGTTTAGACGTGCGACATCGATTGTGCTTGCGCCATCGCAGTTTTTGAAGCAACGCTTGATCTCATGCTGTTGAAGCGCAGCGGCGTCCGCGAGAAACCATCCATGACTGACAGCAAAGACGAAGCCCTTTCGCCAGAAGGCGTCGGCAACCTGCCCCATCTTGCCGAAGCCCTCGATGACGATCGGTTTCGACACTTTCTCGATCATGTCCCATTTGCAGTGGCGGTCTCCGAGCTCGGCACCTGTGAAAAGCTAATTTACGTAAACCTCGAATTCGAACGGCTGACAGCGCTGACCGCCAGGCAGGTGGAGGGGAAACGCTGGACGGACATCGAGGTGAATTGCAGTGCAGTCTCCGGGGAGACAACGCTTGCAGCCGCTGTGACCACGGCGGAGGAATATATTGGCGCCTTCTCGCTCGTGGCAGAACCGGAAAGCGATGTGACTATCGACGTGTGGTCAAACACGATCGTCAATGATGATGACGTCCCGCTTTTCCGTCTGGTCGCCTTCGCTGCCCGCAATGAGGTGACGGGTGGCCAGAGCTTCAGCGAGCTGCTGGCCGAGAAGGATGTCCTTCTGCGAGAACTTCAGCATCGTGTGAAGAACAATCTGCAGATGATAACGGCGCTGATCCGAATGGAAGCGCGTAATGCTCAAAAGAACGAGGAAAGCGAGCGGTTTGCACGTCTTGCGGGTCGGATCGAAGCCTTGGCTCTGCTTTACCGCGCACTGTCGGACGAAGACAAAGGCGCGATGATCGATCTCGGCAGCTATGTGAGCCAGATCGCCGCGTCGGTCATGGCCGCCCACGCTGTGGAAGGGATCCGAATCGACATGAAGGTGGACACCTGGCCGGTTTCCGTGAACGTGGCAATGCCTGCCGGACTCGTCGTTAACGAGCTCCTGACCAACACATTCAAGCATGCCTTCGTAGGGCGGGATGGCGGAGAGATCATGCTGCGTTGTGTCGTCAGCGACACCGGATGCAGGATCACTGTCGCCGATAACGGGGTCGGCCTTCCTGAGAATGTGCCTTGGCCGAACCCCGGAAAACTGAGCGCCATGATCATCCAGTCCCTGAAACAGAACGCCCGCGCCCAGGTCGAAGTCAGCTCTTCCCCCGGCAGGGGAATGAGTGTCTCGCTCGCGTTCCCAAGAGTCGAAGCGGCCCAATAGCTATATCAGCGGCGCCGCCGCTCCATTAGCTAGCGGAACCGCTAGACGCTGGGCACCATTCGCAGGTGGTTTGGAGCGCGCCCGAAGAGCGCGCCCTCCGCCGATACACACACTTACATCTTCGGCAGCAGAACCTTGTCGACGACGTGGATGACGCCGTTCGACTGCTTGACATCGGCGATGGTCACATGGGCGACAGTGCCGTTTTCGTCGGTCAACGTGATCTTGCCCATATCCTCCCTGGCTTTGATCACGCAGCCGCCGACCGTCGTGATGTCGTGTTCACCGCCGTCATCCTTGATCATCTTGGCGACGGTCCTCGCCATCGCGTCGGCCGCCACCACGTGGCAGGTCAGAACCTTTGTGAGCGTCGCCTTGTTCTCCGGCTTCAGCAAAGTATCGACGGTGCCCTTGGGCAAGGCGGCGAAAGCCTCGTTGGTCGGCGCAAAAACGGTGAAGGGCCCTTTGCTCTCGAGCGTGCCGACGAGACCGGCAGCCTTGACGGCGGCGACCAGCGTCGTGTGATCCTTGGAGTTTACGGCATTTTCGACGATGTTTTTGGTTTCGAACATCGCAGCGCCGCCGACCTTGGGGTTCTTCGCATAAGCGGCGAAGGCCACGGCTGAAATGGCAGCCGCGAAGGTGAGGCCGCGCAACAAATTTTTGGTCATGATTTTCTCCTCTGGCCGGGCACTGTCCGCCGGCTTTATGCCTGAGCGTCGTCCCGACATTTCGAACTACGAAAGGCAGCGCCGAAGAGTTTCAGGCAGGAGAGATGATTTTCGTTCTAGCCAGCGTTATGGCCGGTGCACCGTGCCGCTCGCGATGACCGGACCGGTCGCCTGCCCCGTCGGCGAACCGCCGAAAGGTTCGAGGCTGACGGCAAGGTTTGCGCCGTCGGCAAGATTCTTGCGCAGTTCGGCGGGAATGACGAGCTCGCCGCTTTCGCCCGGCTGGAAGACGCCGAGCGATTTCGGCACGCCACTGCCCGGCACCAGCCAGAGTTCCAGCGACTTCTCCTCCGGCTTGCCGGCTGCGACCGGCACGATCTTCAGCCGACCGCTCTGGATCTCGTAGGAGGCGCGGAGATTGATGGCGTTGTTTTGGCCCGAAAGTTCGGCGACCAGCGGTGCCGGCCCCTGCGGCTGGGGTACGAGGCCGGAGGCGAAGATGACGGCGCTGACGGCAACGACGATGCAGGCGAAGGCCAGTGAGCGCCAGAAGACCGCCGAATTCCACAGTCCCTGCGAAAAGGATCCGGGCTTTCCGGCATCGCCGAACAACCGAGACTCGATCTGCTTGAAGGTTTCCCGGCTCGGCGCGACGCCGTCATATTCGTCGTTGAAGGCGGAAAGGTTGGTTTCCCAGCGGCTGACGATGGCGGCAAAGGGCCGATCGTGGCGCATGCGTTCTTCCACCACCCGGCGATCCTGCAGCGATAGGACGCCAAGCACATATTCGCCGGCGAGAACCTCGTCGCGGGAGCGGTCTCCCTTGCTTTTGTCGGGCGATGTCATCGTTCCATGCACTCTCTCAGTTTCAAGAGGCTGCGCCTGAGCCAGGTCCGCATCGTGTTCAGCGGAACGCCGAACTGATCCGCCAGTTCCTGATAGCTCAGCCCTTCGACATAAGCCCGTTTCACCGCGACCGCACGATCAGCTTCCAACTCTTCCATGCAGGTGTCAATCCGCCTTCCTTCATCCTTCGTCACCGTCTGCCTTTCCGGGTCGGGTGCGGCATCGGCAAGATCGTAGGCGCTGTCGATTTCGTCGGCGACGGGCTTGCGCGCCCGCAGCGCATCGATCGACCGGTTGCGGGCAATCGCCGAGAGCCATGCCGAGGACGAACCCGCGGCTGCCTGGAAGCCTCGGGCCCTCTGCCAGATGCTGATATAGACTTCCTGCAGGGCCTCCTCGGCTTCCATGCGATCCTTCAAGATGCGCAGGCAGATCGCAAAAAGTTTCGGTCCGGTCTGGTTGTAGAGAGCCGTAAAGGCCGTGCGGTCGCCAAGCGCGACGCGGCCGATCAGGTCTGCAATCTCATCGCCTTGCATGCAGTTCCTCATATCATGCTCACGTATGCCGGACGGTCAGGGCCACCGGCTCCGCGCCAGATACGAAAAACTATTGCCCTCTGGATTATTCCCTCTGTCAGAAACTTGCGATAAAAGGCCCGCGATCAACTCCTGCGGGGTCCCCATGAACGAGTCCGAAAGCGAAATCCAGGCACGTCTTCTCGCCCAGGCGCTGCCTTTCATGCAGCGTTATGAAAACAAGACGATCGTGGTGAAGTACGGCGGCCATGCGATGGGCAATCCCGAGCTCGGCAAGGCCTTTGCCAGCGATATCGCGCTTTTGAAGCAGTCGGGCGTCAACCCGATCGTCGTTCACGGCGGCGGCCCGCAGATCGGCGCCATGCTGACCAAGATGGGCATCGAATCGAAATTCGAAGGCGGGCTTCGCGTTACCGACCAGAAGACGGTCGAGATCGTCGAGATGGTGCTCGCTGGCTCGATCAACAAGGAGATCGTCGCGCTGATCAACCAGACCGGCGAATGGGCGATCGGCCTTTGCGGCAAGGACGGCAACATGGTCTTCGCCGAAAAGGCGCGCAAGACCATTAAAGATCCGGATTCCAACATCGAGCGGGTGCTTGATCTCGGCTTCGTCGGCGAAGTGGTCGAGGTTGACCGCACGCTGCTCGATCTGCTCGCCCGCTCCGAGATGATCCCGGTCATCGCGCCCGTGGCGCCGGGGCGCGACGGAGCCACCTACAATATCAACGCCGACACTTTCGCCGGCGCCATAGCCGGCGCGCTCAACGCCACCCGTCTGCTGTTCCTGACCGACGTGCCCGGCGTGCTCGACAAGAAAGGTCAGCTGATCAAGGAGCTTTCCGTCGCCGAAGCGCATGCGCTGATCGCCGACGGCACGATCTCAGGCGGCATGATCCCGAAGGTCGAGACCTGCATCGATGCGATCAGGGCCGGCGTCCAGGGCGTCGTCATCCTGAACGGCAAGACCGCCCATTCCGTCCTGCTCGAGATTTTCACCGAGCACGGCATCGGAACGCTGATCGTTCCCTGATCAAGGCTGCGCCCCTCAGCGGAACGAAGGGCGCATCTTTTACACGCCGCGCACGGGCGCAGCGGCTGCCCAGCTCGTCCCTCCTCCCCGCGCTCGTTTATCCGGTGACCCGACGGCATAGGATTTGCCGGAGCAAGGTAGCGTAGCTTCTGCATCGGCTGCGTCGGAGATGAAGCGCCAAAGCCCAAGAGAGCCTCACCCCGGCCCCCGAAGGGGCCTCGAAGGGCGAGGCGGGTGCTCGGACGATTGATGAATGCAAGGAGCGGCGTTGGCGCGTGTCCTTCGAGGCTCCGGCCTTCGGCCTGCGCACCTCAGCAGAGGGAGGTTGGTGGGTGCCGCGTCCATGAAGAGATTGCCCGATGCCGCGGCTATGAGATGTATGCGGCGCCGGAATAGAGGTGTTGGAAGATGCCGTGGTTGTCGATCTTCGCGCGGATCCATCGCCCCTAAATGACGATATCCCGTTCGAGAGGTCGCAAATCGTATAATGAAGCCTTGGCAAGATTTCGAATCGTGCTTTAGGTTGCGGCCCGAAATATAAACGGGTCGAGCAAAAGATGCGCCTTACAGACTGCTATAATTTCCACGATTTCCGGCGCATGGCCAAACAGCGTCTTCCCGGGCCGATCTTCGACTATATCGATGGTGCCGCCGATGACGAGGTGACCTATCGGCGCAATAGCGCGGCCTTCGAGGCTTGCGATCTGGTGCCCGACGTCTTGCGCGGCGTGGCCGAGGTCGACATGTCGGTGACGGTCATGGGGCAGAAGCTCGCCATGCCGGTCTATTGCTCGCCGACGGCGCTGCAGCGGCTTTTCCATCACCAGGGGGAACGGGCGGTCGCGGCGGCAGCGGCAAAACACGGCACGATGTTCGGCGTCTCCTCACTCGGCACGATCAGCCTGGAGGAGGCCAGGCAGATCAGCGACGGGCCACAGGTCTATCAGTTCTATTTCCACAAGGACCGCGGGCTGAACCACGAAATGATGGCGCGGGCGAAAAATGCCGGTGTGCAGGCGATGATGCTGACGGTCGACAGCATCACCGGCGGGAACCGCGAGCGCGACAAGCGCACCGGTTTTGCCATTCCCTTCAAGCTCAATCTCGCCGGCATGATGCAGTTTGCCATCAAGCCGTCCTGGGCGATCGACTGGATGACGCATGAGGCGTTCCGGCTGCCGCAGCTCGAAAACCACGTCAAGATGGACGGCGGCGCGCTGTCGATCAGCCGCTACTTCACCGAAATGCTCGACCCCTCCATGTCATGGAACGACGTGGCTGACATGGTGCAGGCCTGGGGCGGGCAATTCTGCCTGAAGGGCATCATGTCGGTTGAGGACGCCAAGCGCGCGGTCGAGATCGGCTGCACCGGCATCGTGCTTTCCAATCATGGCGGACGCCAGCTCGACGGCTCGCGCAGCGCCTTCGACCAGCTCGCCGAGATCGTCGATGCCGTCGGCGACCGCATCGACGTGATGATGGATGGCGGCGTGCAGCGGGGAACGCATGTTCTGAAGGCCCTGTCGCTCGGCGCGAAGGCCGTCGGCCTCGGCCGCTACTATCTCTTCCCCCTCGCCGCTGCCGGACAGCCCGGCGTCGAACGTGCGCTGGAGACGATGCGCACCGAGATCGAGCGCGACATGAAGCTGATGGGCTGCACCTCGGTCGACCAGCTGACGCGGCGCAATCTGCGCTTCCGCTCTTGAGCGCAAACGCGATGTCGCTGCGGGCCGCAACCTTTCGTGCGGATGCGGCCCTCGAGCGTATTGGCTTCAGAGCTGGCTATAAATCGCCGCCGCCGCCTGCTTCAGCTTTTCCATCATCGACCGGTAGGGTCCCGGCCCATAGCTGATGCGGCCGACGCCGAGCTTTGCCAGGGTTTTCACATCGGGGGCGCCTGCCCGCATCATGATGTTGACCGGCAGCGACGATGCCGCGCAGATCTTTTCGATCAAGGCGGGCTCGATCAGGCCGGGCACGAAGAAGCCGCTGCCGCCCGCTGCCGCATAGGCCCTGCCCCGCTCGATCGCCTCATCCACCAGGCCGGCATGTTTGGAGAGATCGCTCTCGGCCAGAAAAAGGTCGGTGCGGGCGTTGATGAAGAAGGCGATGTCCCTGCCGTCGGCCATGGCGCGAATGGCGCGGATGCGGGCCGCCTGACTCTCGACAGGATAAAGTCCGTCGCCCGAGACCACACGGTCCTCGAAATTGATGCCGATGGCGCCGACCTCCATCAGCTCGGCGACATTGGCGGCCGCCCTGTCAGGATCTGCGGAATAAGCGCCTTCGAAATCGACCGAAAGCGGCAGGTCGACGGCATCGGTGATGGATTTGGCCGTCTCCACAAGCACCGACATCGGCAGTTTCTCGCCGTCGGCAAAGCCGTGGGCGGCGGCGACCGACCAGCTTCCCGTCGCAAGCGCCTTGGCGCCGGCATCGGCAATGGCCTTTGCCGTGCCGGCGTCCCAGATATTGTAGAGCACGATCGGATCGCCCTTCCGGTGAAGCGCGGCGAATGCCTTGGCCTTTTCAGTCTGGTTCATGCTGTCTCCTCCATCCTTGCTTGCGTACTGATCTTCTCTTCATGCCGCAGCAGCCATTGCTTGCGCCAGAGCCCGCCGCCGTAACCGGTCAAGGAACCATCGGCACCGAGGATACGGTGACAGGGCACGATGATGGCAAGCTGGTTGGCGCCATTGGCGCGGCCGACTGCACGCACGACCTCCGGCCTCTCCATCTCCCTGGCGAGATCGCCATAGGCGCGCGTCTGCCCGAGGGGGATCTCCATCAGCCTTGCCCAGACATGCTTTTCGAAGGGCGTGCCGCCAAGCGCCAGAGGCGTCCTGAAGACGGTCAGCCGACCTTCGAAATAATCGCGGATATCCGCCTCGATCTGATCGATCACCGGGGTGCGGCCGATCGCGACGGAGGAGCGGACGCGCTTCTGCAGCACTACCAGTTCGCTCGGCAGCGCCTTGCGATCGTGAAATTCGAGAAGATGCAAGTGTGTTTTGTCGGCGACCGCGATCATCGGTCCGAGCGGCGTATCGAACCAATCGGCAAAGAGCAGTTCGCGATTCTGCGAGAGCGCCGGCGCCTTGCCGACGAGCCGCTGGAACGCCGACCGGAAACCGCTCGACGATTCGTACCCGGCGTCGATCTGGGCATCGATGACACGCGCCCCATCCGCCAGCTGCCGGGCCGCTTCTCCGAGCCTGATATAGCGGACGATGTCATGGAAGGTCATGCCGAGCGCCCGCTTGAAGGCGCGCCGCACGGTCGAGGGATCATGGCCCCGGCGCACGAGCTCATCCTCACTCCAGCGAACCTCCGGCTCGTCGTCGAGCGCGGCAAGCAGCAGATCGACGACCGGTTCCCTGTCGGGCTGCTCCAGCGGCCTGCAGCGCCGGCAGGGGCGGAAGCCGGAATGCATGCAGGCGGCAATCGTCTCGAGGAAGAGCGTGTTTTCCCGCTTCGGCTTGCGCGCCGGGCAGGTCAGGCGGCAGAAGATGCCCGTCGTCTTCACGCAGACATAGGCTTGGCCCTCATAATCGGCGCTGCGCGCAATCAGGGCATCATAGAGCGTATCGTCGTCGGGGCGTTGGAAAAGCATGTGCGCTTTCTAACATCCAACGCCGGCCGCGTCCGCCGAAAATCGGGCGTCTATTTTTTCTTGTCGATTTCCTTGGGCGAGCAGCCGTGCGATAAGGGCGGCCATGACCAAGATCGACCGTACGCCTGAAAAAGCCGATTTCGAACACGTGACAGACTGGGTGTTCGACCTCGACAACACCCTCTATCCCCATCACATCAATCTTTTCGCGCAGATCGACAAGAACATGACCGCCTATGTCGCGGCGCTGTTACAGATGGAACGGGAAGAAGCGCGCAAGCTGCAGAAGCAGTATTATCTCGACCACGGCACGACGTTGCAGGGCCTGATGATCCATCACGGCATCGACCCGAACGACTTCCTCGAAAAGGCCCATGAGATCGACTATTCGGCGCTGATGCCACAGCCCGAACTCGGAGAAGCGATCAAGGCGCTGCCGGGGCGCAAATTCATCTTCACCAATGGCAGCGTCAAACATGCCGAAATGACCGCCGGAGCGCTCGGCATTCTCGAGCATTTCGACGATATCTTCGACATCGTCGCCGCCGATTACGTGCCGAAGCCGGCGCAGGCGACCTACGACAAGTTTGCGGCGCTAAAGCGCGTCGAAACGAACAAGGCGGCGATGTTCGAGGATCTGCCGCGCAATCTGACCGTGCCGAAGGCGCTTGGCATGCAGACCGTGCTGCTGGTGCCGCGCAATCTGGAAGAGACCGTCGTCGAATGGTGGGAAAAGACCAGCGGCGACGAGGATCACATCGATTTCGTCACCGACGACCTCGTTGCATTTCTCGGCAAGGTGACCAGATCCGGCGGCTGACCGCCAGGTTACGAAAGTTTCACCCAACTTACCGATGTTTAACTGGGTCTTTGAGGCCCGCTGCCGTAGCGTCTTTCGTGAGGGGACACCTTACGAAAGGGAAATACGATGTACCGCAACAAGCCGATACTGGCAGCGCTCTCCTCCGTCCTTATCTTCGGCGTCGCAGCCGGGGCAAGCTTTGCCGCACCGGGCGACGGACCGCGCCCGCATCATGCCGGCATGGACCGACCGGGCCGCGACGCCTTCCTTGAAATCACCTATGTCCGCATGCTCAAGGAGTTCGACGCGAACAAGGACGGAAAGGTCTCCAAGGAGGAGGCGAGCAGCGGCCTCGACAAGATCTTCGCTGCGATCGACACCAACAATGACGGGTCGCTGACGCCCGGCGAAATCCGCCAGTACCGCCAGACGCAGCTGCAGGCGATGAGAGATCAGCACAAGCAGGACGCCGGCGACGAGAAGGACGCGAACGCCGCGCCCGACATGCCGGACAGCGAATCCGGGCGGCCGCCGCGCGACGGCCATGATGGTCATCGCTGGATGCGCCACGGCGGCAACATCATGCACGCCTCGATGATGATGCATCGGATCGACACCGACGAAAACGGCCAGATTTCCAAACGGGAGGCGGTCGCCGCCTTCGACAAGCTGTTTACGCGGATGGACCGCGACAAGGACGGCGTCATCTCGATCGACGACATGCCGGATCGGCCGCTGCTGTAAGGGCGGACGAACCATTGCCCTTGCTCTTTCCCCGTTGCGACGGGGAAAGAGACGTGTCTTACGAGTGTTCGTAGAAATCCTGGACGATCTTCCATGCGGCGTCGGCGGTGTCGACGAAGCTGATCAGCTTGACATCGTCGGGTGCGATCGTGCCGAATTCGGCCAAGGCCTCGAAATTGATGATGCGGCGCCAGAAGGCCTCGCCGAAAAGGATCAGCGGCAGACGTTCCATGCGGCCGGTCTGGATCAGCGTCAGGCATTCGAAGAATTCGTCGAGCGTTCCGAAGCCGCCGGGAAAGACCGCGATTGCCTTGGCGCGCACCATGAAATGCATCTTGCGAATGGCGAAATAGTGGAAGTTGAAGCTGAGTTCCGGCGTGACATAGACGTTCGGAGCCTGTTCGTGCGGCAGCACGATGTTGAGACCGATGGAGGGTGCGCCCTCGTCGGCCGCACCGCGATTGCCCGCCTCCATGACGCCGGGGCCGCCGCCGGTGACGATGACATATTCCTGGAAATCGAAGCCCGCCGAATATTTCGAGCAGAGCCGGGCGAATTTGCGCGCTTCGTCATAATAGACGGAGGCCGCCTCCAGATTGGCGCGCTGGATCTCGTTGCGCGCCGCCCAGGCGCTCTGGCCGGGAGCGGGAATGCGGGCACCGCCGAACATGACGACGGTCGAGCGGATGCCGCGTTCGGTCAGCATCATCTCGGTCTTCAAGAGTTCCAGCTGCAGCCGGATCGGCCGCAACTCCTCGCGGCAGAGGAAATCCTCGTCGACATAGGCGAGGCGATAGGCCGGCGACAACGTCTGCGGCGTCTTCGGCACGGCTTCTGCGCGCTGCCTGTCGGTCGAGCTGCTCTTCAACGGGTCCCATACGCCGTCCTTGCGCCGCGAACCGCCGTTTCGTCCCTTTGCCATGTCGAAATGCCTTTCAGTATTGCCGGCCGTGAAACCGGATATGTCGCTATAACGCCTTGAATCCAGGTATGATCTTGTTCGAAAAATCATTCCGTTCTACGGGTGCATGCTGTAGAGCAGGACAAACCCACGCCGATCGCATCTCCGGAGACTCCGCCGTCTCCACGATAAAGATCGAAGTTTAAGGAATTCTCATGAGCGCCACCGACCTCGCATCCCTGGAAAAGACCATCGAAGCGGCCTTCGACAATCGCGACAATGTGAACGTGTCGACGAAGGGCGAGGTTCGTGATGCGGTCGAAGCGGCCCTCGATCTGCTCGATTCCGGCAAGGCCCGCGTCGCGACCCGCGGCGCCGACGGTGCCTGGACGGTCAATCAGTGGCTGAAAAAGGCGGTGCTCTTGTCCTTCCGCCTCAACGACATGGAGGTGGTCAAGGGCGGCTCCGGCAACTCCACCTGGTGGGACAAGGTTCCCTCGAAGTTCGAGAATTGGGGCGAAAACCAGTTCCGCGCCGCGGGCTTCCGCGCCGTGCCGAATTGCGTCGTGCGCCGCTCGGCCTATATCGCCCCGAATGCGATCCTGATGCCCTCCTTCGTCAATCTCGGCGCCTATGTCGGCGAAGGCACGATGGTCGACACCTGGGCGACGGTCGGCTCCTGCGCGCAGATCGGCAAACACGTGCATCTCTCCGGCGGCGTCGGCATCGGCGGCGTGCTGGAACCGATGCAGGCCGGCCCGACCATCATCGAGGACAATTGCTTCATCGGCGCCCGTTCCGAAGTGGTCGAAGGCTGCATCATCCGCGAAGGCTCGGTGCTCGGCATGGGCGTCTATATCGGCAAGTCGACCAAGATCGTCGATCGCGCCACCGGCGAGGTGATGTACGGCGAGGTGCCGCCCTATTCGGTCGTCGTCGCCGGCTCGATGGCCTCGGCCAATGCGACGATGGCAAACGGCCAGCCGGCGCCACACCTCTACTGCGCCGTCATCGTCAAGCGCGTCGACGAACAGACCCGCTCAAAGACCGGTATCAACGAGCTGCTCAGAGATTGATGACACCGGGGCATTGATCCGGTAAACAGGCGACGTCTTTTTGGGCGAGGCGGCCTCGCCTTGCCATGTCTTTGCCATTCCCGCCGGATAGTTCGACCGCCATGACCGCTACCGATCCCGTCGCCAATCTGCAGACGCTGATTCGCTGCCCCTCCGTCACACCAGCCGAAGGCGGCGCGCTGACGGCGTTGGAAGCGATGCTCGCACCGCTCGGCTTCAACGTCGACAAAGTGAAGGCGAGCGAAGAGGGAACACCCGACATCGAGAACCTCTATGCCCGCCTCGGCGGCGACGGACCGCATCTGATGTTTGCCGGCCATACCGATGTCGTGCCGGTTGGCGATGAAGCTGCCTGGACGCACCCGCCTTTTGCCGCGGAGATATCAAAGGGCGAGCTCTTCGGACGCGGCGCCGTCGACATGAAGGGCGGCATCGCCTGTTTCGTCGCCGCCGTCGCCCGCCATATCGAAAAACACGGGCCGCCGGCCGGCTCGGTCTCTTTCCTGATCACCGGCGACGAAGAAGGCCCGGCGATCAACGGCACGATCAAACTGCTGCAATGGGCGGCGGAGCGCGGCGAACGCTGGGACGCCTGCCTTGTGGGAGAACCGACCAATCCGGACCGGCTCGGCGACATGATCAAGATCGGCCGGCGCGGCTCGCTGTCGGGCAGGATCATCGTACACGGCGTTCAGGGCCATGCCGCCTACCCGCACCTTGCCGACAATCCGGTGCGCGGCATGCTGCAGCTGACGCAGGCGCTGATGGATCCGCCTTTCGACGGCGGCACCGACGATTTCCAGCCGTCGAACCTCGAAGTGACGACGGTCGATGTCGGCAATCCTGCGACGAACGTCATTCCGGCCAAGGCATCGGCAAGCTTCAACATCCGCTTCAACGACAGCTGGACCGTCGAAACGCTGCGCGCCGAAATCCTGCGCCGACTCGAAGCCGCCGCCGGCCATGGCCAGTTGCGTCCGGGCCGCGAGCCGGTCAGATACGATATCGTCTGGGCCGACCGGCCAAGCCATGTCTTCCTGACCCGCAACAACGCCCTGATCGCTTCGCTGTCGTCTGCCGTCGAAAGTGTGGCCGGCCGGTCCCCGGCGCTTTCGACCACCGGCGGCACGTCGGATGCGCGCTTCATCAAGGACTATTGCCCGGTCGTCGAGTTCGGCCTGGTCGGCCAGACGATGCACATGGTCGACGAACGCGTCACTGTTGCCGATCTGGAGACGCTGACGGCGATCTACGAGACTTTCATCGACCGCTGGTTCGCCCATGCCGGGTCTTAGGGAAGTCCAGTATTACTTGGCCGGCCTCTGGCTGCTGATCCGGATGGATCCGCGCGGCTTCCGCTTCCTCGATCTGTCGGAGCGCGGCGTCAACCGATCGTTTTGGGCAATGGCCTGGTGCCTGCCGCCGATGGGCATTTCCTGGCTCTGGTGGCGACAGGCCTTCCTGCGGTCGATGCCGCCGGAGGCCGATGTCGACTTTGCCTTCTACATCAGGCTCGGCCTCGTCGAGGTCGCCAACTGGTTCGTGCCGCTGGTCTTTGCCGGACTGCTGCTGCTTGCCTTCCGCATGGGCGAGCGCTTCGCCCCCGTCGTCGTCAGCGTCAACTGGCTCGGCGTACCGCTCTCCTATATCAACGGTCTGCTGCTGGCTCTGGTGTTCTTCCTGCCCGGCACCGTCGGCCTCGTCTCGCTGCTGCTGCTCGCCTTCATGCTGGCGCAAGTCTTCGCTTTGGCGCGCATTCTCAGAATGATCTGCCACGATCACGCGCTGATGGTCGGGGCGCTGACGCTGGTGCTGCTGGTGCCGTCGATGATCCTTTCGGAATATCTGCAGCACTTCCTCGGCATTTATCCGGCCTGACCAGCCTCGGCGGAGGCTTTACGACAGATCATCGTCGTTTTCATCGGCGGGCCTGCGCCGGTCGGTGATCACCTCGGGATAATCCACCTGCATGAAATAGAGCCCTTCGGGCGGCGCCACCGGGCCGCAGGCCTTGCGGTCGCGCGCCTCCAGCGCTGCCTGCACATCTTCGGGCGTCCATTTGCCTTCGCCGGCGAGCTTCAGCGTGCCGGCGAAGGAACGGATCTGGTTGTGGAGGAAGCTCTGCGCGGTGGCGCGGATTTCAATCAGTTCGCCGCTGCGCGTCACATCAAGCCGGTCGAGCGTGCGCACCGGGCTGTTCGCCTGACAATGGGTGGAGCGGAAGGTGGAGAAGTCATGCCGGCCGACCAGCTTCTGGGCGGCGGCGTGCATGACTTCGTGATCGAGCGCCTTCGGCACCCACCAGGCCTTGCCGGCTTCGAGCGCCAGCGGCGCCCGGCGGCTGACGATGCGATAGAGGTAATGGCGCCGCAGCGCCGAAAAGCGGGCATCGAAAAAATCGGGAACCGCCTCGACGTCGAGAATGGAGACACGCTCGCCGGCAAGCCTCAGATGCGCATTCAACGCGTTCTGCAGCTTGTAAGGCGACCAGGCCTTGGAAAGATCGGCATGGATCACCTGTCCCATGGCATGGACGCCGGAATCGGTGCGGCCGGCGCCGCGGATCGGCACGGTCTCGCCGGTCAGCGACAGTACTGCCGCCTCAATCGCCCCCTGCACCGAGGGCCCATTCTCCTGCCGCTGCCAGCCGACATAGGAGCCGCCGTCATATTCGACGGTCATGCGGAAACGCGGCATCAGGAAAGCCTCGTGCCCGCCGCAAGCGGCGTGCCCCTGAGGAAATCGGCCGCGGCGAGCGGCTTGCCGCCTGCTTTTTGCAGCCGTGTCAGCCGCACTGCGCCAGAGGCGCAGGCGACGACCAGATCGTCGGTCAGCAACTGTCCGGCCGTCCCCTGCCCCTCAGCCAGCTCTGAGCCCAGGACCTTCACCCGTTCAGGCCTGCCGCCGATCTCAAGCTCGAACCAGGCGCCCGGAAACGGCGCCAAACCGCGGATATGGTTGTGCACATCCCGCGCCTGCCTGGCGAAGTCGATGCGCGTCTCGGCCTTGTCGATCTTGGCGGCATAAAGCACGCCGTCTTCCGGCTGAGGCGTCAGTGGCAGGTCGTTCATTTCAAGCTTCACCATGGCTTCCGCCATCGCCTTGGCGCCGACCTGCATCAGTCGGTCGTGCAGTTCGCCTGCCGTCATGTTCGGGCCAATCTCGACCTCGCGGGTCAGCGCGACAGCGCCGGTGTCGAGCCCCTTGTCCATCTTCATCACCATCATTCCGGTCTTTGCATCGCCGGCCATGATCGCCCGCTGGATCGGTGCGGCACCCCGCCAGCGCGGCAGCAGCGAGGCATGGCCGTTATAGCAGCCCTCGCGGGTGCCGTTCAAAACCGCCTCCGGCAGCAGCAGCCCGTAGGCGACGACAACGGCGACATCGGCCTTGAACGCGGCAAACTTCTCGTGCTCCTCTGGATCCTTGAAATTGACCGGCGTGAAGACCGGCAGACCGAGCAGTTCGGCCGCCTGATGCACCGGCGATTTCTGCAGATCGAGCCCGCGCCGGCCCCCCGGCCGCGGCGGCTGCGTATAGACGGCGACGATGCTATGGCCGGCATCGACGAGCAGGCGCAGGGTCGGAACCGAGAACTCCGGGGTTCCCATGAAGATGATGCGAAGAGACATTTTATCTCGCCAGTTGAGGATCAGCCGTCTTCAAACGGGTTTACGAGCTTGAGATCAAGCCCCTCGAAATCTCTGGTCCTGCGGGTGGCGAGCAGTGCGCCGTTCCCGACCAATTCTCATTGCGTTATCAGAGCGCCTTGGATTTCGCAGCCTTGGTGAACTTCTTGATCACCATCTCCCGCTTCAGCCGCGAGATATGGTCGATGAAAAGCACGCCGTTCAAGTGGTCGATCTCGTGCTGCAGGCAGGTGGCGAGCAGCCCGTCGGCTTCCACTGTCTGTTCCTTGCCGTTGCGGTCGAGATACTTGACCGAGACGGCAGCCGGCCGCTCGACCTCGGCATAATAATCAGGAATCGACAGGCAGCCTTCCTCATAGACTGAGCGCTCGTCGGACGATTTGACGATCTCCGGATTGATGAAGACCTGCGGCTGCTTTTCCTCGCCCTCGCGGGAGACGTCGATGACCAGCATGCGGCGCGGCACGCCGATCTGGATTGCGGCAAGGCCGATGCCCGGCGCGTCGTACATGGTTTCCAGCATGTCGTCGGCAAGGCGCTGCAGGTCGGCATCCACACGCTCGATCGGCTTGGAGAGCTGACGAAGAACGGGGTCGGGAAGAATGATGAGTGGCTTGATGGTCATGGGCGTTCCCATAACCCATCTTTTCCCGCTATGGAATTATCCGGCGCGCGGGGAAGGCGCTTTTTTGCATCCCCGCCCGGAATTTCGCCATATTCGCCTCACGCCACCCGGCGAGCCGCGACGACGGCAGGGCCTTCCGAGCGGGCACGGAAGCGGCGCAGCAATTCGATCAATTGGTCCACCTCGTCCTTGAGGCGACCGGTTTCCGCCGACGTGCGCTCAACCATGCCGGAATTCTGCTGGGTGATCTCGCCCATGCTGCGGATTGCCACGCTGACCTCGTTGACGCCGGTCGCCTGATCGCGAGCGGCGGCGGCGATATCGGCGACGAAGCGGTTGATGATGTCGATGCGGCCGATCATGTCGTTCAGCGCTTCGCCAGTGCTGGAGACGATGCCGACACCCTCATTGACCTGGGTCGAGCTCTGCGAGATCAGGTTCTTGATCTCCTTGGCAGCCTCGGCCGTGCGCTGGGCAAGTTGGCGCACTTCCTGGGCGACAACGGCAAAACCCTTGCCGGCATCGCCGGCGCGCGCTGCCTCGACGCCGGCGTTCAGCGCCAGAAGATTGGTCTGGAAGGCGATTTCGTCGATGACGCCGATGATCTTGGAAATCTCCGTCGAGGATTTCTCGATGCCGGCCATCGCCGAAACGGCGCTGGTGACGAGCTCACCCGAATTCTTCGCCTTCTGCTGCGTCTCGCGTACGGCGTCCGAAGCCTTCTCGGCATTGGCGGCCGTCTGGCCGACGCTGACGGAAAGCTGCTGCAGGGCGGCCGAGCTCTCCTCGACGCCCGCCGCCTGCTGGGCAGTGCGCAACGCCAGGTCGTTGGTCGCATTGGAAATGACGTCGGCGCCGTTCATGATATGGCCGGACGTGTCCCGCACCGATGCAAAGGACTGGCGAAGCGCCTTGACGGCACGATTGTAATCCTCGGCCATTTGCCGGAAATCACCTGGCAGGTCGGACGGCAGGGTAGCCTCGAGATCGCCGTTCGACAGCGCCTCCAGGCCGCGGCGCAGCTGCTCGAGCGCAAGCGCCTGGTCGGATTGGGCTTGGGCGCGCTGCTCTTCAAGAGCCTGGCGTTTGGCTTCAAGCGTCTCGAGATAGACCGAGATGGAATAATCCATGTCGAGCATGCCCGCCTTGATGACCGCCGACAGCTTCTCGGCGAGCAGTTTGCCCTGCTGGCGCGCGAAGACCGACGGCCACTGCTTCTCCATGATGCCCTTGACGAGTTCGGACATGACAAGGGCGTAGCCGCCGACATACCAGCGCGGCTCCAGCCCGATGCGGGCATGCGTTCGGCCGACCGCGGTCACGCCGTCCACATAGCTCTCGTCGAAGGCGCCGCCGGCAAGCTTGCTCCAATGATCCTGCTGGTGCTTCTTGGCGTGGGCGACATGGTTCTTATCGGCGAAAAAAGCCGATACGGCGGGGGTCCTGGCGATCTTGGCATAAAACTTATCGAGGGCAGCGCCGATCAGCTCTGATATGACGGGGCTGATATCCCGCATCGACCGGCGCGCCGCCTCGTCCAGTTCGATGAAATCGAGACGCTGTCTGAGGGCACTGTCGGTCTGCTGGGATGTCATGGAAATCTCTGTACTTGGCGCAACGGCGCGGGAGGGAATTCATTGGCACAGATTTTGGCCAATATGGTTGAGCAATGATTAAACTGGCAGCGATTTTCCGCGTCGGCGAGGAAAGCGACAGAGAGGATATTGGGAATTGCCGATTTTGTTCATGTTTTGATCTATATATTGCCCCATCTTCTGTTATGGTTGCGGCATGACCGTTCATCCCGAATCGCTCGCCCTCTCCGTCGCCTCGCTCAGTCCGGCCATGCTGGCGCTTGCCGGCGGCGTTCTCATCGCCTTTGTGCTTCTGGTGATCATCCTTCTCTTGCGCGGCATCAGCCTCCGCCGCGAGCAGGCGGAGGAGGCGAGCCTGCGGGCTGGCGAAAGCGAGGCGCGCATGGCCGAGCTTTTGAAGATCCAGGCGGAGATGCAGGGCCGCATCACGGCCATGGCCGAGGTTTTCGGCGCGCGTCAGAGCGAGCTCAATCAGGCAATCAGCCAACGTCTCGACGGCATGTCGCAGCGCGTCAGCTCGACGATCACCGAGCAGACGAAATCGACGCATGAGAATCTGCAGCGGCTGCAGGAGCGGCTGGCGGTCATCGATGCGGCGCAGAACAATATCCAGACGCTCGCCAAGGACGTCGTCGGACTGCAGGCGATTCTCTCGAACAAGCAGACGCGCGGCGCCTTTGGCCAGTCGCGGATGGAGACGATCGTCGCCGACGGCCTGCCGATGGGCGCCTATGCCTTCCAGCAGACGCTCTCCAACGGCTCGCGGCCGGACTGCACGATCCGCATGCCGAACGGCGCGCCGCCGCTTGTCATCGATGCGAAGTTCCCGCTCGAAGCCTGGAACGCCATCCGTGACGCCGGCAGCCCCGAGGCCGCCAAGATCGCCGGCCAGCAGTTCCGCCGCGATATGGAGATCCATATCCGGGATATTTCGGAGAAATATCTGATTCAGGGGGAAACCCAGGAGACGGCCTTTCTCTTCGTGCCGTCGGAATCGATCTTCGCGGAGATCCACGAGAACTTCGAGCCGCTGGTGCAGAAGGCACACCGAGCGCGCATCGTCATTGTCTCGCCATCACTTCTGATGCTGTCGATCCAGGTCATCCAGGCGGTGCTGAAAGACCAGCGCATGCAGGCGCAGGCGCATCTGATCCAGGGCGAGGTGGCACTGCTGATGGACGATCTCGGCCGCCTCGACGAGCGGGTGCGCAAGCTGCAGGGCCACTTCGCCATGGCGCAGAAAGATATCGACATGGTGGTCACGTCAGCCGACAAGCTCACCAGGCGCGGCGCCAAGATCGAGGCGCTGGAATTCGAGGCAGGCGGTGACGCCAAGCCCGCCCGCGATGGCGAGGCTCCGGCCAAATCGGTGGAAAGCCGTACCGGCCTTCTCAAGCTTCGGGTGGTTGACGAGGAGTGACCGCTTCGGGCAGTGTCTCGCCCCATGGAATAGCAGGGGCATGATGTCATTCGCATGCTCTAAAAGACGGGACAGCCTGATGATCACAGTTTTCGGATCCATCAACATGGATCTCATCGCCACGACCGAGCGACTGCCGAAGCCCGGCGAGACGGTGGCCGGCAACGGTTTTGCCACGGCTGCCGGCGGCAAGGGCGCCAACCAGGCGCTGGCAGCCCGCCGCGCCGGCCGCTATGTGCACATGGTCGGCGCCGTCGGCAAGGATGCTTTTGCCGCCGATGCACTTGCCCTGCTCGATGCGGCGGGGACCGATCTCTCCCTCGTGAAGCATGTCGACGGCCCCACGGGCACGGCGCTGATCCTGGTCGGCGCCGACGGCGAGAACATGATCGCCGTGGTTCCGGGCGCCAACGGCCTGGTCACGCCAGCTGATGCGGAAATCGCGGTCGGCCGCATGAACGAAGGCGACATGCTGATGTTGCAGCTCGAGGTGCCTGTCGCGGCCGTCGAACGCGCGCTCTCGGCCGCGCGCGCCAAGGGCATCACCAGCATCCTCAACCTCGCCCCCTTGATCCCCGATGCACCGCGCCTCGGTCGCCTGGCCGATATCGTCATTGCCAATGAGACCGAGTTCGAGCGGCTTGCCGGACAGGACGGCATGGACGCACAAGCGCGCGAGGCAGCGCTTGTCCGCCTGCATCAGGAAACCGGCCAGACCCTGATCGTGACGCTCGGCGGCGATGGCGTCATCGCCATCCGGGATGGGGTCATTTCACGGGCGCAAGGGCTGGCGATCGATCCTGTCGATACGGTCGGGGCAGGCGACACCTTCTGCGGCTATCTCGCCGCCAGTCTCGACGAGGGCCTCGACTTTCGGACGGCGCTGCACCGGGCGGCAGTCGCCGGTTCACTCGCATGTCTCAAATCAGGAGCGCAACCGTCGATTCCTGTGAGTGAGGAAGTCGCAGACAGAATATAGGCTAGCCTGCCTGCGAAACTCGCCAGATCTCCTTCAATTTTAAGGGAGATTTCTGCGGCTTTCATCATACAAACCGCTAAAGTTTCACTCAAATTTAAGAGGTCTCCGGCGATCTTCCCAGTGATCGCCGGGTCTTCGCGCTTGCGGATCCGCGGCTGATGCGGCTGCTCCATGACGGAGCCATGCCTTCGCTCCTGCGCCGGAGAATGCACGTTCGGCGTATCCTTGCCCGAGGACCCCATGTTCATTTTTCGCATGAAATCGCTTGCGGCGAAGCTCATCGTCATCACCGGCGTCGCTATCGCGCTTGTTCTCATCGTTTCGAATCTCTTCCTCATCGGCCAGACCCGGGACCGCGTCCAGACGCTGACGATGGACCAAGCCAATCTCGAGGCGAAAGCGATCGCCAACGAAATCGCCGCCAATGTCGGCGAACTCGCCAGTGCCGCACGCAGCATGACAGGCGTGATCGGTCGAGCCCACGAAGGCAAGTCGCTCGACCGCAGGGGCATGATCAACGTGCTGAAAGCTAATCTCGAACAGAACGCCTTTGCCTTCGGCAGCTGGTTCTGCGAGCAGCTCGGCGCGCTCGACGGCAAGACCACCGAGATCGCCAACAATAATGACGAAGGCACGAACAAGAACGGCGCCTTCACGCCCTATTGGTCGAAGACCAAGGACGGTGGAATCCAGTACTCCACCTTCGACAATGATTATACCGCCGAATGGTGGAAGCTTGCTGCCGACAGTGGCAAGGGCGCGATCACGACCCCCTACCTCGCCCAGGGAACAGATGTGCCGACGCTGCTGACGTCCATTGCCTATCCCGTCATATCGGGCGGCAAGATGATCGGTGTCGGCGGTGTCGACATCTCGCTGAAGTCGCTGACCGACAAGCTGCAGGCGCTGCATCCCTTCGGCTCGGGCCGGGTGACGCTGCTGTCCCAGGCCGGCAACTGGATCGTCGCACCGATCCCCGACCTGATGACGAAGCAATATGACGGCGAAGGCGCCGACGTCGTCAAGGCGGCGCTGTCGAACAAGCAGCCCGGCCTCGTCCGCAACCTCACCTATGACGGCTTCGATCCCTTCGACCGCGTCGTCTATCCGTTCGAGGTCCCCGGCGTCAATGCCACCTGGCTCGTGCTTGTCGACGTCCCGCACGCCGCGATCAACGCGCCGGTACAAGACCAGACTTACATGATGATCGCCACCGGCCTGATCGTGCTCGGCGCGGTGATGCTCGCGCTCTATTTCGCCGTCCGCTCACTCGTGCAGCGGCCGCTCGGCAGCCTTGTCGCCAGCGTCAAAACCCTCAGCGACGGCGAATATGCCGTGCCGGTCACGGGGCAGGATCGTACCGACGAAGTCGGTTCGGTCGCCAAGGCGCTCGAAGGCTTCCGCTTCAAGCTCGCCGACTCCAGGCGACTCGAAGACGAAGCCGCCAGAGAGCGGGGGGCCGCGGAGGCCGAGCGCGGCCGTTCTGAATCGGAACGCCAGGAATCGCTATCGCTGCAGCGCCAGATCGTCTCGATCGTCGGCGCCGGTCTTTCGGAGCTGTCGCGGGGCAATCTCGGTCACCGCATCACCGACGAATTTCCCGGCGAATACGGCAAGCTGAAACAGGATTTCAATGCCGCGCTAGCAAGCCTCGAAGAGACCATCGTTACAATGAACCTCAGTGTCGTCAATATCGGCGCCGGCACCGGGGAGATCAGCAACAGCGCTTCCGACCTCGCCAAACGCACCGAGCAACAGGCGGCAAGCCTGGAAGAGACGGCGGCAGCGCTGAATGAGCTCACCGCCCAGGTCGATTCGAGTGCCGAGAATGCACGCACGGCTGCCGACAACGTCAACCTCGCCTGCCAGGATGCCGAAAAATCCGGCGAAGTGGTGCAGAAAGCCATCGCCTCCATGCAAGGGATCGAGCAGTCTTCGACGGAGGTTTCGCGGATCATCGGCGTCATCGACGAAATCGCCTTCCAGACCAACCTGCTGGCACTGAACGCCGGCGTCGAAGCGGCGCGCGCCGGCGAAGCCGGCAAGGGTTTTGCTGTCGTCGCCCAGGAAGTGCGTGAACTCGCGCAGCGTTCGGCCAATGCCGCCAAGGAGATCAAGACGCTGATCAACACCTCGGCCGTCCAGGTCAAGGAAGGCGTCGATCTCGTCGGGCGCGCCGGCGGTGCGCTGCACAAAATCGCCGAGCAAGTGATGGGGATCAACAGCCTGATCCGGGAGATTTCGGCGTCGGCCAGCGAACAGGCGGTCGGGCTGAAGGAAATCAACCAGGCCATGAACCAGATGGATCAGGTAACGCAGCAGAATGCGGCGATGGTGGAGGAAGCGACTGCCGCCAGCGTGGCGCTCAACGACGAAGCGCAGACACTGAAGGCGCTCGCTACGCGCTTCAGCGTCTCCGGCTCCGCCAATGCGACTGCACTCGCCTCCGTGGCAAGGCAGATGCGTGCGCCGGCTGCAGCCCCCTCGCATTTCGCGGCCGCTCCCGCCGTTCGCCACGCCCCGGCGACCCGCCGCACCACACCTCAATCGCATGGCTCGGCTGCCCTGGCTGGGGATAACTGGGAAGAGTTCTGACCGTTCAGCCCTCCATAAACAAAAAGGCGCCTGTGAAATCAGGCGCCTTTTTCGTTTGGGTATCCATGCAGCTCAGGCAGCGTTCGACGTCTGCTCCTCGTTGAGGAAGGCATAGATCGCCGAGGCGGAATCGGTGGCGCGCAGCTTTGCAACCAGGTCTTGATCGCGCAGGACGCGGGCGATGCGCGACAGGGCTTTGAGATGATCGGCGCCGGCGCCCTCCGGCGCAAGCAGCAGGAAGACGAGGTCGACGGGCTGGTCGTCCAGCGCTTCGAAATCAACAGGCTGCTCCAGCCGGGCGAAGATGCCGACGATGGAATGAATGTTCACCAGCTTGCCGTGGGGAATGGCGATACCGTTGCCGACGCCGGTCGAACCCAGGCGTTCGCGCTGCAGGATGACGTCGAAGATCTCCCGTTCGGAGAGCCCGGTGATCCTCGCGGCTCTTGCCGCCAATTCCTGAAGCAACTGTTTCTTGGAATTTACTCTGAGGGCGGGAATGATCGCATCCTGATGGAGCAAATCTGCCAATGCCATTTCTTTTTCCTTCTGTCGCCGGGATCAGTTGATGCGAGGAGCGGCGGCGATACCGCCGCTCACCGCCCTGATCTCAGGCTTTGATATTGGCCGAATCGATCCAGCCAATATTTCCGTCGTGCCGACGATAAACGATGTTCAGATGTTCCTTGCCGGGACTGCGGAACAGGAGAAGCGGCTCATCGGTCATGTCGAGCGCCATCACGGCGGTGGCGACGGACATGGTCTTCAACTGCTTCGTGCTTTCAGCGACGATCGCCGGGGCGAAATCGTCGGGGATTTCATCCTCGTGATCAGGAACGGAGTCCATGACCGTGTAGGAGACTTCTGCAAAGCCATTCAGGTGGTTTCCGGCATGGTGGTCCTTCAGCTTGCGCTTGTAGCGACGCAGGCGTTTCTCGATGCGCTCGGAAGCGGCGTCGAAAGCAAGCTGCGGATCCGTGGCTTCGCCGGCGGCATGAAGCACCACCCCGCTGTCGAGATGAAGCTTGCAGTCTGCCGAGAAACGAGAACTCGCCTTTTCGACGGTCACCTGACCGGAATACCCCCCATCGAAGTATTTCGTGATGGCCGTAGCAATTTGGTCCTCGATCTTTTGACGGAAGGATTCACCAATTTCCATATGTTTCCCGGATACACGCACACTCATGGAGTTTCCCTTCTTATGGTCGTTTGCGGGTATCAGTTTACGCCAAGCCTCGGGTTCATCCAAGCACTTCGCGCAATCTCAAGCAAGATCGGCGTAGGCCTGTGGGCCCTCGGTTCCCTTGGGATGATGGGGATAACTTCAAAACGCCGTTCACGGCGCCGATTGCGGCGGGCTTCTAGCCACAGGTTACCGGAAAGTCAATAGGACGTCGAATCAGGCCCGGGCGCGCTCGCAGAAGGTGTGGCAAATCTCTTGCGGAAGGAGCCTTCCAGCGACTTTCCTTTCATGATCTCACGCGCTTCGCGCCTGCGTTGTGCGCGGCATCGTCATGGCGATGACACCGAGAATGACGCAGGTGAGCCCGATCAAGGCCGTCGGGCTTAGACTTTCGCCGAGGAAGATGGTGCCGATCGCGACACCGATCGGCACGCGGAGATAGGCTTGCGATGTGGTTCCGACCGAACCCAGCGTCTGAACGAGACGGAAATAGATCGTAAAGGCAAGCGCCGTCGAGAAGGCGGAAAGGGCAAGCAGCGCCAGCACCGATGCGGCCGAGGGATCGAGCCCCCACGGCCGGTCGACGAGCAGGCTCACAGGCATCAGAATGACCGCGCCCGAGATCAGCGAGCCGGCCGCCGGCACGGCAGGATCAAGGCCTCTGAAGTTCTTGCTGAAAATCGCGGCCCCGGCATAACAGATGGTCGCCAGGATGATCGCGATTTGCGCCATCAGGCTTTCGCCAAGACCGCCGAGCGCTTCGACGCCGATGACAAGGCAGATGCCGGCAAGCCCGGAGACGACGCCGAAGAGCTTTCGCGCCGTCGCCTGCTCATGGCGGGTTATCGACACGGTCAGCAGGAAGGTGAAGATCGGCGTCGCCGAATTCAAGATCACCGCCAGTCCGGCATCGACGGACTGCTCCGCCCAGGCGATCAGCGTGAAAGGAATGACGCTGTTCAGGCAGGCCTGGACGACGAACAGGCGCCATGTCGCGCCATCGCGCGGCAGGCGGACATGCCGATGGCAAAGCACGGCCAGCAGAATGGCGCCGGCAATCAGTGTGCGCACGGCGATCAAGGTCACCGGCGGGATCGTTTCGACCCCGATCTTGATGAAGGTGTAGGAAGAACCCCAGAGGGTCGCCAGCACCAAAAGCAGGACAAGTTCTCTGGCAAGCTTCGGCTTTTGCGGCGTCATAGACACGTCGATATTCGTTCAAGACACGGGAGAAATAGGCCAATTGCGAAGTGGATGCTTCGATCAAGATCGAAGCGTTCTGCTGCGTCAGAAGCCCGCGACCTTGGCGAGCGCCCGTTTCTCGCGGCGGCGCTGGACCGAGGAAGCGATGTTCATCGCTTCCCGGTATTTCGCGACCGTGCGGCGGGCGAGATCGACGCCGCCCTTCTTCAGCATGTCGACGATGTCATCATCGGAGAGCACCGCGTCCGGACTCTCCTGCATGATCAGCGCGCGGATCTTGTGACGCACTGCCTCGGCCGAATGGCTGTCGCCGCCCTCGACGGCGCCGATCGACACGGTGAAGAAATATTTGAGCTCGAAGAGGCCGCGCGGCGTCAGCATATATTTGTTCGAGGTGACGCGGCTGACGGTGGATTCATGCATCTTGATCGCCTCGGCCACCGTCTTCAGGTTCAGCGGCCGCAAGTGGTCGACACCGTGCAGCAGGAAGGCGTCCTGCTGGCGGACGATCTCGCTTGCCACCTTCATGATGGTCTTTGCCCGCTGGTCGAGGCTGCGGGTCAGCCAGTTGGCGCTCTGCAGGCACTCGGAAAGGAAGGCATGATCCTCACCGTTCCGGGTCACGCGGGAAAAATAGGACTGATTAACAAGCACGCGCGGCAGCGTATCCGGATTGAGCTCGACCAGCCAGCCACCCTCCGCGGAGGGCCTGACAACGACATCCGGCATGATCGCTTCGGAAACACCCGTCTCGAATCCGCTGCCGGGCTTCGGATTGAGCTGGCGGATCTCGCCGAGCATGTCGAGAAGATCTTCCTCGTCAACGCCACAGAGCCGCTTCAGCGTGACGAAGTCACGCCGCGCCAGGAGTTCGAGGTTTTCGACCAGCGCCTGCATGGCAGGGTCGTAACGGTCCTTCTGCCGGAGCTGGATCGCCAGGCATTCGGCGAGGCTGCGGGCGAAAACACCCGGCGGATCGAGTGTCTGGAGTGCGGCGAGCACGTGTTCGACCTGCGTGAGACCCGTGCCGAGCCGCTCGCCGGTCTCGACGAGATCGAGCTGGATGTAACCGGCATCGTCAAGCTGATCGATAAAATTCTGGGCGATCAGCCGATCGCTCATATCGGGCAGGACGAAGGGGATCTGCTGGGCGAGATGATCGCGCAGCGACACCTGACCGGCGACAAAATCATCGAGATCGTAATCGGCGCCGTCGGCGCTGCCCGGCATGGACTTCCACTGACCGACGAGTTCCGGTGCATCGAGGCGCTGCGGACCACCGTCATCGGGAAAAACATTGGTGTAATTGGCGTCGAGCTCGTCGTTCAGCCGGCTGCTGCTTTCGCTGCCGCCATTATCGTACCAGTCGCTCGACAGCGCCTCGGCGCGATTGTCGGCGCTGTCGTCCGAGCCGGCATCCTCCGGCGTATGACCGAATTGCTCGTCCTCGCCTGCCGCCCGTTCGTCGCCCGCCTCGCCGTCATTCGACGGAAATTCGAGCAGCGGGTTCTTCTCCACTTCCTGAGCGATGAACTGGTTGAGCTCAAAATGGGTCATCTGCAGCAACTGGATGGATTGCATCAGTTGCGGCGTCATGACCAGGGACTGGCTCTGGCGCAGAAATAGATTGGCGGACAGTGCCATGACGGACGCGAAACTCCCTCGACTCCAGGAAACCGCGCCCGATCCACGCTTCAGGCCACGGAAATCCGAGTTGGCCCAAAAATTGCTTTTTTATCTCATTTGGTCAAGCGGAACTACGCGGGAAGGTGAATCAGCGCGGGGTCAGAGGCTGAACTTGTCGCCGAGATAGAGTCGGCGCACTTCCGGATTGTTGACGATGTCGTTCGCCCGGCCGTGGGTCAGCACCTCGCCGGCATGGATGATATAGGCGCGGTCGATGAGGCCAAGCGTCTCACGCACATTGTGGTCGGTAATGAGAACGCCGATGCCGCGCGCCGTCAGATGGTGGACGAGGTTCTGGATATCGGCGACCGAAATCGGGTCGACACCGGCGAAGGGCTCGTCGAGCAGCATGAAGGTCGGGTCGGTTGCAAGCGCTCGCGCGATTTCGAGACGGCGGCGTTCGCCGCCGGAAAGGGCGACGGCGGCACTCTTGCGCAGCTTCTGGATATGAAATTCCTCCAGCAGCTCGTTCAGCTTCTGCTCGCGCTCGGCCTTGTCCTTCACATGCACTTCGAGGACGGCGCGGATATTTTCTTCAACCGTCAGTCCGCGAAAGATCGAGGCTTCCTGCGGCAGGTAACCGACGCCGAGCCGCGAGCGGCGGTACATCGGCATGGTCGTGACATCGTTTCCATCGATCTCGATCGTGCCTTCATCCACCGGTACTAGGCCGGTGATCATGTAGAAGCAGGTCGTCTTGCCGGCGCCGTTCGGGCCGAGCAGGCCGACGGCTTCGCCGCGACGCACGACCAGGGAGACGCCGTTGACGACACGGCGCGTCGCATAGGTCTTGGTCAGACCACGGGCGATCAGCGTCCCCTGATAGCGGCTCTTGTCGGCGGCACCCGCAGCTTGCGGCTCAGGCCTGCCGAACATGGTGGATAGCGATGATAATTTCACGTGGGAGGCCGGTTCAGTTCTGCTTCTGCGCGTTCGGCTGCGATTTCGGATCGAGCTGAATCTGGACACGACCGCCGCAGCTTTCAAGCTCCGCCTGGCCGGTTTGCATGTGAACGGTCAGCTTGCAACCGGTGAAGACGTTCGGACCGTCCGACAGGATGACCTTGTTTCCCTGATCCGCGGTCAGGATGAATGTCTGCGAGGCCATGTCGAAATTGCCATCGTCGGCAGTCGCCGTCTGCGTGCCCGAGACCAGGTAGACCTTGTCCGTCACCAAGATTTTGTCGATATCCGCACTTCCCGACGCCAGGGAGGCCGACTGCTCGGGTTTCGCCTCGGGCTGGGCCGGCGCGCCGGCGCCCGACTTTGCCGCCTTGTCCTTGTAATAGACAGTCATCTTGCCGGATTGCATCGTCGTCGTGCCCTGGACGACCTTGACGTTGCCGGTGAAGAGCGCCGTGTGCTCCTGGTCGCGAATCTCCAGCTTGTCGCTTTCGATCTGGATCGGCTGGTCGTTGGAAAGCTTCATGCCCGACATGGTCGTCGACTGCGCCCCCGCGCCCGAGACCGTCAGAATAAGGGCAAATGCGCCGGCAACGAATGCGATGCCCGTCTTGCAAGCTGAAATGCGACAATCTTTTGTCATGGGTGACCCGGCTGGTTAAGTGCCCTGTTTATGAATGGTGGATGGATCGACATTCATGCGAACATTCCCCTCGAATGTGATCACGCGCCCCTTATCGGTTATCTCCAGCGTCTTCGCAACAATGGAAGCATTGTCCTTGGTGATGGTGACGGGATCGTCGCTGCGCATGTTGCCGCCCTTGATGTCGAGCCGGGCGGACTGGAATTGTGCGTTGAGGCCGCTGCTCAGCACCAGGGTGAAGGGAGCCGTCATATGCAGATTGTCGGTGGCGCGGTTATAATCGGCAGTCGAAGCGATGACGCGGGCAACCAGCCCGTCATTCATCGGAACAGCGGCCTTGATGGTCTCGAGGGTGATGAGATCGGGATTGCGGATATCCTGCAGCGCCCTTTCGGCAAGCATGGAATAATTGACGCCGTCGGAGTTGCGTCCGGCAATTGCCGGCTTTTCCATCACGACCTTGCCGTTCTCGATCTTGGCGCCTTCAAACTTGACGTTTTCAGGCAGGTACAGGCTCACCAAGGCCACCGTCGTGAGGGCGCCGGCGACGACAAGGGCAGCCAACGGCAGCAAAATCTTCAGCCGCCGCACGCGGGCGGAATGGAACAACGCATCGCCATAGGGGCTCCTGCCGGAGCCCGCATAAGCGGCATGTCCGTTGTTCTTCAGGGTATCGAGCATAGGTCTCGTTCCATGTGCGGTGATTGCCTCGCCTGCGTAACAAAGCCGGCCGGCAATCACAGTTCGTTTCGCATTATTACATTGGCTTGCCAATACGGAATTTTTTCTGCAACAAGCAACAAAACGGAAAAACATACAAAAGTGGCATTCATACGCGCCGCTTCCACCAATTTCACCGGGCCTATCGGCGCCATGCCGACCCTGGGCCAGCGCTGGAGGTTTCTATGGACAGTTCGATCATCGCGGATCGCCGGCGGCTGCGCCGCAAGCTCGGCTTCTGGCGCATCGTCGCGGTCGCCCTCGTCGTGGCGCTCGGTTTCGCTTTCTACCGTTTCGCCGTCGGCGAGGCCGGCACGGCAAGTCCGCATATCGCCCATGTGACGATATCGGGGCTGATCGTCGATGACGACGAGCTGCTGGAGCGGCTAAAGAAGGTCGAGACCAGCGATCAGGTGAAGGCCGCGGTGATTTCGATCTCCTCGCCCGGCGGCACGACCTATGGCGGGGAAAAAATCTTCAAGGCGATCCGGGCCATATCAGCCAAGAAGCCCGTCGTCTCCGACGTGCGCACGCTGGCCGCCTCCGCCGGCTATATGGTCGCCACCGCCGGCGACACGATCATTGCCGGCGACAGCTCGATCACCGGCTCGATCGGCGTTATCTTCCAGTACCCGCAGATCCAGCCGCTACTCGACAAGATCGGCGTATCGCTGCAGGAGATCAAGTCCTCGCCGCTGAAGGCCGAGCCCTCGCCCTTCCACGAGGCGAGCGAGGAGGCCAAGGCAATGATCCGCAACATGGTGGTCGACAGCTACAACTGGTTCGTCGACCTGGTCGCCGACCGGCGCAAGCTGCCGCGCGAGGAGGTGCTGAAACTCGCCGACGGCACAATCTATACCGGCCGGCAGGCGCTGAAGGCAAAGCTCGTCGATACGATCGGCGGCGAGGCGGAAATCCGCGCCTATCTCAAGTCGCGCGGCATCGACACCGATCTGCCGATGGTCGATTGGGACAAGAAGAGCAACACGCCTTTTCTGCTCGCTGGAGCTGTTTCGCGGCTCATTACTATCCTGGGTTATGATGATCTGGTCAAAGGCCAGGATATCAACGGAATCCTGCCCCCAAAGTTGCTTCTTGACGGGCTGCTTTCAGTTTGGCAGGTTGGCCGCGATTGATAAGAAATCAATAATTTAAGGGGGCGACTGTGATCAAGTCCGAATTGGTGCAGATTGTTGCGGCACGCAACCCGCATCTCTATCATCGCGACGTCGAAAATATCGTCAACGCGGTTCTCGACGAGATCACCGATGCACTGGCTGCGGGCAACCGCGTCGAATTGCGCGGCTTCGGCGCGTTTTCGGTCAAGAACCGCCCGTCCCGATCCGGCCGCAACCCGCGCACCGGCGATACCGTCTTCGTCGAAGAGAAGTGGGTTCCCTTCTTCAAAACAGGCAAGGAACTGCGCGAGCGGCTCAATCCCGGCCAGGCCGACGAAGAGGATTGAGCGGCGCGTGCCGCCTGCGGCGAAACCGCACTTGAACTTGAACACCGTTTTCCTATTCTGCTAGCGCATCGGCCTGAAAGTCGGAATCGATTTTCGGGCCGATGCATATCAGGCGCATGGAGAGCTGAAATGACCAAGAAGATCGTCAACCTGTTGATTTTGCTGCCGCTCGGCGTCATCCTCATCGTCTTCTGCGTCGCCAACCGGCAGAGCGTCACGCTCGCCTTCAATCCCTTCAGGCCCGAAGACCAGGTGCTTTCAGTTTCCGCGCCCTTCTTCGTCTTCCTGTTCATCGCGCTGATAGCAGGCATGCTGATCGGTTCGGCCGCCACCTGGTTCAGCCAGGGCAAACACCGCAAGCGTGCCCGCACCGAGGCCAAGGAAGCCATTCGCTGGCAGGGCGAGGCCGATCGTCACAGGAGCCGCGCAGAAGATATCGCCGGCCAGCTGCCGTCGCGGTAAGATCGGCTTTACCTCCCGCGTCAAATCGGAGAAAAACTCAGCTCCTCATAATCGCCTTCCGGCGACGCGCCATTGCCGGTCACCGCAAAACCGTGGGAAAGATAGAAGGCCTTCGCCCGCCGGTTGTTCACCAGGCATTTCAGCCGGTACTTATGTCGCGGCCATTCCGGCAGCGCCCTGAGCAGCGCCGTGCCGGCGCCGAGCCCCTGGAATTCCGGCCTTACATAAAGCATATGAATGAAATCATCCTCCGGCCAGAGCGACAGGAAACCGGCAAGGCTACCATCGGTATGTTCGCAGACGAGGATGGTTTCACCGTTGGTATGAGCCGAAAAATCCTCGCGGTGAAACTTGCCGGGATCGACCCAGACGAATGTCTGGCGACGCACGGCAAGATAGATGTCCGCGAGCATTTCCTGGTCTTCCGCCCGCGGCGGCCTGATGGTCCATGTCATCCTGCCGGAATAGCTCAGGCGCAGGTCCGCGCCAAGCCGCAGCGAAAGCCTTTGGCGCTCAATCCGCAGCCATTTTTGCAACGACCGCAGCATTGAAATCCGAGAAGAAGCCTTCAGCGAGCTTCTGCGAAGTCGAGTCGAGCAGACGGGCGCCGAGCTGGGCAAGCTTGCCGCCGAGCTCGGCCTTGGCCCGGTAGTGCAGGATCGTCTCCTCGCCCTTCGCCTTGAGTACGACATCGGCGCTGCCCCTGGCGAAGCCGGCAAGGCCGCCCTTGCCTTCGGCCGATAGCGTATAGCTTTCCGGCGCATCGATATTGGAAAGCGTCAGCACCCCATGAAAGCTGGCGGAGAACAGGCTGAACTTGACCTTGATCGTCGCCTCGAAAGCGCTTGGCGACAGTCGCTCAATGCCCTGGCAGCCGGGAATGCAGCCACGCATGATCTCCGGATCATTGAGCGCTTCCCAGACCATGTCCCGCGGCGCGGCGATGCGTTCTTCGCCGGTGAAATCCATTCGATAGCCCCATCTGCGATTCGCCCATCTTATCCCAGCGGTAAAGCGCTTTGCTACGGCGGAGGGGAATGTTATCTGGCTGGCTTGCGATCCCGCGCGTGGAATGACGCCCGCACCCATGCGCAGTTGATCCGGTACGGTTTTCTGGGCTACTGCATAATACAAGGTGCTGCCGAGGACGCAGCGCTATCACGCCACCCCGACAGAGACGCGGAAGAGCACGTTGAAACAAAGAGAACGCCGGCCGGGCCAGAAGAAGACATCGGGTCCCGCCGGTGAAAGCCGCAGAGACGATCGGGCCGGCCGAGCACCGAAGTCCGCGGCACGGCCTGCGGCCACACGCGACACGGTTCGCGAGACTGCGCCGGCCGCGGTTTCGCGCCCGCTCATGGCGCGCAGCGGCGATCGGCCGGCGGAGCGCGTGCCTGTCATTCTCGAATCGCTCGGCGCCGGCGATTTCCACCTGATCGACAGCGGCGACGGCCAAAAGCTGGAGCAATATGGCCCCTACCGCATCATCCGCCCGGAAGCCCAGGCGCTGTGGCGGCCTTCGCTAGCACCGCAGATCTGGGAGAAGGTCGATGCCGTGTTCACCGGCGACACTGACGAGGAAGGCACCGGCCGCTGGCGTTTCCCCGAGGAGGCGCTCGGCGAGGCCTGGCCGCTCAACCTGCTTGGCGTCGATTTCCTCGGCCGCTTCACCTCCTTCCGTCACGTCGGCGTCTTTCCCGAGCAGATCGTCCACTGGAGCTGGATGAAGGAGGCGGTCGAAAAGGCCGGCCGGCCGCTGAAGGTGCTGAACCTCTTCGGTTATACCGGCGTCGCCTCGCTGGTCGCCGCCGCCGCCGGCGCCGAGGTCACCCATGTCGACGCGTCGAAGAAGGCGATCGGCTGGGCGCGCGAGAACCAGGCGCTCGGCCGCATGGAGAAGCTGCCGATCCGCTGGATCTGCGAGGATGCGATGAAATTCATCCTGCGCGAGGAACGCCGCGGCAGCCAGTACGACATCATCCTCACCGATCCGCCGAAATTCGGCCGCGGCCCCAATGGCGAAGTCTGGCATCTCTTCGAGCATCTGCCCCTGATGCTCGATATCTGCCGCGAGATCCTGTCGCCGAAGGCGGTCGGCCTGGTGCTGACGGCTTATTCGATCCGCGCCAGCTTCTATTCGATCCACGAGCTGATGCGTGAAACGATGCGCGGCGCCGGCGGCGCGGTCGAATCCGGCGAGCTGGTGATTCGCGAGGCAGGCCTCGACGGCAAAACGCCGGGCCGCGCGCTTTCCACCTCCCTCTTTTCCCGCTGGGTGCCGCAATGAGCAAGGACTTCCACGATCAGGGGCCGCGCAGGGTCGGGCAGGTGAAGGAAGTCACCTCGCTCGCCAATCCGATCATCAAGGACATCAAGGCGCTGACCAACAAGAAGTCGCGGGAGGAAAGCGGGACTTTCCTCGCCGAAGGGCTGAAGCTCGTCATCGATGCGATAGAGCTCGGCTGGACGATCCGCACGCTGGTCTATGCCAAGGCGGCCAAAGGCAAGCCGCTGGTCGAGCAGATGGCGGCAAGGACCGTCGCCTCCGGCGGGCTGGTGCTCGAAGTCAGCGAAAAAGTCATTGCCGCGATCACCCGGCGCGACAACCCGCAAATGGTCGTCGGCATCTTCGAGCAGCGCTGGGCGCCGCTCAAGGGCATCCGGCCGCAGGAGGGTGAGACGTGGGTGGCGCTCGACCGGGTGCGCGATCCGGGCAACCTCGGCACCATCATCCGGACGGCCGATGCGGCCGGTGCGTCCGGCATCATTCTGATCGGCGAGACCACCGATCCCTTCTCGCTGGAGACCGTGCGGGCAACCATGGGCTCGGTCTTCGCCGTTCCGGTCGCACGGGCGACGCCGGAAGAATTTCTCACCTGGCGGAAGTCGGCCGGCGTTTCCATCATCGCCACCCATCTGGCCGGCGCCGTCGACTATCGCACGATCGACTATCGGAAGAAGCCCGTCGTGCTGTTGATGGGCAACGAACAATCCGGGCTGCCAGACCAGCTCGCTGGGGAAGCCGATGCGCTCGCCCGCATCCCGCAGCAGGGCCGCGCCGACTCCCTCAACCTCGCCGTCGCCACCGCCATCATGCTTTTCGAGGCGCGCCGCCATCTCCTCTCACTTGCCGAGGGCAAATGACCGAACCGACGCATGCACGCCCCGCCCTGTTTTCGCGCCCGGCGCCGATCCTCTTCTTCATCCTCTTCGCCGTTTTGATCGACCAGGTCGTGAAGGTCGCCGTCGATCATTACCTGCCGCTGCAGGAAGCCGTGCCCGTCATTCCGATGCTGGCGCTCTATCGCACCTATAATCTCGGCGTCGCCTTTTCGATGCTGGAGGGCATGGACGGCTGGTTCATCGTCGGCATGCGGCTCGTCATCGTCGCCTTCGTCATCTGGCTGTGGTACCGCACGGCAAAAGACCGCTGGCTCGCCCATCTCGGCTATGCGCTGATCATTGCCGGGGCGATCGGCAACCTTGTCGACCGTTTCGCCTACGGGCATGTGATCGACTATATCCTCTTCTACACCGAAAGCTGGTCGTTTGCGGTGTTCAATCTCGCCGACAGTTTCATCACCATCGGCGCCGGCTGCGTCATTCTCGAGGAACTGCTGCTGCCGAAAAAGGCCGGCCGCTAAAATTGTATCGAATTCCTGAAGGCATTCGGAACAAGCCTCATGTTATCCAGATACCATGCAGAGTTTGGGACAGTTGCAGGAAAGATTGTCCGCCGCCTTCGGCGGAACCGCCGTCAAGCCGCCTCAGGAGCGGACGGAGGAACCCTCTCCGCGTCCCGGCGTATCGACAGCGCACCCGGGTGCCGCTTCCCTATCAGGGCCTGCAGCGACGCGGCGCATGCTGTTCTACTGGCTGAGCGGCGTCGGCTTTCTGGCCGCCATGATCCTGACGCTGCTTGCTCATGCCGGCGAGCCGCTGCTCCTTTCGGGCGGTCTTGTTGCTCTCGGCCTTGCCGTCATCGCCTGTTATGCCGTGCTGATGGTTCGCCGGCAGAGAAGCCGGCAGCCGGCCGGTCGATCCACTCCGAACGGCGATGATGGCGCGAAGCTCTTCGCCGAGGTGCATGACGTGCTCGGCGACATCACCCTCACCCGCGCCATGGACCGGCGCATCATCTCGGCCAACGACACGTTTCGCCGTCTGACCGGCCGGCTGCGTCCGGAAGGGCGGACCTGCGAAGGGATCGGGCTTGCCTTCCGCCCCGGCCCGATCCCGCACTGCTACGACGTCGAGATATCGACGCCGGAAGGCCAGCGCATTTTCCTCTGGCGCGACGTTGTCACCCGCGATCCGGGCAGCGGGCGCCTACTGCTGCAGAGCGTCGCCCGTGATGTCACGGAGGAGCGGCTCATCGCGCAGAGCCGCGAGTCGGCCCGCCAGAAAGCCGAGTATAACAGCGCCGCGAAATCGCGGCTGCTTGCAACCGTCAGCCACGAAGTGCGCACGCCGCTTTCCGGCATTCTCGGCATGACGCATCTGCTCGCGGAAACGCGGCTGACGCAGGAACAGCAGAATTATCTGGCCAACATCCGCCAGTCAGGCCACGCCTTGACGCAGCTCGTCGAGGATCTGCTCGATTTTTCCACCATCGAGGTCGGCCGATTCGAGCTTCACCCGCGCTCGGAATCGCTGCGGAAGCTTCTGGAAAGCGTCGTCGAAATGCTCGCTCACCGGGCGCATGAAAAGGGGATCGAGATCGGCGCTACCGTGTCATCAGACGTTCCGGAGAAAATGAACTTCGATGCGGCGCGGCTGCGCCAGGTTCTGTTCAACGTCATCGGCAATGCCGTCAAATTCACCCAGGCTGGGGGCGTTTTCATCCGCGTATCGCTCGATGCCAGCAACCTCCTGATCACCGTCACCGACACCGGTCCGGGCATGACGGCGGAGGAGCAGGCGCGCGTCTTCGGCGAGTTCGAACAGGGTGGAAACGTTGCCGACAAGAGCGGCGGCACTGGGCTCGGCCTTGCCATCTCAGCCCGCATCATGCGCGAATTCGACGGCGCCCTGACGGTCACCAGCGAAAAGGGCAAAGGCAGCACGTTCACCATCCGCTTCCCCATCGAACTCGACAGCGAGCGATCCGAGCGGCGAAACACGCTGCTTGCCGGCAACAGCGTCGTGCTGCTGGCGCCGGCGGGGGCCGCCCGCTCCGCCATTGCCGAAACGATCACCGCGCTCGGCGGGATCTGCCATCTGGTCGACACCGGCGAGGCTGCGCGCGCGAGGCTGCTCGGAATGGCGAGCGGCGGCCGCCGGCCGACCGATATCATCGTCGATCATCGTATGTCGGCGGAATTTTCAGCGCATCTCGCCGATCGCGCCGAGATCGCTGCCCTCGGCCTGCGCAAAGTCCTGCTCGTCAATCCGGAAGAGCGCAGCGCCCATCCGCTCGACCTGTTCGACGCCTGGCTCATCCGGCCGCTGCGCGAACAGTCGCTGATCGATGTGCTGCGCGGGCGCATGCGCGGCATGGAGAAGCGCGACGCGCTGAACGACAACCAGCCGGGTTTCGGCCTGCCGATGGCCGAGACCGTGGTTGCCGCACACGGGCTGCGCATCCTGCTCGGAGAGGACGATCCGATCAATGCTATGCTGGTGCGCGTCATGCTCGAAAAGGGCGGACACAAGGTGCACCATGTCGAGGATTTCGAGACGCTTCTCGATTGCGCCCTCGGCGAGGCGAACGCTCGGCCCGACATCATCATCAGCGATCTATCGATGCCCGGCGGCAACGGCATCGACATGCTGGGACGCCTGCGCGGCCACGAAAGGCGACTCGATCTCGACCCGGTGCCGGTGATCGTGCTCACCGCCGACAAGAGCGACGAGTCGCGCCGCCAGGTCTTGCTCAATGGCGCCAACCGCGTCATGGTAAAGCCGGTCGACCCGGTGCGGCTGCTGACGGAAGTTCAGGCGGTCGCCGCTCTTTCCGCCCGCCGGGCAGAGGCGCGATAGGTCACTGGATTGACTGCGCGCGCTGCTTGCGCCGGGAAATTCAATATGTCACTTTCCTGTCGTACAGAAGTGTTTTATGGCGTCGATAAGCCGGCAACGGGAGAATCGCCATGTCCTCCATCGACATCCTGAATCACGACGTTACCGCGGAGGCTGCACGGCCGTCGGCGGCTGCGCAGAAAGACGGCGACATCCTCGGCCGGATCGGCAATCTCGAAACCCGCCTTGCCCGCACGGCACGTGAGATCGATGCGGCCCAGGCCGTGCGCTACCGCGTCTTCGTCGACGAGATGAAGGCGCAGCTGCCGCCGGAAGCCATGCGTCGCGAACGCGATTTCGATGCCTATGACGCTTTCTGCGACCATCTTCTCGTTCTCGACCGCTCGCTCGAGGGTGATCCGGAAGACCAGATCGTCGGCACCTATCGGCTGCTGCGCCAGGACGTCGCCATCGCCAATGGCGGTTTTTATTCGGCTTCCGAATTCGAAATCGAGAGCCTCCTCGTCAAGCATCCGGACAAGCGTTTCATGGAACTCGGACGCTCCTGTGTGCTGCCGGAATACCGCACCAAACGCACGGTCGAGCTTCTCTGGCAGGGCAACTGGGCTTATGCGCTGAAGCACGGCATGAGCGCGATGTTCGGCTGCGCCTCGTTTCCCGGCGTCTATCTCGAAAGCCACGCGCTGGCGCTGTCCTTCCTCTACCACAATGTGCTGGCGAAGGACGAGTGGGCCATCGGCGCACTGCCGCATCTCGCCCGCACCATGGACCTGATGCCGGCCGAGGCCGTCAACCCGAAACGGGCGCTGATGGCCCTGCCGCCGCTGATCAAGGGCTATCTGCGTCTCGGCGCGATGGTCGGCTCCAGCGCGGTCATCGACCATGCCTTCAACACGACCGACGTGCTGATCGTGCTGCCGATCTCCAGCATTTCCGACCGTTACCTGAACTACTACGGCGCCGACGCCGGCCGCTTCGCAAGCTGATCGCTTCGTGGCACTGCCGTCTGGTAGGCTCAATGGCTGCCTCCACTGTAACCCTCTCCCCGTAATGACGGGGAGAGTGGACGTACCCTATGATAGACCTGCGAGGAACTGAGAGGTCGCGGCACGGTGCCGGCAGGCGGATGAGGGGCTGATTCGCCGAACTCCCCGGTCACTGAATAGCTCGCTGTGCGAGCAGATGGCCTTATGATCCGCCATAGGCGGCAATCGCCGCCATGTTGACGATGTCGCTGTCCTTGGCGCCCATCGAGGTGATCTGCACCGGCTTGTCGAGGCCGACGAGGATCGGGCCGATCACGGTGGAGCCACCGAGTTCCTGCAGCATCTTCGTCGAGATCGAGGCCGAGTGGAAGGCCGGCATGACGAGGACATTGGCGGGGCCGGAGAGCCGGCAGAACGGATATTGCTCCATCACCTTGCGGTTCAGCGCCACATCGGCCGCCATCTCGCCGTCATATTCGAAATCGACGCGCCGCCGGTCAAGGATCTTCACCGCTTCGCGCACCCGCTCGGACCGTTCGCCGGAGGGATGGCCGAAGGTGGAATAGGCAAGCAAGGCGACGCGCGGCTGATAACCCATGCGCCGTGCGAGACCGGCGGCCTCTTCGGCGATATCGGCAAGCTCTTCGGACGTCGGCATATCATGCACGGCCGTATCGGCGACGAAGACGGTGCGGCCGCGGCAGAGCGCCAGCGACACGCCGATGACACGGTGGCCGGGCTTCTCGTCGATGCAGCGGCGTATATCCTCGAGCGCGGTGGAATAGTTGCGGGTGATGCCCGTCACCATGCCGTCGGCGTCGCCGAGCGCCACCATGGTGGCGGCGAAGTGGTTGCGGTCATTGTGGATCAGGCGCTGAGCATCGCGATGGAGATAACCGCGCCGCTGCAGCCGGGCATAGAGATAATCGATATAGGCCTCGACGCGGGTCGAGATACGGGCGTTGACGATCTCAAGGCCCGGCCGGTTGAGATCGATGCCGGCGCGCTCCGCCGTCGCCCGGATCAGGTCCTCGCGGCCGAGCAGGATGGCGGTGCCGAGCTGCTGGTTGGCGTAGGACATGGCGGCGCGCAGGACCTGTTCTTCTTCGGCCTCGGCAAAGACGATCCGCTTCGGGCGGCGGCGGACACGTTCGTAGAGGCTGGCAAGCGTCGAGGCGATCGGATCGCGGCGCGCCGAGAGCTCGCGGGCGTAGCCGGCCATGTCGGTGATCACCTTGCGGGCGACGCCGCTTTCGATCGCGGCCTCAGCGACCGCCACCGGGATTGCCGAGATCAGGCGCGGATCGAAGGGAACGGGAATGATGTATTGCGGCCCGAAACGTGGGCGGTTGCCCTGGTAGGCGGCGACGACATCATCGGGCACGTCCTCACGGGCAAGGTTTGCCAGCGCCTTGACGGCGGCGATCTTCATCGCGTCGTTGATGGTGGAGGCGCGCACATCGAGGGCGCCGCGGAAGATATAGGGAAAACCGAGGACGTTGTTGACCTGGTTCGGATAATCGGAACGCCCCGTCGCCATGATGGCGTCGTCGCGGATGCGGGCGACCTCCTCCGGGGTGATCTCGGGATCGGGATTGGCCATGGCGAAGATGATCGGCCGATCGGCCATCGAGCGGATCATCTCGGCCGAGAAGGCGCCTTTCTGCGACAGACCGAAAATGACGTCGGCGCCGTTCATCGCCTCTTTCAGCGTGCGCGCGTCAGTCGTTGCCGCATGCGCCGATTTCCACTGGTTCATGCCCTCGGTGCGGCCCTGATAGATGACGCCCTTGGTATCGCAAAGGATGACGTTTTCGGGTGCAAAACCCATCGCCTTGATGAGCTCGACGCAGGCGATCGCCGCAGCGCCGGCGCCGTTGCAGACGAGCTTAGTCGTCTTCAGGTCGCGGCCGGTCAGTTCGAGCGCGTTGATCAGGCCGGCGGCGGCGATGATCGCGGTGCCATGCTGGTCGTCGTGGAAGACGGGAATGTCCATCAGCTCGCGCAGCCGGCTCTCGATGACGAAGCAATCCGGCGCCTTGATATCCTCGAGATTGATGCCGCCGAAGGAGGGGCCGAGGAAGCGCACGCAGTTGATGAACTCGTCGACATTTTCCGTATCGATCTCGAGGTCGATGGAATCGACATCGGCGAAGCGTTTGAACAGCACCGACTTGCCTTCCATGACCGGCTTGGAGGCAAGCGCGCCGAGGTTGCCGAGGCCGAGGATCGCCGTCCCGTTCGATATGACGGCGACCATATTGCCGCGTGCGGTATAGTCATAGGCGGTCTGCGGATCGGCGGCGATCGCCTTGACCGGGACGGCGACGCCCGGGGAATAGGCGAGCGAGAGATCGCGTTGCGTTGCCATCGGCTTGGTCGGGTTGATCTCCAGCTTGCCGGGGCGGCCCATGGCGTGAAAATCAAGCGCCTCCTGATCGGTCACCGAGGTCACCGGTCGGTCCTTCTTGTCGATATCGGGCATAAATCCTCCAACGTCCTGTGGGCGACGCTTCGCTCTTCCTCAAATGCAGTTGTCATCTATAGCGGCGCGCGGATAGGGTTGGCACCTGTTTTTTTGGGAAAAACTGCACCTCCGTGAACGCACGTATAGACATTGGGAATGAAGCCTTTTCGGCTGCCGAGCTCGCCACGGCGGAAAGCCGCGCCTCGGCGACGCCGATGATGGAGCAATATATCGAGATCAAGGCGAACAATCCGGGTTCGCTGCTGTTCTATCGCATGGGCGATTTCTACGAACTGTTCTTCGAGGATGCGCTGGAAGCCTCCCGCGCGCTCGGCATCACGCTGACGAAGCGCGGCCAGCACATGGGTCAGGATATCCCGATGTGCGGCGTGCCGGTGCATGCGGCCGACGACTATCTGCAGAAGCTGATTTCGCTCGGCTTCCGCGTCGCCGTCTGCGAACAGATCGAGGATCCGGCCGAGGCCAAGAAACGCGGCGCCAAATCGGTCGTCAAACGCGACGTGATCCGTCTCGTCACGCCCGGCACGATCACCGAGGAGAAGCTGCTCTCGCCTTCGGAATCGAACTATCTGATGGCGCTTGCCCGCATCCGCGGCGGCGGCGAACCGCAGCTGGCGCTCGCCTGGATCGATATTTCCACAGGCGTCTTCCGGCTTGCCGAGACGGAAAGCGCGCGGCTGCTGGCCGACATCCTGCGCATCGATCCGCGCGAATTGATCCTGCCCGACACGATCTTCCACGATGCCGAGCTCAAGCCGGTCTTCGACGTGCTTGGCCGCACGGCGGTTCCACAGCCTTCCGTGCTCTTCGACAGCGCCAGCGCCGAAGGCCGGATCGCGCGCTATTTCGGCGTCTCGACCCTCGACGGCTTCGGCAGCTTCTCGCGCGCCGAGCTGGCGGCGGCCGCAGCCGCCGTCGCCTATGTCGAGAAGACGCAGATCGCCGAACGGCCGCCGCTTGGCAGGCCGGAGCGGGAAAGTGCCGCGTCGACGCTCTTCATCGACCCGGCCACCCGCGCCAACCTGGAGCTTGCCCGAACGCTCTCCGGAGATCGCAATGGTTCGCTGCTGAAGGCGATCGATCGCACCGTCACCGGCGGCGGCGCGCGACTTCTCGCCGAACGGCTGATGTCGCCGCTCACCGACCCCGCCCGCATCAATGCGCGGCTCGATTCGATCGGCTTCCTGATCGAAGAGCCCGCGCTCTGCGGCAAGCTCCGCGACACGCTGAAACATGTGCCCGACATGCCGCGCGCGCTCTCCCGCCTGGCGCTCGACCGCGGCGGACCGCGCGATCTGTGGGCAATTCGCCAGGGCCTGCAAGCGGCCGGCGGACTTGCCGATCTGCTTGCAAGCGCGATGCTGCCGGAAGAGCTTGATCAAGCGCTCTCCGGGCTGCAAGCCCTTCCGGCGGGCCTCGAAACCCTGCTTGCCGAGACGCTCGCCGATGAATTGCCGCTGTTGAAACGCGATGGCGGTTTCCTGCGCGACGGCGCCAGCGCCGAGCTTGACGAGGTCCGGGCGCTGCGCGATCAGTCGCGCCGCGTCATCGCCGGGCTGCAATTGCAATATGCCGAAGAAACCGGCATCCGGTCGCTGAAGATCAAGCACAACAATATCCTCGGCTATTTCATCGAGGTGACCGCCGGCAACGCAGCTCCGATGACGGACACGGCCGAAGCGAAGGCCCGCTTCATCCATCGCCAGACGATGGCAAGCGCCATGCGATTCACCACGACCGAACTTGCCGATCTCGAAAGCCGCATCGCCAACGCAGCCGACCGGGCGCTCGCGATCGAACTCGAAGCCTTCGACAGGATGACGGCGGCCGTCGTGGCGCAGGCCGAAGCGATCAAGGCGGGCGCGCGGGCGCTTGCGGTGATCGACGTCGCCGCAGGCCTGGCGCTGCTCACCGAAGAGCAGGCCTATTGCCGGCCGCAGGTCGACGGCTCGAAGATGTTTGCGATCGAGGGCGGGCGCCATCCGGTCGTCGAACAGGCGCTGCGCCGCCAGGCGGGCGGCCCCTTCGTCGCCAACAATTGCGATCTGTCGCCGAAAACGGGCGACAAGGACGGGGCGATCTGGCTGCTCACCGGCCCGAATATGGGCGGTAAATCGACGTTCCTGCGTCAGAACGCGTTGATTGCGATCCTGGCGCAGATGGGTTCCTTCGTGCCGGCGACATCGGCCCATATCGGCATCGTCGACCGGCTGTTCTCCCGCGTCGGCGCCTCCGACGATCTGGCGCGCGGGCGCTCGACCTTCATGGTCGAGATGGTGGAAACGGCTGCTATCCTCAACCAGGCGAGCGACCGCTCGCTCGTGATCCTCGACGAGATCGGCCGTGGCACCGCCACTTTCGACGGGCTGTCGATCGCCTGGGCCGCCGTCGAGCACCTGCATGAGGCCAATCGCTGCCGCGGCCTCTTCGCCACGCATTTCCATGAGTTGACCGTGCTGTCGGAAAAGCTTGGCCGGCTATCGAACGCGACGATGCGTGTCAAGGAATGGGACGGCGACGTGATCTTCCTGCACGAGGTCGGGCCGGGTGCCGCCGACCGCTCCTACGGCATCCAGGTCGCTAGGCTTGCCGGACTACCGGCCTCGGTCGTGTCGCGGGCCCGCGACGTGCTCACCCGCCTCGAAGATGCCGACCGCAAGAACCCGGCGAGCCAGCTGATCGACGACCTGCCGCTCTTCCAGGTGGCGGTGCGCCGCGAGGACACTGCCCGCGGCCCCTCCAAGGTCGAGGAGACGCTGAAGGCGATGAGCCTCGACGACATGACGCCGCGCGAGGCGCTTGATGCGCTTTACGATCTCAAGAAAAAGCTGAAATAGGAGCGCAGCCGATGTTCATGGCGAAGCTGGTCCGCGAAACCGAGCGCCTCTCGCTCATCTGCTCCATGCTCGACACGATGCGGCGCGCCGACAAAGACCGCAACGCGCGCGGCTGGACATCGCCGATCGGCCTGCTGAAAATCACCCGCTCCTGCGCTATGATCTCTGAACTTGGAACGTCGATCGCTAAGGCGGGCTACCGCGAGTGCGACAGGGCGACGCTCGAGGAGATCCAGCGCGAGACCCGGCAGGTGCTGTATTCGCTGCATGCGCAGATCGCAGACTAGGCTTTAGGGAAGGGCCGCCGCTTGCGGCAAAGCGTCCCGCATCGCAGCATGGCAACACCATTTCGCCAAATTTAAAGGTTCTTGCAATATGAAGGCCCGTGTCAATCGCCGGGCAAAGAGGTTATAGCGCATGCAGACGAAACGTGAGGCGAGCCCCGATCAGGCAGCCCGGCATGGACAGGAAACCACCCCTGTGAGCGCGACGCGCAACCTCGATTTCTCGGAGATCCTCGACACCGAGCTCTTGCAGACGCAGTGCGACGCCGTTGCCGAAGTCAATCGGAACCGGCCCGACATCATGCGCGCCGATCTTCTCGCGGCGCTGAAAAAGGCGAGCGCGGACGGCCGGCAGAAGGCGCGCGCAGCCCTTGCCGCCGACGGCAGCGGTCTTAATTGCGCCTTTCGGATATCCTGGCTGCAGGACCAGATCATCACCGTCCTCTACAATTTCGCCACTGCCCATATTTTTCCGCTGCAGAAGGACAAGTTCGCCGTCACCGCCGTCGGCGGCTACGGCCGCGACACGCTGGCACCGGGCTCCGATATCGACCTGCTCTTCCTCTTCCCGCCGCGGCCTTCGGAGGAGACGCACAAGGCGGTCGAATTCATGCTCTACGTGCTCTGGGACATGGGCTTCAAAGTCGGCCACGCCACCCGCACGGTGGAAGAATGCATCGCGCTTTCCAAATCCGACATGACGATCCGTACCGCGATCCTCGAGATGCGCTATATCTGCGGCCTGCAGCGGCTGGAAACCGAGCTCGAGGCCCGTTTCGACAAGGAGATCGTCACCGGAACCGGCCCCGAATTCATCGCCGCCAAACTGGCCGAGCGCGACGAGCGCCACCGCAAGGCGGGCGACACGCGTTACCTCGTCGAGCCGAACGTCAAGGAAGGCAAGGGCGGGCTTCGAGACCTGCACACGCTGTTCTGGATCTCGAAATATTACTACCACGTGCGCGACCAGGCGGAGCTGATCAAGCTCGGCGTCTTGTCAAAACACGAATATCGCCTGCTTGAGAAAGCCGACGATTTTCTCTGGGCGGTGCGCTGCCATATGCACTTCCTGACAGGCAAGGCCGAGGAGCGCCTGTCCTTCGACATCCAGCGCGAGATCGCCGAAGCCTTCGGGTATCACACCCGCCCGGGCCTTTCGGCGGTCGAGCGTTTCATGAAGCACTATTTCCTCGTGGCCAAGGACGTCGGCGATCTCACACGCATCCTGTGCGCCGCGCTCGAAGACCAGCAGGCGAAGTCGATCCCGGGGCTCACCGGCGTCATCAGCCGCTTTACCCATCGCACCCGCAAAATCGCCGGCAGCGTCGAATTCGTCGAAGACCGCGGCCGCATCGCTCTCGCCGACGCCGATGTCTTCAAGCGCGATCCGGTCAGCATCCTCCGGCTCTTTCACGTCGCCGACATCAACGGGCTGGAATTCCATCCGGATGCGCTGAAACGCGTCACCCGTTCGCTCGCGCTGATCGACAACAGCTTACGGGAAAACGACGAAGCGAACCGCCTCTTCATGTCGATCCTGACGTCGAAGCGCGACCCGGCGCTGATTTTGCGCCGGATGAACGAGGCCGGCGTGCTCGGCCGCTTCATCCCCGATTTCGGCAAGATCGTCGCGATGATGCAGTTCAACATGTATCACCACTACACCGTCGACGAGCATCTGATCCGCACCGTCGACGTTCTCTCCGAGATCGACAAGGGACGCGCCGAGGATCTGCATCCGCTTGCCAACAAGCTGATCTCGAACATCGAGGATCGCGAGGCGCTCTACGTCGCCGTTCTGCTCCACGACATCGCCAAGGGCCGCCAGGAGGATCACTCGATCGCCGGCGCCCGCGTCGCCCGCAAGCTCTGCGCCCGCTTCGGACTGTCGCAGAAGCAGACGGAACTCGTCGTCTGGCTGATCGAGGAACATCTGACGATGTCGATGGTGGCGCAGACCCGCGACCTCACCGATCGCAAGACCATTATCGACTTTGCCGACCGCGTACAGTCGCTCGACCGGCTGAAGATGCTTCTGATCCTGACGATCTGCGATATTCGCGCCGTCGGGCCCGGCGTCTGGAACGGCTGGAAGGGCCAGTTGCTGCGCACGCTCTATTACGAAACCGAGTTGCTGCTGGCCGGCGGCTTTTCGGAGGTCTCCCGCAAGGAGCGGGCCAATGCCGCCGCCGAGGCGCTGCGCGGCGCCCTTTCCGCCTGGAGCCAGAAGGACCGCAACACCTATACGAAGCTGCATTACCAGCCCTACCTGCTGTCCGTGCCGTTGGAAGACCAGCTCCGCCACGCCGACTTCATCCGCCAGGCTGACAAGGCGGGCCAGGCGCTCGCCACCATGGTGCGCACCGACAGTTTCCACGCCATCACTGAAATCACAGTGCTGTCGCCCGACCATCCCAGACTGCTCGCCGTCATTGCCGGCGCCTGTGCTGCGGCCGGCGCCAACATCGTCGACGCACAGATCTTCACGACCTCGGATGGACGGGCGCTCGATACGATCCATGTCAGCCGTGAATTTTCCGACGACGCCGACGAGCTTCGCCGCGCCGGCACGATCGGGCGGATGATCGAGGATGTACTGGCCGGCCGCAAGCGCCTGCCCGAGGTCATCGCCACGCGCACGCGCAACCGCAAGAAAAGCAAGGCTTTCGACATTCCGCCCTCGGTCAACATCACCAACAGCCTGTCGAACAAGTTCACGGTCATCGAGGTCGAATGCCTCGACCGGCCGGGCCTGCTGTCGGAGATCACCGCCGTGCTCTCCGATCTGTCGCTCGACATCCAGTCGGCGCGCATCACCACCTTCGGCGAGAAGGTGATCGACACCTTCTACGTCACCGATCTCGTGGGTCAGAAAATATCGGGCGACAGCAAGCGCGCCAATATCACCGCCCGCATGAAGGCCGTGATGGCAGAGGAGCAGGACGAGCTGCGCGAGCGCATGCCCTCCGGCATCATCGCGCCCGCCGCCACCCGAACATCGCCCGCCGCCGAAAAGAAAGCCGATTCCCCCGCATGAGCCCCAAAGCATGAGCCTCGTCAAGAAATTCGCGACCGTCGGCGGCGCCACTCTCGGCAGCCGGATCTTCGGGTTCGCCCGTGAAACGCTGATGGCGGCGGCGCTCGGCACCGGACCGATGGCCGACGTCTTCTACGCTGCTTTCCGTTTTCCGAACCTCTTCCGGCGGTTGTTTGCCGAAGGCGCCTTCAATGCCGCCTTCGTGCCGCTCTTTGCCAAGGAAATCGAGGCGAACGGCACGGACGGCGCCAAGCGCTTTTCGGAAGAAGTCTTCGGCGTCTTGTTTTCGGTGCTGCTCCTCATCACCATTGTGATGGAGCTTGCCATGCCGCTCTTGGTGCGCTTCATCATCGCGCCGGGTTTTGCCGACGATGCCGAGAAATTCTCGATCACGATCCGCATGGCGGCGGTGATGTTTCCCTATCTGATGTGCATGTCGCTGACGGCGATGATGAGCGGCATGCTGAATTCGCTGCATCATTTCTTCGCCGCCGCCATCGCCCCCGTCTTCCTCAACGTGGTGATGATCGGGGCGCTGTTTTATTCGCTCTATACCGGCGCCGATCCGCTCGCGACGGCCTGGTATCTCTCCTGGGGCGTTCTTGCCGCCGGGGTGCTGCAGCTCGCCGTCGTCTATGTCGGCGTGCTGGCGGCCGGCATGAGCATCAGCCTGCGCTTCCCGAAAATGACTGCGAATGTCAAGCGGCTGCTGATCCTCGCCGTGCCGGCCGCCGTCACCGGCGGCATTACCCAGATCAACCAGCTGATCGGCCAGGCGATCGCCTCCTCCCGCGACGGCGCGATTGCCGCCTTGCAATATGCCGACCGCATCTATCAGCTGCCGCTCGGCGTCGTCGGCGTCGCTGTCGGCGTCGTGCTGCTGCCGGAGCTCGCCCGGGCACTGAAGGGCGGGGCGCTACGCGAAGCGGCAAACCTGCAGAACCGCTCGATCGAATTCGTGCTGTTCCTGACCATCCCCGCCGCTTTCGCGCTCTGGATCCTCTCCGACGAGATCATCCGCGTGCTCTACGAGCGCGGCGCCTTCCATCAGGAGAACACCGCGGTGGTCGGCTCGATCCTGGCGATCTACGGCATCGGCCTGCCCGCCTTCGTGCTGATCAAGGCGCTGCAGCCGGGCTTTTATGCCCGCGAGGACACCAAGACGCCGATGCGCTTCTCGGCCATCGCGGTGGGAACCAACTGCGCGACGGCGCTGACCCTTTTTCCCTTTATGGGCGCGCCCGGCATCGCCGTCGCCGAAGCCACAGCCGGCTGGATCAGCACGCTGCTGCTGTTCACCACGCTTCTGCGCCGCGGCCATCTGACATGGGAATGGGCGTTGGCAAAGCGCGCCGCCCTGCTGATCGTCGCCTCGGCCGTCATGGGCGCGGCAATCGTCTTCCTCAAGCACTATTGGGCGCCATGGCTCGCCTCCGGCGCGCCGCTTCTGAGCAAGGTCGGTACGCTGGGGCTGCTGATCGCAATCGCCATGCTCATCTATTTCGCCGCCGCCTTCCTGATCGGCGGGGCGGATCTTGGCATGATAAGGCGCAACCTCAACCGCAAGCCGGTGCCGGCGAAGGACGCGTGAAACGAGGAAATTGGCGAAACCTGCCCCTCACCCGGCTGCCGCCACCGACGGCTTTGGGCGGGTCCGAACCGGACAGCTCTTGCACAAGGCCGAGCCGCACGTTTCTCAAATTGCTTTAACAATCGACCCATCGTCGTTGCGGGCCGACATCGACATGAATGATGCCGTTGCAATAGCTGCCGATGCCGCCGATGCCTGGAGCTGTCCTGGCGGCAGCAATGATTGTTCGTTCCGAGAGGCCGGGCACCCGGATATCGGCCGCCAGGCATTTTCCATGCAGGGAGCCATGACGGCGGGGATGCGGCCGGAGGCCGGAGGTGACGATCGGGCGGCGTCCGGTCTTTGCGGCGATATGCGAGAGGATCGCTCGCAGACGCTCTGGAAAACAGCCGGCGCGCACGCTGACGGTCTGGACCGCATAGGCGAGACGCGCCTCATGCGTGGGAAGATGAATGGCCGGTCTCTTGCTGTCTTGACCGACGGCGCCGGTTGCGGATTGTAGGGCGAAAAGGCCTGCCATGGCGAGCAAACTGACGTTCTGCATGGTCCCTCCGGGCGGTTAGCTGGCGATCGTTGGATTGGCCAGCGCGGCCGAGGATTCTCAGTTCAATAAAAGCTTTTCTGTGAAATTTTATACTCAATTTTAACTAATGGCGCTGATCAATTCGGCTTAAAAGTGAGCTTCATTCGCGTCCTAGGTGGAATAAACATCCAAACATGGGAGATCACATGACGCTTCAGTCTCTTTTTCTCGTCACGCTCGTCGTCGACGATTACGACCGCGCCAAGGGCTTTTATTGCGGCACCCTCGGTTTCGATTGCCTTCAGGACGAGCCCCAGCCGGAGGGCAAACGCTGGGTGGTGGTGAAGCCGAAAGGCGGGGATGGCGCCGCCTTTCTGCTGGCGCAGGCGGCCAACGAGGCGCAGCGCGCGGCGATCGGCAACCAGACGGGTGGCCGCGTCGGCTTCTTCCTGAAGACCGACGATTTCGCTCGCGATCATGCCGCCATGCTCGGCGCCGGCGTGCGTTTTCTCGAGCAGCCCAGACATGAGGTTTACGGTACGGTCGCGGTCTTTGCGGATCCTTACGGCAACACCTTCGACCTGATCCAGCATGCCGCAGCCCGAACCTCTTGATTGCGACCGGCCGCCCGTGCATAAGCCGCGGCGTTAGCAACATAGGCGAGAAGCCTTGGGGCCCTCCACCAGCCTATTGAGGACGACATGAGCGAATTCAAGAAACTCGTATTCTCCGGCGTACAGCCGACCGGCAATCTGCATCTCGGCAATTATCTCGGTGCGATCCGCCGGTTCGTGGCGCTGCAGGAAGGCAACGACTGCATCTACTGCGTCGTCGACATGCATGCGCTCACCGCCCAGCTGGTGCACGAGGACATGCCGAGCCAGACGCGCTCGATCGCCGCCGCCTTCATCGCCGCCGGCATCGATCCGGAAAAACATATCGTTTTCAACCAGTCGGCTGTGCCGCAGCACGCGGAACTCGCCTGGATCTTCAACTGTGTCGCCCGCATCGGCTGGATGAACCGCATGACGCAGTTCAAGGACAAGGCTGGCAAGGACCGCGAGCAGGCCTCGCTCGGCCTTTACGCCTATCCGAGCTTGATGGCCGCCGACATTCTCGTCTATCGCGCCACTCATGTGCCGGTTGGCGAGGACCAGAAGCAGCATCTGGAGCTTGCCCGCGACATCGCGATGAAGTTCAACCTCGATTATGCCGAGCATATTCGCAAGAGCGGCTACGGCATCGACATCACCGTCGGCGACGAGCCGGTGCATGCCTATTTCCCGATGGTCGAACCGCTGATCGGCGGACCGGCGCCGCGCGTCATGTCGCTGCGCGACGGCACCAAAAAAATGTCGAAATCCGATCCCTCCGACCTTTCGCGCATCAATCTGATGGACGACGAGGACGCGATCTCGAAGAAGATCCGCAAGGCCAAGACCGATCCGGACGGTTTGCCGAGCGAGGTTGACGGGTTGCAGGGCCGTCCGGAAGCCGACAATCTGGTGGCGATCTATGCCGCGCTCGCCGACAAATCGAAGGCGGAGGTACTGGCCGACTTTGGCGGCCAGCAGTTCTCCGTCTTCAAGCCGGCACTGGTCGATCTCGCCATCCATGTGCTGGCGCCGATCACCGGCGAGATGCGCCGGCTGATGGACGATACCAGCCATATCGACGCGATCCTGCGCAAGGGCGGCGAACGGGCGAGAGCCCGCGCCGAAGTAACGATGAGCCAAGTACGCGACGTCATCGGCTTCCTCTACTGAGGCAGATCTCTTCTTCTGCCTTCTTGGGGGAGAAGAGGATCTCCGTCAGAGCGGGAGGCGCCAGAAAACTGCGCTTGCAATTTTTCCGCTTCGGGTGTCAGAGTCCGCCCCATGGTATCGAAGCGACTCTCACGGCTCGAAGGCCACCGCCGCAAATTCATGGCGGTGATCGACGGGACACCCGAATGCCAGCGCGCCGTTCATTATGCCGGCCGGCGCGCGAAGAATTCCAATGGCGGCCTGGTGCTGCTCTATGTGATCCCCAACGGCGATTTCCAGCAATGGCTCGGCGTCGAGGAGATCATGCGGGCCGAGGCGCGCGAGGAAGCCGAGGCAACCGTTGCCAAGATCGCCCAGATCGTGCGCGAGACGATCGGCATCGAGCCTGAGGTCGTCATCCGTGAAGGCAGTGCCGCCGAGCAGATCAACGCCGTGATCGAGGAAGACCGCGATGTGGCGATCCTCGTTCTTGCCGCCGGCTCGGCAAAAGAAGGTCCGGGACCGCTTGTTTCGTCGGTCGCCGGACGCGCGGCGGCGTTTCCGATCCCCGTTACCGTCCTGCCGGATACGCTGACCAACGAGGAAATCGACGCCCTCTGCTGAGCCTATTTCTTGAGTGCAAGTCTCTTGATTAGATCAGGCAATGGGCTTATCTTCTTTTGAAGAATTCTAAAGACGGCCGAGGTCTCGAGCCTGTCACATGGAGAGCCAGATGTTCATTCAGACCGAAGCCACGCCGAACCCCGCCACACAGAAGTTCCTGCCAGGCAAGGTCGTCATGGAAAACGGCACCGCCGAATTCCGCAGCGCCGAAGAGGCTGAAGCCTCGCCGCTCGCCGCCCGACTGTTCGATATTCCCGGTGTGACCGGTGTCTATTTCGGCTATGATTTCATTTCCGTCTCCAAGGACAACGCCGAATGGCAGCATCTTAAGCCGGCTATCCTTGGCTCGATCATGGAGCATTTCATGTCCGGCAAGCCGGTCATGGGGGATGCTTCCATCCTTTCCGAGGATGCCGATGCCGGCGACGAGTTCTTTGATGAAGCCGATGAATCGATCGTGCTGACCATCAAGGAGCTTCTGGAGACCCGCGTGCGCCCGGCCGTCGCCCAGGACGGCGGCGACATCACCTTCCGCGGCTTCAAGGACGGCAAGGTCTATCTGAACATGAAAGGCTCCTGCTCCGGCTGCCCGTCTTCGACGGCGACGCTGAAGCACGGCGTCCAGAACCTGCTGCGCCATTTCGTTCCCGAAGTGCAGGAAGTGATTGCCGCTTAAGAATTTCGAATTCGCTCCGGCCGTTCATCTCAGGTTCGGCCGGACGGTTTATGGTTAGGCGACAAACAGTTTATTCGGAAATTGATGGCATGATCGTTCTGGCGCTCGACACGGCAGGTGTGGATTGCGCTGCCGCCATTTATGACAGCGGCAGGAATACGGTGCTGGGGGAGGCATCGGACATGATCGGCAAGGGGCATGCTGAACATCTGATCGGTATCGTCGATCGCGTGCTGGATCAGGCGGGAGTGACACTTTCTCAGATCAACCGCGTTGCCGTCACGATCGGCCCCGGCTCCTTTACCGGTATCCGCGTCGGCGTTGCCGCAGCCCGCGGTTTTGCGCTTTCCCTCAATGTGCCCGTCGTCGGCGTCACCACGCTCGAGGTGATGGCCGCCGCCCAGCGTGAGAAGACGCCCGGCCGCGCCGTGCTGGCGGCGATGGACGCCAAGCGGGACGAAATCTATCTCCAGTCCTTCGCAGCCGATGGTTCCCCGCTCGATCAGCCGCGGGCGGCAAGCGTCGCCGAGGCCCAGGCTTTAGCGGCCGGCTTCGACGGTGAAATCACCGGTTCGGCAACGCCGCTCCTGAAGGCCAGCGCCGGTGGCGATCACCCCAACGTCTTTCCGATTTCGATTGTCGCGCGTCTGGGGGCTGCCGCCCCTGCCGATGCCGGAAAGCCCAAGCCCCTTTATCTGCGCGGACCGGATGCCAAGCCGCAGGCCGGATATGCGATTGCGCGACGAGTGTGACCATGCTGGAAGCCTATCTGACGCTGAAGCCGGAATTTGAAATCATCGCCATGGAGCGCGAGGATTGCCGCGACGTCGCCGTCCTGCATGGCGAGCGTTTCGCCCGGCCCTGGGGCGACGGCGAATTCCACAGCCTGCTGTCGCAGGAGACTGTTTTCGGCTTCGTCGCGCGCCAGACCAATGCCATCCTGAAAAAGCCGCTTCCCGGCTTTATCCTTGCCCGCCAAGTCGCCGGCGAGGCCGAGATCCTGACGATTGCCGTGCAGGCGAAGGTCGCCCGTGCCGGGCTGGGCTGGCGGCTGATGCAGGCGGCGATGCGCGAGGCGCGGGCGCGTGGCGGCGAGAGCATGTTTCTCGAGGTCGACAGCGGCAATACGGCGGCGCTCGGCCTATACCGCAAGCTCGGCTTTGAAAAGGTCGGCGAGCGCCAGGGCTACTACAAGCAGGAAAACGGCGCCCGTTCCACGGCGCTTGTCATGAAGCGCGTTCTTCGATAGTTCCCTGCAGAGCATGACATGCGGACCGGCGCAAACGCCGTGCAGGCATTGTGGAAACGCGATTATTTTTGAAGGCGGGCCATGACCGACGTAGCCAAGACCCTCGAGGAGCTTTGCGCCGAACGTGGCATGCGCATGACCGAGCAGCGCCGCGTGATCGCGCGCATCCTCGAAGAGTCGGAAGACCATCCTGACGTCGAAGAGCTTTACCGCCGTTCCGTGAAGGTCGATGCGAAGATCTCGATCTCCACGGTCTATCGCACCGTCAAATTGTTCGAGGATGCCGGCATCATCGCCCGCCACGACTTCCGCGACGGGCGCTCGCGCTACGAAACGGTGCCGGAAGAGCATCATGACCACCTGATCGACCTGAAGACCGGCACGGTCATCGAATTCCGTTCGCCTGAGATCGAGGCGCTGCAGGAGCGCATCGCCCGCGAGCACGGCTTCCAGCTGGTCGACCACCGCCTGGAGCTCTACGGCATTCCGTTGAAGAAGGAAGATCTCTGAAGCGATGGCAGCCCGGGAGTGCCGCATTTGATTGCCTGGCTGCGCATTGCCTTCGCTGCGGTCGTCATCCTTGCCGTCAGCATCGTGCTCATGCCGCTGCAGGTCTTGGCCCTGCGTTTCGATTGGCGGCTGCGCCGTAGTCTTCCGCGCGTCTGGCACCGTATCATCTGTTATTGTCTCGGCCTCCGCGTCCGGGTGACAGGCAGGCTGGAAGACCGCCGACCGCTGATGCTCTGCTCCAACCATTCGTCCTGGCTCGACATCATGGTGATGTCGGCCGTCGCCGACGTCGCCTTCATCGCCAAGATCGAAGTCGCCGATTGGCCGATCTTCGGCACCCTCGCCAAGCTGCAGAAGAGCGTGTTCGTCGTGCGCGAGGAGAGGCGCAAGACCGGCCATCAGGCAAATGAAATCGCCGGGCGCATGGCCGACGGCGAGATTGTCGTGCTCTTCCCCGAGGGCACGACCTCGGACGGCAACCGGTTGCTGGAGGTCAAGTCGTCGCTGTTCGGCGCTGCCGCGATGGCGGTGCCTTATTCGCCGACGGGAACCGTCGTGGTGCAGCCGGTGGCCGTTGCTTATACCAGAGTGCACGGCCTTCCGATGGGACGCTACCACCGGCCGCTTGCCGCCTGGCCGGGGGATATCGAGCTCCTGCCGCATCTGATCGACATTCTCAGATGCGGCGCCATCGACGCGGAAATTTCCTTCGGCGAGGCGGTGGAATACCGCGCCGACAGCAATCGCAAGGAGGTAAGCGCGACGATCGCCTCGCGCATCCGCAGCCTTCTCATCACAAGCCTGCGCGGTCGCGATATCGGCTAAGCCGAGAGGTCTCTTTTCTCGGGCGGCAAAAACCACTAAATAGCGCGCCATGACACAGGATAACGCCCTTCTTCAGGCCCCGGAGGTTTCTCTCCGCGACGGCAGCAACAGCCGCAAGGTCTTCATCAAGACCTATGGCTGCCAGATGAACGTCTATGATTCCACGCGCATGAGCGATGCGCTTGCCCGCGACGGCTACGAACCGACCGAAGACATGGAACAGGCGGATCTCGTTCTGCTCAACACCTGTCATATAAGAGAGAAGGCGGCGGAGAAGGTCTATTCGGCGCTCGGGCGGCTGCGCGAGATGAAAAAGAAAAAGGCCGCCGACGGCCGGGAGATGATGATCGGCGTTGCCGGCTGCGTCGCCCAGGCCGAAGGCGAAGAGATTCTGCGCCGCGCCCCCGCCGTCGATGTCGTCATCGGGCCGCAGACCTATCACCGCCTGCCGGAGGCGCTGCGCCGGGCCAAAGAGGGCCAGCGCGTCGTCGATACGGAATATGCGATCGAGGACAAGTTCGAGCACCTGCCGCTCGCCGAGAGCCGCAAGATCCGCGCCCGCGGCGTCACCGCCTTCCTGACGGTGCAGGAGGGCTGCGACAAGTTCTGCACCTTCTGCGTCGTGCCCTATACGCGCGGCTCGGAAGTGTCGCGGCCGGTTTCGCAGATCGTCGAGGAGGCTGAAAAGCTCGTCGAAGCCGGAGTGCGCGAAATCACCCTGCTCGGCCAGAACGTCAACGCCTGGCATGGCGCCGGACCGCGCGGCGAGGCGTGGAGCCTCGGCGACCTCCTCTACCGCCTTGCCGAGATCCCCGGCCTGGCGCGGCTGCGTTACACCACAAGCCATCCGCGCGACATGGACGACCGGCTGATCGAGGCGCATCGCGACCTCAGGGCGCTGATGCCCTACCTGCACCTGCCGGTGCAATCGGGCTCCGACCGTGTCCTGAAGGCGATGAACCGGCGTCATACGGCGGCCGAATATCTCAGTCTGATCGAGCGCATCCGCGCCGTGCGCCCGGACATCGCGCTGTCGGGCGATTTCATCACCGGTTTTCCGGGGGAGACAGACAAGGATTTTGCGGATACACTCAGACTTGTGGAGGAGGTGCGCTATGCGCAGGCCTTCTCGTTCAAATACTCGACTCGGCCGGGCACACCCGGCGCGGAACTGAAGGACCAGGTGCCGGAAGAGATCAAGGCAGAACGGCTGGAACGCCTGCAAGCGCTTCTTTTGAAGCAGCAGCAGGAGTTTGCCGAATCCTGCATCGGCAAGGAGATCGATCTGCTGCTCGAAAAACCCGGCCGCATGCCGGGCCAGCTGATCGGACGTTCTCCCTGGCTTCAATCCGTGAATGTTGATGCAAAAGCATCGCAAATCGGTGACATTATCAAAGTGCGAATCACCGGAACCGGAACGAACAGCCTGTTTGCCGAACGCGCAGAGGCTGCGGTCTAACCCAAGGAGCCCGACCGCTTGAACGGACAAGAATTGGTTTCTTCTTCACCGCGCCACCCCCGCACGCCGAGCGACACCAATCACTTCGTCCTGACGTTCGAGAACAATCGGTTCGCCAGCGAACTCTTCGGCCAGTTCGACCAGAACCTCAAGCTGCTCGAGGAGCGGCTGAACATCGATGCGCGGGCGCGCGGCAATTCCGTCGTCATATCGGGCGATGTCGTGACCACCAATCAGGCGCGGCGCACGCTCGATTATCTCTATGAAAAGCTTCAGAAAGGCGGCAGCGTGGAACGATCCGACGTCGAGGGCGCAATCCGCATGGCGGTCGCCGCCGACGATCAGCTCAGCCTTCCCACCATGGAGCGCAAGGCCAAGCTGACAATGGCGCAGATTTCGACGCGCAAGAAGACGATCATCGCCCGCACGCCGACGCAGGACGCCTATATCAGGGCGCTGGAGCGCGCCGAACTCGTCTTCGGCGTCGGCCCGGCCGGCACCGGCAAGACATATCTCGCCGTTGCCCATGCCGCCCAGATGCTCGAGCGCGGCGCGGTCGAAAAGATCATCCTGTCGCGCCCGGCCGTCGAGGCCGGGGAGCGCCTCGGCTTCCTGCCAGGCGACATGAAGGAAAAGGTCGATCCCTATCTTCGCCCGCTCTATGATGCGCTCTACGACATGATCCCGGCCGACAAGGTCGATCGGGCGATCACCGCCGGCGTCATTGAAATCGCCCCGCTCGCCTTCATGCGCGGCCGCACGCTCGCCAACGCCGCCATCATCCTCGACGAAGCGCAGAATACGACGTCGATGCAGATGAAGATGTTCCTGACGCGTCTCGGCGAAAATGCCCGCATGATCGTCACCGGCGACCCGAGCCAGATCGACCTGCCACGGGGCGTCAAATCCGGCCTCGTCGAGGCCCTGGAGCTGCTGAACGGCGTCGAGGGCATCTCGATCGTGCGCTTCAAGGACACCGACGTCGTGCGCCATCCGCTGGTCGGCCGCATCGTCAGAGCCTATGACGCCACCTATCTTGTCGAAGCCGAAGACGTCGGTCGGCAGGACTGATGGCCGAACTCGATATCCAGATCAGCATCGAGGACATCGGCTGGCCCGGCGAGGAAACGCTGCTGGTTTTTTGCGAGCGCGTGCTCGGGGCCGCCGCGGTCTATCTCAGCGACAATGAGAAGCAGCCCTTTCCGAAGATGCCGCCGGAAGTTTCGCTGGTCTTTACCGACGATGCCTCGATCCAGGACATCAATGCCGAATGGCGCGGCAAGGACAAGCCGACCAATGTCCTCTCCTTCCCGGCCTTTCCGGTTGAGCGCGGCAAGATGCCCGGGCCGATGCTCGGCGACATCATCATCGCCCGGGAGACGGTGGAGCGGGAAGCCCAGGAACTCGACAAGAGCTTCGACGACCACCTGACCCATCTTCTGGTGCACGGTTTCTTGCATCTTCTCGGCTACGACCATATGAATAATGCCGAAGCCGAAATTATGGAGGGGCTGGAGACTCGCATTTTGGCGCAGCTCGGCCTATCTGATCCCTACGAGGGTCAAGACCTTAAAATGGAACCATGAGCGACTTTACGACGAAGCCGGCGACAGACGCCAAGGACTCCGAATCATCATCTTCTTCGGATGAGGTAGGCAGTAGTAGTCGGCCATCCGGCCGATCCCAATCCTTCTGGTCGCGCGCCGCCCGCATTCTCCGCCCGCAGCAGGGCTCGCGACTGCGCGAGGATCTTGCCGACGCGCTGATGACCGATGCGGCCGGCGACGACGCTTTTTCGCCCGACGAACGGGCGATGCTGCACAATATCCTGCGCTTTCGCGAGGTGCGCGTCGCCGACGTGATGGTGCCGCGCGCCGATATCGAGGCGGTGGACCAAAATATCACCATCGGCGAACTGATGATCCTTTTCGAGGAATCCGGCCGCTCGCGCATGCCTGTTTATGCCGATACGCTCGACGACCCGCGCGGCATGGTGCATATCCGCGACCTGCTCTCCTATGTCGCCAAGCAGGCGCGCAACAAGCGCCGCGGCCCGGCAAAGCCGGCCGCTGCAGCGCCGGCGATCGACGTCGCGCCGGAGAACATCCAGAAGCCGCCGCGCTCGACCAAGCCGAATTTCGATCTTGCCCGGGTCGACCTGCAGAAGACGCTGGCCGAGGCCGGCATCATCCGCAAGATCCTGTTCGTGCCGCCGTCGATGCTGGCCTCCGACCTGCTGCGCCGGATGCAGGTGAACCGTACGCAAATGGCGCTCGTCATCGACGAGTATGGCGGCACCGACGGGCTCGCCTCCCATGAGGACATCGTCGAAATGGTGGTCGGCGACATCGACGACGAACATGACGACGAAGAGGTGATGTTTAAGCGCGTTGCCGAAGACGTTTTCGTCGCCGACGCCCGTGTCGAACTGGAAGAGATCGCCGAAGCGATCGGACCGGATTTCGACATCAGCGAACAGGTCGACGAAGTCGACACGCTGGGCGGGCTGATCTTCTCCGCGCTCGGCCGCATCCCCGTTCGCGGCGAAGTGGTCCAGGCTCTGCCGAACTTCGAATTCCATATTCTCGACGCCGATCCGCGCCGCATCAAGCGGCTGCGCATCACCCGCAAGCGCCACGCGATCCGCCGCCGCGCCAAAGAGGCTGGCGACATCACGCCGGGATCCGAGACCGGCGACGACCGGCCGGCCGAATCGACCACCAACTAGGCATCGGTACGAGAGTCGGAATCGCCTTTCGGGCCGACGCGGAAACAGGACAAAGAGCCGCTTTTTTGAAAGACTGCGAATGGGTTGATTCGCGGTTTGATGGGAGTGCGCATGGAGCGGCTTGCGGACAGGGTTATCCTCGTCTGGGGGTTAAAACGGTCGTTGCTGGCCGTCGCCGCTGGAGCATTCGCCGCTCTGGCGCTGCCGCCTTTCGGTTTTTTCGCGGCGATGTTTCTCTCCTTCACGCTGCTCGTCTGGCTGCTCGACGGGGCGGCGGCTTCTCCTGAAAGCGGCCTGATCGGCAGGCTATGGCCGGCCTTTGCCGTCGGCTGGCTGTTCGGCTTCGGCTATTTCGTCGCCGGCCTTTGGTGGATCGGCCATGCCTTGCTGGTCGATTCGGAGGAATTTGCCTGGGCACTGCCCCTGGCAGTCCTCGGACTGCCGGCCGGCCTTGCGGTCTTCTACGGGCTGGCGACTGCACTTGCCCGGATCGTCTGGTCCGACGGCATGGGACGGATCGCCGCGCTGGCGGCCGGCTTCGGCCTGATGGAATGGCTTCGAAGCATGATCCTCACCGGCTTTCCCTGGAATGCCATCGGCTACGGCCTGATGCCCGTTCCGCTGATGATGCAGTCGGCGCATGTGATCGGTGCGATGGGGGTGACTGCACTTGCCGTCTTCGTCTTTTCCGCCCCGGCGCTGATCGGAACGCGACAGGGCGCGAAGTCGGGAATTGCGCTCGCCGCCCTGCTGTTTGCCGCCCACCTCGGTTACGGCGCCTATGCCGTCCATCTGGCGCCGCGGCCGCAGCCCTTGCCCGAGGACAAGCGTCCGGTGGTGCGGCTGGTGCAGCCGGCCATCGACCAGTCGGCGAAGATGGACAACGACGCCGACCGCAATGCGATCTTCGAGACCCATCTGAAGCTTTCCGCCGAAGCGCCCAGGAATGGCGGCCGCAAACCCAACATTATCGTCTGGCCGGAAACCTCGATCCCCTTCATCCTCACCGACAACCAGGATGCGCTGACGCGGATCGCCGATACGCTCGACGACGACCAGGTTCTGATCGCCGGCGCGGTGCGCGCCGAGGAGATGGGGCCTGGCACACCGGTGCGCTACTACAATTCCATCTATGTGATCGACGGCCGCGGCCAGATCATCGCCGCCTCCGACAAGGTGCATCTCGTGCCTTTCGGCGAATATCTGCCCTTCGAGGACATCCTCACCGAACTCGGCATCCAGAACGTCGTCGAGATACCGGGCGGCTTTTCGGCCGCCGCAAGCCGGCACCTGCTGGCGTTGCCCGGCGGTCTCAATCTCTACCCGCTGATCTGCTACGAGATCATCTTTCCGGGCGAAATGACCGGCGACATCGTGGATGCCAACGCGCTCCTCAACCTCACCAACGATGCCTGGTTCGGCATCACGCCCGGGCCCTACCAGCATTTCCAGCAGGCGCGTGTTCGAGCAATCGAGACAGGCCTGCCGCTGATTCGCGACGCCAACAACGGCATTTCGGCAATCGTGAACGCGCATGGGGAAATCATCGCGGGCCTCGATCTTGGTGAGACTGGCTTCATTGATGCAACTGTTGATGGGCTCGGCAATGGGTTCGGAACCACATACCCCCGTGAGACATACTTCTGGTTGACCGAAGCACTGTTGATGTTGATTGCGCTAATTTCACGCGGAAGTTTTATTTTAGGGTTGAATTGACCAAAAACCCCTAAAATTGCATAGTGGTGTCAATCGGCGTTCTTAACGTATGTTTGTCGGCGGGTTCCCGCCGCTTACAACGTGGCGTTTTGGGATGGATCAGGGGCATGCCGGTTGGAAACAGAAATTCGTAGCTAGGGCACGACCATGATTGAAAATAAGAAGAAGCCGAATCCGATCGACATCCATGTTGGCAGCCGCATTCGCCTTCGCCGAACGATGTTGGGCATGAGCCAGGAAAAGCTTGGCGAAAGCCTCGGCATCACCTTCCAGCAGATCCAGAAATATGAAAAGGGCACCAACCGTGTCGGCGCAAGCCGTCTGCAGAACATCTCGAGCATCCTCAATGTTCCGGTCTCCTTCTTCTTCGAAGATGCGCCCGGCGAACATGCCGGCGCCGTCGGCGGCATGGCCGAAGCCTCCAGCTCGAATTACGTCGTAGACTTCCTCTCCTCCTCGGAGGGCCTGCAGCTCAACCGCGCCTTCGTCAAGATTTCCGATCCCAAGGTTCGCCGGAAGGTCGTGGAGCTGGTCAAGGCGCTCGCTGCCGAAGCTGACGCTGACTGATCCAGCTCTCATCGCAAAATGGAAAGGCGGTCGAAAGGCCGCTTTTTTTGTGTTTTTGGGGCAAAATTTGTCACTTCGCCGCGGATATAAAGATATATTTATGTCCTTGTGCGCTTGTCATCGGCGCTCGAACTGAGTACCTACTAGCTGGCTTTTATTCTTTGAGGGGAATCCCGGAATGCGCGCGAATTATCTCTTTACCAGCGAATCTGTTGCCGAAGGTCATCCGGACAAAGTGTGTGACCGCATCTCCGACGAGATCGTCGACCTGGTCTACCGCGAAGCGGCCAAGACCGGCGTCAATCCGTGGGGCGTGCGCATTGCCTGCGAAACGCTGGCAACAACCAATCGCGTCGTTATTGCCGGCGAGGTCCGCCTGCCACCGAGCCTGATGAAGAAGGACAAGGACGGCAAGGACGTCATCAATCCCTCGAAGTTCAAGGCCGCCGCCCGCCGCGCCATCAAGGATATCGGCTACGAGCAGGACGGCTTCCACTGGAAGAAGGCAAAGATCGACGTGCTGCTGCACTCTCAGTCGGCCGACATCGCCCAGGGCGTCGACAGCGCCGCCGACCAGCAGGGCGACGAGGGCGCCGGCGACCAGGGCATCATGTTCGGTTACGCCTGCAAGGAAACGCCGGACCTGATGCCGGCCCCGATCTATTATTCCCACAGGATTCTGCAGCTGCTAGCAGCCGCCCGCAAGAAGGGTGACGGCGAAGTCGCCAAGCTCGGCCCCGACGCCAAGAGCCAGGTGACCGTGCGTTACGTCGACGGCAAGCCGTCGGAAGTGACCTCGATCGTGCTTTCGACCCAGCATCTCGACGAGAGCTGGGATTCCAAGAAGGTTCGCGCGGTCGTCGAACCCTATATCCGCGAAGCACTCGGCGAACTGAAGATCGCCGAGGATTGCAAGTGGTACATCAACCCGACCGGCAAGTTCGTCATCGGCGGACCGGACGGCGATGCAGGCCTCACCGGCCGCAAGATCATCGTTGACACCTATGGCGGTGCGGCTCCGCATGGCGGCGGCGCATTCTCCGGCAAGGACACGACCAAGGTCGACCGTTCGGCTGCCTATGCCGCCCGCTACCTCGCCAAGAACGTCGTCGCCGCCGGCCTTGCCGACCGCTGCACGATCCAACTCTCCTACGCCATCGGCGTCGCGCAGCCGCTGTCGATCTATGTCGACCTGCACGGCACCGGCAAGGGTGTGTCGGAAGACCAGGTCGAAGCGGCGATCCGTCAGAATATGGACCTCTCGCCATCGGGCATCCGCCGTCACCTCGACCTCAACAAGCCAATCTACGCCAAGACCTCGGCCTACGGCCATTTCGGCCGCAAGGCCGGCCGTGACGGCTCGTTCTCCTGGGAGCGCACCGACCTCGTCAAGGCGCTCAAGGAAGCCGTCAAGACCAAGGCTGCTGCATGACGGATATGGAGCGCCGGGGACGGGCGACCGAAGCCTTTTTCGGTCGCCGCAAGGGAAAGGCCCTGCGCGAACAGCAGGCGGAAACGCTGAACAGCCTGCTCCCGGCATTCCTCATCGATCTCTCGGCGGCTCCCCCGGAGCCGCTGACATCCCTCTTCCCGATCCCGGTCACGACATTGCGGCTGGAAATCGGTTTCGGCGGCGGCGAACATCTGATTCATCGGGCGCTCGAAAGACCTTCGACCGGTTTCATCGGCGTCGAACCCTTCGTCAATTCGATGCAGAAGCTTTTGTCGCGCATCGGCGAAACCGGTGCCTCCAATATCCGCGTCTATAATGACGATGCAACGCAACTGCTCGACTGGCTGCCGGATGGCACGCTCGACCAGATTGATCTGCTCTATCCCGACCCATGGCCGAAGCGGAAGCACTGGAAGCGCCGCTTCGTCTCGAAGACCAATCTCGACCGCTTTCATCGCGTGCTGAAGCCCGGCGGCCTTTTCTGCTTCGCCTCCGACATCGACACCTATGTGAACTGGACGCTGATCAAATGCCGCGACCATGGCGGCTTCGACTGGATGGCGGAAAACGCGGCGGATTGGCTGACCCCCTATGAGGGCTGGCCGAGCACGCGCTACGAGACGAAAGCGCGCCGCGAGGGCCGTTCCTCGGCCTATCTGACATTCAGGAAGATCTGACTTCAGCGAACACTGCGCTGGAAGCAATTGAAGGCCATGTAGTGCCGTGCGGCACCAACGACGATTAGTTCCGAAGCAGTATGGCTTTCAAATGCATGATGGCATTTGGTTTTTCATAGGCACTGATGGCGTTTGACGGTCAGTGCAGACTGACCGTCTTCAATTCGTCTTCGGCCGCCTTGAAGAAGGTGCTGGAGCGGTTGTCCGTCAGAAGGATGGGCGTGCCGTCGGCGCCGAAGAGTGCCCAGAGATCGACGTTCGGATCGATATCCGGCGCCTCTGGGAAGCACTTGGCGACCTCTTCAGTGCGCATCTTTCTGATATAGGCGACCTCGCCGTTGCCGATGTGGGCAAGCTCGGATTTGGTCAAGCGAGACGTGGCTTCTTTCATCAACATTCCTGTTCCTCCGGGAGAAGGGACCAACGGTTCGACAAACCGTTGTGCTACTGTGAAACCGAAATGTTAATTTTCTTGACCATGCGGGCGGGTTCGGGACGAATTAGATCGACGGAGAGCAGACCGTTCTTGAGGCCGGCGCCAAGCACCTGCATGCCGTCGGCCAGCACGAAGGTGCGCTGAAACTGGCGGGCGGCGATGCCGCGATAGAGATAGTCCCGCTCGCCCTGCTCCAGCTGGCGGCCGCGGATCACAAGCTGGTTCTCCTCGGTGGAGACATCAAGCTCCTCCTCGCTGAAACCGGCAACCGCAAGGGTGATGCGCAGACGTTCGGGGGCGCCGCTGTCGGCGGCGATGCGTTCGATATTGTAAGGCGGGTATCCGTCGCTCGCCTTGGAAATGCGCTCCAGCGTCTTTTCCATGGCGTCGAAGCCCAGAAGCAAAGGGCTGGCGAAAGGCGTAATGCGGCTCATCTCTTTTCAAGTCCTTGATGCAAGCGACCATCCCGGACCTCAAGCGCAGCATCCGGATGCCGCTAATATGGGGGCATGATTACGGCGCTGCAAGGCGCGCACGACCCTCCCCAATTTAAACATCTGTCAATTTTCGAATGGCCGCGGCCGCCTCCTTGCTTGACAAAGGACCTGCTGCCTCGCATCAAAACATGCCCGCGCGTAATGTGCCGATTTGCGACGGGAAATGAAGAGATGGTGTCTGCCGGGACAACCGGCATGGCGGAAACGGGACGAGTGGAATGGCAAGCGCGAGAAAGATCATCATCGACACGGATCCCGGCCAGGATGACGCGGCCGCCATCATGCTGGCTTTCGGCAGCCGCGATGAGCTCGAGGTGCTGGGGATCACGACGGTCGCTGGCAACGTGCCGCTGTCATTCACCAGCCGCAACGCGCGCATCGTCTGCGAGCTCTGCAGCCGCACGGATGTAAAGGTTTTCGCCGGAGCTGATAGGCCGATCGCCCGCAAGCTGGTGACGGCAGAGCATGTGCATGGCAAGACCGGGCTCGACGGCCCTGATCTGCCCGAACCGACGATGGCGCTGCAGCCCGGCCACTCCGTCGATTTCATCATCGAGACGCTGCGCCGCGAGCCGGAGGGCACAGTGACGCTCTGCACGCTCGGGCCGCTCACCAATATCGGCATGGCCTTCCAGAGGGCGCCCGACATCGTTGCCCGCGTTCGCGAGCTGGTGATGATGGGCGGTGGTTTTTTCGAGGGCGGCAACATCACACCGGCCGCCGAATTCAACATTTATGTCGATCCCGAGGCCGCCGACATCGTTTTCCGTTCCGGCGTCCCGATCGTGATGATGCCGCTCGACGTGACGCACCAGCTGCTGACCCGCAAGGACCGGGTCAAGCGCATGGCCGAGATCGGCACGGCGCCGGCAAAGGCCATGGTCGAAATGCTGGAATTCTTCGAACGCTTCGATATCGAGAAATACGGTTCCGACGGCGGGCCGCTGCACGACCCGACGGTTGTCGCCTATCTGCTGAAACCAGAGCTTTTCCAGGGCCGGGACTGCAATGTCGAAATCGAGGCCCAGTCCGAACTCACCGTCGGGATGACCGTCGTCGACTGGTGGCATGTGACCGACCGCAAGCGCAATGCCAAGGTCATGCGCCATGTCGATGCGGACGGCTTCTTCGATCTGCTGATCGAACGCTTCGCCCGCATCTGATTTTATCTCCTTCTCCGAGCCGGAGAGGGAAACCGAGCTCAGGCGTCCTTCTCGTCGAAGACGGAATTGATCTCGGCCTCGACCGGCTTCGGGCCACCCTTGGCGACGCCGACCATGGCCGGGCGCAGGACGCGTTCGCCGATGGTGAAGCCGGCCTGCACGACCTGGACGACGGTATTGTTCGGCACTTCGGAGTTCGGCACTTCGAACATCGCCTGATGGAAATTCGGATCGAATTTCTGGCCAACCGGCTCCAGCTTGCGAACGCCGTGGCGCTCCAGCGCCGCGAGCATCGCGCGCTCGGTCATCTCCACACCTTCGATCAGCGTGGTGAGGCCGGCATCGGCCGTGGCCTTGGTCTCCGGAGAGATGGCGTCCAGCGCCCGGCGCAAATTGTCCGAGACGGCGAGCATGTCCCGGGCGAAACCGGCGACGGAATAGGATTTTGCATCCTTGACCTCGCGCTCGGTGCGGCGGCGCAGATTATCCATCTCGGCGGCAAGGCGCAGATAGCGGTCACGCAGCTCGGCATTCTCGGCCTTCAGGAGGTCGAGCGGATCCGGCTGGTTTGCCTCCTCCTGCCCGGCAGTGGCTGTTTCGACGTTGACGGCAGCGTCGGCTGCGGCGTTGGCCGCAGTTGCGTCAGGTCCGTTTTTCGTCGTTTCATCGGTCATGACGGTCTCCGGTTGGTATTTTCAGATGCGCCCGATATCGAGGTTTGACCGGAAAAAATCAAGTCTGCGTGACGAAGAAGCGAAAATTCCGCGGCTTCGCCAGTGATGACATCAAAGCGGATTGCGCGACAGGCGGGAGACGAGCTGGGCGGTATAATCCACCATCGGCACGATACGGGAATAATTGAGCCGCGTCGGGCCGATGACACCGACGGCGCCGACAATCCGATCGTCCTCGTCGCGATAGGGCGCGACGATGAGCGACGAGCCGGACAGCGAGAAGAGCTTGTTTTCCGAACCGATGAAGATCCGAACGCCCGAACCACTTTCGGCCAGGTTAAGAAGCTCGATCAGGCTATCCTTCTTTTCGAGATCATCGAACAGCATGCGCAGCCGGTCGAGATCTTCGGCGCCGGCGAGGCCTTCGAGCAGATTGGCGCGGCCACGGATGATCAGCTGGGCGGGCTTTCCCTCGTCCGGGCTGCCGGCCCAGACGGCGATGCCGCGCTCGACAAGATCGCGCGAGAGCGCATCGAGTTCGTGACGGACATCATCCTTCAGACGGCTTAATTGTTTGCGCAGCTCCGGCAGCGTCTGGCCGGACATGTGGGCGTTGAGGAAATTCGCCGCCTCCGTCAATTGCGACGAGGTGATGCCTGCCGGCAGTTCGATGATGCGGTTTTCCACCTGATCGTGATCGCCGACGAGTACGGCGAGCGCCTTTGTCGGCTCAAGCCGGATGAACTCGACATGTTTCAACACCGGATCGCTTTTCGAGGTGATGACGAGGCCGGCCCCGCGCGAGATGCCGGAAAGCATGCGACTCGCCTCGTTCATCATCGATTCTACCGGATTGCCGCCGCTTTCGGCCCGCACCTGGCGATCGATGCTGGCACGCTCCTCGGCGGAGAGATCGCCGATCTGCATGAAGGCATCGACGAAGAAGCGCAGCCCGATCTGGGTCGGCAGCCGGCCGGCGCTGACATGCGGGGAATAGATGAGACCGAGCTCTTCGAGATCGCTCATGACGTTGCGCACCGAGGCCGGCGACAGCGACATCGGCAGCAGGCGCGACAGATTGCGCGAGCCGAGCGGCTCGCCGCTTTCAAGATACCCTTCGACGATGCGGCGGAAAATTTCCCTGGAGCGTTCGTCCAGTGCAGCAACGGCATCCGAAACCGACGTCGACCTGATGCCCATGAACCTTTTCAAACCCACGCTGATGATGCTCCCGAAAATATAGTCAAACTCGCACCCGTGGCAAAAGGGAATTTGCAAATGGGCGCCGCCAATCGTAGAAGCGGTCAACAACTCCAGGAGATGAGAATGCGGCCTTCAGGCAGAAAAACCGACCAGATGCGCAAGGTCTCGTTCGAGCGCAATTTTTCCAAGCATGCGGAAGGCTCGTGCCTGGTGAAATTCGGCGATACGCACGTGCTTTGCACCGCGAGCCTCGAGGAAAAGACGCCGCCATGGCTGCGCAACACCGGCAAGGGCTGGGTCACGGCCGAATACGGCATGCTGCCGCGGGCAACCGGCGAGCGCATGAAGCGCGAGGCCGCCGCCGGCAAGCAGGGCGGCCGCACGCAGGAAATCCAACGGCTGATCGGCCGGTCGCTGCGCGCCGTCGTCGATCTGCAGGCGCTCGGCGAAAAGCAGATCACGCTCGATTGCGACGTCATCCAGGCCGACGGCGGCACACGGACGGCCTCGATCACCGGCGGCTGGATCGCGCTCTACGACTGCCTGAAATGGATGGAAAGCCGCAACATGATCAAGGTCGACCGGGTCCTGAAGGACCACGTCGCCGCCATCTCCTGCGGCGTTTTCGCCAGCCAACCGGTCATCGACCTCGATTATCTCGAGGATTCCTCGGCCGAGACCGACGCAAATTTCGTCATGACCGGCGCCGGCGGCATCGTCGAAATCCAGGGCACGGCCGAAGGCACGCCGTTCAGCGAAGAGGAATTCAGTTCGCTGATGCGGCTTGCCAAGAACGGCATCGGCGAACTCGTCGCCCTGCAGAAAGAGGCGATTGCGGGATGAACCCCATGCTGGAAGGCATGTTGGAAACGGCGCTCTATGCGCGCGATCTCGATCAGGCCGAGACGTTCTACGAAGACGTTCTCGGGCTTGAAAAGATCACCCGCGCCGGCAATCGGCATGTCTTCTTCCGCTGTGGGCCTGGCGTTCTCCTGATCTTCAACCCCGAGGAAACGATAAAGCCACCGGCACCCGACGCACTGCAGGTGCCGCCGCACGGCACGACCGGGCAAGGCCATGCCTGTTTCCGGGTGTCCGGTCGCAATATCGATGCGATGGCCGAACAGCTGATGGCGGCTGACGTCGCGATCGAATCCGAGGTGTACTGGCCAAACGGCGGCCGCTCGATCTATTTCCGCGACCCTGCCGGCAACAGCCTGGAATGCGCGGAGGCAAAAATCTGGGGCATCGAACAGGATATCTGAATGCGCAAGCTCGAAACCAAAACCATCGTCGTCGCCAGCCACAATGCCGGCAAGATCCGCGAGATCCAGGAACTGATCGGACCGCTCGGCTTCACCGCCAAGTCTGCGGCCGAACTGAATTTCGTCGAACCTGACGAGACCGGCACGAGCTTCGAGGAGAATGCGACGATCAAGGCGGTCGCTTCAGCCAATGCCGCGGGCATGCCGGCGCTTTCGGATGATTCCGGCCTGGTGGTCGACGCGCTCGGCGGCGATCCCGGCGTCTACACCGCCAACTGGGCGGAGACGGCAGACGGCACGCGCGACTTCGACATGGCGATGGCCAAGGTGGAAAAGGCGCTGCAGGATGCGGGCGCCACGACGCCGGAACAGCGCGGGGCGCGTTTCGTCAGCGTACTTTGCCTGGCTTGGCCGGACGGGCACACGGAGCTTTTCCGCGGCGAGGTCGAAGGCAACGTCGTCTGGCCGCCGCGGGGCACCCAGGGCTTCGGCTATGATCCGGTTTTCCAACCCGAGGGTTACGACGTTACCTTCGGCGAAATGAGCGGCGAGGAGAAACACGGCTGGAACGTCGGCAAGCCACAGGCGCTGTCGCACCGGGCCCGTGCCTTCAAACTTTTCGTCGAAACCTGCCTGGAGGCATAAGGTCTGTTCGTGGGCAATTTCGATACGCCAAGCCTCTCGCGCGACGCCGCGCTGCTGCCCGATACCGGCGAGCCCGGCTTCGGCGTCTATGTGCATTGGCCCTTCTGCGCGGCGAAGTGTCCCTATTGCGACTTCAACAGCCATGTACGCCATCAGCCGGTGGACCAGGAGCGCTTTGCATCAGCCTTTTTGAAGGAGATGGCGGCGGTCCGGGCAATGAGCGGTCCGAAGACGGTGACGAGCATCTTTCTCGGCGGCGGCACACCGTCGCTGATGAAGCCGGAGACGGTCAATGCCATTCTTGACGGCATCGCACGGCACTGGCATGTGCCCGCCGGCATCGAAATCACCATGGAGGCCAATCCGTCGAGCGTCGAGGCCGAGCGGTTTCGCGGCTACCGGGCTGCCGGCGTCAATCGTGTCTCGCTCGGCGTGCAGGCGCTGAACGACCGGGATCTGAAATTCCTCGGCCGGCTGCATGACGTCGCCGACGCGCTGAAGGCGATCCGGCTGGCGCGCGAGATCTTCCCGCGCATGTCCTTCGACCTCATCTATGCCCGGCCGGAGCAGACGGTCGAGGAATGGGAGAAGGAACTGAAGGAAGCGATCTCCTATGCAGTCGACCATCTGTCGCTCTATCAGCTGACCATCGAGGAAGGCACACCCTTCTTTGGCCTGCACAAATCGGGCAAGCTGATCGTGCCGGACGGCGAGCAATCGGCCCTGCTCTACGAGGCGACGCAGGAGATCACGGCGCGTGAAGGCATGCCCGCCTACGAGGTCTCCAATCATGCCCGGCCGGGCGCCGAAAGCCGCCATAACCTGACCTACTGGCGTTACGGCGACTATGCCGGCATCGGTCCGGGCGCACACGGCCGGCTGACGCGTGGGCATGAGAAGCTTGCGACGGCGACCGAGCGCAAGCCGGAAGCCTGGCTCGAGATGGTCGAGCGCGACGGCCACGGCATTCTCGACCAGGAACGGCTCGGTTTCGAGGAACAGTCGGACGAGTTGCTGCTGATGGGACTGCGGCTCCGGGAAGGCGTCGATCTCGCCCGCTGGCAGCAGCTTTCGGGCCGCGAGCTCGACCCGAAACGAGAGGAATTCCTGCTCGAACATAAATTCGTCGAGCGGATCGGCAATTCGCGCCTGCGCTGCACTCCATCGGGCATGCTGATCCTCGATTCCGTCGTCGCTGATCTCGCCTGCTGACATCCAACGAGGTTGATCCGGGCGCGGCAGCGACATCGCCGTCCGCGCCGGAAAACAAGTCTCAGCCGTGGGTGGTCGCGCCCGCCTTGAACAGGCTGCCGGTCGGCGTCTTCAGGAACATCTCGAGCGGAATGTGTTCCTGGTGCAGGAAGCCGGTCGCCGGCAGCAGGCCGTCGCGGACCATTTCTATGACGGCGACGACAGAGGCCGACGTCGTCCAGGCAATCGCCGTGCGGCGGGCGCCGGCAATTTCGATCGGGTAATAGGCGCGCACGAATTCCTTGCGGCGCAGGTTGCCGTTCTCCGTGCCTTCCGCGGCGACATGGACATAGACGACATCGTCTTCAACAGGCGGCTTGGCATTGGTCAGGATTTCGCCGGCGAGCCTGCGCTTGTCGCGCATCAAGAGCTCATGGAAGAAGAAGTTCATCAGCTCCATGTGCCCGGGATAACGCATGGTCTTGTAGTCGAGATTGTCGACCTTATCGAGCATGGTGTCGCACATGGTGCCGAGGCCGCCCGATGTCGTGAAGGCTTCGAGCTTGACGCCGCCGACATAGATGGTCTCGTGCCACTCCATCGGCGAGACGAGCTTGCGCACGCCGCCTTCGATGACCTCACAGTCGTTCAGATATTCGTTGACGACGCCTTCCGGCGACCAGTTGAAGGCATAGCCGAGGAGACCCGTCGGATGCTGCGGCAGGGCGCCGACGCGCATGCGGATCGATCGGCAGCGATCGAAGCCATCGGCGAGGCTTGCCCCGACGACGCCGACGAAACCGGGCGCCAGGCCGCATTGCGGCGCCATCAGTCCGCGGGCGGTCTTCGACAGCTCGATGATGAAATTGGTGGTCGGGACGTCTTCGGTCAGATCGAAGTAATGGACGCCGGCAAAATGGGCGGCACGGGCCAGCTCAATGTTCAGATGATAGGGCAGGCAGGACAGCACCGCCTCGACATTCGAGAGCAGTTCGCCGATCAGCTGCGGATCGGATACGTCGCCTGCGCGGCATCTGAAGGGCACCTCGCCCGGGGGCAGCTGCGCATCGACACCGATAACCTCGAAGCCGCCTTCATGCAAAAGCGTTGCCGCCAGCCGCCCGACCTTGCCCAGGCCGAGAACGGCGATCTTTTCGAAACTCATTCATTCCCTCCCATGCGCCCTTTCGGCGCTCGTTCTCGAATGCGGGAGGTATAGAATAAAAAACCTATAAAGGAAAACGGCTGGAATCGCTTCCAGCCGTCAAATTTCCCGACAGGTCCGCCGGTTATTCGTTGATCAGCCGCTTCAGCAGCTCGATTTCGTGCGAAAGCTTGGTGTCACCGGATATCAGCTCCTCGATCTTGCGCACGGCGTGCAGCACGGTCGTGTGATCGCGCCCGCCGAAGCGGCGGCCGATTTCCGGAAAGGAGCGCGGCGTCAGCGTCTTCGACAGATACATGGCAATCTGGCGCGGCTTGACGATGACGCGGGTGCGGCGATTGGAGACCAGTTCCTGGCGCGAGACGTTGTAGTGCCTGGCGACGATGCGCTGAATATCCTCGATCCGCACGCGGCGCGGTTCGCCCGAACCGACGAGATGGGCGAGCAATTCGTCGACGCGCTCGATCGACAGGTTCGGTTCGAAGGAGCGGCGGAAGATCAGTTGGTTGAAGGCGCCTTCGAGTTCGCGGCCGCTGGCCGTGATGTTGCGGGCGACGTGCTGAAGCAGATCTGCCGGAATTTCGAGCGACGGATCCTCGAGACGGGCCGCGGCCAGACGCCGCTTGAGGATTTCGAGGCGCATTTCGTAATCCGGCGCGTCGAGTTCGATGGCAACGCCGCCCTGCAGGCGTGAGCGGACGCGCGGATCGAGAGACTCCAGCTCCCATGGCGCGCGGTCGGCGGCGACGACGACCTGCTTGGCGCTGTCGAGCAGCATATTCAGGAGGTGGCAGAATTCATGCTGGATCATCTTGCCCTGCAGGAACTGCATGTCGTCGATGATCAGGAGATCGATGTTGCGCAATGAATCCTTCAGCGTCAGCGCGTCGTTGTCGCGGATCGCCGTGGCGAAGCGCCACATGAAATATTCGGCCGTCAGATAGACGACGCGCAGGGCTCGCGGGTTCTGCACCGCCGCATTGGCGATCGCCTGCAGCAGATGGGTCTTGCCGAGCCCGACCGTCGAATGGACGAAGAGCGGATTGAAACGTACGGCGCCGGAGCCAACTTCCGCGATCGTCTTGGCAGCCGCAAGCGCGACGCGGTTCGAGCTGCCTTCCACGAAGGTATCGAAGGTGAAACGGCTGTCGAGCGGCGAACCGAACAGCGGCGTACCGAGGCTTGCGGGCCTTGCGGCGGCAACGGCCGAAACCGCCTGCTGGACGGCCTGACCGGCCGGCTGGGCGCTTGGCGGACGGCGCATCTGCGCGGGAGCAGCCGGCTCGGGCTGGACCACCTCGTCGACGGCCTTCATGCCGCTGCGGGTTGCCGTGCGCACCAGGATTTCGATCTTCAGGATTTCCGGGTCTTCGGCCTGAAACAGACCGGTAATGAGATCGAGATAACGATTGTTGATCCACGACTTCAGGAAGGTCGTGGGAACCGAAAGGCGAACAACGCTCTTTGATACCGAATGCAGCTTCAGCCTGGCGAACCAGCTGGCATAGACGTCAGGACCGACCTGGGCCTTCAAGCGCGCGCTGACACGCTCAAACAAAATGCTCTGCTTCATTTCCGCCTTTGCTTCCCCCACTTCCTGGCGAATGGAGCCGAACGCCTGCGGTGCCGCATCCCCGTTGTCGAGCCCGCCCGCCATCATCGTATTTATCTGCATAATGCCGCCTTTCAATTCCACCGGGCGGCCTCCGCTAAAACAGCCGCCCGATCATTCCCCGCTTTGACGGGCTGGCGGCATCCTCATGAAGCCACCCGCCTGCCGGTTCACTCAAACACGGCACAGAAGCCCGTTGCAGGTACCGCGTTCATGCGGCGCCTTCATCGGCTTTCCATGCCAAGCTGTCGGTCAATCCTCGTTTTCGGCCGACCAGCCCGAACGCAATATTACTATCCCCTATCCGGCAGCCTCACGCTAAACGTGTGATTGCCATAGGCACAAAACGTCCCTGCCCCGTAACAGCCACGTTACGGCCCAAATCCGTCAAGTGCTTGAAAAAACGGAAGCGCAAGGCTCCGTAACAGATGGCACAAATTCATCGCCCTGCCGACGTGGCAGTTAAGACCGAACTCTACAGGTGATGTCCGCGCCCTCTGTTGGACGCCATTTAGGCAGGATCAAATGGCAAGATCAACGATGAATTTTACGCAAAATTAAGATGCGGCCATTGACTCCAGCGACCCTTTTCGGGCGTCACACCAGCGTCAAAAAAGAATCGCAGTTGAATCAACGAGATTCCCCGTTCGGGCTATTTTGACACGCAAAGAAAGAAAAAAAATAAAAATCTGCTTGACTCGCCCCTGATCCGCAAAGGTTCGGCCAGAGTCGCGCAGCGAGAAAGCATCCTTGCGCAAGTCATTGTTTTTGAACACTTTTTCCTGTCATGGCACTGACACGAAACAGTCGTGAGATTCACCATGCAGAGGCCGTTCGGCAGAATCGAAAAAGCCCGGTAAAATTACCGGGCTAATCATAACGAGGAGGTCGTTAATGGATTATTACGCGGTCGCGGAGACCGACAGAGCCTTCACACGAGCGGCCAGGCGAGAGACCTTGCGCGACGCCGTGTTGGAGTGCAGCACGCCCTTGCTGGCGGCGCGGGCGAGTTCCGGCTGAGCGGCCAGGAAAGCTGCCTTCGCCTTGTCGGCGTCACCGGATGCGATGGCCTCTTCGACCTGGCGAACGAAAGTACGAACGCGCGAGCGACGAGCCTTATTGACGTCGGTACGGCGGGCGATCTTGCGGGTCGCTTTTTTCGCCGAAGTTGTATTGGCCATGGATGCCTCTCTCAAGAATTCGAACAAACTCCGCCATTACCGCGGGCCCTGCGGCCACCAAATCCAGCAATGCGGGAGCAATCGCGGAAAACCAGAGCGGCTTTCCGAACCGTGGGCGGGCATATAACCCTAAAGCCGGCCCACGTCAACGCGGATTTTCAAGCTTTCCGGCGGCAAGCGCCGAAAAGCATTCAACGGTGCTTGAAGGCAGGTTTGCGCTTCTCGATGAAGGCGGTCATGCCTTCCTTCTGATCGTCCGTGGCAAAGAGACTATGAAACAGGCGGCGTTCGAACCGCAACCCTTCCTCCAGCGTCGTCTCGAAGGCGCGGTTGACCGCCTCCTTGGCCATCATGACCGAGGGCTGCGACAGCGCGGCGATCTTTTCGGCGGCGGCCAAAGCCTCATCGATGAGACGCTCGGGCGCCACCACACGCGAAACGAGTCCCGACCGTTCCGCCTCGGCCGCATCCATCATGCGGCCGGTCAGGATCAGATCCATGGCCTTCGCCTTGCCGACGGCGCGTGTCAGCCGCTGAGAGCCGCCCATGCCGGGAATGACGCCAAGGGTGATCTCCGGCTGGCCGAACTTCGCGGTCTCCGAAGCGATGATGAAATCGCACATCATGGCGAGCTCGCAGCCACCACCGAGGGCAAAACCGCTGACGGCAGCGATCACCGGCTTGCGCGCCTTGGCGACATCATCCCAGCCGCTGATGAAATCACTCTTATAGATATCGGCGAACTGAAGCGACTGCATCTCCTTGATGTCGGCGCCGGCGGCAAAGGCGCGTTCGGAACCGGTGAGCACGATCGCGCCGACGGCATCGTCTTCATGGAAAGCGGCACAGGCCTGCTTCAGCTCCCTCAGCACGGTAGAATTCAGCGCGTTCAGCGCCTGCGGGCGGTTCAGCGTGACGAGGCCGACAGTGCCTCGGGTTTCGACGATCAAGGTCTCGTAAGCCATGCTGTTCTCCCGGTTTCTCACTGTTACTTCTGACAGGCGGCGCAATAGAAGGTGGAGCGGCCCGCCTGCACGACACGGGCGACCGTACCGCCGCAGCCGGGCGTGCCGCAAGCCTCACCTTCGCGATCATAGACGGAGAAGGAATGCTGGAAATAGCCGAGCGATCCGTCGGCCTGGATATGGTCTCGCAGCGACGATCCGCCGGCGGCGATCGCATCGGCGATGACGTCGCGGATCGAGGCGACCAGCAGGTCGAGCTGCTGCTTCGGCCGGCCGCCCGGCGTCACCAGCGTGCCGGCAGCACGCAGCGGCGACAAATGCGCGCGCCACAGCGCCTCGCACACATATATATTGCCGAGACCGGCAATGTTCTTCTGGTCGAGCAGCGCGCTCTTCAGCGGCTGTGCCTTGTCGCGAAGACGTTCGGCCAGATAAGTGGCGCCGAGTTCGTTTCCCGTCGGCTCCGGGCCGAGATCGCGGAAGAAGGGATGGGCGGCGAGATCGGCGCGTCCGACCATATCCATGAAGCCGAAACGACGCGGGTCGTTGTAGATGACGCGGCGTGCACCGTCCGGACCCTGCAGATGAAAGACGACGTGATCGTGTTTCTCATCCTTCGAGCGGGCGTGGTGGAATTCGCCCGCCATTGCGGAGGCGGAGCCCTTCTCGATGCGAAAGGAACCGGACATGCCGAGATGGGAAATCAGCGTGTTGCCGTCGTCGAGATCGACCAGCAGATATTTGGCGCGCCGACCAAGGCCGATGATGGTGCGGCCGGAAACCCTGTCCGCCAAGGCATCGGGAAAGGGGAAGCGCAAATCCTTACGCCGCAGTTCCAGCCTGGCAATGAGAGCTCCTTCCATCGCCGGCGCCAGGCCGCGCTTGACGGTTTCGACTTCTGGCAATTCCGGCATCTTAACCCATCTCTATTGAACGTGTTTCAACCGAGGACGATGTGCGCTATAGCGCCAGTGTGCCGCGGAGAGCGCGGTCCAGTGATAACGTCGCGCGCGGTCTTTCGCTACGGTCGCCGCGCCGATCTTCAAGGAACGGAGCAGCCTGATGTCAGAAAGCCGCACTTCCGCCGATGGCGGCATGGAGACCTCCTACGGCTTCCGCGAGGTGCCGGGCGGCGAGAAGCAGGGCCTGGTCAACCAGGTGTTCCACAAGGTCGCCAAGCGCTACGACATCATGAACGACGTTATGTCGGCCGGCATGCACCGGGTCTGGAAAGATGCGATGATCTCGGCGCTCAACCCGCGCAAGGAGGCGGGCTACAAGGTGCTCGACGTGGCCGGCGGCACCGGCGACATCGCCTTTCGCATCATCGAGGCCTCGGGCCGGCAGGCACGCGCGACGGTGCTCGATATCAACGGCTCGATGCTCGGCGTCGGCGCCGAACGGGCGGCAAAGAAGAAGCTTTCCGACAATCTCACCTTCATCGAGGCGAATGCCGAGGAACTGCCGTTCGAGGCCGCCAGCTTCGACGCCTATACGATCGCCTTCGGCATCCGCAATGTGCCGAGGATCGACAAGGCGCTGTCTGAGGCCCATCGCGTGTTGAAGCGCGGCGGACGGCTGCTGGTCCTGGAATTTTCCGAAGTCGACATGCCGCTTCTCGACAAGATCTACGACGCCTGGTCGTTCAACGCTATTCCCCAATTCGGCAAGGTGATCACGGGCGATGCCGAACCCTACCAGTATCTGGTGGAATCGATCCGCAAATTCCCGAACCAGGAGAACTTCGCGGCGATGATCCGCCAGGCCGGCTTTTCGCGCGTCACCTACACCAATTATACCGGCGGCATCGCTGCGCTGCATTCCGGCTGGAAGCTCTGAGGGAATGATGCAGTCTCCACGTTTTCCCTCATTCCCTTCCTCGGGTTTTGCCCGAGGGATGTCACAGGAAGCCAGCGCAGCCCGGTCCCGGGCTGCAAAAGATTCTTTTATATTTCCTGACTCATTCACCGCGCAGACGCGCGGTGGCCGGATTCCTGTGACGAGCACAGGAATGAGGGAGGAGAGATTGGCCGCGCCTTCACAAGCAGGCCAGCCTGCATGAGCACTTTCGGAGCCTATTTCCGCCTCTGGCGCGTCGGCTGGGTGCTCGTGCGTGAGGGCGTCGTGTCGGCCCTGCCGTCCGAAGGCCTGCCGCCTTCGGTCGCGCTTGCCAAATCCTTCGTCACGATATTCGAGCGCGGCAGGGCGCGGTATCAGAAGCGCAGCGATCGGCTGGCACAGGCGGTCGAGCGGCTCGGCCCCTCCTATGTCAAGATCGGTCAGTTCCTGGCGACGCGGCCCGACGTCGTCGGCGTCGAATTCGCCAACGACCTGTCACAGTTGCAGGACCGGATGGCCTTCTTCCCCTCGGCGGCCGCAAAGGCGAGTATCGAAGGATCGCTCGGGCGGCCGGTCGACGAACTCTATGCGAGCTTCGGCGAGCCGATCGCCGCCGCCTCGATCGCGCAGGTGCATCCGGCCGAAGTCGAAACGGCAGAAGGCCGAAGGAAGGTCGCCGTCAAGGTCGTCCGGCCGGGCGTGCGCCAGCGTTTTGTCCATGACATCGAGGCAATGTATCTGGTCGCCCACATGCAGGAGCGGTTCATGCCGTCCAGCCGGCGGCTGCGGCCGGTCGAGGTGACGAAGACGCTGGAACAGACGACGAAGGTGGAGATGGACCTTCGCCTAGAGGCGGCAGCGCTTTCGGAGATCGCCGAAAACACCGGCAGCGACCCCGGCTTTCGCGTGCCGAAGGTCGACTGGGAGCGCACAGGGCGCGACGTCATCACCATGGAATGGATCGACGGCACGAGAATGTCCGATGTCGAGGGCTTGCGCGCGGCCGGCCACGACCTCAACCTGCTCGCCGATACACTGATCCAGTCCTTCCTGCGCCACACGCTGCGCGACGGTTTCTTCCATGCCGACATGCATCCCGGCAATCTCTTCGTCGATGCCGGCGGTTTGATCGTCGCCGTCGACATGGGCATTGTCGGGCGGCTCGGCAAGAAGGAGCGACGGTTCCTGGCCGAGATCCTCTATGGCTTCATCACCCGCGATTACATCCGCGTCGCAGAGGTGCATTTCGAGGCCGGCTACGTGCCCGGCCACCACAATGTCGAAAGCTTCGCCCAGGCGATCCGGGCGATCGGCGAGCCGATCCACGGGCAGCCAGCCGAAACGATCTCGATGGGCAAGCTCCTGACGCTGCTGTTCGAAGTGACCGAACTCTTCGACATGGCGACACGGCCGGAACTGGTGATGCTGCAGAAGACCATGGTCGTGGTCGAAGGCGTGTCGCGCATGCTCAACCCGCGCTTCAATATGTGGAAGGCCTCCGAGCCTGTCGTCGGCGAGTGGATCCGCACCAATCTCGGCCCGAAGCGGATCGTCACCGATCTCAAGGACGGGCTGAAGGCGGCGGTCAAGCTCGCCGAAGCCGCGCCGGAAATCGCGGCGAAAACTGAGAAATTCCACCATCAGCTGCTGCATATGAGCGAGCACGGCCTGCGTTTCGACGATCAGACGGCCGAGGCGATCGGCAAGGCCGAGGCGCGGCACAACCGCTCGGGCAGGATCGCGCTCTGGGTGATTGCATTGACGCTCCTCTATATTGCCTGGATGCTGAGCTGACCATTCCGATAACATGCTGTGTTCGGCATTTAGGATATCCCATGTGACGGAGGGCTGGCTTAGTCTCGCAGTTTAGGAGATACGGCACATGCAGCACGAACGCCTTGGCATCGAACTTTCCGGACGACCGCTCGGTTTTGCCGAGATGGTGACGATTGGTGCCGGCAAGGCGAGGATTTCGGCTTCACCGACCGGCATGGCCCGCATCGCGATTGCGCGCGAGATCGTCGAGGACGCGATTGCTTCAGGCACGCCCGTTTACGGATCGACGACCGGCGTCGGCGCCATGAAGGACGTGGAGTGGTCGGCCGACGAACTCGACACCTTCAATCTCGGCCTGGTGCGCGCCCATCACTTCGGCACCGGCACACCCTTTTCCTGCAATGTGGTGCGCAACGCCATGGCCATCCGCGTCAACACGGCGCTGACCGGCCAGGTCGGCTGCACGCCGGAGCTGATCGAGGCCTATATCAGAATGCTCGAGGCCGATCTCATCCCAGTCGTGCGCCGCACCGGCTCGATCGGCTGCGCCGATATCGGCCTGATGGGACAGATCGGCGCGGTGTTGACCGGCGTCGGCGAAGCAGTCTACCGCGGCAGCCGGATGCAGGCGGCCGACGCTTTCCGGGCAGCGGGGATAGAACCGGTGCGGATGGCGCCGCGCGACAGCCTCGCTTCGCTGAGCGTCAATGCGGTGAGCTTTGCGGCGGCAGCGGAAACGACGCGCAATGCCGCGGCCTCGATCCGCATCCTGCTCGCCACCGGGATGATGGCGGCCGGCGCGCTCGGCGCCTCCCGCGATCCATGGAAGGCAGTGCGCCATGTCGGCACAGCGCGCGAGGCGCTGATCGGCGCCTGGCTCTGCAACGCTTCGGACGAATGGGACTGGCCGGTTGCAACGCATGTGCAGGATCCGCTCAGCCTGCGCATGATCGCCCAGGTGTTCGGCGCCGTCATCGAAAATCTGCTTTCGACCGGTCACAAGATCCTTGCCGCCACCGGACGCTCGGACGACAATCCTGTCGTCGTCGAGGGCCGGGTGATGACATCAGGCGGTTCGCTTCCGCTCGATGTGACGATCCTGCTCGAATCGGCCGCACTCTGCATGGCGCATGCGGCGCGCAACGCCTTCAACCGCTGCGTCATTCTCGGCAACGGCCAGCGGCGCGACCTGCCGGTCAACCTCGTGCCGCCGGGACGGATCGCCACCGGCTTCGGGCCGATCATCAAGCTTGCCGGCGAAATCTTCTCGCGTGTCCTGTCGATGTCCGGTCCCGTTTCGGCGCAGTCGCTGGTCGTTGCGGCCGGCCTGGAGGACGAGGCCGCCTTCCTGCCGCTGGTCATCGAGCGCTTCGAGCGGCAGATGCAGGCGCTGAAGCGCCTCGCCGCTCTCGAGGCGCTCTTGTCTGCCCAGGCGATCGACATTCTCGGCGATGAACCGAAGGGTGTGGCCGGCATGCTCTATGAGGTCGTGCGCAAACATGCGGCTTTTTACACCGTCGACCGGCCGCTTTCAGCTGAGGTGGAGGCGATCGAGGAAGAGCTCGGATCGGACGATTTTCTCGCGAAGCTGACCGAGCAGGTTCCGATCGCCTCCTTCGACGATTTCTTCGCTCTCGGTTCGCCGGAGCCCATCGAAGGGCGCCTGGCCAGCCGAGCAGGATGATTGCAGGCCGAGGCCCAAAATCTCAATCCTGCTCTACATTAACCGGTGCGTGATCCATCCGAAAGGCGTTCAAGCCTTGGCATCATGCTCCAGCCGGCAACGGTTCCGACGTCAGTCTAGGAGGAAGCGGCATGGACTTCGATCTCGTTCTGCAGGGCACGGTGGTGCTGCCGGACCGCATCGTCGAAGCGGGTTATGTCGCCGTGTACGCCGGCAAGATCGCCGAAGTCGGCCTCGGCGTGCCGCCCGCGGCGCGCGAGCGGCATCTGCTCGGAAGAGCGCTGATCCTGCCCGGCGCCATCGATGCGCAGGTGCATTCGCTGTCCCAGAAGGATCAGGAGGATTTCGTCTGGTCGACGCGGTCGGCAGCGGCCGGCGGCGTGACCACGATCGTCGACATGCCTTATGACGAGGGCAATCTCGTCTGCTCGGCGGCGGCGGTCAAGCGAAAGATCGACCATGCCGCCCCGCAGGCGCGCGTCGATTTCGCGCTTTACGGCACCATCGATCCGCAAGAAGGCCCGGCGCGAATCCCGGAGATGGTCGAGGCCGGCGTCGCCGCCTTCAAGTTTTCGACCTTCGGCACCGATCCCAGACGATTTCCGCGCATTCCGCCTGCCCTGCTCGAGGCCTGCTTCGCGGCAATCGCGCCGACTGGGCTGACGGCAGGCGTGCATAATGAGGATGACGAGGCCGTGCGCAGCTATATGGAGCAGGTGAAGGCAAGCGGCATCACCGACTGGCGGGCGCACGGCCTGTCTCGGCCGGCGATTACCGAGCTCCTGGCGATGCACACGATCTTCGAGACCGGGGCCGATACCGGCTGCCCCGCACATGTGGTGCACTGCTCGCTCGGGCGCGGCTATGACATCGCGCGCGCCTACCGCCGCGACGGTTTTGCCGCGACTGTCGAGTGCTGCATCCATTACCTGACGCTGGACGAGGAAAACGATGTGAGGCGCCTCGGCGGCAAGGCGAAGATCAATCCGCCGGTTCGGCCGCGCGCCGAAGTGGAGCGGCTCTGGCGGAAAGTGGCCGAGGGCGACGTCTGGCTGGTCTCGACCGATCACGTCAGCTGGTCGGAGAACCGCAAGACCAATCCCGACATGCTCGCCAATGCATCCGGTGTTCCCGGCCTCGAGGTTATGGTGCCGCTATTCGTCAAAGGCGCTCTCGAGCGCGGCATTCCCCTGACCTGGGCGGCGCGGCTGATGGCGGAGAATCCGGCGAAACATTTCCGGCTCGACCACATCAAGGGGGCGCTGACACCAGGCAAGGACGCCGACATCACCGTGCTGGAGCCGCGCGAAAGCATCTACGATGCGTCGGCGAGCGGCAGCAATGTCGTCGGCTGGAGCCCGTATAACGGCATTCGCCTGCCCTGGACCGTCTCCGCCACCTATCTGCGCGGCGAAAGGATCGCCGAGGGCGGAAAGGTGCTGGCCGCGCCCGGCACCGGCCGATTCGTCCGGCCGCCGTCACGCCAGGTCATTTCGGGAGCAGCCGCATGAGCCGCAATCTTCCCGTGAATGCCGGCCGGATCGCTGAAGACATTGAGGCGCTTGCCGATATCACCGAGCCGGCGCGCGCCTGGACACGGCGGGCTTTCACGCCGGTCTTTCTGGAAGGCCGGGCCTATATCGAGGCGCGGATGAAGGCGGCAGGGCTGGAAACGCGGATCGATGCCGCCGGCAATCTGATCGGCCGGCGCACCGGCAGGAAACCCTGGCTCGGCACGATCATGCTCGGCTCGCATTCCGACACGGTGCCGGACGGCGGCCGCTTCGACGGCATTGCCGGCGTGGTCTCGGCGCTTGAGGTGGCGCGGGCGCTTCGTGACCACGGCATGGAACTGGACCACGATCTCGAGATCATCGATTTTCTTGCCGAGGAGGTCAGCATCTTCGGTGTCTCCTGCATCGGCAGCCGCGGCATGACCGGGCAATTGCCGGAAGCCTGGCTGTCGCGGGCAAGCGGCGGCCTCGATCTTGCCGGCGGCATCGCCCAGGTGGGCGGCGAGCCTGGCGTGCTGGGACGGCAGAAGCGGCCCGATTTGGCAGGCTTCCTGGAGCTCCATATCGAGCAGGGGCCGGTGCTCGAAGCCGAAAGGGAGGATATCGGCATCGTCACCGCAATATCGGGCATCACCCGTATCGAGATCACCATCGAGGGGCGGGCCGACCACGCCGGCACGACGCCGATGGACAGGCGGGCGGATGCGCTGGTCGCGGCTTCGGAGCTGGTGCTCGACATCCGCAACGCCGCCGCCGAGCTTGCCAGAACGCCGGGACATTTCGCGGCGACAGTTGGCGAGTTCAGGATCGAGCCGAATGCGGCCAATGTCGTGCCCTCCAAGGTCGTGCTGCTGATCGACGGGCGCGCGGAAATCCGCGCAGATATGGAGGCCTTCTGCCGCTGGCTCGACGGCCATGTCGAAAAGCTGGCGACCGCTTACGGCGTGACGATCGAGGCGCCGAATCGGGTCTCCGACAATCTGCCGACGCCCAGCGATGCCGCGCTGCTTTCGACGCTGGAGGCCGCCTGCGAACGCGTCGGCGCAAAATACCGGCGCATGGCCTCCGGCGCAGGGCACGATACCGCCTGGATCGCCAAGGTGGCACCGGCGGCAATGATCTTCGTGCCCTGCCGGGGAGGTCGCAGCCACTGCCCCGACGAATGGGCCGACAATGACGATATCGCGCTCGGCGCAGCCGTGCTTTTCCAAGCGGTGCGCGAGATGGACAAGGATTCGAAGCGGGAGAAGGCCGATGGGACGCATACTGGTTGAGAAGGATGTCGAAGCCGCCGTCAAAGGCGGCTCCGTCTATGCCGCCGGCGGCGGCGGCTGGGCCGATCACGGGCGGATGCTTGGGCTTGCGGCCGTCACCATCGGCAAACCGGAGTTGGTATCGGTCGACGAATTGAAGGATGACGACTGGATCGCCACTGCGGCCGCGATCGGCGCGCCGGCCTCCACGACGCCCTGGGAAATGCAGGGCGTCGATTATGTGAAGGCGGTGCAATTGCTGCAGGAGGCGCTCGGCGAAAGGCTCTCCGGGCTGATCATCGGCCAGAACGGCAAATCCTCGACGCTGAACGGCTGGCTGCCGTCGGCGATCCTCGGCACCAAGGTGGTCGATGCCGTCGGCGATATCCGCGCCCACCCGACCGGCGACATGGGCTCGATCGGCATGGCCGCCTCACCCGAGCCGATGATCCAGACCGCCGTCGGCGGCAACAGGGCCGAAAACCGTTACATCGAGCTGGTGGTGAAGGGCGCGACGGCAAAGATCTCGCCGGTGTTGCGCGCCGCCGCCGATCAGTCCGGCGGTTTCATCGCCAGCTGCCGCAATCCGCTCCGGGCCTCCTATATCAGGGCGCATGCGGCCCTCGGCGGCATCTCGATGGCGCTTGCGCTCGGAGAAGCGATCATTGCGGCGGAGAAGCGGGGCGGGCCAGCGGTCATCGATGCGATCTGCAGGACGACGGGCGGGCATGTCCTCGCCGAAGGCGTCATCAGCCGGAAGGACGTCGTCTATACCAAGGAAGCCTTCGATATCGGCACCATCGCCGTCGGCTCGGGTGATAAATCGGTGACGCTGCATGTGATGAACGAATACATGGCCGTGGACGATGCGGGCGGCGGGCGGCTTGCGACCTTCCCCGCCGTGATCACTACGCTGTCGTCTGAGGGCGAGCCGCTGAGCGTCGGGCAGTTGCAGGCGGGCATGCATGTCTTCATCCTGCATGTGCCGATGGATATCATTCCGCTGTCGGCTAGCGTGCTCGATCCGACAGTTTATCCCGTCGTCGAAAAGGCTATGGGCATCGAGATCGCGCGTTATGCACTGGCGGCGAAGGCCTGAGCCATGGCACGCGATCCCGGCCTTGAAGAACTGCTGCGTGAGGAACTCGGCGATCGCCCTGGCCTCAGCGAAAAATCCATGTTCGGCGGCCGCGCCTTCCTGCTGAACGGCAATCTTCTCTGCGGCGCGCGCAGTGACGGCATGTTGATCCGTCTCGGCAAGGGCAATGATGATTGGGCGCTGGCTCTGCCCGGCGTAATCCGGATGCTGATGGGCGAGCGGGTCATGCACGGCTGGCTGCGCGCCTCCGCCGAGGCTTACGGCGACGATGCCCTGAGACGGCGTCTGCTCGATGCGGCGCTTGCCTATGTGGAATCGCTGCCGGGCAAGTGACCAATTAGCTTCCCCTTCTCCCCAGCGGGGAGAAGGAAAAAGCAGAGAACCAAGCGAGGAACCCGTGATGCCGAAGGCCAATCCACGCCATCCGAAATTTCCAATTCCCGGCGGACCGGAGTTGCGTGCCAAGGGCTGGCGACAGGAGGCGCTGCTGCGGCTCCTCGAAAACGTGCTCGCCGTCGGCGAGGATCCCGACAATCTGATCGTCTATGCCGCGCTCGGCAAGGCAGCGCGCAACTGGCCGGCGCACAAGGGCATCGTCAAGGCGCTGACGGAGATGGATGAGGACCAGACGCTGCTCATCCAGTCAGGCAAGCCGATCGGGGTCGTAAAGACCCATGCAAAGGCGCCGCTCGTCATCATGGCGAACTGCAACATCGTCGGGCAATGGGCAAAGGCCGAAGTGTTCTACGAGCTGCAGCGCAAAGGGCTGATCTGCTGGGGCGGGCTGACGGCCGGCGCCTGGCAATATATCGGCAGTCAGGGCGTCATCCAGGGCACTTACGAGATTTTCATGCGCATCGCCGAACGCCGCTTCGGCGGCGATCTCCATGGCCGATTCGTGCTGACGGCCGGCCTCGGCGGCATGGGCGGGGCGCAGCCGCTCGCCGGCCGCATGGCAGGCGCGGCGATCCTCTGCGTCGACATCGATCCGGAGCGGGCGCGAAAACGCCAGCAGATCGGCTATCTCCAGAAAATCGCTCCCGATCTCGATACCGCGCTTGAAATGATCGATGCGGCGGCGAAGGAGAAGCGGGCGCTGTCCGTCGGCCTCGTCGGCAATGCGGCGGAGGTTTATCCCGAGATCGCTCGGCGCGGCATCGTGCCCGATATCGTCACCGATCAGACCTCGGCGCATGACCTCGTCTATGGCTACGTACCGAAGGGCATGAGCCTTGATCAGGTCAGAGGCCTGCGCGACGACGGCCAGGGGCAATTGATGGCGGCAAGCCGCGCCTCGATCGTTGATCATGTCACCGCGATGCTGGAGTTCCAGAAGAAGGGCTCCGAAGTCTTCGACAATGGCAACCTCATCCGCACGCAGGCGAAAGAGGGCGGTGTCGCCAACGCCTTCGATATTCCGATCTTCACCGAGGCCTATCTCAGGCCGCTCTTTGCCCGGGCGATCGGGCCGTTCCGCTGGATGGCGCTGTCGGGCGAGGAGAGCGATATCGCCCGGATTGACGACCTGCTCATCGAGATGTTTCCCGACAACAAGATCATCACCAATTGGATCCGGCTGGCGCGCGAGCACGTGCCCTTCGAGGGGCTGCCGGCACGCATCGCCTGGCTCGGACATGGGGAACGTACGGCGCTTGCTCTTCGCGTCAATGCGCTGGTGGCGAGCGGTGTGCTGAAAGGTCCCGTCGCCTTCTCCCGCGACCATCTCGATGCCGGCGCCATGGCGCATCCGAATATCATGACCGAGCGGATGAAGGACGGGTCCGACGCGATCGCCGACTGGCCGCTGATCGATGCGATGATGCTCTGCTCCTCGATGGCCGATCTCGTCGTCGTCCATTCCGGCGGCGGCGGCTATGCCGGCTACATGACGAGCTGCGGCGTCACCGTGATCGCCGATGGCACCGATGCCGCCGAAGAACGGCTCGACCACGCGCTCACCAACGACACGGCGCTCGGCGTGATGCGCTATGCCGATGCCGGATATGACGAGGCGCTTGATGAGGTGGCGAGGAAGGACGTGCCCTATCTCAGACTAGATTGATTCAAGGGCGGGCCTTACCTGAAGCATGACGGCGATATCGGCGACGGTCAGCACGAGATGGCCGAGACGGTCGATGCTGATCATGCCTTTCTCCTTGCGAAGTGGTGCGCGACACAGGCCGACATAAAGGCGAGCGCCAGCATGGCAAGGGTGAAGATGACGACGGCTGCCCAGCCTTCGACCGCGAAGAACCAGCCGCCGGCCGAGCCGATGAGGCTGGAGCCGACATAATAGGCCAGCATGTAGATCGATGAAGCGTGCCCCTTGTTGCCGAGGGCAAGCTTGCCGACAAGGCCGCTGGCGATGGAATGGCTCATGAAGAAGCCGGTCGTCAGCACGATGATACCGAGGATGATCGACGGCAGCGACGCGAAGAGCGTCAATGCGCTGCCGGCGGCCGTCAGCGCGAGGCCGAAGAGAAGCACCGGAAAGTGGCCGATCCGGTCTCCCAGCAGGCCGCCGATCGAGGCGGCGCCGATGCCGAAGAGATAGACGGTGAAGATCAAGCCGAGTTCGGTCTGATTGAGGCCGTAAGGCGGCGCCATGAGGCGGAAACCAGCGTAATTGTAGATCGTCACGAAGGAGCCCATCGCCAGGAAGGCGATGGCGAAGAGGAAGGGCAGCGCCGGATTTCTGAGATGGCCAAGCCAGGCTCTGGCGTGAAAACGCGGATCGAAACCCGGCCGACGGACGAAATTCTTTGACGGCGGCAGGAGGGCGATAAAGCCGATCGCCGCGGCAAGTCCGATGGCGCCGATCAAGAAGAGCGCCGGGCGCCAGCCAAGATATTCGGCGAAGATGCCTGTCAGCACGCGGCCGGACATGCCGCCGAAGGCCGTGCCGCCGACATAAAGGCCCATGGTGGCGCCGAGGCCGCGGGGATCGATCTCCTCGGCAAGATAGGCCATGGCGACGGCGGGCACGCCGCCGAGAACGAGACCCTGGAGGGCGCGGATGACGAGCAGCAGATGCCAATTCGGGGCGAAAGCCGTAGCAATCGTCAGCAACGCCGCACCGACCAGCGATATCGACATCAGGCTGCGGCGGCCAAGGCCTTCCGAGACGGCGGCGGCGCAGACGATGGCAACCGCCAGGAAACCGGTGGAGAGCGACAGCGACAGCGAGCTTCCGGCCGGGCTGACGGAAAACTCCTGCGATAAGACCGGCAGCAGCGGCTGCACGCAATAGAGCAGCGAGAAGGTGGAAAAACCGGAGAGAAAGAGCGCCAGGCTGGCGCGGCGATAGGCGCCTGTGCCGCGCGTCAGGTAATGCTTTTCTCCTGCGATCACGGTTTTCACGGTTCGCGCTGGCGGCGGCATATCTTCATTCTGGTGGGCGTTCGAATTCATGTGTTAACCCGCTGGATCCCAATAGGGCGGATCCCCGAAGCTCTTCCTCAAGTGATCGGCGATAGCGCGGAGCTTGGCCGAGGGATTTCGGCCCTCGGGATGGGCCAAATAGATGAATTCGGCCTCCGGCCTGTGACCGACATCGATTTCGGCAAGCCGGCCCTCGCGAATGGCCGGGCCGGCGATGAAGGCCGGCAGCAGGGCGATGCCGAGGCCGGCAATCGCGGCATCGCGCAGCATGTCGCCATTGTTGATGCCGAGCGCCAGTTTGGCGCGGACGACGACCGCCCCCTCCGGGGTCTCGAAGCGCCAGTCGGCAACGCCGCGATTGGTATAGAAGACGCCGCGATGGCGGTTCAGATCGGCGAGCGACGATGGCGTTCCCTCGCGGGCGAGATAATCCGGCGAAGCGCAGAGAAGCCGGCGGCTGCGGGTGAGCTTCCAGGCGACCAGTCGGCTGTCGGCGATCGGGCCGTTGCGGATGATGGCGTCGTAGCCGTCCGAGGCCGCATCGACGCGGCGGTCATCGATGTCGAGCGTCAACTCGATGTCGGGATGGTCGGCAAGAAAGGGGTAGAGCGCCGGGCCGAGATGCATGCGGCCGAACGTGACCGGGGCGGCGATGCGGATCGGGCCGGACAGCGTGCCGCGCCGCTCGGCCATGTCGGCGGCGGCCTCGTCAATCTCACGCACGATGCGCGCGGCGCGCTCGAGAAATGCAGATCCGTCCTCCGTCAAGGTGAGCTTGCGGGTCGTTCGGTGCAGCAGGACGCCGCCCAACGACTTCTCCAATTCCGCCAGCCTTTCGCTGACGACGGACTTGGAGAGCCGCAGCCTCCTGGCCGCCTCGCTGACCGAGCCTGCCTCCGCCACGGCGACGAAAGCCGCAATGCCTTCTATCCTGATCATCGTTCGGTATTTCCGAATTCGAGTTCCTTAATCTGGAGACTAACCCGAACGAAATGAACATGCCATCTTCTGGTCAACGAAAGGGACGGCAGGGGCCGCCTCGGATCAACAACAGGAGATGGAACCATGAACCGCTTAAACAACAAGGTCGCGATCGTTACCGGCGCAAGCTCCGGCATCGGCCGCGTCACGGCAAAGCTCTTTGCGGCCGAAGGTGCGAAGGTCGTCGTCGGCGCCCGTCGCGAGCGTGAACTCGACAGCCTGGTCGCGGAGATCGAGGCAGAAGGCGGCAAAGCCATCGCCGTTGCAGGCGACGTCCGCTCGGAAGATTATCATAAGGCGCTGGTCGCGGCTGCCGTCACCAACTACGGCAAGCTCGATATCGCCTTCAACAATGCCGGCATCATCGGCGAAGCTGGGCCGAGCACCGGTATCTCGGAAGCAGGCTTCAGCGAGGCACTGGCCGTCAATCTGACCGCCTCCTTTCTCGCTGCCAAGCATCAGATCGTCGCGATGACGAACAATGGCGGCGGTTCCGTGATCTTCACCTCGACCTTCGTCGGCTACAGCTTCGCCTTTCCCGGCATTGCCGCCTATGCCGCCAGCAAATCCGGCCTGATCGGCCTGACGCAGGCGCTGGCCGCCGAGTTCGGACCGCAGGGCGTGCGCGTCAACGCCATCCTGCCGGGCGCCGTCGATACCGACATGTACCGCGACGTGAACAATACGCCCGACAAGCAGGCCGCCATCACCAATATGCACGCGCTGAAACGCGTCGCGACACCGGATGAAGTCGCCCGCTCGGTACTCTACCTCGCCTCCGACGATGCGAGCTTCGTCACCGGTACGGCCTCGCTGGTCGACGGCGGCATCTCGATCACCCGCAGTTGAGACCGGGCTGCCGCCATCGACCAGGGTCGGGCGCGGAAAGACCCCTCCCCCTTGTGGGGAGGGGTTGGGGAGGGGTCCTCGCCGACGCAACCAGTCGCCCGTCTCGAGCAGATCCGATACCTGTCGTCCGCGCGATTGCATGTTCTCCGCCAAAGGCTTAGGGTCGAGGCCGGTCAGAAAAGCGACGGGTACAAGACCATGGCTCTCAGCGGCAAACGCATCCTCCTCATCATCTCGGGCGGCATCGCCGCCTATAAGAGCCTGGATCTGATCCGCCGGCTGCGGGAGCGCGGCGCGAGCGTGCGTCCGGTCATGACCAAGGGGGCGCAGGAATTCGTCACGCCGCTTGCCGTCGGCGCTCTGGCTGCCGACCACGTCTTTGTCGATCTGTTTTCGCGGCAGGACGAACAGGATGTCGGCCATATCAGGCTGGCGCGCGACTGCGACCTCGTGCTGATTGCCCCCGCCAGCGCCGACCTGATGGCGAAGATGGCGAACGGCCTAGCCGACGATCTCGCCTCGACCGTGCTTCTCGCGACCGACAGGCCGGTGCTGGCCGCACCAGCGATGAACCCCAGAATGTGGGCGCATCCGGCGACACGGCGCAATGCGGCGAGACTCAGGGACGACGGCGTGCGCTTCGTCGGGCCGATGGTCGGCGAGATGGCTGAGAGCCGGGAGGCGGGGCTCGGCCGGATGGCGGAGCCGCTGGCGATCGTCGCGGCGGCCGACACCATGCTCGAGGAGGGGGAAAAGCCGCTGAAAGGACGCAAGGCGATCGTCACCTCGGGACCGACCCATGAGCCGATCGATCCGGTGCGCTATATCGCCAACCGCTCCTCCGGCCGGCAGGGGCACGCGATCGCCGCAGCCCTGGCGAAGCTCGGAGCCGACGTGACGCTGGTCTCCGGGCCGGTGTCGATCGCCGACCCGATCGGCACCAATGTTGTCCATGTCGAGCGGGCCGAGGAGATGCGCGATGCCGTGCTGGCGGCGCTGCCGGCCGATATCGCCGTGATGGTGGCGGCGGTGGCAGACTGGCGGGTGGCCTCGGCCGCCGACCAGAAACTGAAGAAACATCCGGGTGAATCCATTCCGACGCTGGCGCTGACCGAGAACCCAGACATCTTGAAGACCCTCGGACATCACACGATGCGACCGAGGCTGGTGATCGGCTTTGCCGCCGAGACGCAGGACGTGGAAAGCAATGCCAAGGCGAAGCTCGAGCGAAAGGGCGCCGACCTGATCGTCGCCAATGACGTTTCTCCTGCGACCGGCATCATGGGCGGCAGCCGCAACAGCGTCAAACTCATTCGCCACGACGGCGTCGAGCAATGGCCAGACCTGACGAAGGAAGAGGTCGCCGAAAGGCTGGCGGCGCTGATCGCCGAACGCTTCCGCGCATAATCCCTCATCGAAAATCGATCCCGTTTTTCGGAAAGGATTATGCCGAGACAGCCATGCGTTGCGATTTGGCTTTGCTCGGCTTTTCCGGCCGGAATTCCGCGACATCGATACTGTTTTTGCCGACGATGACGGCGCTGCCATCAGGAATCTCCGCCCAGGCGTCGACATCGTCGTTCAACGGTCCGGAGACCAGGCAGTAGCCGGCACCGACGGGCGAGGCATAGAGCGTCGGCGCCTTGCGATCCGTGGCATAGCGGATCGCATAGAGCGACTTGCCGTCGGAGAAGGCGGCGGTAAAGCGCAGCAGGATCGAGCCGATGGTGTTTTCGGCCAGATCCTCGACGAAACCAATCATGTCAGCCATAGCGGCGATCGGCGCCTCGCGCAGGCCGAATTGCAGCGCCAGCAAGAACATCAGCTCGGAATCGGTCGTGCCGCTGCGGGCATTGAACAGATCGTCGTCAAGCGTCGCCTCCATCGGCCGGCGCAAGCGCTCGAAGCCCGATATCTGGCCGTTGTGCATGAATGACCAAGTATCGTGGGTAAAGGGATGGCAATTGTCCCGGCGCGTGCCGCCGCCGGTGGCGGCGCGGACATGGGCGAGGAAGAGCGGCGAGCGGATCTGCCGCGCCAGGCTCTTGAGATTGCAATCCGACCAGGCCGGCAGGATATCGCGGTAGCGGCCGGGCTCGGGCCTGTCGCCATACCAGGCGATGCCGAAGCCGTCGCCATTGGTCGCCGTCTTGGCGCGGGTGGCGCAATGGGACTGCTCGATCAGCGAATGGGCGGGCGAGGATACCAGCTCCTCAAGGTAGAGAGGGTCTCCGCGATAGGCTGCCCAGCGACACATGGCTCTTTTGCTCCGGAACCCGCGGCATCGGCGGGCATGCTCTAAATTGTCGAACGCCACGGCTAATAACAGCTTAACGCGCGACTGATTTGCAGGCCGATCATGACGGTTTGGTGACCGAGTGGAACTTCAAATTCGGCAAAAGCCTGTGTTCTTTTGTGAACGCGGATCCGACCCAGGTGGATGTCTCGAGTGCAATTTCTTCTTGCATCTGGCGCGAATCGTCCTACCTTTTCCCTATCAGCAACAGAACGAAAGGAAGGTGATCCAATGTCTAATGAGATTTCGGACCTCGTATCGGGCATGGAAGTGGTGATGAAAGCGAGGCAGCCCTCGCTCTAAGACCCGCCTTCCTGGGGCTGCTTTGACAGTCCAGGCCAGTTCGAGGCCAAACTCATGGAAAGGGTCGCCGAGGCGGCCCTTTTTTGTTGCCTGAGTTTCCGACATTGACGCATGATCGGGATTCTTCTACTCATAAAGTCATCTGATGACTTTATGAGTAGAAGATGCAGGCGCTCAGCAAGACCAATCTCGCCGATGAGGCGATCGAGGCAATCCGCAGCGACATTGTCGGCAAGCGCTGGGCAGTCGGCGACAAGTTGCCGAACGAGGCCTCGTTGTCGGCCATGCTCTCCGTCAGCCGCGGCACGGTGCGCGAGGCAGTGCGGGTTCTTGTCTCCCAGGGTTATCTCGAAACCCGGCAGGGGTCGGGCACCTATGTGCGTTCGACCAGCGACGCCGGCCGGCCGCTGACCATGGCGCGGCGCGCCAGCCTGCGCGATCAATTCGAAGCGCGCTTAGCACTCGATGTCGAGGCGGCACGACTGACAGCAATGCGCAAGACGCCGGAGACGATTGCCGAGCTGCGCCGGCTGCTGAACGAACGCGGCAGTTACGCCGGCGGCGATGAAGCCGCCTTCATCGAACGGGACCTCGCCTTCCACAAGGCGGTCATCGCTGCTTCTGGCAATCGGGCGATGATCGAGATCTACGATTTCTTCTCGGCTTCGATCGCCGACACGATTGCGGCGACGCTCGGCAAGGATATTCCCGAACCCGACATGCAGGCGCATGTCGATATCGTCGATGCGATCGACACCGGCGATCCCGGCCAGGCGGATGCGGCGGTGCGCCGATTCATGGCGCCCGTTCTTGCTGCACTCGATCGGATGATCCTGTCATGAACACGCCTTCCAACAATGCCGCCATCACGCTTGACGTGGCCGACGAATTGCTGATCGATGCCGAGGCAGGCAGCTTTCCCGCCCCGCAGGCAGTGCCGGTACGGGATGGAGCAGACAGTTTGCTGCTCGGCGCCAGCCTCGTGCTGATCGCTTTCAACCTGCGCCCGGTCTTTTCGAGCGCCTCGGCGCTGCTGCCGGAGATCCGCTCCGAACTCGGGCTGAGCGCGCTTGGCGCCAGTCTGCTGACGACGCTTCCGGTCGTCTGCCTCGGCGTCTTCTCGCCGCTTGCGCCTCGTCTTGCCCAGCGCATCGGAACCGAACGCACACTGCTCGGCGTTGTCCTGCTGCTTGCGCTCGGCACAGCCATGCGCGGGCTTTCCTCCGTGCCGCTGCTCTTTATCGGCACGGCCCTTGCCGGTGCGTGCATCGCCGTCGGCAACGTATTGCTGCCGGGACTGGTGAAGCGGGACTTCCCCACGCGCGCCGCGCTGATGACCGGCTTTTATACGATGGCGCTCTGCGCAGGTGCTGCCAGTGCGGCCGGGCTGACGCTGCCGATCGAACATGCGCTCGGCGGCTCTCTCCAAGGCGCGCTCGCCGCCTGGGCGCTGCCGGCGCTCGCCGTCGGCCTCATCTGGTTGCCGCAGGTCCTTCGCGGCGGTGCCGAAGCAAGGCGAAACGGCTTTCGCGTCGACGGACTCTGGCGGGACCGGCTGGCTTGGCAGGTGACGCTGTTCATGGGGCTGCAATCGGCGCTTGCCTACTGCGTCTTCGGCTGGCTGGTTCCCATCCTGCGCGAACGCGGGCTCGACGGCGTCACGGCCGGGGCGATCGTTTCGCTCTCGGTGATGGTGCAGGCGGCCTCCTGCCTCGTTGTGCCGCATATCGCCGTGCGCGGCCGCGATCAGCGATTGATCAATGCCGGCCTCTGCGGCGTCGCCGTAACCGCTCTGCTCGGGCTGCTCTTTGCGCCGCTTTCGAGCGTCTGGCTGTGGGCGGTGCTGCAGGGCATCGGCCAGGGCGGACTGATCGCGGCCGCCATGACGACGATCGTGCTGCGCTCGCGCGATCCCGATGTGGCCGCCCATCTCTCCGGCATGGCGCAATGCGTCGGCTATCTGCTCGCCGCAATCGGCCCGCTGATCGTCGGCCTCATCCGTGGCTGGACCGGAAGCTTTTCCTGGTGCGCGGTTCTGTTCATCGCGCTCGGGCTGGGGGCCGCGATCAACGGCTGGAGGGCCGGCCGAGCGCTGGAGGTGAATGTGCACGCGGTCGAGAAAGTCTAGCCCCACCGGTCCATCACCATCTCTTGATGCCGGTCGTCAGCCGCGGATGCTACGCTATCTCAGCCTGCATCCGCCCGGAGGACAAATCGTGCGCATACGAACCCTGTTTCTGCTCACCGCGTTGATGGCGTCGCTGGGGCCTGCCCTTTCCCCAGCGCAGGAAAGCGGCGGGCGCCAGGCAAATGTCGAGCGCAGTGCGCGCGACGGCGTGCTGAAGCTGCTGCCGGCCGACTCCGTCACGGAGCACGAGTTGACGGTCGACGGCCGGAAGATCGCCTACACCGCGACCGCCGGCACTCTCGATCTCTTCGGTCAGGACGGAGCGCAAACCGGCGCGATCTTCTACACCGCCTATGTCGCCAGCGGTGGCGGGTCGGATCGGCCGCTGACCTTTGCCTTCAACGGCGGGCCGGGCGCAGCCTCCGCCTTTCTGCATCTCGGGCTGGTCGGGCCCAAAGTGCTCGATTTCGGGCCGCAGGCACGTGACGGCGCCCATGCGAAACTCGTCGATAACGAGCAAAGCTGGCTCGATTTTACCGATCTCGTGCTGATCGATCCGATCGGGACCGGCTGGAGCCGGACGGCGAAGGCGGACGACGCCTCCAACTATTACAACGTCAACTCGGATGCCCAGAGCATCGCCAAGGCGATCGCGCTCTATGTCGCGCATAATAATCGTTCCAACTCGCCGAAATATCTGCTCGGCGAAAGCTATGGCGGTTTCCGCGCCGCCAAGGTCGCCTCCGCCCTGCAGGAAAGCCAGGGCATCGTCGTCGCCGGCGCCGTGATGCTCTCGCCGCTGCTCGAAGGGCAGCTGATGTTCAATGCCGACCAGTTCGCGCTCGGCGCGGCGCTCGAGCTACCATCGCTGGCTGCGGCCGAACTCGACCGGCAAAATGGCTTTACCGAGGAGAAGCAGAGGCAAGCGGAGCGTTTCGCGCTCGGCGACTATTTGACGACGCTCGCCGGCCCGCCGCCGACGGGCGCCGATGCCGCAGCCTTCTATGGCAGAATCGCCGGGCTAACCGGCATTCCGCAGGATATCGTCGCCCGCAATCGCGGTTTCCTCGGCAATTCCTTCGTCAAGCACTCGGACGGCGGCGGCCAGGTGGCAAGCCCCTACGATGCTTCCTTCGCGGCGCCCGATCCCTATCCGGAATCCGATTACGACCGCGGCGATGACGCCATCCTCGATGGCTTCACGCGCGCCTATGGCGGCGCCTTCGCCGATTATGCCCGTAACGAGCTCGGCTTCAAAACCGAAATGACCTATTCGCTGCTCGACAGCGACATCAGCCGGCGCTGGGACTGGGGCGGCGGCCGCGGCGGGTCACGCCTCCAGGCGAGCGCCACCGACGACATCAGGCAGCTGCTCGCTTCGAACGCGGCCTTCCATCTGCTGATCGCACATGGCTACAGCGATCTGGTGACGCCGTACAGCGTCAGCCGCTATGTGGTCGACCACCTGCCGCCATCGCTCGCCAGTGTCCGTGTCGGGCTGAAACTCTACCATGGCGGCCATATGTTCTACACAAGTGCCGATGAACGGGCCGCCTTTACGGCGGATGCCAAGACCTTCTATGCCGCCCGCCCGGCCGCACAGCCGGCGGATTGAGGAGTTGCCGATGCATATAACGGGAGGATGTCATTGCGGCGCGATCCGCTATCAGGCGGAAATCGACGCGGAGCGGGTTTCGATCTGCCATTGCACCGATTGCCAGCGGCTGACGGGCTCGGCCTACCGCGTCACCGCGCCGGCGCAACCGGAAAGCTTCACGCTTGTTTCGGGTGAACCGCGCAGCTATCCGAAACATGGCGACAGCGGCGCCCTCAGCCGGCAATTCTTCTGTGCGAATTGCGGATCACCGCTCTATCGAACCGATGGCGAAGGCGGCTCGATCGGTATCCGTCTCGGCAGCATCGACCAGCGGCGGGACCTGACGCCAAAGAAACAGATATGGTGCCGGTCGGCTCTGGCCTGGGCGGAAAATATTCAGCCGCTGCCGCGGTTTGATGGCGAGGACTAGCTAGCCGAAGGAGGTTGCGAGGGCCCAACTATAACCGGCAACGAACGCTGGGGTCTAAGGTTATCCATCGAGTTGATCTCAGCGCGAGAGAAGTTTCGCAATAAGGTTAGTAACTCAGAGCTAATTGACCATCTTTGAACCATGTCATCCTATTCTACGTTGTCGAGTCCCTCCGGCCGGCGGCACGGGTAGTGCAAAATGCCCCGCAATTTGCGGGGCATTTTGCTTGTTGGCCGGCTGCCTCGACATGGAGCGAGGCAAGATGTCGATCGGCAAACGCCGCCAAGACCCGGGCGTCAGGCCTCGATAATGTAGACGATCGTCAAAGCATTCGGATCGACGATAACGATCCGGCCATCCGCAAGGATGAAGAAGCGATAGCCTTCATACTGCGGAACGATCTTCACCATGCGCGGCGGCAGTGGTTCGAGCCGCACCTTCTTCGGGATTTTCACCCCGAGGGAGACCGTGAAGTCAACCTCCTTCACCGGCGCTACATGGACCTCCTTCACCACCGACCGAATTTCGGTCTGCTGTTCGACCGAGATGTTGACGTTGGTTTCGGACGAGCTCTTGTTTGTCGTCGCATTCTGGTCGGTCGACTGCTTCGTCGCATCGCCGCCCTGCGTGGTGGTGCTTTTTGCCCCTGAGGTGGCCCCGCCGCTGGTCTCGGTGCTGCCGGATTTGGCGGTGGGCTTCTGTTCGGTGGTGGTGCCACCGCCGGCGTCTTGCGATCCGGATTTAGTTTCCGTTGAAGCCTTACCGGAAGCAGTTCCGCTCGTCGAGCTATCGGTCGCAGGCTGCTCGGCCCTCTTCTGGGTGTCCGAACTGCCGGACTTCTGCTGCGATGACTGAGCCTTGCCCTGTGGGCAGGCTCCCGAAGCGTCGGGGGTGCAGTCGGTGCCGGTCTTGCCGGAGCCCGCCTGCGAACCGGAGTCCGTGCTCTGGGAACCGGATTGGGCTTGATTGCCGCTCTTGGTGTCCTGCTGGGCTACAGCCGGCAGTGTCGCCAGCGGCGATACGCTGAGTGACAGTGCTGCCACGAGCATGGCAAAATGGTTGCTTTTCATAATTCATTCTCCAACGTTCGAACACGCCCTGCAGTCCGCATTCCAATGCGCCACATGCATGCCCTGATTATTTGGAAGGGGCGGCGGGAGCTGCCCTTCGGTCACTGAAGGACCTGGATCACCTTCCGGGAGGAAGGTTCGACGATCACACGCTCATCGTTGACGATCGCGTATGCATATTTCGGATCATCGGGAACCGGCGTCACGACGACGGTCTCCGGCAGAGGCTGTCCGACGACGACCTTTTCCTTCACGACGACGCGCTTGGTCGGGGCGGGAGCCTGTTGAACATAGGTGACGACCTTCTGCGGCGGCGGATCGATGACGCTGCCCGCAACACCGCCGACAATGCCGCCAACCGCCGCGCCCACCGGGCCGCCGACAACTGCACCCGCTGCAGCGCCACCTGCAGCACCAGTCACCGTAGATGACTGAGCGAAGGCAGACGTCGATGCCAATAGAATACTAGCGGCAATTCCTACTGCTTTGATATCCATGTGTTTTCCTCCTTTGATGCGGTTGATTCCGCTGGAGGGTCAAACCTGAAACCGGAACAAGTGTTCCGGCACCGGGACTTCGTGCCGTGGACGTTGTCGGACTTTAGTCCTAGCCCGCAAGTACAGTCCATTACTGCGTCGGGAAGCGGCTTTGCATCCGGTCGTGGACGTTCTCCCCGCCCACGATCAGCGCGGCAACCGAGATGACTCTGTCACGGTCTGCGGCTTTTGTGATATAGCCTTCGAGTAGTACGACAGGGCCGAGCATCCTGATCTCGATGGCGCTGCTGTCGATGTCCGGATCGGCAGAAAGGGCTGCTTTGATCGTTGCGATGATCGAGGCAGAGCGATGACCTTCCGAGCAACGCTCCTCATGATTGTTGGCGCCGAACTTCATATCCTCCTCCTGATACACCCCTCCGCGGACCTTCACGTTATTTGAATCAGTATATGCGCAGCCCGTCCTGAGACGGCCAGTCCGACTTAGGTCCGTCTTTCCGTCGGCACGATCAGGCTAGGTTTCCTCATCCCTGCTGAAAGGAGAGAGGTTTTAGCGATGTTGCCGTATTCAGTCAGAACTTCGCTGGTGAAGCGTTGTCGACCCATGTCGGGCGTCGCTTTTTGAGAGTAAAGGGGCTCTTCATGCAAACGATTGGATAGTGGATTGGCATAGAAGCGAAGCTTCGCCCTTCCTATGCTTGCAACGAGCGGTCAAGAAAAGAATGGTTGATCCGATCGCTTGGCAAGGTTGCCGGAGCCCTTGTCGCGGTATGGCCGACAGTGACGGATGGCGTTTCCTGGTTCATGACCTAGGTTTTGACCTCGCCAGGAACGACAAGCGTCGCAGTCTGCGCGACCGCAACTCCCCCAAGTGATAGAAACACCGATACGGCAGAGATGACCAGTATTTTTATGTTATCCTCCGAGGGATCTTGAGTGTCCCGGCAGAGCGCTACCGATAGGATATGGTTCCTCCGCTACACGGAATGCCTGCGGGCATGTCGCTCCCGGATAGCCGGCGCGCGTCAGTTTCCCGGCCTTTGCCCGCTACAACCTGCTCGACGGCGTCGTGGAGATCGTATCGGCCGACATGATGGTGGAGGAGCGCAGCTGCGCTCCTTGTTTCGCCGCGACCGTTTTGATCGACCAGAGCGAACTTTCCAAGCTGGAAGGCGGCAAACTCCTGCCCGGCATGTCGAGCGAGACGATGATCCGGACCGGTGCCCGAACCGTGCTTTCTTATCCGGCCGAGCCGATCACACAAAACTTTCGCCGGGCGATGCGGGAAAAATTACCGCAACGCCCACGCTTCCAAGAACCCCAATCACGCCGCCTTGGCGGCGTGATATTCCTTGATGGCGACCATCTTGATTGCCGGGTAACGCTCCGCCTCATAACGCAATGAGAAGGCGTCCTGGGCGAGGAAGACGGGATCGCCGTCGAGATCGCGGGCGATATCGCCGCGTTTGACGGTGAGGAACTTTTCCAGATCGGCTGGCTGATCGGCCGAGATCCAGCGGCAGACGGAGAAGCGGGACATTTCGAAGGAGACCGGCAGGCCGTATTCGGCCATCAGCCGCTCCTTCAGGACGTCGAGCTGGAGGGCGCCGACGACGCCGACGATCGCCGGCGAGCCGTCTTCCGGCGAGAACAGCTGGACGACGCCTTCCTCGGCCATCTGCTGCAGCGCTTCCTTGAGCTTCTTCGCCTTCATCGCGTCTTCCAGGCGCACGCGGCGCAAGATCTCCGGCGAGAAGTTCGGCACGCCCTGGAAGACCAGCGATTCGCCTTCGGTCAGCGTGTCGCCGATGCGCAGCGTCCCGTGATTGGGGATGCCGACGACATCGCCGGCATAGGCGGTGTCGGCGAGCTGGCGCTGCGAGGCGAAGAAGAATTGCGGCGCCGTCAGGCCGAGCTGCTTGCCGGTACGGGCGAGCCGCGCCTTCATGCCGCGTTCGAGCTTGCCGGAGCAGATGCGGGCAAAGGCGATGCGGTCGCGGTGGTTGGGATCCATGTTGGCCTGAATCTTGAAGACGAAGGCCGTCATCTTGTCGTCGGTCGCATGCACCGTCCTGGTATCGGCCACTTGGTCACGCGGCGGCGGCGCAAATTCTCCGAGTGCATTGATGAGATCGCGAACACCGTAATTGCGCAGCGCCGAGCCGAAAAAGACAGGCGTCATATGGCCTTCGAGAAAAGACTCGCGGTCGAAGGGGCGGCAGGCTTCGATCGCAAGCTCGGTCTCGTCGATAAACGCCTGCCGCTCATTTTCCGGCAGCCTGTCGGCGACCGCCTGCGGGCCATTGACCGGCGTCGTCTCGACCTCGGTGTCGGAACCACGGGCGGTGCTGTTCGCCAGATGATAGGAGCCGCAGAAGGTCTTCGAGCGCCCGATCGGCCAGGTGATCGGCGCCGTATCCAGCGCCAGCTTCTCTTCGACCTCGTCGAGGATCTCGAAGGGGTCGCGGCTTTCCCTATCCATCTTGTTGATGAAGGTGATGATCGGGATATCGCGCATGCGGCAGACTTCGAAGAGCTTTAGCGTGCGCGGCTCGATACCCTTGGCGGCATCGATGACCATGACGGCGGCGTCGACGGCCGTCAGCGTACGATAGGTGTCGTCGGCGAAATCCTCGTGGCCTGGTGTGTCGAGGATGTTGAAGACATTGTCGTTATATTCGAAGGTCATCACCGAGGTGACGACCGAGATGCCGCGCTCACGCTCGATCTTCATCCAGTCGGAGCGCGTCTGCATGCGGTCCTTCTTCGCCTTGACTTCGCCGGCAAGCTGGATGGCGCCGCCGAACAGCAGCAGCTTCTCGGTGAGCGTCGTCTTACCCGCGTCCGGGTGGGCGATAATAGCGAATGTGCGGCGGCGGGAGACCGCCTCGGCGAGGCTTTCGGCCATGATGTGAATCCTGTGGAATTGCCGCTTAACTAGCGATTAAAGGCCGCGATTGCAATTGACCCCGGCCGCTCACGCGCAAAGTAATGGGCCATGACCATTCATCACGATCTCAGCCCGACGCTGAACCTCATCCGCCTGGCCAATGGCGAGGGCCTCGACCTGCCCGCCTATGAAAGCAAAGGGGCGGCCGGCATGGACCTGCGCGCCGCCGTCGCCGACGGCGAACCGCTGACGCTCTCGCCCGGCAAGCGGACGCTGGTGCCGACCGGCTTCATCTTCGAAATCCCCGAAGGGTTCGAAGGACAGGTGCGGCCGCGCTCCGGCCTTGCCTTCAAACACGGCATCACCTGCCTGAATTCGCCCGGCACCGTCGACAGCGACTATCGCGGCGAGGTGAAGGTGCTCCTCGCCAATCTCGGCGAGGAAGCCTTCACCATCGAGCGCGGCATGCGCATCGCCCAGATGGTGATCGCGCCGGTGACAAGGGCGCGGATTTTGGAGATCACCGAAGCGAGCGAGACCATACGAGGCGCAGGCGGCTTCGGCTCCACCGGCGTTTGATCAACGGTTCGAATGAAGCAGCCGAACGGTTGATGAGCAGCGTTGTGGGGGCGCTTATGCTATTCAAGAAAGCGCGATGGGGCGTAGTGATGGGTCTAGCGGCAGCGCTGATTGCGACGCCGGCGCTTGCGATCGATTCAACAAAGCTTCAGTCAATTCGCTCATCTTTGTCTGTGGAAGAGATCGTGGCTTTTGCCATGGCGAAGTCGACAGCGCCGATTCTCGACATCAACAAAGCAATCGAAATGAACATCGTCCTCAACGTGAAGGGTATGGAGAGGAGCGATGTTCAATCCTTACAGATTGAGCTTTTGCGCGTCTTCTCTGCGATCGGGGCTTACGCGGAAATCGGTATCAATTTCGATGCTAGTCGATCCATCGATTACTCGCCTGCAACGCCGTATGCACCGTTCAACGATCAGAACCAGCCGCCAAACACCCAGACTCTCAACGTATTCATCGATCGTGATGCGCTTGAACTGGCAAAGTTGGGCCAAATAGCAGTCCACGACATAGACACGCTTCGAAGCAAGCCGGACACGTCGACATGCTATCATGAGAGCCGAATAGGAAACCCGGTTATCAATGTTATCGTCGACCGCGACGTCAATCCTGTAGGTTGCCTTTATGGAGTACTGCTGCAATCAATCGGACTTACCGATGCCTTTGGTCGAGCTGCCGCGACTTTCAGTCCCGGAAGGATTCCCGGCTTCAGGATCAACGCTGAAATGGCGGCAGCATATGCCGTTCGTGAATGTCGGGACGCCGTTGATAAAAAAATCAGCTTGAGAAATGCCTGAGAGGAGTTCTCAAGGAAGGCAACTAAGGACCGTGGATTGGTCGATGCCGCCGCCTCGAGTTTTCGCACGAGACGCGTCGATGGCGAATTTCGGCTCCTACTCAGCCAATATCTACCTTTTCCGTGAAAGCGGCGGCAGACGGCGTTTGACGGGCGACGACTTGATCATCGAGGTGTTGGTCTCTGCCCGTTCGGCAACCTTGTCGAGGATGCCGTCGAGCTCGGTCATCGAGCGCACCACCAGACGGGCGATGAAACAATCCTCGCCCGTCACCTTGTCGCATTCGACGATCTCGGGAATTTCCTGAATGAGGCGCTCGACGATGTGCAGCTGTCCTGGCAGCGGCCGCACGCGGATGATCGCCTGCAGCGGATAACCGACGGCGGCCGGATCGAGATCGATTGTGAAGGCCTTGATGACGCCGCGCTCCTCCAGCCGGCGCAGACGCTCGGCGGCACTGGGCGAGGAGAGGCCCACCTGCTGTGCCAGCTCCTTCAGCGAGATGCGGGCATTGCCGGCCAGCGCTTCGAGAATGGTCTGATCGATTTCATCAAGCATCTGGGCGCCGTTAGGCATCAGCGTTTCCTTTCCTTTTATTATTAGGCAACATCGGGGAAATTCATTCCTATCTTTATATAATTTCGCGTACAGCCGCAATATTATCACCTCAGCAAAAACGGAGGCGACCATGAGCGGCGATATCAAAAGAGGTTCGGTGGAAATGACGGCAGCGATGCTGATCTCGGGGACGATCGGCTGGTTCGTCGTCATGTCGGGTCAACCGGTCAGCGGCGTGGTCTTCTGGCGCTGCCTGTTCGGCGCGCTGACGCTGCTCGTCGTCTGCGGCGCCCTCGGGCTGCTGCGGCCCGGCATCATCACGCTGCGCGCCTTCGGCATCGCCGTCTTCGGCGGCGTCGCCATCGTCGTCAACTGGCTGCTGCTCTTCGCCTCCTATTCGCATGCGACGATCTCGATCGCCACGACCGTCTACAACACCCAGCCCTTCATGTTGCTGGTGCTGGGGGCGCTGTTCCTCGGCGAGAAGATCACCGCCGCCAAGCTGTTCTGGCTGACGCTCGCCTTTGCCGGCATGGCGGCCATCGTCGAAGCGAAACCTGAGGCCGGCGGGGCATCGGATGGCTACGGCCTCGGCATCCTGATGGCGCTGGGTGCGGCCTTCTTCTACGCGCTGGCAGCCCTTGCCGCGAAATGGCTGAAAGGAACGCCGCCACATCTGATCGCGCTGATCCAGGTCGCAACCGGCATGCTGATGCTGGCGCCAATGACGACGTTTTCGCAGCTTCCCGGCGATGCCGGCGGCTGGGCGATCCTGGTGACGATCGGCGTCGTCCATACCGGGCTGATGTATGTGCTGCTCTACGGTGCGATCCAGCGGCTGCCGACTCATCTGACCGGGGCGCTGTCCTTCCTCTATCCGATCGCCGCGATCCTCGTCGACCGGCTGGCCTTCGGCCACGCGCTGCAGCCGATGCAGATCGCAGGCGCTGCAATCATCCTGCTTGCCGCCGCCGGCATGAACCTCGGCTGGAGCCCAAGATGGCTGCGGCCGAGGGCGCTTCAGGGCTGAGGTATCGGCAGGCACGCGGCGGCAGGCATTCCTTCTGGTGATGCATCCATCAGCGCCGGTGGATTGATGGCACGGCCCAGCGGATATAAAACGGCGGGGAAGAGGAGCCACCCCATGAGCTTTGCCGCCTTGCTTGCCTATGCCGGAGCGTTGTTCATCGCCGCGGCCATTCCCGGCCCCGGCATCACCGCCATCGTAGCGCGTGCGCTCGGCTCGAATTTCCGCGAGACCTTCTTCATGGGCCTCGGCCTGGTGCTCGGCGATATGACCTATCTCACAGCGGTCATTCTGGGCCTGGCTTTCGTCGCGCAGACCTTCGCGGAAGTCTTCCTCATCATCAAGGTCGCCGGCGCTCTTTATCTCGGCTACATCGCCTGGAAACTGTGGACGGCAGGGCTGCTGCCGCAGGATATTGCCGCGAAAAAAATCCGGCAATGTCGGCCTGTCCTTCCTCTCCGGCCTGCTGGTGACGCTGGGCAACCCGAAGACGATGCTGTTTTATGTCGCACTGGCGCCGACGCTGATCGATATCGGCAATATCACCCTGCGCGACTATGCGCTTCTGCTCGCCGTCACCTTCGTGGTGCTGATCACCGTGCTGGTGCCCTATATGCTGCTTGCCGCGCGCGCCCGCACGATGCTGAAACAGCCGCGCGCCCTGCGGGCGCTGAACCGGGTTGCAGCCGGCATCCTTGCGGGCACGGCGGCGTTCATCGCGACGCGGGCAGCCTGAAATAAAACATCCGCCAAGAGGCGGTTTTCAAAGCTTATTTTCTCTCCGCCACCCCCGCCCGGCGCGAACGCGCTCTGGTCTCATTCCGTCTTTGACCCTATTCTCCTCCTCGATTTCAGGGAATGAAGTCCAAAGGGAGAGAACCATGTCGCACAAACCCGGCCGCGGCCGCATCTATTCCTCGATCACCGAGACCATCGGCGACACGCCGCTGGTGCGCTTCGACAAGCTGGCGCGGGAAAAGGGTGTGGTGGCAAACCTGATCGGCAAGCTCGAATTCTTCAATCCGATCGCATCCGTCAAGGACCGCATCGGTGTGGCAATGATCGAAAGCCTGGAATCGCAAGGCAAGATCACATCAGGCAAAACGGTGCTGATCGAGCCGACCTCGGGCAATACCGGCATCGCACTCGCCTTTGCCGCCGCCGCCAAGGGATATCGGCTGATCCTCACCATGCCCGAGACCATGTCGGTCGAACGCCGCAAGATGCTGGCGCTGCTCGGCGCCGAGCTGGTGCTGACGGAAGGGTCGAAGGGCATGAAGGGCGCCATCGCCAAGGCCGAGGAGCTCGCCGCCTCCCTTCCCGACGCCATCATTCCGCAGCAGTTCGAAAACCCGGCCAATCCCGAGATCCACCGCAAGACGACGGCCGAGGAAATCTGGAACGATACCGACGGCACGGTCGATATCGTCGTCTCGGGCATCGGCACCGGCGGCACGATCACCGGCGTCGGCCAGGTGCTGAAGAGCCACAAGCCCGAGATCCAGATCATCGCCGTCGAGCCTGCCGATTCGCCGGTGCTCTCAGGCGGTAATCCCGGCCCGCACAAGATCCAGGGAATCGGCGCCGGCTTCGCGCCGAAGATCCTCGATACCGGCATCTATGACGAGGTCGTGACCGTCACCAACGACGAGGCCTTCGAACAGGCCCGCCTCATCGCAAGGCTCGAAGGCGTGCCGGTCGGCATCTCCTCCGGCGCGGCGCTGACGGCGGCGATCAAGGTCGGCAGCCGGCCGGAAAATGCCGGCAAGAACATCGTCATCATCATACCGTCTTTTGCGGAACGGTATTTGTCGACGGCGCTGTTTGAGGGGTTGGGGAGCTGAATAGCGAATAGCGAATAGCGAATAGCGAATAGCGAATAGCGAATAGGATGTAACCTGCTTTGCGGCGGGCAAGCCGATTAACTAGTCGCTATTCGCAACTCCCTATTCGCTTGCGCTCAGGCGGCCGCCGTCAACCTCTCGCCGGCGATCCGGTAGGAGATCGCCTCAGCCAGATGCAAACGGCCAACGGTCGGTTTGTCGTCGAGATCGGCGAGCGTGCGGGCGACCTTGAGGACGCGGTGGTAGCCGCGGGCGGAGAATTTCATCTTCTCGGCGGCGTCGCGCAGGAGTTGCAGGCCGCTCGCATCGGGCTCGGCGAGTTTTTCGATCATTGATGTGGAGCAGCGGGCATTGGTGCCGATATCCCTGGCGCCGGCGCGCGCGAAGCGCTCCTGCTGGAGCTCGCGGGCGCGGGCGACGCGGCGGGCGACATCGGCGCTGGCCTCGGCCGCCATCGGGCGGATCAGATCGGCGGCGGAGACGGCCGGCACATCGATGCGGATATCGATGCGGTCCATCAGCGGCCCGGAGATGCGGGCCTGGTAGTCGCTCATGCAGCGCGGGCCACGGGCGCAGGTATGGCCGGGCTCACCGGCCATGCCGCAGCGGCAGGGGTTCATCGCCGCGATCAGCTGGAATTTTGCCGGATAGGAGACGCGGTGATTGGCGCGCGCGATGACGCATTCGCCGCCTTCGAGCGGCTGGCGCAGCGCATCGAGTGCCTGCGGCGTGAACTCGGGAAACTCGTCGAGGAAGAGCACGCCATGATGGGCAAGCGAGGCTTCGCCGGGACGGGCGCGCAGGCCGCCGCCGACAAGGGCGGCCATGGTGGCGGAATGATGCGGGGTGCGGAAGGGCCGGCGATCGGACAGCTTGCCGCCGGTGAGCTGGCCGGCGATCGAATGGACCATCGACACTTCAAGCAGTTCGGCGGGCGAAAGCGGCGGCAGGATCGACGGCAGCCGCGACGCCAGCATCGATTTGCCGGAACCGGGAGGCCCGACCATCAGGAGATTGTGGCCGCCGGCGGCCGCCACCTCGAGCGCACGTTTTGCGCTTTCCTGGCCCTTGATCTCGGCAAGATCCGGCAGGTTGGCGGCATTGGCGCGGATCGACGGCTCCGGCCGGGAGAGCACCTGCGTGCCGCGAAAATGATTGGCAAGGGCAATCAGGCTGCGCGGTGCGAGAATATCGACCTCGGCGCCGGCCCAGGCAGCCTCGGCGCCGCTTTCGGCCGGGCAGATCAGCCCCTTGCCGAGCGCATTGGCGCCGATGGCCGCCGGCAGCGCGCCCGCAATGGCGGCGATCGTGCCATCGAGATTGAGTTCGCCGACGACGACAAAATCCGACAGCGCATCGGCGGGAATGGCGCCGAGAGCGGCCATCAGCGCCAGCGCGATTGGCAGATCAAAATGCGAGCCTTCCTTCGGCAGATCGGCGGGCGCCAAGTTGACGGTCACCCGTTTGCCCGGCAGCGCCAGGCCGGAGGCGTGAAGGGCGGCCTGAACGCGCTCGCGGCTTTCAGCGACCGCCTTGTCAGGCAGGCCGACGATCTGCATGCCGACCTTGCCAGGCGCGATCATGACCTGGACCTCGACCGGCACGCCTTCGATGCCCTGGAATGCTACCGTACTGACACGCGCGACCATATGCCCACCCTTGTCCCGCAAACTCTTAGAGACCGCCCCGTGGCCGTTGAAAGCCAGCGGTTGCAATCTGGCACGGAAGCAGGACTAAAACAAGAACAATAAAAGAACGCAGGCGGATAAGCAGCAGTAATCGCGGTTGCACCCGATCGCAGCCTCAGCCGCGCTTGCGCTCGATCGCGTCCCAGAGCAGGGCCGCGATATCGGCGCCGCCGAACTTCCTGACCTCGCGGATGCCGGTCGGCGAGGTGACGTTGATCTCGGTCATGTAATCGCCGATCACGTCGATGCCGACGAGCAGGAAGCCGCGTTCCCTCAGCGCGGGGCCGATGCGGGCGCAGATTTCCTTTTCGCGCGGCGTCAGTTCGGTCGCCTCGGCGCGGCCGCCGACATGCATGTTGGAGCGGCTGTCATGCTCGGCCGGCACGCGGTTGATGGCACCGGCAAACTCGCCGTCGACAAGGATGATACGCTTGTCGCCCTTGCGCACGTCGGGCAGATATTGCTGGGCGATGAAGGGCTCGCGGAAGAGTTGGCCGAACATTTCCAGCAGTGAGGAGAGGTTGCGGTCGTCGCGGGTCGAATGGAAGACGCCGGCGCCGCCATTGCCGTAGAGCGGCTTCAAGATGATGTCGCCCATCTCGTCGCGGAAGCGGCGGATTTCGGCGGGATCCTTGGTGATCAGCGTCTTCGGCATCAGATCGGCGAATTCGGTGACGAAGATCTTCTCCGGTGAATTGCGCACCCAAGCCGGATCGTTGACGACGAGCGTCTTCGGATGGATGCGCTCGAGGAGATGCGTCGAGGTGATATAGGCCATGTCGAAGGGCGGATCCTGGCGCAGCAGCACCACGTCCATGGTCGAGAGATCGACGCGCTCGGGCGCGCCGAGTTCGAAGTGATCGCCCTTGACGTCACGCAGCAGCATCGGCTCGACGCTGGCAAAGAGCTTGCCGTCGCGGAAGCTCAGGCGCTCGGGGGTATAATGGAAGAGCCTGTAGCCGCGCGCCTGCGCCTCCAGGCTCATGGCGAAGGTGGAGTCCCCTGCGATATTGATGCCGGCGACATGATCCATCTGGACCGCTACATTGGTGATCTTGGCCATTTCCGTCCCTCGCTGAATGCCGGACAGATGTAGGTCGGCCCGGCATCAAACGCAACGGTCATCGAAGGCTTGCGGCAGTCGCCATTTTCAGGCGGCGATGCCCTGGCTGCCGCCGTTGCGCAGCATGTTGCGCAGACGGTAGGCGATTGCCAAAGGCTTCGGGAAAGGCTTGCGCAGGAAGGCGACCTTGCGGACGTAACTGTCGACCCGCCAGCTCGCCCAGGTTCCACCTGCGAAAAAGGCGACGTCGCCGGCGCACAGGGTCCGTTCCGTGCCGTCCTCGGCGGTGATATGGACCTCGCCTTCGAGGATCATCACGGTCTCGTCCCAGCCGAAATACCACCGGAATTCGCCCGCCGTGCAGTCCCAGATCGCCGTCAGCGACGCCTCGTCATGGCCGCGCGAATGTTCGGCGGTGCGGGCTTCCGGATTGCCGCTGATGATCCAGTCGGGATTGATCGGCGTCGATTTCAGCGGCAGGTGGTCGCTCGCATGCGCGACGAAGGACTTCCCGGCCGGCTTCAGCGCGATATAAGGCACCGAGCGCGCAGCCATGCCGACCGCACTTGCAAGCATCATCTTCCAGGCCACGCAACAACCCCCAATTCTTAATCCCTACCGCGATGGTGGGTAGCAGAGAGAGGTAAGGAGCTCGTTCAACCCGGGACTAAAATTTTAACAATCCGGAAACTCGGCCGGGCAAAGCGCTCAGAAGGCGTCGGGAAAGTGCCGCGGCAACCGGCCGGGCATGACCGCGACGATATCGTAGCGCTGGGAAAGGCGGGCGTGATCGGCCTGGCGGGCGAGCCAGAGATCGCTTGCCGCCCGGATCCGCTTCTGCGCGGCGAGAGAGACGGCGTCGATGGCCGCAGCCTCGCCATACCGGGCCTTGACCTCGACGAAGACGGCGAGATCGCCCTTGCGGGCGACGATATCGATCTCGCCGAGCCGGGTGCGGTGGCGCAGCGCCAGGATGCGGTATCCCTTCAGCATCAGGAAGACGGCGGCGACATATTCCGACATGCGGCCACGGCGCAGCGCTTTCCTTTTGATGGCAGTGGGGTCTTTATCGCCCATTGCCGCCCTTCAGCTCCAGCAGGCGCTGATAGAGCGCCTTGCGCGGCAGGCCGGTGAGACGGGCGGCCTCGGTCGCAGCCTTTGCCGTCGGCATCGACGTCGACAGGTCGGCAAGCACGGCCTCGACATCGGCCTCGGACGTTTCCGCCGGCTGCGGCGGACCGACGACGAGGACGATCTCGCCCCTGACGTTTTCCACCTGCTGGTAATGGGCGGCGAGTTCGGCCAGCGTGCCGCGGCGGAATTCTTCATAGGTCTTGGTCAATTCACGGCAGACGCAAGCCGGCCGCTCCGGGCCGAGCACATCGGCGGCAGCCAACAGCGTCGCGCCGATGCGATGGGGCGATTCAAAAAAGATCAGCGTCGCTGGAGTTGCGGCCAATTCACCGAGACGATCGCGGCGGGCCTTGTCCTTGGGCGGCAGAAAACCGGCGAAGAGGAAGGCGTCGTTCGGCAGGCCGGAACCAACAAGGGCGGCGAGCGGCGCCGAGGCGCCTGGAATGGGAATGACGCGGTAACCGGCGGCAATCGCCTGCCGGGCCAGCCGGTAGCCGGGATCGGAGACGAGCGGCGTGCCGGCATCGGACACCAGCGCTACCGAGCGGCCGGCTTCCAGCGCCTGGATGAGCCGCGGGCCGGCTTCGTCGGCATTGTGCTCGTGGTAAGCGAAGGGGCGGTTCTGGATGCCGTAGCGTTCGAGCAGAACGCGGGTGACGCGCGTATCCTCACATGCCAGCACGTCGGCGCCGGCCAGCGTTTCCAATGCGCGCAGCGTGATGTCGCCGAGATTGCCGATGGGAGTGGCAACCAGATAGAGCGCCGGCTCCAGCGGCCGCGCCGGCACCGCCATGTTGTGCAGGCGGAAGCTTCGCCTCGTGGCGTCCTCGGCTGTGGTTTGCTCGTTCATGCCCTTTGCCTTCGTGCCGCCGGCGCCTTGCCGGTTCATCGGCCTTTATGGGCGAGCGCTGCGGCTTCGGCAAGGGTTGGGATTTCTGTGAGGATTGCTCCGGAAAACCTGAAATGCGAGGGCTCGGCCGTCCATGCCTCTTGCCATCCAATGCTGAAGTCTGCCATTTTGCCCGTCCACTCCCCCGACCTAAATCGGGAAAGCATTCTTCGGGCCTTCGATGCGCCCGGGCAGTCACGGTCGAAAGCGGTAGCATCCCATGCGTATTACTATTGAGCGGTCAAACCTTCTGAAATCGCTGAACCACGTCCACCGTGTGGTCGAACGTCGCAACACGATCCCGATCCTGTCCAACGTACTGCTCAAGGCCGACGGCCAGAACCTCGACATGAAGGCGACCGACCTCGACCTCGAAATCACCGAGGCGACGCCGGCAAGCGTCGAACAAGCAGGCGCCACCACCGTTCCCGCCCATCTTCTCTACGACATCGTGCGCAAGCTTTCCGACGGCTCGGAAGTGCTGCTGGCGACCAGCACCGATGGCGGCTCGATGACCGTCCAGTCCGGCCGCTCGAAATTCTCGCTGCAGTGCCTGCCGGAATCCGATTTCCCGGATCTGACCGCCGGCACCTTCACGCATTCCTTCAAGCTGAAGGCGACCGATCTGAAGATGCTGATCGACCGCACCCAGTTCGCGATCTCGACGGAAGAGACTCGCTATTATCTGAATGGCATCTTCTTCCACACGATCGAGAGCAATGGTGAGCTGAAGCTCAGGGCGGTCGCGACCGACGGCCACCGGCTGGCCCGCGCCGATGTCGACGCGCCGTCGGGCTCCGAGGGCATGCCCGGCATCATCATTCCGCGCAAGACGGTCGGCGAACTGCAGAAGCTGGTCGACAATCCGGAAGCAATCGTCACCGTCGAGGTTTCCGACGCCAAGATCCGCATGACGATCGGCTCGATCGTTCTGACCTCGAAACTGATCGACGGCACATTCCCGGATTACCAGCGCGTCATCCCCACCGGCAACGACAAGGAAATGCGCGTCGATTGCACGACCTTCGCCCAGGCCGTCGACCGCGTCTCGACGATCTCCTCCGAGCGCGGGCGCGCCGTGAAGCTGGCGCTGTCCGAAGGTCAGCTGATGCTGACCGTCAACAATCCGGATTCCGGCAGCGCCACGGAAGAAGTCGCCGTCGGCTACGACACGGATGCGATGGAAATCGGCTTCAACGCCAAATATCTGCTCGACATCACCGCGCAGCTTTCCGGCGAGGAAGCGATCTTCCTGCTGGCCGATGCCGGCTCGCCGACGCTGATCCGCGACACTGCCGGTGACGACGCGCTCTACGTCTTGATGCCGATGCGCGTCTGACGGGAACGAAGGCGTCCGCTTCCGGTTTTCCTCCTGTCAAACAGGAGGATTGCAGAATGAAAAAAACCGGAGCGGTGCGCATCGGCATTTCAGGCTGGACCTATGCGCCCTGGCGCGGGCAATTCTATCCGGAGGGACTGCCGCAGAAGCAGGAGCTTTCCTACGCCGCCCGTCACTTCCGCTCGATCGAGATCAACGGCACTTTCTATGGGCTGCAGAGGCCCGAAATCTTCGGCCGCTGGCGGGATGAAACGCCTGACGATTTCGTCTTTGCGGTCAAGGGGCCGCGCTTCCTCACCCATGTGCGGCGATTGAGGGAGATCGAGGCGCCGCTTGCCAATTTCTTCGCCTCCGGCCTGCTCAGGCTCGGCCCCAAGCTCGGGCCGATCCTCTGGCAGTTTCCGGCCAATATGTTCTTCGATCCTGATCGCTTCGAAAATTTTCTGTCGTTGCTGCCGCATGATCACGATGCGGCGATAACGCTTGCCAAGCGGCATGACGAGCGCCTCAAACAGGCCTGGCTCAAAAGCGACGGACACCAGCCGATCCGCCATGCGTTCGAAATCCGCAACGACAGCTTCCGCTCAGCCGAGTTCATCGAGATGCTCCGGCGACACAAGGCGGCGCTCGTCTGCGCCGATACGGTGAAATGGCCGCTGCTGATGGATATCACCGCCGACTTCATCTATTGCCGCCTGCACGGCTCCGAACAGCTTTATGTCAGCGGTTATGAGGACGAAGCGCTCGATCTATGGGCCGAGCGCATCCGCGCCTGGGCACAGGGCGGAGAACCGGAGAATGCGACGCGGATAGTTGCGCCGCTGCCGGCGCGCGCCAAGGGCCGCGACGTCTATCTTTATTTCGACAACACCGATAAGAAACTGCGCGCCCCTGTCGACGCTGGCCATTTGAGCGAAAGACTTGCCGACCTCATGCCTCATACCCAGCGAAAGGCCGCATGAGCTGTTGATGCCGATGTCCTCGTTGCGAAAATCCTTGTCCCGGGAGCGACAAGCAGCATATGTAAGACAGTCAATCAACGTGCGGATGGGTGGAGAATGCGCTTACGGGTCAAGGTGAAGGAACACCTCGGGAAGAGATTTGATGAGGAAATCCGTTTCTTCCGGGGCATGATGCAGGGGCCGAAGACGGTAGGCTCGATCGTGCCGACCTCTTCGATTACCGCCAAGCGCATGGCCAGCGTCATCGATATGCATTCGGGGCTGCCGGTGCTGGAACTCGGCCCGGGCACGGGCGCCATCACCAAGGCCATCCTCGGCCGCGGCGTGAAACCGGAAAATCTCATCGCAATCGAATATTCGACGGATTTCCACCAGCATCTGCTGCGGACCTATCCCGGCGTGCACTTCATCAACGGCGATGCTTTCGATCTGCAGACCACGCTCGGCGACTACGGCGACCGGACGTTCGATTGCGTCATCTCCTGCATTCCGCTGCTGAATTTCCCGATGGCGATGCGCGTCTCGCTGCTCGAAAGCCTGCTCGACCGCCTGCCCGCCGGCCGACCGGTGGTGCAGATTTCCTATGGCGCGATCTCGCCGATCGCCGCCAATCCCGACCGCTATCACATTCAGCATTTCGACTTCGTCATGCGCAACATCCCGCCGGCGCAGCTCTGGATCTACCGGCGCGGTTGAGATGTTCGGACTTTATATCACCCATCCGCAGGTCAAGATCGACGCGAATGTTCCGGTGCCGAAATGGGGCCTTTCCGAGGTCGGCTCCGCCCGCGCCCGCAAAGCTGCCGAGAGCGATTGGGCCAGCCGGCTGACCCGCATCGTCTGCAGCGACGAGACGAAGGCGATCGAAACGGCCGAAATCCTGGCGGCCGCTTCCGGCATCAGCGTCGAGATCGTCCATGGCATGCACGAGAACGACCGCTCGGCCACCGGCTTCCTGCCGCCGCCGCAGTTCGAAGAGGCGGCAAACTGGTTCTTTGCCAATCCGGAACAAAGCTTCAAAGGTTGGGAGCGCGCCGTCGACGCGCAGGCCCGCATCGTCGCGGCGGTCAAGGCCGTTCTCGCCACACATGATGCGGCCGCACCGATCGCCTTCGTCGGCCATGGCGGCGTCGGCACGCTGCTGAAATGCCATCTGGCGGGACGGCCGATCGCCCGCGACCGCGACCAGCCGGCCGGCGGCGGCAATCTCTATGCTTTCAGCCTTGCGGATCTCGGCCTGACATGCGACTGGACGTGCATCGAAAACTGGCGGGGTGACTTCACATGGATGCACGCGAGCGGTTGATCGTCGGCCTGGATGTCCCAACGATCGGCGAGGCAGAAGGACTGGTTTCCACGCTCGGCGACGACATTCTCTTCTATAAGATCGGTTATCAGCTGGTCTTTGCCGGCGGCCTCGAATTCGCCCGCGACCTTGCCGCAAGCGGCAAGAAGATCTTTCTCGACATGAAACTGCTCGACATCGACAACACGGTCGCGTCAGGCGTCGAGAATATCGCCAAGATGGGCATGTCGATGCTGACGCTGCATGCCTATCCGAAGGCGATGCGGGCGGCGGTGGAGGCGGCGGCCGGCTCCGGTCTCTGCCTGCTCGGCGTCACCGTGCTGACCTCGATGGATGCCGAGGACCTTGCCGAGGCCGGCTACAGCCAGGACCCGCACAGCCTGGTGCTCAGTCGCGCCGGACAGGCGCGCGTCGCCGGCATGGGCGGCATCGTCTGCTCGGCGGCGGAGGCGGCCGAGGTGCGGGAGGTCGTCGGTCCCGACATGGCGATCGTCACGCCCGGCATTCGCCCGACCGGCAGCGACAAGGGCGACCAGAAGCGGGTGATGACCCCGTTCGATGCGCTGAAGGCGGGATCAACCCATCTCGTCGTCGGCCGGCCGATCGTCAAGGCGCCCGATCCGAAAGAGGCGGCCCGCGCCGTCCTCAACGAGATGGTGAGCGCGCTCTGGCCGGCAAACCGCTGAATTCAAAAGCACAAGGGAGAAGATCATGGCCAAGGCATATTGGATCGCCCGCGTCGACGTTCTTGACGCCGAGCGCTACAAGGATTACGTGGCGGCGGCCAAACCGGCCTTCGAAAAATACGGCGCGAATTTCCTGGCGCGCGGCGGCGCCATCACCGAGCTCGAGGGCAAGGCGCGCGCCCGCAACGTCGTGATAGAATTCCCGTCGATGCAGCATGCGGTCGACTGCTACAACTCGCCGGAATACCAGATCGCCGCGAAAATCCGCCAGGAGGTGGCGGATGCGGAAATGGTGGTCGTCGAAGGCGTCTGAGTCCCTTCGCATCCGCAAAACTCGCAGCGCGATAGGCCTTCCCGTCGCGCCGGGATTCGGCTAAGACGGAGCCGATACAGCATCCCGCACAGCCTTTCGAGGAGCCTGCCATGACCCTTGCCAACCTGCCGCCGCTCGTCACCGTGTTCGGAGGCTCCGGCTTCGTGGGCAGGCACGTGGTGCGGGCGCTCGCCAAGCGCGGCTATCGCATCCGGGTCGCCGTGCGCCGACCTGATCTCGCCGGCTTCCTGCAGCCGCTCGGCAATGTCGGCCAGATTTCCTTCGTGCAGGCGAACCTGCGCTATCGCAACTCGATCGACCGTGCCGTCGAGGGCGCCAGCCACGTCATCAACTGCGTCGGCATTCTGCATCAGACCGGCCGCAACACTTTCGACGCGGTACAGGAATTCGGCGGACGCGCGGTTGCAGAAGCGGCGCGCAATGCCGGCGCGACTCTCACCCATATTTCGGCGATCGGCGCCGACGCCAATTCCGATTCGGATTATGGCCGCACCAAAGGCCGCGCGGAAGCGGCCATTCTCTCCATCAAGTCCGATGCGGTGATCTTCCGTCCGTCGATCGTCTTCGGACCGGAGGACAGCTTCTTCAACAAGTTTGCCGACATGGCGCGCATGTCGCCTGTCCTGCCGCTGGTCGGCGGCGGCAGGACGAAATTCCAGCCTGTTTATGTCGAGGACGTCGCCGAGGCGGTCGCCCGCGCCGTCGACGGCAAGGTTGCCGGCGGCAAGATCTATGAGCTCGGCGGACCCGAGGTGCTGAGCTTCCGCGAATGTCTCGAGATGATGCTGAAGGTGACGAGCCGCAAGAACCCGCTGGTGTCCCTGCCCTTCGGCCTGGCTTCGCTGATCGGCAGCATCGCCTCGCTGATCCCCTTTGTGACACCGCCGATCACGCCGGACCAGGTGCGCCTGCTCAAGCGCGACAACGTCGTATCCCCAGAGGCCGAGGCGGAAGGCCGCACATTGAAGGGACTCGGCATTACGCCCACCATGCCGGCATCGGTGCTCGGCTCCTATCTCGTGCAGTACCGTCCGCACGGCCAGTATACCGGCTCCGGCAAGGCCGCCTGACCATCTTTCCCGAGGAACGATAACGCCGTCCGCCGATCCCGCGGGCGGCGTTTTGCTTTGCCGCAGCACCTTAACAGTTGCGGCGTCCTTTGCGCGTCCTGAACGGCGCGCGGCGCCGCGATGCCGGCGCAAGCTCGGCCTGTTTTCCTGCCGGCTGTATCGAGCAGCGTTGCATAAAAGGCGCAGCGGAAATTTTGTGGAATTAACGCCAAATTTAGCAGGAACGTTTATTGCTATTTGTCATTCCACTGACTACCAAACCCCGCGTCTTCCAACGGACTCAACGTCTGCGAAGGCGTGCGGCAATCACTGTGAAAGGCATTTATCGATGGGCAAGTCAATCGCGCTCCTTTTTGCGTGTGCGGCGCTGATTATCATGGCAGGCTCCTTCGTTGCGCCCGGTTCGGTCGCGGCGGTCAAGGGCGACTGCTCGCCGGCCTACGGCGTCGATCCTTGCTCGACGGCTTCGATCAGCCACTGACGAAAAGGCCGGCACCTTGCGCCGGCATCCACGAAGACAAGCCGTCGGGAACGCCGAACCAGGCGTTCCGCAATGAAGGCTCGATATTGCCTGCTTCAAAGCGGCGACGAGCGTCCTTCCTCAAGATAGATCTGAAAACTCGACGTTTGCCGGCGAGCGGGTCCTTGTGCGCAAACTTCCGACAGGGCAATGCATTCGCGCCGGGAGTTGCGCGAATGCAGTTGCAGCTGCCTCAGGCGATCATGCCGGTCGCGGCCATGCCGAGCAGCAGGACGCCGAGAATGATGCGGTAGATGGCAAAGAGCGTGAAGCGGTTGCTCCTTATATAGGCGAGCAGCCATTTGACGGCGATGAAAGCGACGATCGTGGAGACCACGAACGCGATGGCGAGCGCCGTCCAGTCTTCACCTGCCGCGCCGCCATCCTTGAAGGTCTTCAGCAACTCATAGCCGCTTGCGGCATACATCGTAGGGATGCCGACGAGAAAGGCAAATTCGGTCGCCGCGGCGCGATTGCCGGTGCCGGCCAGCAGGGCGACGAAAATCGTGGCGCCGGAGCGTGACGTCCCCGGAAAGACGCCGGCAACGATCTGGGCGATGCCGACCAGAATAGAGACAAGCCAGGTGATCTGCTTATGCGGCGGCCGGCGCGCGGCGGCCCATTCGGCAAAGATCATCCAGATGCCGCCGATGATGAGCGCCCAGGCGATCGGCGTCGCGGTCTCGGGAAGTTCAAAGCCGAGCTTCTTGACGGCGAGGCCGAGGATTGCGGTGATGAGAAATGCGACGATCAGTTTGGAGGCATAGTCCCGATTCTCGGGCTCGCGCCAGCCAAGCACCAGATCCAGCAGGCGGCGCCAGTAGATGATCGTGACGGCAAGGATGGCGCCCGCCTGAATGACGATGTTGAACATGTCCGACCGGTGGCCGAGCCATTGCTCCGCAATGATGAGATGGCCGGTGCTGGAGATCGGCAGAAACTCGGTGATCCCCTCGATGACACCGAGAATGGCGGCATTGATATAGTCCATAAATTGTCTCCGGTTTAAAGGTCGTTCGGACCGAGCACTTCCTGCGGGAAATGCTCGGAGCTGCGTCTGAGCCGATCAAGCAGCCGTTATCCTCGTGCGCAAGACGTGTGTTTTGTCCCTTGTCAGATGGCGTGAAAGCCGATTCGCTTGTGTTGGCCGGGCCAAACTCCTATAGCTTCAACCAATGAGTCATGACTAAGGCGCTATAAACGAGCTGCCACACAGTCCTGTAACAGCAATCATAAAGCCCGAGTATCGATGCCCACGCTTTATCATCATCCCATGTCCTCCGCATCTCGCTTCGTCCGGCTGATCCTGGCGGAATACGGCTATCAGGCGGATCTGATCGAAGAGCAGACATGGGAGAAGCGCCGCGATTTCCTGGCGCTCAATCCGGCCGGTACGCTGCCGGTCTATGTCGACGACAGCATGCGTGCGCTCTGTGGCGCGAGCGTCATTTCCGAATATCTGGACGAGACGCACGGGGTCTTGAAGCGCGACCGGCGGCTGCTCGCCGAGGATCCGTTCCAGCGGGCGGAAATCCGCCGGCTGAGCGAATGGTTCATGCAGAAAATGGAAAACGACGTGACGAAGCCGCTCGCCCGCGAGCGTGTCTACAAGTTGCAGATGACCGCCGATCAGGGCGGCGGAGCGCCGGATTCGAAGATTTTGCGCACGGCCCGCGCGAATATCCGCCAGCATATGCGTTATCTCACCTGGCTTGCCGGCTCGCGTCAGTGGCTGGCGGGCGAGCGGATGAGCTATGCCGACCTTGCCGCCGCCGCCTCGATCTCGATCCTCGATTATCTCGGCGAGATCGAGTGGGCCGAGGCTCCGGTCGTCAAGGAATGGTACCAGCGGCTGAAATCGCGCCCCTCCTTCCGGCCGATGCTGACCGAGCGGGTGCGCGGCCTGACGCCGGTTTCGCATTATGCCGATCTGGATTTCTGACGAGGGCGCCTCATGCCCGACAATGATGACAAAGAGCGCCGCCGCCGCGACAATTTGACCGAGTTCGTCCGGGCGGAATCTGCCGCCAAGGGCTTCGATCTCTGCCGCATCACCCGCCCTGACGCGATCCCCGAAGCCAAACAGCGTCTCGGTGAGTTCATCGATGCCGGACGCCACGGGACGATGGAGTGGATGGCGGAGACGCGCGAGCGGCGCGGCGATCCGCTGACGCTCTGGAGCGAGGTCCGGTCCGTCGTCGTCTTCGGCCTCAATTATGCTCCGGAGGAGGACCCGCGCGACGTCCTCGGCAAGCCGGACAGGGCGGCAATCTCCGTCTACGCCCGCAATCGCGATTATCACGACATCATCAAGGGCCGGCTGAAGGAGATCGCCACACGCTTTGCCGCACGCGCCGGCGCCGATGTGAAGGTGTTCGTCGACACCGCGCCAGTGATGGAAAAGCCGTTGGCGGCGGCGGCCGGTATCGGCTGGCAGGGCAAACACACCAATCTCGTCAGCCGCACACGAGGCTCCTGGCTGTTTCTCGGCTCGATGTTCACCACCGCCGATCTTGCCGTCGACGCGCCGGAGATCGATCATTGCGGCTCCTGCCGCGCCTGTCTCGATGTCTGTCCGACCGCCGCTTTCCCGGCGCCCTACCAGATCGACGCGCGGCGCTGCATCTCCTATCTCACCATCGAACACAAGGGACCAATCGACCCCGACCTGCGGGTGCTGATCGGCAACCGCATCTATGGCTGCGACGACTGTCTCGCCGCCTGTCCCTGGAACAAGTTCGCAAGCTCCGCCTCCGAAATGAAGTTGCAGGCGCGCGAAGAGCTGAAGGAGCCGTCGATCGCCTTTCTGCTGACGCTGGACGATGCCGCCTTCCGCGCCTTCTTCAGTGGTTCGCCGGTCAAACGGATCGGTCGCGACCGTTTCATCCGCAACGTGCTGATCGCTGCCGGCAATTCCGGCGAGACGGCGCTCATTGCGCAATGTCGTGCGCTCGCCGGCGATTCCGCCCCGGCGGTCCGCGGCATGGCTGTCTGGGCGCTTTCCCGGCTGATGGAGGCTGGCGAATTCTCCGCCTTTGCCGCAGAAAGGACCGACGAGAGCGACGAAAATGTGCTGAACGAATGGCGGCTGGCGGGAGTGGGCTGATGCATGTGATGATCTTTGGCTGCGGTTATTCCGGCACGGCAATCGCCAAGGCCTTCGCCGGCGACGGCGTGCGGGTGTCCGGAACGACCCGTTCCGCAGAGAAGATGGAAGCGCTCCGCCGCGCCGGCATCGAGGCATTCCTGTTCGATGGCGAGACGATGGAAGAGGAACTCGTCCGGGCTTTGGCCGATGTCACCCATGTCGTGCAGTCGATCGCGCCTGGAAAGGCCGATCCGTTGCTGGGACTGCTCAATAAAAACGGCGCGAGCCTGCTGCCGAGGCTCGAATGGATCGGCTATCTCTCCACCGTCGGCGTCTATGGCGATCACCAGGGCGCCTGGGTAAGCGAAGACACGCCGTGCCTGCCGGTTTCCGGGCGGTCGAAGGAGCGGCTTGAGGCCGAAGAGGGCTGGCTGGCAATGGGCCGCGAGCGTGGCGTGCCGGCGGCGGTGCTGCGTCTTTCCGGCATCTATGGGCCGGGGCGCAACGCCTTCTGCAATCTCGAAAAGGGCACGGCGCGGCGGCTGATCAAGAAGGACCAGGTCTTCAACCGCATCCGCGTCGAGGATATCGGCGCGGCGGCGCGCTTCCTGTCGGAGCGCGGCCTCGGCGGCATCTATAATATCACCGACGACCGACCGGGGCCGCCGCAGGACGTGATCGTCGAGGCGGCACGGCTGATGGGCGTCGAACCGCCTCCGGAACAGGCCTTCGAAACCGCCGAGCTGACGCCGATGGCGTGTTCTTTCTACGGCGAGAACAAGCGGGTTTCCAACGCAAAACTGAAGGCGGCCGGTTTCGAATTCTCATTCCCGAACTATCCGATGTCGCTTGCACAATTGTGGCTGGACAGGCGCTGGCGCGGTTAGATCCGGTCGGCCAGAGTTATCACCCAAAATGAGTAGGAAATTCCTACTTTCGGCACTCTTACGAACAATTCTCGCCGCATCTTATGGTTAACAGCCTTTGAATTTGCTCAAATGTGGCAGCAAATATGGCGAAGGCGGGAAAAAAATTTCGTGATTTCCGTGAGGACCGCGCAGTTTAACGCTTCGTCGGAAAATTCATTTGAATTTTAGCTGATTCCATTAGGTTTTTTCTACGTCCGACCGCATGGGGCAAATTCCGAAATTTTATCAATAGCATCACACATATTACAGAATGCAACATTCCGTGATCGTGAGCGGCACTTTTTTGCCATTTTTCGACGGATTTAAGCCCCGCCGCCTGCAAAGGCGTGTGTTCAATAGTTGAGGGATACTCCGTTTTGAAGAAAATCAGCCGTTCTATTATCGCTGCGGCAACTATTGCGGCCTGCTCTTCCCTGCTTCCGGCGGAAGGTTTTGCTGCAAATGGCTGCGGCGGTGCTTCATGGTACGCTCTTCACTCCAAAACTGCTTCCGGAGAACGTATGAACCCCGCCGTCTTGACTGCCGCGCATCGTTCGCTCGCATTCGGCACCAAGGTCAAGGTCACCAACCGCAACAATGGCCGCACCGTCGTCGTTCGCATCAATGATCGCGGTCCGTTCATCCGCGGCCGTGTGCTCGATCTGTCGCGCGCCGCCGCACAGAATATCGGCATGGTGAGCTCCGGCACGGCGAAGGTCTGCTACCAGGTGATCAGCTAAGCCCGGAGCTTGCAACCGCCTGCGCCGTCAGCGGCGCTTGCTCTTGCCGCCAATCGCGGTTACCACGCGGTTGAAACCTGTAAACCATCCGCCCGGCACTGTGTGCGGATCGTTCACACGGCACGGCAACAGGAGATATGTGAATGCGTCTGGGTGGCCGCCTCGAAGGGGCGATTTCTGTGCTCGCGGACATTGATGCCCGCAAGCGACCCGTCGCCGACGCACTCAAGGACTGGGGCCTTGCCCATCGCTTCGCCGGTTCCGGCGATCGTGCGGCAATCGGCAACATCGTCTACGACGCCTTGCGCATGCGGCTTTCGCATGCCTGGCTGATGGATGACGACAGCGCTGCGGCCATTGCCCACGCCGTCATGTTCCGTCAATGGGGCTTCACCCCAGACAGTCTTGCCGCCGAACTCGCCGACGACAAGTTCGCGCCGGCGCCGCTTTCACCCGAGGCCGCAGCCGCCTTTGCAAGCCGCTCGCTCGAGGACGCACCGCCGCATATCCGCGGCGATATTCCCGAATGGGTGCAATCCTCCTTCGAACAGGCTTTCGGCGCCGGCTGGCTCGCCGAAGCACAGGCGCTTGCCGCCCGCCCGACGCTTGATCTGCGCGCCAACATCCTGAAGGCTTCGCGCGACAAGGCGGTCAAGGCGCTCGAAAGAGCCGGCGCGCATGCCGCGAAGATCGCCCGCTACGGCATCCGGATTGCCGCCGGCGAAGGCGCCTCGCGTCTTCCCAACGTGACAGCCGAGCTTTCGTTCCAGAAAGGCTGGTTCGAAGTTCAGGACGAAGGTTCGCAGATCGTCGCCGATCTGGTGCTCGCGCGCGAGGGCGAACAGATCCTCGATTATTGCGCCGGCGGCGGCGGCAAGACGCTCGCCATGGCCGCCGCCATGCAGAACAAGGGTCAGGTGCACGCCTATGACGCCGACCGCAAACGGCTGGCGCCGATCATTGAGCGGCTGAAGCGGGCAGGCACGCGCAATGTCCAGGTGCATGACGACGCCAGGGGGCTGTCGGGTCTTGCCGGGCGCTGCGACAAGGTGCTGGTCGACGCGCCCTGCACCGGCACCGGCACATGGCGCCGCCGCCCCGACACGAAATGGCGGCTGACGGCGAAGAACCTCGACGAACGCACCGCCCAGCAGCAGGACGCGCTGGCGCAGGCGAGCGGCTTCGTCAAACCGGGCGGCGAACTGATCTATGTCACCTGCTCGGTGCTGCCGCAGGAAAATGAGGAACAGGTGCGCCGCTTTACGGCCGGGAACCCTGATTTTGAGATCGTCGGCGCCCTGCCCGCCTGGGACGGCCTGTTCGGAAAGCAGGCGCCGCGTCCGCACTCTTCCGATGGCCTGACCGTGACGCTGACGCCCGCCTCCACCGACACGGACGGCTTCTTCTTCTGCCGCATGCAGCGGAAGGGCTGACGCCCCCCCGCTGCATGCGCAGACTGGGGCCCGTCATTTCGACGTGAAGTGCTGATCTTCAGCCAAATGCACCTGAAAGACCGGGGTGCGCCGGCCCGCGCCATTCTTAAAATCATTCCAAACTAGAGCGTTTGACACCAGTTTACTTTTGCGCGAAGAGACGGAGCCCGATTAGACGGAAGATCCGTCACAGGAGAGGATTATGAAGCTCAATACATTCCGCGCAGCCGTGCTGGCGATTGCCCCCGCCGCCCTGCTCGCCCTTCCCGCGCAGGCCGAGACCGATGCTGGCGCCGTGGTGAAACATTATGCCGAGGTGGCGCATGCCAAATATGAGGACTCGCTGACGACGGCCAAGGCGCTCGACGCCGCCATCGACGCCTTCCTGAAGGCGCCGACCGACGAGACGCTGAAGGCCGCCAGGGATGCCTGGATCAAGGCGCGCGTACCCTATCAGCAGACCGAAGTCTATCGCTTCGGCAATCCTGTTGTCGACGATTGGGAAGGCAAGGTCAACGCATGGCCTCTCGACGAGGGCCTGATCGACTATGTCGACGCCTCCTACGGCACCGAGAGCGACGAAAACTCGCTCTATGTGGCCAACGTCATCGCCAACAAGACGATCAAGATCGACGGCAAGGATGTTGACGCCTCGAAGCTGACGCCGGAATTCCTCTCCGGCACGCTCGCCGAAGCCGCCGGCATCGAAGCCAATGTCGCGACCGGCTACCACGCCATCGAATTCCTGCTCTGGGGCCAGGATCTGAACGGCACCGGACCGGGCGCCGGCAACCGCCCGGCCACCGATTACGACCTCAAGAACTGCACGCACGGCAATTGCGACCGGCGCGCCGAATATCTGAAGTCCGCCTCCACCCTGCTCGTTTCCGACCTCAAGGAAATGACCGATGACTGGAAGCCGGACGGGGTGGCGACGAAGACCGTCGAAGCAGATCCGAAGGCCGGCCTCGTCGCCATCCTGACCGGCATGGGTTCGCTTTCCTATGGCGAACTTGCTGGCGAGCGCATGAAGCTCGGCCTGCTGCTGCACGATCCGGAGGAAGAGCATGATTGCTTCTCCGACAATACCTACAATTCGCATCTCAACGACGCGATCGGCATCGCCGCCGCCTATACCGGCAACTATACCCGCGTCGACGGCACCAAGCTCAGCGGCCCGTCGCTGCAAGACCTCGTCGCCGCCAAGGACAAGGCGCTCGATGCCGAGATGGAAGGCAAGCTCAACAAGACGCTCGATGCGATGAATGCCATGGCAAAGCGCGGCGAGACGGTCGAGAAGTACGACCAGATGATCGCCGAGGGCAACAAGGAAGGCAACGCGGTCGTCCAGGCCGCCATCGACGGTCTGATCGACCAGACGAAATCGATCCAGCGCGTTGTTGCCGCACTCGATCTCGGCGCGGTTCAGCTTGAAGGTTCCGACAGCTTGGATAATCCTAACGCCGTCTTCAAATAAGCAAAAGGCGGGCCGCTCTCAGTGGAGCGGCCCGGACTCTGAAATGCCGTCTATTACCTCCCTCATTCCTGTGTCCTCAGGGCTCCGCCCGACGGATGTCACAGGAATCCAGCCACGGCGTGTCGGCGCCGTGAATGACTCGGTCAGGGGAGAGTCTTCCGCGCCCAAAGACTTGGGCGCACTGGATTCCTGTGACATCCCTCGCGTTAAACCCGAGGAAGAGAATGAGGGAGTAGAGCGGGAAACAGGCGCCAGCATCGTCGAGCTTGGCGCTCGGAAAGGTCGCCTCTTCTCGAAACTCCGCCTCTCCCTCCGCATCGCCACCTTCGCCGCCCTTGCGGGAGCGCCCCTCGCTTTCGCCTCCGGCTTCGACCTGCCGGCGAAACGCACCGACCTTTCCGAGGCCGATCTCGCACGCGTCGCCGACATCACGCAGCCGACCCAGGATTTTTCCAAGGCCGAACAATATGAAGCGATGCAGGCAGGGGCTACGACCTCGATCAACCCTGTCACCGAAGACAGCTTCTCGCATATTTCGGCCAATATCCCCTTCGAGGAAGAGCAGAATTTCAGGCTTGGCAACGCGCTCTTCCGCAAGCTCTGGGTTTCCGCTCCCTCGTCGACGCAGGCCTCCGATGGCCTCGGACCGCTCTTCAACGCCCGCTCCTGCATGAGCTGTCATGTCAATGATGGCCGCGGCAAACCGCCGGAGGGGGGGCCGAGCGCCGTCTCGATGGTCCTGCGGCTTTCCCGTGCCGTCGCAACACCGGTGGAAGAGAAGGCGATAGCACGGGCGGATGTCGTCAATTTCCCCGACCCGGCCTATGGCCATCAGTTGCAGGATCTTGCCGTTCCGGGCCTTGCTGCCGAAGGTCGGATGACGATCAGCTATCACGACGAAAAAGTGACGCTCGGTGATGGCGAGACCGTGTCGCTGCGCCGGCCTGCTTACGGGGTGAAGAACCTTGCCTACGGACCGCTCGATCCCGCAACGACGATCTCGGCGCGTGTCGCTCCTGCGATGATCGGGCTCGGGCTGATCGAGGCCATTCCCGAGGCTGACATCCTTGCCCACGCCGACCCGGACGATACCGACGGCGACGGCATTTCGGGCAAGGCGGCGATCGTTCGCGACCACCGCAGCGGCAAGATCACGCTCGGCCGGTTCGGCTGGAAAGCGCAGAACGCTACAGTTCGCGACCAGAGCGCCGATGCTTTCGCCAACGATGTCGGCATCTCGACGCCCGATCAGCCGGACGCGCAGGGCGATTGCACCAAGGCGGAAGAGAAATGCCTTGAGATGCCGACCGGGGTGCAGAAACGGCTGGGTGCAGAAGAAGCCCCGGGTCCCGTTCTTGACCTCGTGACTTTCTATTCGGAAAATCTCGCCGTGCCGGCGCGGCGCAAGGCGAGCTTTCCCGACACGCTGCGGGGAAAGCGGATTTTTTACGAAACCGGCTGCATTTCCTGCCATGTGCCGAAATTCGTCACCGCCCGGAATACGCCCGACGAGGCGCAATCCTTCCAGCTGATCTGGCCCTATTCCGATTTTCTTCTGCACGACATGGGCGACGGCCTTGCTGATGGGCAACAGGTCGGGCTTGCAAGTGGACGTGAATGGCGCACGCCGCCGCTATGGGGTATAGGACTGACCCGGACTGTCAGCGGACACAGCTTTTTCCTGCATGACGGCCGTGCGCGAAACGTCACCGAGGCGATTCTCTGGCATGGCGGCGAAGCTGAAAAGGCCCGCAACGCTTTCTCCTCCCTGTCTAAAGACGACCGGGCGGCCCTGATTACGTTCCTGGAGTCACTTTGATGCGCCTTTGGCACCCCTTGCTCTGCCTCACTCTGATCGGCCTCGCCACATCGGGGGCCGCCCAGACCGCCGCGCCTCCGGCAGGGTTGAACGAGGATGCCGTTCCCGCCGTCTTGCAGCGCGCCGTCGACGAGGTGATCCGCCCCGGCTATCGCAACATGCAGCAATCGGCCGCCCGGCTGACGACGGCGATGAAGGATCTCTGCGACGGCGGCACGCAGCAAACGCTCGACAAAGCGAAATCGGCCTTCGACGACACGATCCGCTACTGGTCGATCATCGAGATCGTCCAGACCGGGCCCGTTATCCAGGACAATCTCTTCGAGCACATCCTGTTCTATCCCGACCGCAAGGGTGTCGGCTTGAGGCAGGTGCAGGCGCTGATCGCCAAGGCCGATCCGAAGGACGCGACCGTCGATGCGATCGCCGGCAAGAGTGTGGCGCTGCAGGGCCTGACAGCGCTGGAATATGTGCTCTACGGCAACGGCTCGGAGGACCTCGTCAAGCAGAAGGGCGGCTTCCGCTGCCTTTACGGCGCAGCGGTCGCCGGCAATATCCAGCGTGAGGCCGGCGAAGTCGTCGCTGCCTGGGAAAAACCCGATGGCGTGCAGGCGAGCTGGAAACATCCGGGCCCGCAGAGCAATGATTTCATGGACAACAAGGAAGCCGTGACCGCACTGCTCGGCATTCTCGTCCACGGTGCGGAGAATGTCCGCGATCAGCGGCTGGAGCAGTTCTACAAGGGCAAGGACACCGCGCCGCGCCCGCGCATGGCCATCTACTGGCGTTCGAAGAACACCTGGAAAGCGATGGCTGCCAATCTGGAAGGCCTGCGCACGCTCTGGCAGAAGGCCGGCATGGCCGAGCTTCTGCCGGCAGACAAGCGGTCGGTTGCCGCCTCGATCGACGCGGATTTCAAATCGCTGCTCGACAGCGTGCCGAAGCTCAATCCGGACATCGACGTCGCCGTGAGCGATGCCGAGAAGGCCAAGCTCGATGCGCTGCTTGCCGACAGCCGCCAGCTGATTACCAGTATAAGCGACGAATATGGCTCGGCCATCGGCCTGTCGGCCGGCTTTTCCTTTTCGGACGGAGACTGAAGCGATGATACGAAGCACCACGATCGATCGACGCAGCTTCGTCAAGGCGGCAGGGATCGGCTTCCTTGCGGCCTTGACGCCAAGGTCGCTGATGGCGTTGGAGCGCTCGGACGCCGTCTATGCCTCGGGCATTCGCGCCGCCGACGGCTCCTTTGCCATCGCGACGGTGACGGAACGCGGCGAGATCATCGATCAGGTGGCGCTTCCCGCCCGGGCTCACGGCATGGCCTTCAGCGCCGCCACCGGCAAGACCGTCGCCTTTGCGCGCCGGCCCGGCACCTATGCGATGATCTTCGATCCGCGGAATAAGGGTCAGCCGATCGTCATCAGCTCCCGGGACGACCGGCATTTCTACGGCCACGGCGTCTTCTCGCCCGACGGCCGCATTCTCTACGCCAGCGAGAACGATTTCGACGCCAACCGCGGCATGATCGGAATCTACGATGCGACCGACCGCTTCACCCGCATCGGCGAATTCGAGACCTACGGCATCGGCCCGCACGACATGACCGTTTCCGATGACGGACGCCTGCTCATCGTTGCCAATGGCGGCATCGAGACGCATCCGGATTTCGGCCGCACCAAGCTCAATCTCGGGGCGATGCAGCCATCGCTTGTGCTGATCGATGCGGCGACGGGCGCGTTGATCGAAAAACATGTGCTGCCGGCCGAATGGTCGCAGCTGTCGACCCGCCACGTCGACCTCGACGGCGACGGCCGCATCTGGTTCGCCTGCCAGTATGAAGGCCACCGCAAGGACCTGCCGCCGCTTGTCGGTCATTTCGCCAAGGGCGAAGATCTTTCCTTCGTCGAGCTGCCGGAAGAGACGACGCGCAGGCTTGCCAACTACGTCGGCGCGATCGCCGTCAATCGCAGCGAAGGCCTCGTCGGCATCACCTCCCCGAAAGGCGGCGCCTCGGTGACGATCGACGCGAAAACCGGCAAGGTGCTGGCCGAGACGGTCATTGCGGATGCCGCGGGCATCGCGCCGGCAAGAGAGGGCTTTGCCGTCTCCTCCTATGATGGCGACTTCCTGTCGACCCGCAGCGCCGTCGCCTGGGATCAGCACATCGTTCGGATCTCTCAGCCGACGCGCGCATAGGCCTTCTGCTCGGTACTGATCGCCGACGCCGCGGCCCTTGCCGCTTCATGCAGCCATTCGGTCCCGCGCACCCGCAGATCGTCCAGGATCGCCACCGCCGCCGTCGGATCGTCGGAATGGCAGTTGGCGATCTCAAAGCCCATCAGCTCGAGCATCGTCGGCGCAAGCAGGATTTCCGGGTGCTTGTCGATCTCGATCTTGCGGCTGTTCGGCGAGAGCCGGCGCAGGAGGATATGCCCGGAGACGGTATAGTGAGGATCGGCCGAGCGCATACGCCCTCCGGCAATCTTGTCCGCATGGATCGTCCCGTGCTGCGGCCCGTGGCAAAGCGACCAGGCCGACTGCACCAGCGCCTTCGCCTCGCGCAGAACCGGCCCGCCCTGCCATTCGCAATAGGCGACGAAACGTGGCCGACCGAGACTGCCGGTGCCGGCGCGATGCGGCTTGGCCACGAAGCGACCTGAGCCGGATGGCAATGCACCGGTAAGCGCCTTGATATAGGCGGGAGGCGCCGGTTTCTCGCCGGGACGCAGGGTCTCGTATTTCTCCCAAAATTCCCGGCGTTCGGCATTCGGCAGCACCAATGCCTTGCGGAGCCATTTGTAGTCGCGCTCGAGGATGACGGGCAGCGGATTCTCAAGGCCCCTGCGATAGCCGGTGAGGATCAGTTCGCCGACCATGCGGACGGACGGGCCGTTGTCGCCGCGCGCCAGGATGGCGCTTGCCGCCAGACGAACGAGGTCGAGCGCATAAGGCATGACCGCCGCGTCGTCGAAATCATTGACGCCCCAGACAAGCCGGCCCTCGACGTCGCGCCAGGTGCCGAAATTTTCCAGATGCATATCGCCGACTGCCAGCACTTCAGGCGCACCTGCGAGGTCCGAGCAGATATCGAGGATGGTTTCGCACCAGCGCCAATAGGTGGCGCGCAGGAAGACGAACGCGTTGCTGCGCATCTTCTTGTGCTTCTCCCGCAGATCCTTCTTGACGAGATCGTTGCCGAGTTCGCCAGCCAGCCAGTTCTCGAAATTCCGCACCGATTGCGATATCGTCGTCATGCCGCTGATGCACCATCATTTCGAGTTCGACGCGAGAATACGCGCTCCGCGCGAGGCTGCAATCGCCATTGCACGGTTTCGGTGGTGCTGATGAAGCAGGCTTGTGGAGCGACGGCACGGCGAAAGGTTGCCCCAGCGACACGGTTTCCGGTTTCCGGCGGCATCGGCACGGATTTCGGCAAGGTCCAGCTTGTCGAATCCGGCCCGTCATGCCACTTTCCCGGCTTCGAGAGGGGCAGCCATGAGCGAGACTGACAGGGGCGATTTCCGCGCGCGAATCCGCCGCAATTTTGCGCGCCAGGCGGCGATGCAGACGATCGGCGCGGAGCTGACGCGCGTCGAGCACGGCGTCGTCGAGATCGAGCTTCCCTTCGACGTCAAACTGACACAGCAGCACGGCATCCTGCATGCGGGCATCATTTCGGCGGCGCTGGATTCGGCCTGCGGCTTTGCGGCCTACAGCCTCATCGATCCCGAGGCCTCGATCCTGACGATCGAGTTCAAAGTCAACCTGATGTCGCCGGGGCGTGGCGAGCGCTTCCTGTTTCGCGGCGAAATCACCAAACCCGGCTCCACCATTATCGTCGCCGACGGGCGAGGCTACGCGATCAGCGACGGGCCGGCGAAACTCATCGCCTCCATGACCGGAACGATGATGGTCATCCGCGGCAGAGAAGGAATCACAGGATGAAGTTCGAGCTGAAGTCGGTCGCAGGAAAATCCATGCTTTTCGTCATGGCGGCGGAGGCCGAATACGGCTCCTTCCTGCGTTCGCGCATCGAACCCTTGATGACCGGCGTCGGCCCGGTCGAGGCGGCGGTCGCGCTGACCAAGACCCTGGCACGGCTGGATGCGGCCGACGACCTGCCGGATCTCGTGGTTTCGCTTGGCTCGGCCGGTTCGGCGAAACTGGAGCAGACCGAAGTCTATCAGGTGAGCTCGGTCTCCTATCGCGACATGGACGCTTCGCCGCTCGGTTTCGAAAAGGGTAGGACGCCGTTTCTCGACCTGCCCGCGGCGCTCGAGCTGCCGCTGCGCATCCCCGGCATTCCCGAAGCAAGCCTTTCCACCGGCGGCAACGTCATCTCGGGCGCCGCCTATAGCGACATCGACGCCGACATGGTCGACATGGAGACTTATGCAGTGCTGCGCGCCTGTCAGGGCTACAAGCTGCCGCTGATCGGCCTGCGCGGCATTTCCGACGGTGCGGTCGAACTGCAGCATATCTCCGGCTGGACAGAATATCTGCATATCGTCGATCGCAAGCTCTCCTACGGCGTCGACAGCCTGTTCACGGCGCTGGAGGACGGGGTTTTCTGGTTTTAGAGTTCAGCGCCGCGCGTCTTCTCCGACGCGCGGGGACAATCGGAACAATAAAAACTCGACGCCGCCGATTTCCCGGATTGCCAGGCGAAGCGCTTTTCTTTAAAGCCTCGCCATGACCCAGACAGCACATCCCGACTCCGTTCTCATCGTCGATTTCGGCAGCCAGGTGACCCAGCTCATCGCACGGCGCGTGCGCGAGGCCGGCGTCTATTGCGAGATCGTTCCCTTTCAATCCGCCGAAGAGGGCTTCAAGCGCCTGCAGCCGAAGGCGGTGATTCTGTCCGGCAGTCCGGCTTCGACGGTCGACGAAGGGTCGCCGCGAGCACCCCAGATCATCTTCGACAGCGGCCTGCCGCTCTTCGGCATCTGCTACGGTCAGCAGACGATGTGCATGCAGCTCGGCGGCAAGGTCGAAAGCGGCCATCACCGCGAATTCGGCCGCGCCTTCCTCGACGTCGACAAGGACTGCCAGCTGTTCGAAGGCCTCTGGTCCTCCGGTTCGCGCCATCAGGTGTGGATGAGCCATGGCGACCGCGTCACGGCGCTGCCGGATGGTTTCGAGGTGGTCGCCACCTCTTCCAATGCGCCCTTCGCCTTCATCGCCGACGAGAAGCGCAAATATTACGGCGTGCAGTTCCATCCGGAGGTCGTCCATACGCCCGACGGCGCCAAGCTGATCGGCAACTTCATTCACAATGTCGCGGGCATCAAGGGTGACTGGTCGATGTCGGCCTATCGCCAGAAGGCGGTCGAAGAGATCCGCAAGCAGGTGGGCGACAAGCGCGTCATCTGCGCGCTTTCGGGCGGCGTCGACAGCTCCGTCGCGGCGCTGCTGATCCATGAGGCCGTCGGCGACCAGCTGACCTGCATCCTCGTCGACCACGGCCTGATGCGCAAGGACGAGGCGGCCAATGTCGTCGCCATGTTCCGCGAGCATTACAATCTGCACCTCCTGCATGTCGATGCGTCGGACCGTTTCATCGGCGAGCTCGAAGGCGTCAGCGATCCGGAGACCAAGCGTAAGATCATCGGCCGGCTCTTCATCGAGACCTTCGAGGAAGAGGCGAAGAAGCTCGGCGGCGCCGATTTCCTCGGCCAGGGCACGCTCTATCCCGACGTCATCGAGAGCGTTTCCTTCACCGGCGGCCCGTCGGTGACGATCAAGTCGCATCACAATGTCGGCGGCTTGCCGGAGCGCATGAAGATGCAGCTCGTCGAGCCGCTGCGCGAACTCTTCAAGGATGAGGTGCGCGCGCTCGGCCGCGAGCTCGGCCTGCCCGACAGCTTCATCGGCCGCCATCCCTTCCCCGGTCCGGGCCTTGCGATCCGTTGCCCCGGCGGCATCACCCGCGAGAAGCTGGAGATCCTGCGCGAAGCCGATGCGATCTATCTCGACGAAATCCGCAAGGCCGGGCTCTACGACGCCATCTGGCAGGCCTTCGCCGTGCTGCTGCCCGTCCAGACCGTCGGCGTCATGGGCGACGGACGCACCTACGAATTCGTCTGCGCATTGCGCGCGGTCACGTCAGTCGACGGCATGACGGCGGATTTCTACCACTACGACATGGAATTCCTCGGCCGCGCCGCCACCCGCATCATCAACGAGGTGCGCGGCATCAACCGCGTGGTCTACGACGTCACATCGAAGCCGCCCGGCACGATCGAATGGGAATGAGGGCAGAAGCCGCCCTCCGAGACCGCTATTTCAGCGGCAGAAACAGCTCCGCCACCGCCTCATGCTCCGGCACCTCCGGGAAGAAGCTTAGCCGCTGGCAATAGATCGGGAAATCGCGTGCTTGCTCGCCGCTCGCCGGAAGCCAGTCGCGATAAAGGTAGAGTGCCGGCCTCCAGATTATCGGTATTGCCGAGGACGCGCAGCACCGCGCAGCGCCCGCCGGGGATCTCGCCGGCTTTGATCCCTTCGCCCGCCTCGATCGGCCGGCTGGTCCCCACGCAGAGGTCGACGCTATAATCGGCAGGCTCAGCAGGGCGCCGTTCTGAACGCCAGACGTTGAAGGTCGGACTTGTCCTGGGGTGCAGACCGGCGGCCTTGCGCCAGGCGATGAACCGCTGGATGGTGGCGGCGAGCATCGCCGGGTCACCCCGATGCTGCATGATCGCCACCGGCGTGGGCGGCACATTGCGGATCGTCATGTCGTTGGGGGTAAAAGTCTTCTGCATCAGCTTGCTCCTGGCGTTGTCGAGAGGTCCGAAGGCCGCAAGCCACGGCTCCCAGTCGGGAGACTTCCGGAACGACGAAGGCGATTGACCGAACCTTTGCCGAAAGGCGCGGGCGAAAGCATCCGGTGCGGTGTAGCCGGCCTTCATCGTATAGCCAAAAACCAATTGCAAATTAAAATCAGTTGATCTAGCCTGTTTCCTATCGGTGCGCAGCCGAACGCACGTGGATGCTCCGTTCAAAAAGGGAAGTTGGCATGGCCAAGCTCGTATTCGGGATGAACCAGTCGCTGGACGGCTACGTCGACCACACGGCCTTCGGGCCAAGCCCCATCCTCTTCCGCCACTTCGTCGAGCAGGCTCGGAGGCAGGCGGGCAGCGTCTACGGCCGCCGGACGTATGAGGTCATGCGTTATTGGGATGAGGATCATCCCGGGTGGAATGCAGAGGAACAGGCCTTTGCAGCGGCGTGGCGGAAGCAGCCGAAATGGGTGGTCTCGCGGTCATTGACGTCGGTCGGCCCCAACGCCAGCCTTGTCGGGGATGATCTCGAGGGCGCGATGCGCGCTCTAAAGGCCGAGCGTGACGGAGAGATCGAAGTTGCCGGGCCGGACCTGGCGCAAAGCCTTACCGGACTCGGCCTGATTGATGAGTATCACATCTACCTGCATCCCGTCGTGCTTGGCCACGGCAAACCATATTTCGCCGGGCCCCGACCGCCGCTTCGTCTTGTGAGCCATAATCTGATCGACGAGAATGTGATCAAGCTCACCTATGTTCCTGCCTAATGAGGAGCCGCAAGTGACGTTGCCGGCGAAGACGGAAGGCACGCATAGGCCGGCCGAGGTTCAGTCACCACGGCCGGCCTTGATTGTGTAAGGACGTTGCGGATCCAGAGCCAGCTTCAGCGGCCGTAAGTCACCTCGATCGAGGCCTTGTCGAGCGTGTTGGCCCTGACATAGAAGCCGACCATGGCGCCCGGCGCCGTCTCCGGAAGCGGAAGCTTGTCCACCTTGAGCGCGTAGACGGTGAACTGGTAGCGGTGCGGCTTATCGCCGGTCGGCGGGCATGCGCCGCCATATCCGGAAGTGCCAAAATCGGTGTGACCTTCCACGGCGCCTGCGGGAAGCTTCTTGCCACCACTTGCGCCGGTGGCAATCTTCGAAATATCTGCGGGGATATTGAACACCGACCAATGCCACCAGCCGGAGCCTGTGGGCGCATCCGGATCGTATGCCATGACGGCGAAGCTCTTGGTACCCTCGGGCGCGCCCGACCAGGCCAGTTCCGGCGAAATGTTTCCGCCCGAGCAGCCGAAGCCGTTGAAGACCTGCGCGTCGGCCATGGCCTTGCCGGCGGCTAGATCCTTCGAGGTGAGCTTCATTTCGGCGTGGGCGGCCGTGGCGCCGAAGACGGAGGCGGCCATAAGTGCTGCTGTGATCAAACGCATTGTTGTTCTCCTTGGTTGACGATGCCGGGAAACTATCGTCACCGCTCCAGCGCATCTGCCCCGCTCTGCTCAATTTCTGCCCCGATCCGCTCAAAGTGCTCGGGGCCGCTGCGTACATGACGCGGGCTGACGCCAAACCGCTCCTTGAAGCGTGCGGAAAATTGCGAAGGCGAATCGTAACCGACCTCCAGCGCAACCTGCGCCATCGGCAATGTCGTCGTCTGGATAAGCGCCAGAGCGCGGTTCATCCGGGTATCGCTCAAGACCTCGCTGAAGGCGGTATTCTCGGCGGAGAGCCTCCGCCTCAGCGTCGCCTCACTCATGTTGAACAAGCCCGCAGCATTCGCCAGCGTCCAGGCGCCGGCCGGATCAGCTTCGATCATCTGCCGCAGCCGGTCCTCAAGTCGAGGGCTTTCGCATCGGCCGAGCACCGCCCCGCAGAGCGCGAACCAGGTGACGAGTTCCATCAGACGGGCCTTGGCGATGGCGCCCGGAAGCCGCGCCAGATTGCCCGGCTGACTGCAATATTCGAACAAGGCAGCAGCTTCCTCCGGCAGCCTCGAGGTGCTGGCCGGAAGAGGCCGTGATGGCACGGCGACCGATCCCATCCTATCATAAGCGTCCTCGAAAAGCTGTCGCGGAATTGGAAGCGCCAGGGTCTGATATTTCTGCGGCGCCTTCGGAATGTTCTCCATCGTCAACGGCCGGTGGTCGGGCAAGAGGCCGTAATCGCCGGCCTCAAGGCGCAAAGGCTTGTCATCCGACATGACGATCTTCGTTCCAGACTGGACCTGGATCAGCAGCGGGCTGGTCGTGACGAGGCGATGGAAGCAGGCTCGCCCACCCTGGCGGATCAATGCCCTGGTCGGAATGGGAAAGACGTCGTCGAGCATATTTTCTCCGCCAGCGGATGTTCAGAACGGCGACCGGAGGGGCCAGCATGACGTCGCCCGCTCGGCCATCGACTAGGTGCTCGGGAATACCAAAACCACATGCCGGCAGCAACCATGCCAGCGGCACGGCACTTGATTAGGCCTAATTACCGGCCGACCGGCGCACATAGTCGACCAGCGCGCGCAGTTTCACTGGCTGCCTCTGGCGCCTGGGATAATAGAGATAGAAGCCCGGAAATGGCGGGCAGAACTCCACCAGCAGCGGCACGAGTTCGCCGCGATCGATATAGGGCTCGAAAGTTTCCACCATGCCGAAGGTGATTCCGGCCCCAGCGCAGGCGATGCGGATCATCATTCCCATGTCATTGGTCGTGACCACGGGATCGACGGCGACGTCGAAGTCGCGGTCGTTCTCCGTGAACTCCCAGCGATAGGGCGCGGTATCCGGGCGCGGCCGCCATCCGATGCAGGCGTGGTTCTCCAGGTCGCGGGGATGGCGAGGCGAACCGTGACGCTCGAGATAGCTTGGCGATGCGGCGGCGCATTGTCTCTGTGGAGACGAAACCGAAATCGCGATCATATCCTGCTCGATCACCTCGCCCAGTCTCACACCAGCGTCGAAGCCGGCTTCGACGATGTCGAATTCGTCATCGGTGATGGTGATATCGAGCTTGATGCCCGGGCAGGCCTGCATAAAGCCGGCGAGCAAAGTCCCGGATAGGAAGCGCTCGGCGATGGAGGAAACGGTGATCCGCAGCAGGCCGCTCGGGCGCGCCTGCATGTCGCGCACCGTCTGCATCGCATCCCTGACCTGGCGCATCGAGGGACGAACCACCTCAAGGAAGACTTCGCCGGCCTCGGTCAGGCTGACGCTGCGCGTCGTGCGCTGAACCAGGGGCGCACCAAGCCGGTCCTCAAGACGCTGCAAGGCCTGGCTGACGGCGGAGCGGGTCACGCCCAGACGCTCGCCGGCGAGCCGGAAATTCCGGGCCTCCGCTACGGCGAGAAAGACTGAAATGCCTTCGAGATCATCGGCCATTGGTTAGCAATGTTAACCAAGCCATCCGGCATTGGCAACTTAATCGCGCGGCTCGCCAAGATTATCTTCCTGTCGAGGTCAAGGCATGGCCTAGCCCCAAGCGCTCCCCGCTCGAAAGGAGGCGCGATGCGAAAGTTTTACAGCAGCCCAGTTCTGCATCTCTTCACCGCCATCATTCTGACCGGCACCGCGACGCCGGCGTGGTCGGCCGACGCCCCGAACGTGCGAAAAACCAAGTTCCAACAGCCAAGCGAGAACACCATGCAGCAGCATCCCTATGTCGGAATGTGGGTCACCGACGACGGCCGCGTCCGACACGGACTCCTGCCCGACAATCGTTACGACGAGGCCCGCGGAAGCCGGGAGAGCGCCTATCGCGGACGCTACGAAGTCACCGGAACGCACATTGAATACTGGGACGATACGGGCTTCACCGCCGACGGCGATTTCGTCGACGACAATACGCTCCATCACGGCGGCATGGTGCTTCGCCGCAAATGACCGCTCGCGCACAGGAAAGGGCCGCATAGGACGGCCGGAAAGGATGACGACCATGTCTTCCACCACACCCATCTGGTTCATCACCGGCGCATCATCCGGCCTCGGCCGGGCACTCGCCGAAGCGGTCCTGGCGCGCGGGTGGCGCGCTGCCGTTACGGCGCGCAGACCCGATACGCTCAGCGATCTCACAGCAGCGCATGGGAAGCGGGCGCTGGCCCTCGCCCTCGACCTAACCGACGGCCGCTCCATCGCCGCTGCGGTCCACGCCGCCGAGGCGCATTTCGGCGCCATCGATGTTCTCGCCAATAATGCCGGCTACGGCTATCTCTCGGCGATCGAAGAGGGCGAGGATGCCGAGATCCGCGCCCAATTCGAGACCAATGTCTTCGGGTTGATCGCCGTGACCAAACAGGTTCTGCCCCGCATGCGCTCACGCCGGCAGGGGCATATCTTCAACGTCTCGTCGCTCGGCGGGCTCGTCGCCTTCGCCGCGACCGGCTACTACCACGCCACGAAATTCGCGGTCGAAGCCCTGTCGGAATCGCTGGCCCATGAGGTCGGGCCGCTTGGCATTCGTGTGACGATCCTGGAGCCCGCCGGCTTCCGCACGGATTGGGCCGGCCGGTCGATGGTCGAATCCAGCACGATCATCGAAGACTATGCCGAGACCGCGGGCAAGCGGCGCCAGGCCACCCGCTCAATCTCCGGCAAGCAGCCGGGCGATCCCGCGCGCGCGGCAAGCGCAATCATATCGGCCTTCGAGGCGGGCGAACCGCCGCTGCGTCTGCTGCTCGGGGCAGCTTCCCTGAAGATCGCCCGCGATCGGCTCGACACGCTGCGCGCCAATTTCGATGCGTGGGCGAAGACGACTCTCAGCGCCGATTTTCCGAGTTGACCATCACGAAAATCCTCAATCTGCTCATGGAGTTTGAAATGTCTGATATCGAAGGAAAAGTCATTGCCATCACCGGAGCCAGCAGCGGCATTGGAGAGGCCACGGCAAAAGTGCTGGCCGCCGCCGGCGCGCGAGTCGTGATCGGCGCGCGCCGCAGCGACCGCCTGGAGGCGCTCGCCGGCGAAATCGAAGCCGGGGGTGGAACGGTGCGTCTGCGCAAGCTCGACGTCACCGACCGTGTCCAGGTGGAAGCCTTTGCAGGCTTCGCCAAGGCCGAATTCGGCCGGCTCGATGTCATCATCAACAATGCCGGCGTCATGCCGCTGTCGCCGCTCGACGCGCTCAAGGTCGACGAGTGGGACCGGATGGTCGACGTCAACATCAAGGGTGTCCTCTACGGCATAGCGGCAGCGCTTCCGATCATGAAGGCACAGGGATCGGGGCAGATCATCAACCTGTCTTCGATCGGCGGCCACAGCGTCTCGCCGACCGCGGCCGTCTATTGCGCAACGAAATTTGCCGTGCGGGCGATTTCGGACGGGCTACGGCAGGAGACCGACCGTATCCGCGTGACCGTCATCTCGCCCGGCACGACGACATCCGAGCTTGCCGACACGATCACCGACACGACGGCGCGGGACGCCATGAAGGCTTTCAGGGCGATCACCATCAGCCCGAAAGCCGTCGCCAATGCGATCCTCTATGCCATCAGCCAGCCTGACGACGTCGATGTCAGCGAAATCATCATCCGCCCGACGGCCAGCCCGCATTGAGCAGCCACGTCCCGTGGAATTGTCCGGCCGCTCAAAAGCCCAGCGACTGCTGGGCAGGCGGCGGCGGGCCGAGGCTGACGCCTTCGAGCTCCAGCATGCGGGCCTTCGATGACGAGCCGCCGGGCGCCGAGAAGCCGCCGATCTTGCCGCCGGCGGCAAGCACCCGGTGGCAGGGGATAATCAGGGCGACCGGGTTCTTGGCCATCGCCTGGCCGACGTCGCGAGCCGCTTCCGGCCCGGCGCCGAGTTCCCTGGCCAGCGCGCCGTAAGTGGTCGTGCTGCCCCAGCCAACACGCCTTGCCGCCGCATAGATATCCCGGAAGAAGTCATTCTGGTCGGCAAGATCGAGTTCGACGCCCGAGAAATCGGTTTCCTCGCCTTGGAAATAGCGCCTCACGGCCGCTACCGTCTCCACCACCTCAGGCGTCGGGGCGCCGGGTTGGGCATCCGGCAGGCGGCGCAGCAGCAGCCGTTCCGTCGCCTCCGCGGTTTTCGTCGGTAATTGGAAACGGGCGATGCCGGCGTCGCTCCAGGCGATGCCGCAGAAGCCGCCAGCGGTTTCGAAGATGAGATAGTGATGCATCGTCTCGGCCATGACACAGCCTCCGCATTTACGATCTCCCAAAGGATCCTATGGCGAGACCCCGGTTTCAACCCGTTTCTTGCGAAAATCGTTCTTTTTTTGTTCCTATCGGCTTGGAAGCCGATGAAGCAGGCGCTTTTGATGTTCGTCCGTGATCTCGACGGCAAGGCAAGATCAACATAGCGGCAACCTGCTTTTCTTCGGGATTGCCCCCGGTTGAGACAAGGGTGCCGGTGAGGCTTGCGCTCGCCGGATTTCCGCGCATAAAGCTGGTCGGCTGGTGAACGCGGAGCAAGGACAGCATGGAAGGTTCGGAGATCATCATCCCAGGCGATACGCCGGGAACGGAGTGGCGGCTGCCGGTGCTGCGTTTTGCGGGCCGTAATCCGAAGGCTCCGAAGGCCTATATCCAGGCGGCGCTTCACGCCGGTGAGCTGCCGGGAACGGCGCTCCTGCATTTCCTTTGCGAGCGCCTGCGGCGGGCGGAAAGCGAAGGCGCGGTCGCCGGCGACATCACCATCGTGCCGCAGGCCAACCCGATCGGCGCGGCGCAATCGCATTTCGGCGACTTGCAGGGCCGCTTCGATCTCGGCTCGCGTACCAATTTCAATCGGGATTTTCCGCTGATCAGCGTCGCCGATCGGCCGATGCTGACGGAAGACCTGAATGATTATCCGGCTACGGACCAGCTGAAGCGGCGACTTCTGAATATGGCGCTCGGCGCCGATCTCGTCCTCGATCTGCACTGCGACGATGAATCGCTGCAATATGCCTATATCGATGAGGCCTTCTGGCCGGAGGCGGCCGATCTTGCCGCCGCGCTCGACATGGAGGCGGTGCTGCTTTCGGATGGCGAAAGCTCGGCCTTCGAGGAGGCCGTCGGTTTTGCATGGAAATATGCGGTTCCCGGTGAACGACAATCCCGGCTGCCGGGCAAGCTTTCGGTCACGGTCGAGCTGCGCGGCAAGCGCGACGTCGATCCGCTGCTGGCGAAGCGGGATGCGGACGGGCTCTGGCGTTTTCTCGCGGCACGGGGGATCGTGAGCGACGACAGAATGGCGCCGGCCATGTTTGCCGGTCCCGCCGTGCCGCTCGACAATGTCGAGATCATTCGCGCTCCCGAAGGCGGCGCCGTGCTCTTCCATCGCACGATCGGCGACAGGGTTGCAGAGGGCGAGCTTCTGGCGACGATCGTCACCCGGCCCGGTCGGCCTGACGGCAGCATCGATCTGCATGCACCGCAGGATGGGCTGGTCCTGACCCGAACCTCGGATCGGCTGGTGCGCCGGCGCGGCGACCTGATGAAGATCGTCTGCGCCAGGCCGAGCAAGGCCGCACGCAAGGCCGGCACGCTGGAGAGTTGAACAAACGGTGCCCGGGATAAATGCCGGGCGGCATTTGCGCCGTCTCTCGCGCATGTTATCCCGCTGCCATCACAGGGAGAACGATCGGGCATGGCCGTCACCATCTATGGGATCAAGAATTGCGACACGATGAAGAAAGCCCGCAGCTGGCTGGAAGAACACGGCGTCGCCTATGAGTTTCACGATTACAAGGCGTTCAGCATCGACCGCCCCCATCTCGAAGCCTGGATCGACCAGGCCGGCCTTGATGCGGTGCTCAACCGCGCCGGCACCACCTTTCGCAAACTGCCCGATGCCGAGCGCGAGAATCTGAGCCGGGAAAAGGCGATCGCGCTGATGCTCGACCAGCCGTCGATGATCAAGCGGCCGGTGCTGGAGACCGAAGGCAAGCTGGTGATCGGCTTCAAGCCGGAGAATTACGCGGATATATTCGGGCGCTGAGCAATGTCCAAGACCACGCGCGCGACACAGGTTCTTTCCCAGGCAGGCGTCGCCTTCACCATCCACATCTATGTTTATGACCCGGGCGCGGAGCGCGTCGGGCTGCAGGCGGCGGAAGCCCTTGCTGAGGCGCCGCAGCGGGTGCTGAAGACGCTAATGGCCGAGGTGGACGGCAAGCCGGTCTGCGTCGTGGTGCCTTCGGATCGCGAGGTCAGCATGAAGAAGCTCGCCAGCGCCTTTCGCGGCAAGTCGGCCAATATGATGAAGCCGGCCGATGCCGAGCGGCTGACCGGCTACCATGTCGGCGGCATCAGTCCCTTCGGCCAGAGGAAGGCCGTGCCGACGGCGATCGAGGAAACCGCTCTCGCCGAACCGCTGGTCTATATCAATGGCGGACAGCGCGGGCTGCAGGTGCGGCTTGATCCGAAAGATGCGCTGAGAGCGTTGAAAGCGGTCGGTGCATCATTGATCGCCTGATTAGAGGAAACGCGCGAGTAGACCGGAAATCGCCTTCGCCTCGTCTTCGGCAAGCTTGCTGCCGACATGGGCCTCGATCGCTGCCGCATAGACAGCCCACATCCGTGTGCGAAGCGTTCGGCCGGCATCGGTAATCACAACCCAGCGCCCACGGCCGTCCTCGGCGAAGACCTCGCGCCGGACCAGGCCCTCTCTTTCCAGCCGGTCGATCAGCCGGGAAAGATTATACTGCGCCAGCAAGGTTCGCTCCTCGATCTCGTAGGGCCGCAGCTTGCCGTCTTTCGAGCGCGCCAATTCCCACAGCACGTCATACCAGGCAAGCGGCGGCATGCCGGCCGTTTTCAGATCGGCTTCGATCGCGGCGAGCAGCCGTTCGCCGGCGCGCATGATGCTGATCCAGGCAGAGGTGGCGGCTTCGCTCAGCTTCGTTGTCTTTTCCATCATAGATGCAAATACATTTATCTTGCATAAGGCCGCAAGCGCTATTATATGCAAATGCATCTATTAAAACGAGGAGACGTTCATGAGCAGGCTTACCCTCATCAGCCACCATCTCTGCCCCTATGTGCAACGCGCCGCCATCGTACTTCGCGAAAAGGGTGTTCCCTTCGAGCGCATCAACATCGACCTTGCCAACAAGCCGGACTGGTTCCTGCAGATCTCGCCGCTCGGCAAGGTGCCGCTGCTGAGGATCGAGGACGAAGAAGGCGGCGAGGCCGTCCTCTTCGAAAGCAGCGTCATCTGCGAATATCTGGAGGAGACGCAGCCGGGGCCCGCCCTGCATCCTGCCGATCCGCTTGCCCGCGCCCGCCATCGCGGCTGGATGGAATTCGGCTCATCCGTGCTTTCCGATCTCTGGGGCTATGAAACCGCCACGGACGCGGAACAGCTGGAGGCCAAGCGCAAGATGCTGATCGCCAAGTTCACGACGCTCGAAGGAGCACTCGCGGACGGACCTTATTTTTCCGGCAGCAGCTTCAGCCTCGTCGATGCCGTTTTCGCGCCGATCTTTCGGTATTTCGATGTTTTCGACAGGCTGGGAGATAGCGGCATCTTCGCGGGGCTTGAACGGGTGACGCGCTGGCGGAGCGCGCTCGGCGAACGGCGAAGCGTGAAAGACGCCGTCGGCGAAGATTATCCGCAGCGGCTGATGGAATTCCTCGACAAGCACAAGTCGATCCTGCTCGGCCTGCCTGCCGCGGCTTGACGCTTGCGCTGAAACCGGTCGGGCATCGCGCCGGCCGGTTTCGAATCGGCAGCGGCGCGCTTCATTTTCGCCGCAAACGGGTCTAAGTCTTTCAGCCTCTTGGAGCGGTTCAGCTTTCACGGAAGCGCAGAACCGCTCTACTCTTTTGTTTACGCAATTCCCGGCAAAAGCGCTTTGCGCTTTGCCTGAGAAAACCGCATCGCACTTTTCCTGGAATTGCTCTAGCGTCGATGACAGAAGGCAGGTTGAATCATGACTTTCATGCCCCAGAGCCAGAACACCGTTGATCCCGTCAAGCTCGAGAAGCTCGCGGAAGTCGCCGTCAAGGTCGGTTTGCAGCTGCAGAAGGGCCAGGACCTGGTGATCACCGCGCCTGTCGTGGCGCTGCCGCTTGTCCGCCTCATCACCAAACACGCTTATCAGGCCGGCGCCGGGCTGGTGAGCGCCTTCTACTCCGACGAGGAAACGACGCTGGCGCGCTTCCAATATGGCAGTGACGAGAGCTTCGACCGCGCCTCCGACTGGCTCTACGAGGGCATGGCCAAGGCCTATGCCAACGGGGCGGCCCGCCTGGCCGTCGCCGGCGACAACCCGATGCTGCTTTCCGAACAGGATGCCGGCAAGGTCGGCCGCGCCAATCGCGCCACCTCCACCGCCTATAAGCCGGCGCTGGAAAAGATCTCGAATTTCGACATCAACTGGAACATCGTCTCCTATCCCAACCCCTCCTGGGCCAAGGTGGTCTTCCCCGACGACCCGGAGCCGATCGCGATCGCCAAGCTCGCCAAGGCGATCTTTGCTGCCTCGCGTGTCGATGTCAGCGACCCCGTCGCCGCCTGGGCGGAGCACAATGCCAATCTCGCCAAGCGCTCCGCCTGGCTGAACGGCGAGCGTTTTGCTTCGCTGCATTTCCGGGGGCCGGGCACCGATCTGACGGTCGGCCTCGCCGACGGACATGAATGGCACGGCGGCGCCTCCACCGCGAAGAACGGCATTACCTGCAATCCGAATATTCCGACCGAAGAGGTGTTCACCACGCCGCATGCATTGCGGGTCGAAGGTCATGTCTCGAGCACCAAACCGCTGTCGCATCAGGGCACGCTGATCGACAATATCCAGGTGCGCTTCGAAGGCGGGCGGATCGTCGAAGCCAAGGCGTCACGCGGCGAAGAGGTCTTGAACAAGGTGCTCGATACCGATGAGGGCGCGCGCCGGCTCGGCGAAGTGGCGCTCGTGCCGCATTCCTCGCCAATCTCGGCGAGCGGCATCCTGTTCTACAACACGCTGTTCGACGAAAACGCCTCGTGCCACATCGCGCTCGGCCAGTGCTACTCCAAGTGCTTCCTCAACGGCGCGACCCTCAGCCAGGAGCAGATCAAGGCGCAGGGCGGCAATTCCAGCCTGATCCACATCGACTGGATGATCGGCTCCAACAAGGTCGATATCGACGGCATCACACCGGACGGCTCGCGGGTCCCGGTGATGCGGCAGGGCGAATGGGCCTGAGCGGCATCACCTTGCGCTGACTGAGCCAGACGCCGGCAAGCACCAGGGCGAAACCGGCGATCTGCACCGGCGTCAGGCTCTGGCCGAGCGCCAGCCAGCCGAGCAGGGTCGCGACCACAGGGCTCAGAAAGCCGAGCGAGGAAATCGCCGAGGGCTCGACGCGCGACAGGCCGCGGAACCAGAGCAGATAGGTGAAAGCCGCACCCACCAGACCGAGATAGGCAATGCCGGCAATGTTTGCGATGTTCGGCGACGGCAGCGCCGGTTCCAGGAAGAGCGCAAAGGGTACCAAGAGAATACCGCCTGCCGACAGTTGCCAGGCGGTGAAGGTGAGGTTCGACACCGGCGGCGCCCAGCGCCGTGACAGCACGGTGCCGAACGCCATCGAAACCGCGCCGGCGATACCGGCGGCGACGCCCACGGGATCGAGGCTCGCCTTCGGCGTCAGCACCAGCAGCGCGACCCCGGCCATGCCGGCAAGACCCGCCAGCACGGCAAGTGGCCGGACCGGCTTGCCGAGGAAAAGCCGCGACAGGGCGATGACGATCAGCGGCTGCACGGCACCGACGGTCGCGGCAACGCCGCCGGGCAGCCGGTAGGCGGAGACGAACAGCATCGCCCAGAAGAACGAGAAGTTCAGCGCCCCGAGAAGGAAGGCGCGGCCCCACCAGACGCCCGTCGGCAGCTTCCGAACAATCAGTAGCAGAAGCAGGCCCCCCGGCAGGGCGCGCAGCAGAGCGACCGTCAACGGATAGCCCTGGGGCAGGAAGGATGTGGTGACGAAATAGGTGCTGCCCCAGATAGCGGGGGCGACAGCGGTCGTCAGCACGTCCGCCAAGTATCGAGAATTTGTCTTCATCTCAAGAATCTCTACATCAAGATAAATTCGAACATAACGCAATTTATCTTGACGTCAAGGTATGCAGTGGTATCCATCCCACATGGGTGAAGCGAAGCAAGATCACGTCGACCGGATTCTGGCGCAATGGCGGCGCGAGCGGCCGGATCTCGACGTCGAGCCGATGGGCATCCTCGGGCGCCTGAAACGCCTCGGCACCCATCTCGGCCGCGAAGTCGAAGCCATGCTCATGAAGCACGGGCTTTCCACCTCGGCCTTCGACGTGCTGGCCACACTTCGCCGCTCCGGCGCACCTCATCGGCTTTCGCCGGGCGAGCTCCTGGAAATGACCATGGTCAGCTCCGGCACGATGACGAACCGGATCGACCAGCTGGAGAAGGCGGGCCTGGTCGAGCGCATCGTCAATCCGCAGGATCGGCGCAGCGTCCTGATCGCGCTGACCGAAAAGGGGCTTGCGACCGTCGAAGAGGCGGTCGGCGCGCATGTCGCCAACCAGCAGCGGCTGACGCGCAACCTGACGGCCGAGGACAAGGCCGAGTTTGACCGACTGCTGAAGAAATTCCTCGCGGATTTCGAATAATAAGAGCCTTTCCTGGTCAGATTGAAGCATTCTGTTGGCTCAAACGGAGTCGGATGGTCGACCGGCCGGCGCGCGTCGTAGCCAAGCTCTACGGCCAAGCCGGCCGGTCGATCAGCCGGCCCGTTTCAGCCCTCCGGCAGAATGCTTCAATCTGACCAGGAAAGGCTCTTTAGATGGCGGCGAGCGCCTTGCTGACACGCTCCAGATGCGCCCTGCGCCTGGATTCCGTGGCGCGGTCCATATCGTGGAGGCTCAGCATGCGGAAGATAAGCTTCCTCGAACAGAAGTTGGCGATACCGCGCTTCAGCAGGCGGCGAACGGGATCGCCCATATAGAGATGCACCAGCCACCAGGGCGAGCCCGTCGTCGTCAGCGCATAGAGCAGCCTGATATTGGTGAGCTCAGGCACGATCCGGCCGCCAGCGGCGTCATGCGTGAAGGCCACACCTGGCGCGAAGACGCGGTCGAAGAAGCCTTTCAGGATGGCTGGGAAATTGAACCACCACTGCGGAAAGACGAGGACGAGACCATCGGCCGCCTTCAGCCGGGCAACGATATCGGCCACATCAGAGGTGTCGTAGGGCATATCGAAGTAAGCACGGCGCTCGGCCTCGGAGAGTCGTGGATCGAAATCCTCGGCATAGAGATCGAGCAGATCGACGGCATGACCGGAAGCTTCCAGCGCTTGGCGAGCCGTGTGCGCCACCGCGGCAGCAAAACTGTCCGACAAGGGATGGGCGAGCACCAGCAGGATCCGCATCGTTAGAACAGGCTTCCCTGCTTCGTCGGTTCCGCCGGTTTTGTGCTGCGCTTCTTGGCGCCGCCAGGCGAGATGCTGCCTTCCGTGGTCATTGCGCCGACACGGCCGTCGGCAAATTCGATGGCGATGCCCATGCCGGCGGAAAGTGCGGCCGCCTGCGAGACCGGCCTGTTGTCCTCGTCGCGAATGACGGCGTAGCCGCGCTTCAGCACGTTCTTGTAGGAGAGCGACTGCAGCACGCGGTCCTGCGCGGAGAGCTCGGCGCGGCCGCGCGTCAGCTGGTGGCGGATCGCCGTATCGGCATGGCGCGAAAGGTTGCCGAGCCGCTCGCGACTGCGGTCTGTCTCGGTCTTCAGCCGGGCCGGCAGCGAGGCGAGGATGGCCTCGGCGCGGTCAATGCGGGACTTCGAGCGATCGACCAGGCGCTCGACGGTGCGCTCGGCCCGCGCCATGCGCTCGCTCAGAAGCTGGCGTCGCTCGGCGATGCGATTGGAGAGCACATCCGGGCGGAGATGCGAGGCGATGCGCTCGAAGCCGCGACGCTTGTTGATGGTGTTGAGTTCCAGCCCGCGGCCGAGGCCGGCCGCCGTCTCGTCGAAGCGGCGGCGCGGCAAGGCGAGAAGCTGATCAAGCGAGGGCAATGCCCGCATCAGACTACGGACGGACTGGCGGCGCTGATCCATCTGCCGGTTCATGCAACCCTGCAGGCGGGCGGCAAGTGCGGCCGCCTGCGCTTCGAGCTCCGCCTTGACGGGCACAGCCATCTCCGCCGCCCCGGTCGGCGTCGGAGCGCGCACATCGGCGGCATAGTCGATCAGCGTCCAGTCGGTCTCATGGCCGACGGCCGAGATCAGCGGTATGCGGCTTTCGGCAGCAGCGCGCACGACGATCTCGTCATTGAAACTCCAGAGATCTTCCAGGCTGCCGCCGCCGCGCGCGACGATCAGCACATCCGGACGCGGAATGGCGCCGGCGGGGTCCAGCGCGTTGAAGCCGCGGATGGCGTTCGCCACCTCCTCGCCGGATCCCTCCCCCTGCACCTTCACCGGCCAGACGAGGACTTGCACGGGAAACCGGTCGGAGATGCGGTGAAGGATATCGCGGATGACGGCGCCGGTCGGCGAGGTGACGACGCCGATCACATGCGGCATGAAGGGCAGCCGCTTCTTCCGGGCCGCATCGAACAAGCCTTCGCCGCCGAGCCTGCGCTTGCGCTCCTCGATCAGCGCCATCAGCGCGCCGGCGCCTGCCGGCTCCAGTGTCTCGATGACGATCTGATATTTCGAGGAGCCGGGAAAAGTGGTGACCTTGCCGGTGGCGATCACCTCCATGCCTTCCTCAGGACGGAACTTCAGCCGCGAGAAAGTGCCTTTCCAGATAACGGCGTCGATACGGGCGCGATCGTCCTTCAGTGCGAAATAAGCGTGGCCGGAGGAGTGCGGACCCCGATAGCCGGATATTTCGCCGCGCACGCGAACCTGATCGAAGGCGGTTTCGACGGTGCGCTTGATCGAGCCGGAAAGCTCCGAAACCGAATATTCGGCAAGGTTGGTCGGCGAATCGCTGTCGAAGAGGTTGCTCATCCCTCCTTTCTATTTCCATTGGTGGGAAACGGGAAGGTCGCGACAGCCGGAGAGACCGTTTTCCCGACTGCTGAAACCGGTGGCGAGGCCGAGTCGTCGGCGTTGCATCAAGATTCACGCTCCGGGCATTGCGTGCATGCGGTCGTTGCAGCGATAAGAATGACAAGAAAAACGGGAAAATTCACTCCGTCGGGGAACGCATAGATAAAACGCGCGTTTTCTCTGAAAGGGATTGCTAACCACCGCAATACAAAGGATTTTCAGCCGAGAGAGCCGGTAAATCTTTGTTAGTTGGCGCTTCCTATTCTTCCCCTCGTTCTCTCTGGGAAGGTGCTGAAATGATTATTCTCACAGCAGCAGCATTGGGCATCAGCGCCGGGTTAATGCGCTCGGCCGCCGGTATCGCATTGGTCGCCGCGCTGATCGGAATGAGCTTCACGCTGGCGGCGATAACCTCGCCGGGGCCGGTGTCACTTCTGGCGCTTGTTTATGCCATTCTCGGCTATAATGGCGGCCTTATCCTTTTCGTGCTCGGGCTTTATGCCAGCGACCGTCTGCGGGCCGTCCGCACGTCTCACTGACGTCAGCGCAACATAAAGGCTGTCGGCGTCAATTCGCCGTCGGCCGGTAGCGGAAGAACTGGACGCCCGTACCCGGCACCTGCGCCAGCGGCTCCAGATAGGGCGGAATATTCCCCTTGCCGAGTTCGGCATAGAGCCCATCTGGCTTCAATTTGGCGAGTTCGCGCGTCTGCAGGTCCTTCTGGCAGAAAGCAAGCGCCGTCACACCGGCTCCCTTCAGGAAGGTTTCCGCCTCCTGCGGTGTTGCCAGGCCGATATGCATTTCCGTCAGCATGCCGCCCTGATCGCGATGATAGGGGGCGGAGAGAACCCGGTTCTGCGTGAAGCGGAGGATCGGCACACCCATTTCCGATGGCGCGGAGACCAGGCCGGGCGGGAGTTCGGCAAGCGGTGCCAGCGCCTCTTTCGATGTGCAGGAAAGCGCTTTTGTCGGCTCCGCCGCCTTCTTCTGCGCATCGTTCTCCATCTGCAGCGAGACAAGCCCGCCACCGACGGCCCAGACCGCCGGAACGCTTGCAAGCACGCTCATCACATAGACGAAGGCAGCGGCGACATTCTCGCTGTCGCTGTTGGAGATGCGCCTGACATCAATGATCAGCAGGGCGAGCGGCAGGATCGAAAGCAGGTTCGAGAAGGAAGAGCCGCGCACCTGGACCAGCGCGATTGCCCAACTCGTGGCGATCAGGAAGAGCAGGATCAGGTGGATCTGCACGCGGTCGCGCTGAATGAGGCGAAAGATGCAGACGGCAATGGCGAAGAGGCCTGCCGCATAGAAGGCGCCGACCGCGGTGGGATCGGTGCGCGCCAACGCCAGGAGCGATTGGGCTTCCGAAATATGCCGCAGCCAGAGCTCGACCAGCATCGGATCGAGATTGCCCAACGGATCGCTCAGGCATTGCGGCGCGATGACGATCGCCGCACCAAAAACGCCGACGCCGATAAAGGCGAGCGCGGTAAAGCGCAAGGGCCGACGCAAGCCGCTGGCAAAAACGGCCAAAAACAGCAGCAGGCCGCCACCAATCGCCGCCAGACTGTAATAGCCGAGCGAGAGATTGTCGCAGGTGACCATCGAATAGAGCCGGGGCGGTACCGTTGCGAAGAAAAGAATGTTGATCGTAATCGTCAGCGACAGCCCGAAGGCCCGGGCGGCGACGGCGAAATTCTCCCCTTCCCATGCCCAGAGCAGGGCGACCGTGAGGCAGACGCCGGCGACGAACGGGGTGGTCTCGGCCCCGATGGCGATGGCGACAGCCGCCGCAACGCCGGCGACTGAGTAGCTCCAACCGCGACGCTGGGGGTCCACGAGCATCGCCACCATCGTCGCGACCAGCGCCAGTTGCGCATTGTGATGATCGATGGCGCCCGGGGCGAAGCGGTTTCCGGTGTAGATCGCCGGAGCGGTGAGACCGAGGGCGATATGCATGCCCGCGACGCCGCCGATCCGCCGGCCGGCGACGCCCATGGCCAGCATGGCAGGAAAGATGAGCGATACGGGCCAGACGGCGAGCGCCAGCGCCTCGGCGGTTTCATGCGGCGCAAACAGGCCGAAGAACCAGATCAGCGAAGCGATCGGCAGATCGATCAGCCTCGACCAGTGCATCAGCGTACCGCCGGCAAGGCCGAGACGATATTGCGTCAGATCGAACCAGCCCTGGCCGGCAAGAAAATCGCGAACCTCGACGAGACGCATGCCGTCGTCGTTGTCGGGACCGACATAATCGGTGGAGCCGGAGAATTTGGTAACAAGGATAACGGCGGCGAGGATGACACTATAGGCAATGACAGCCGGCCACAGACGCGTCAGCAGCCCCCCGAGCCGGCTCCGGCGGGCGGCGGTCACGGCGGATGCATCAGCGACCGGCTGCACGGCGTTCATCGTGGTTAGCGCTTCGTTTCCAGATGCCCGAACCTTAGCGGGCACCGATCAAGAAAGTGTAAAGCCGTCTGAGACCGCAGCCGATTTTGCCTGCGTCATAGGGTCTTATTAACGCTGCGTGATTTAGGCTGGTGGCGGCTTTTCAGTGTAACGAGTAGAGTCATGGCCCGAACGCTTACCCATCACCCGGACATTGCCGTCCTGCTTCCCTGCTATAATGAAGCTGCGACGATCGGCGCTGTGGTGCGGGGCTTCCGGGCGACGCTGCCGGATGCCGCGATCCACGTCTACGACAATAATTCCACCGACGGCACCGCGCTGCAGGCGATGCTGGCCGGAGCGCATGTCGTGCGCGAACGGCGCCAGGGCAAAGGGCACGTCGTGCGCCGCATGTTCGCCGACATCGAGGCCGACATCTATATCATCGCCGACGGCGACGGAACCTATGCGCCTGGCGACGCCGAGGAGCTCGTGCGAACGCTTCTAACCGAGCGCGCCGACATGGTCGTGGGAACCCGGCGCGGCGTGCATGCCGATGCCGGCCGTCAGGGCCATGCGCTTGGCAACCGGCTTTTCAACCTGCTCTACCGAACGATCTTCGGCCCCGACTTCACCGATATCTTTTCCGGCTACCGCGCTTTCTCACGTCGCTTCGTCAAAAGCTTCCCGGCGGTATCCGGCGGCTTCGAGATCGAAACGGAGATGTCGGTGCATGCCTCCCGGCTGAAGCTTCCGGTCAGCGAGCTGGAACTCGACTATGGCCGGCGCCCGGAAGGCTCGCATTCCAAGCTTTCGACGTTCCGCGACGGCGGAAAAATCCTCTGGATGTTCGCGATGCTGATGAAGGAAACCCGGCCCTTCGCCTTCTTCAGCGCGATCAGCGCCGCCTTCATGCTGACGAGCCTCGGCTTCATGACGCCGGTGCTGGCGGAATATTTCGACACGGGCCTCGTCAGCCGCATGCCGACCTGGGTGCTGTCGATGGCGCTGATGATGATCTCCTTCATGCTTTTTACCGCCGGCGTCATCCTGGATTCCGTGGCCCGCGCCCGGGCCGAGCAGCTTCGTATCCATTATATGAGCCTGGAGACCCCGAGTGCGGTCAAGGCACCGCTCGCCGACGCCAAACCGGCATCGCGCGATCGTCCCGGCAAGGCGGATGCGGCATGAGAAAGCTCGTCCGCTTCGCGATCGGCGGCGGCATCGGCTTCCTTGTCGATGCCGGCATGCTGGCGGCGCTGCTCCATCTGACGCCACTCGGACCGTTTCTGGCCCGGCTCGTCGCCATCGCGACGGCAATGGCGACCACATGGGCTTTCAACCGCAGCTTCACCTTCGATCGTTCCGGCCGGTCGCTTGCCGCCGAGGGTTTCCGCTACGGCTCGGTCGGCGTGACGGCGGCACTGGTCAATTACGGGCTATACTCTGCGCTGCTGCTTTCGCTGCCGGCGCTGCAACCGCTGGCGGCCATGGTGATCGCCAGCGTCGCCTCGATGGTCTTCAGCTTCTTCGGCTATTCGCGCTTCGTCTTCCGCGCGGAATGAGCGGAATGATCAGACTGCCTCCCAGCCGTCCTTCTCGCTGGCGCGGTAGATGGCATCGATCACCTTCTGGTTCAGCTTCGAGTTTTCGAGCGTGACGATCTCTTCCTTGCCGTTCTTGACCGCGCGAGCGAAGGCCTCGACCTCGCGCCTGTATTGGCGGCTGTCCTGATAGCGGAAGATGCGCGATTCATTGTGGCTGCGATCGGCGAGTTCGACCTCTTCCGGTCCCCAGCGATTGGCGTTGAAGGGCGATTTGACCTCGATGTAACCTTCGGTGCCGTGGAAGACCATGACCTGACGGTTGGCCATCTGTGTCGAGACATAGAAGCTCAGCTCGAAATCGCCGAAATCGGCCTTGACGCTGGAGTAGATATCGGTGCCGAAATCCGGATCGCGCTCGGTGATCGCCTGGACTGAGAGCGGCTCCTTGCCGGTGGAAAAACGCGTGCTCATGACGGGATAGACGCCGATATCGGGAAGGCCGCCGCCGCCGAGTTCCGGAACGTTACGCATGTTGGCGGGGTCTCGGTTGAAATAGGTGAAGGCGCCCTGCACATGTCGCAGCGAACCGATCGCACCCTCGGCTATCAGTGAGCGCACCTTCTGCCAGACCGGGGAATAGGTGACCATATAGGCTTCGGTGACCACCACGCGGTTGCGGTCGCGGGCAGCGATTACCGCGTCGATATCGTCGGCCTTCAGGGCCAGGGGTTTTTCGCAGAGCACATGTTTGCCGGCATCGGCTGATTTGATCGACCATTCGATATGCTGCGACGTCGGCAGCGGGATATAGACCGCGTCGATGACGTCGGAAGCCAGCATTTCCTCATAGGAGCCGAAGGCATGCGGCACGGAGAAGCGATCGGCCATCTCCCTTGCGCGCGTGAGATCACGGCTGGCAACCGCCGTGACGACGCAATTTTCCGCGTCCTGGATGGCGGGAACGACATTGTCGCGACCGATCTTCGCCGTTGAAATGATACCGAAACGCAGCATGTGCGAGCCTCCCAAAACCAATGTCGGCGAACCATATTCAGGCCTCCGCCGCGACGCAATGGCGCGACATGAAATTGCGGAAGCCGGGTTTGCCTGGCGCCGGGATCGCGCTAGCTTGGCCAGACGGCGTTCTGCCGTATCCGCGATTCAATACAGCCTTTTATATTCACCCATTTTGGAGAGCGTCATGAACATGCGCCGGCTTGGAAAAACAGGTCCTTCGATCTCGCCGATCGTCTTCGGCGGCAATGTTTTCGGCTGGACGGCCGACGAGAAAACATCTTTCGCCATTCTCGACGCCTTCTTCGACGCGGGGCTGAACACGATCGACACGGCGGATGTCTATTCCACATGGGTTCCCGGCAACAAGGGTGGCGATTCCGAGGAGATCATCGGGCGCTGGCTAAAGCAATCGCGGATCTCCCGCGACAAGGCCGTCATCATTACCAAGGTCGGCTCGGACATGGGGCAGGGAAAGACCCTCAAGGAGGCATACATCCTGAAGGCGGTCGAGGGTTCGCTGCGCCGATTGCAGACGGACTATATCGATCTCTATCTCTCGCACTGGCCGGATGCCGATACGCCACACGAGGAAACGCTTGGCGCCTTCGCCAAGCTGAAGCAACAGGGCAAGATCGGCGCCATCGGCTGCTCGAACTATGATGCGGATCTGCTCCAGGCGTCGTTCGACGCAGCCGAGAAGGCTGGCCTGCCGCGATACGACGTGCTGCAGCCGGAATATAATCTTTACGAGCGCGCGAGCTTCGAGGGGCAATTGGCCGAACTGTGCATCCGTCAGAATATCGGCGTCATCACCTATTTCAGCCTCGCAGCCGGTTTCCTGACCGGCAAATACCGCAGCAAGGCCGATACGCAAGGCCGCGCCCGCGAAGGCCGGGTTTCGCAATATTTCGACGCCAAGGGCCTGCGCATCCTCGCCGCGCTTGATCAGGTCTCGGCCGAGACCGGCGCCAAACCCGCGGAAATCTCGCTCGCCTGGCTTTTGCGCAAGAAAGGCGTCACGGCGCCGATTGCCAGTGCGACCAGCCTGTCGCAGCTTGAAAGCCTGGTGAAATCAGCAACACTCTCCCTTTCCAACGACGCAATGGCGCTGCTCGACGAAGCCGGTGCCTGAACAGGAATGCCATGACCGTAATCATTCGCGATGCCCGCCCGGAAGACGAAGCCCGTTGGCGTGAACTCTGGGCAGCTTATCTGGCCTTTTACGAGGTGAGCGTTGACGCTGACATCACCGACCAGACGTGGCGGCGAATCTTCGATCCGGCCTCGGCGATCGGCATGCGCGTCGCCGAGGCCCACGGCAGGATCATGGGCTTCGCTCTTTTCCTGACGCATGAGGGCACCTGGATCCGCGGCAGGGACTGCTATCTCGAAGACCTCTTCGTCGATCCCGATGCGCGCGGCAAGGGTGTCGGCCGGGCGCTGCTGGACGATCTCGTCGCGCTCTGCAAGGCCGAGGGCTGGTCGCGGCTCTATTGGCATACGAGCGAAGGAAACAAGACTGCCCGTGCGCTCTACGACAGCTACGTCGAGAGTGACGGCCACATTCGCTACCGCATCAGTTTCTGAGGGCGGGAAATCCCTCATACCATTCCGAATGGTCGCCTTCCCAGTTCCCCATGCCCGGCTTGGTCAGGATGCCGCGCGGCCTGACGTAGCTCTGGATCACCCGCTTCGGCCGTTCGTGCCATTGGATATTGAAGGCCGAAAGCTTTGGGAAGAAGCAGAGCGAGGCGTAGGGCAGATGGTCGTGGATCCACCAGGCGAGCCGCTGCCAATCGCTTTCATCGCGATAGCGGTCGATCATCCAGGGCACGGCAATGCAGACGGCGGCGCCCATGCAGCCGTCGATATCCCTGATATCCCAGATGTGATGCGCAGCCGTTGCGGCATTGGTGGAACAGTTCAGATTGTTCGCGTTGCCGAAGCGGTTGACCTCAGGCGAGCGGTAGCCGGAGCGGATGTGAAGACGCCCGAACGTCGCTTCCAGCGGCTCCAGCAGTTCCTCGCAAAGTCTTTTGCCGGCTTCGATCGCCAGGTCGGGATCCTCGGGGATATTGGGAATCCGGTAGAAATCCGCGATTTCCGAATGCAGGAAATCGCGGAAGAAGAAGTTTTGCGACAGCCGCACGCGGCCGAGATCCTCCAGACCTTTCATCGAACCCGGCTTTCGCATGATCTTTTCGTCCTCCACTTCAGCGGCCGAATGATTGCCCGGCGCGGTTTTCCAGTCCACCCGAAATCGATCGGGAACAAATTGCGCGATCTTCGCTTCTTAGTGTGTCGCCGCATTCGCGGCCTTTCCCAAAACAAGGATCGAGAAAATGGCCAAGGAAAAGACGTTGGAAGACCTCTTCTACGACACGCTCAAGGACATCTATTTTGCCGAGCGGCAGATATTGCGCGCCCTGCCGAAGATGGCGCGCGCCGCCCAGTCCTCCGAACTGAAGGCCGGTTTCCAGAAGCATCTCGAGGAAACGGAAGCCCAGGTCGAGCGGCTGCAGCAGGTTTTTGAAAAGATCGGCAAGCGCGCCCAGGGCAAGACCTGCGAGGCGATCCAGGGCATTATCGCCGAGGGAGAAGAGATCATGGAAGAATTCAAGGGCACACCGGCGCTGGATGCGGGGCTGATCTCGGCTGCCCAGGCGGTCGAGCACTATGAAATCGCCCGTTACGGCACGCTGAAGACATGGGCCGCGACGCTCGGCCAGAAGGATGTCGTCGCCCTGCTCGACCAGACGCTGCAGGAGGAAACGGCCACCGACAAGATCCTTACCAAGCTCGCCACGACTGCGGCAAACCAGAAGGCAAAAGCCGCCTGACGAAACGAGGCAAACGAGCGGCGGCCCTCATCGGCCGCCCGCATCCCTCACCGCATACCTGAAGAAATCGATGAAGGCGCGCAGCGCCGGCCGCATTTGCCGTCGGCTCGGATAATAGACAAACCACCCGGGATAGGGCGCGCACCAATCCTCCAGCACCCGCACCAGCCTGCCGGCCGTCAGTTCGGTATGCACCCGCATGTCGAAGAGATAGGCAAGGCCGGCGCCGTTCAGCGCCGCGAGCAGGGCCAGCCGGTCCTCGCTGACAACAAGCGGCCCATCGACCGCGACGATCAGTTCCTGCCCATCCTTTTCGAATTCCCAACGATAGATGGAGCCGTTGGTGAAGCGTCGCTTGATGCAACGATGATGGACGAGATCGCGCGGGTGCTCCGGCTTCGGATAGCGCTCGAAATATTCCGGCGAGGCCGCGATCACCGTCGTCAGATTGGGTGAGATCCTGACTGCGATCATATCGGCCTCCAGGCTCTCCTCCAGCCGGATGCCCGCGTCGAAACCCTCCTTGACGATATCGGTGAAGCCGTCCTCATTGGCGATCTCCAGCGTGATATCGGGATAGGTGTTGAGAAAATCGCCAAGGCGCGGGGCGAGCAGGATATCGGAGGCGAAGCGCGGCGCAGTGACGCGCAGGTTTCCGGCCGGTTTGCCGCGCGTATCGTTGACCGCCTCCAATGCGACGCCGATCTCCTCGAGCGCCGGACGCAACCTTTCGAGAAGCAGCCGGCCTTCCTCTGTCGGCGCGACACTGCGGGTCGTACGCGCCAGAAGCCTGACGCCGAGACTGTCCTCCAGGCTTGAAATGGCGTGGCTGACCGCCGACGGCGCGACGAGCAGTTCCTTGGCCGCGGCCCGGAAGCTGCGATGCTCCGCGACGGCGGCGAGAACGGCGAGTTGAGAGAGTTGCCTTCTGTCCATTGATCGAAATTATAGAACAGGCTGTTAGAAACTGCATGCATTTTTTGATTGATACGGCGCCGATATAGTCTGCCCCTGCCGCAATGATCTCCCAAGCGGTTCGGCGCCAGCTCAGAAAAGGAGCGCATCATGAAAACCAGAAAACTCGGAAGCGATTTGTCGGTCTCTGCCGTCGGCCTTGGCTGCATGGGCATGAGCTTTGCCTATGGCGCCAGCGACGAAGCGGAATCAGTGAGGACACTGCACCGCGCCGTCGATCTCGGCGTCACCTTCTTCGACACCGCCGAGGTCTATGGCCCCTTCACCAACGAGGTTCTTCTCGGAAGAGCGCTGAAGCCCTTCCGCGACCGCGTGGTGATCGCCACCAAATTCGGCTTCAGGATCGATACCAGCCAGGCCGGCGCTGCCGCCATCGCCGGCGTCGACAGCCGTCCCGAACATGTGCGTGCGGTCGCCGAAGCCTCACTCAAGCGTCTGGGCATTGAGACGATCGATCTGCTCTACCAGCACCGGGTCGACCCCAACGTGCCGATCGAGGAGACGGTCGGCGCCATGGCCGAGCTTGTGAAGGAAGGGAAAGTTCGCGCCCTCGGCCTCTCGGAAGCCGGCAGCGCCACGATCCGGCGCGCGCATGGGGTCCATCCGATCGCAGCGCTTCAGAGCGAATATTCGCTGTGGACGCGCGATCCCGAAGAGGATGTGCTTGCCACCTGCCGCGAACTCGGCATCGGCTTCGTGCCCTACAGCCCGCTCGGGCGCGGTTTCCTGACAGGAGCGATCCGCAAGGCCGACGACCTTGTCGCCGACGATTTCCGCCGGCAGGTGCCGCGTTTCCAGGCGGAGAATTTCGACGCCAATGCCGCGCTTGTCGCAACGCTCGAAAAGCTAGCCGCCGCCAAAGGCGTGACCGCGGCGCAGCTGGCACTGGCCTGGGTGCTGAACCAGGGCGACGACATCGTGCCGATCCCCGGCGCGCGCAAGCTTCACCACCTCGAACAAAATGTCGCCGCTGCCGATATCACGCTCAGCGCGGAGGAGCTTGATCAGCTCGGCGAAGCGATCCCAGCGGCACAGGTCGCCGGCAAGCGCTATTCGGATGCCTCGCTTGCCATGACGAACATTTGAAAACGGACAAGCCCGGCCGGTCGCATAGGTCGGGCTTGCCTTCGCGGCCGGCGAAACTATCTAACGTCATCTTGGAGAACGGGATGGAAACATGTCGGACAGGCAGGCAGTCGAACAGACGGTTCATCTCTATGTCGAAGGCATGGCCTTCGCCAATGCGGCAGCCTTGAAGAAGGCCTTTCACCCGAAAAGCTCGATCATCGGCTATTACCAGAATGCCGTCGAATGGCTGACGCGGGACGAATTCATCGCCGCGATCCTGGCGGAGGAGCCCGCCGCGCCCGGCACGCAGCCTTTCATGGACATCCAGAACGTCGATGTCGAGGGTGACGCGGCAAGCGTCAAGGTCACCGACGATTTCGCCGGAATGCGCTTTACCGACTATCTCTCGCTGCTGAAGATCGAAGGACGCTGGGTGATCGTCAGCAAGCTCTACCATCTGCATACGTGAAAAGACCGGCCGCTTACGCGACCGGTCTTTTCAGTTTTCGGAAGATGAAGCTCAACTTCTGAGCACACCGCCGGTGAATTTCGTCACGCTCGCCACGATCTTCTGCGTCAGCGCCTCGAAATCCTCATCCGTCAGCGTGCGCTCGACCGGCTGGATCTGAACCTCGATCGCCACCGACTTCTTGCCCTCGCCGACCGATGCGCCCTCGAAGATGTCGAAGACGTTAACGCCGGTGATGAGCTTGCGGTCAGCGCCGGTCGCAGCCTTGACGATCGCGCCTGATTCCACCGTCTTGTCGACGACGAAGGCGAAGTCGCGCTTGACGGCCTGGAACGGCGACAGATCGAGCGCCGGCTTGGTACGGGTCGCCTTCTTCTTCGGCTCCGCCATAGCATCGAGATAGACTTCGAAGCCGCAGAGAGCGCCGGAGACATCGAGCGCTTCCAGCATCAGCGGGTGGAATTCGCCGAAATAGCCGAGCACGATCTTCGGCCCCATCTTGATCGTACCGGAGCGGCCGGGGTGATACCATTCGGGGCCGCCCCGCTCGATCTGGATGTTGCCCATCGGCAGGCCGCAGGCTTCGATGACGGCGAGCGCATCGGCCTTGGCGTCGAAGGCGTCGACCGGCTTGCCGCCGCCCTTGGCTGCATTCGACCACATGCGGCCGGCGCCGGCGAGCGAGGCCGTGCCGCGGCGGATGCCGCCGGCGACGCGGCGCTGGCCTTCCGGCCGGTCGTTTTCATAGGTGCCCGAGACCTCGAAGATAGCGACGTCGGCATAACCCTTGTCGGCATTGCGCTGAGCTGCGGTCAGCAGACCCGGCAGCAACGACGGGCGCATGTCCGACATTTCGGCAGCGATCGGATTGGCAAGCTTGAGGGCTGGCGAACCGCCGCCGAACAGCTTCGCATGTTCCTCCGCAATGAAGGACCAGGTGACGGCTTCGAGCATGCCGCGCGCCGCCAGCGCCCGCTTGGCCGCACGGGTGCGGATCTGCAGAGTCGTCAGAATCTTGCCGTTGACGGCGGCATGGCTTTCGAGCGGCGCCGGCTTGATATTGTCGACGCCATGGATGCGCATGACCTCCTCGACGAGATCCGCCTTGCCGTCGACATCCGGGCGCCAGGAGGGAACGGCGACGGAGACGCGCTCGCCGGAACCGGAGACCGTGAAGCCGAGACGCGTCAGGATCGTGTTGCTTTCCTCATTCGAGACGTCGAGGCCGGTCAGGCGCTTGACCTCCGAATAGGGGAAATCGACGACCTTCGGTTCGTAGCCGTGATAGCCGACAATCTCGGCCCTAGCGGCGGTGCCGCCGCAGAGTTCCAGCACCAGTTCCGTCGTGCGTTCGAGACCGGGAACCATGTATTCCGGATCGACGCCGCGTTCGAAGCGATAGCGGGCATCGGTGATGATGCCGAGACTGCGGCCGGATTTGGCGATGTTCATCGGATCCCACAGAGCGGATTCGATCAGGACGTCGACGGTGTTGTCGTCGCAGCCGGAATGTTCGCCGCCCATGATGCCGCCGATCGATTCGATGCCTTCTTCATCTGATATGACGACATTGTTCGGGCCGAGCTTGTATTCGCGCTGGTCGAGCGCCAGCACAGTCTCACCTTCCCTTGCCCGGCGGACAGTGAGATTGCCCTTTATCTTGGCGGCATCGAAGACGTGGATCGGGCGGCCCTGATCGAAGGTCATGTAATTGGTGATATCAACCAGCGCATTGATCGGGCGCAGGCCAATGGCGGTGAGCCGCTGCTGCATCCAGCGCGGGCTCGGGCCGTTCGTGACGCCGCGCACGAGACGCAGCGCAAAGCCTGGGCAGAGCCTGGGATCATCGAGATCGAGCGTCAGCTTCACCGGCGTTTCGCCTTCGATGGCGAAGGACGGCGCAGACCGCGTCTTCAGCGTGCCGAGACCGGAGGCGGCGAGATCACGGGCGATGCCGTGGATCGAGGTGCAGTCCGGCCGGTTCGGCGTCAGGTTGATCTCGATGACGGGATCGTCGAGATGGGCATAGGAAGCATAACTCTGGCCGACCGGCGCATCCTCCGGCAGATCGATGATGCCGTCATGATTGTCGGAAATCTCAAGCTCCTTTTCGGAGCACATCATGCCGCGGCTTTCGACGCCGCGGATATTGCCGACGGCCAGCGTCATCTCGATGCCGGGAACATAGGTTCCAGGTGCGGCAAAGGCGCCGACCAGGCCGGCGCGTGCATTCGGGGCACCGCACACGACCTGCACCGGCGCGCCGGATCCGGTATCCACCATCAACACCTTCAGGCGATCGGCCTGGGGATGTTTTTCCGCCGACAGGACCTTGGCGATGACGAAGGGCTTGAACGCCGCCTTGTCATCGACATCCTCGACTTCCAACCCGATCTCGGTGAGGCGGGCGCAGATTTCATCCAGCGTGGCATCCGTTTCGAGATGCTCTTTCAGCCAGGAGAGCGTGAATTTCATCGTCCCAAATCTCCGTTCAAGCGCTCAGACCGCCGAACAGCGTCGGCATGTCGAGCGGGCGGAAGCCGTAATGCGTCATCCAGCGGACGTCGGCATTGAAGAAGTCGCGCAGGTCGGGCATGCCGTATTTCAGCATGGCGATGCGATCGAGGCCCATGCCCCAGGCAAAACCCTGATATTCGTCCGGATCGAGCCCGCCATAGCGCAACACGTTCGGGTGGACCATGCCGCAGCCGAGGATCTCCATCCAGTCGGTGCCTTCGCCGAACTTGACGATCGGACCGGAGCGGTCGCACTGAATATCGACCTCGAAGGAGGGCTCGGTGAAGGGGAAGAAGGACGGGCGGAAACGCATCGTCACGCTGTCGACCTCAAAGAAGGTCTTGCAGAATTCTTCCAGCACCCAGCGCATGTTGGCGACATTGGCCTTCTTGTCGACGACCAGGCCCTCGACCTGATGGAACATCGGCGAATGTGTGGCGTCAGAGTCCTGGCGATAGGTCTTGCCGGGAATGATGATGCGGATCGGCGGTTTTTGCGTCTCCATAGTGCGCACCTGCACCGGCGAGGTATGGGTGCGCAGCACTTTGCGCTCACCATTCTCATCCGGATTGAAGAAGAAAGTGTCATGCATCTCGCGGGCCGGATGGCCTTCGGGGAAGTTCAGCGCCGTGAAATTGTAGTAGTCGGTTTCGATATCGGGACCTTCGGCGATCGAGAAGCCCATGTCGGCGAAGATCGCGGTGATCTCGTCGACGATCTGGCTGATCGGGTGTATGCGGCCGCGCTCGGCGGGCGAGGAGCGCACCGGCAGGCTGATATCGACCGTCTCGGCCTTCAGCCGCGCATTGACAGCCGCAACCTTCAGCACTGCCTTGCGTTCGGCAATGGCGTCCGTCACCGCATTCTTCAGGGCGTTGATCGCAGCCCCCCGGGTCTGGCGTTCCTCCGGCGTCATGGCGCCGAGCGTCTTCAGCAGTTCGGAGACGGAGCCCTTCTTGCCAAGCGCGGACACGCGCACGGCTTCAAGCGCGGGCTCATCACCAGCGGCGGAAATTTCGGCAAGCAAGGTAGATTTAAGCTGGTCGATATCTGACATCGTCTTCTTTCCGTCCAGATCAGGCGGCGTTCGAAAGGCAGGCTGGAGAGGCCGGCGCAAGGAATATAAAGAAAGAAAAACCCGCGCCAGCCCAAACCAGCGCGGGTTTCCCAAAATTCAAAAAGCGTCAAGCCTGGGAAGCGCTGGTTACCGAACCGCGCCTTCAAACTCGTTAGCCGTGCCGGTTTCCTTGAGATATTCAAGGGCCTTCTTAGCGGCAGCAACCAGGGCGCCGAATGCTTCCGGCTCGTGGATCGCCATGTCGGACAGAACCTTGCGGTCGACTTCGATGCCAGCCTTGTTCAGGCCGTCGATGAAGCGGCCATAGGTCAGGCCGAATTCACGGACGGCAGCGTTGATGCGCTGGATCCAGAGGGCGCGGAAGTTGCGCTTGTTGACCTTGCGGTCGCGGTAGGCGTACTGCTTGGCGCGATCGACGGCAGCCTTGGCGGTACGAATGGTGTTCTTGCGGCGGCCGTAAAAGCCCTTCGCGGCCTTCAGAACCTTCTTATGCTTGGCGTGAGCTGCGACGCCTCTTTTTACACGTGCCATATCATGATCTCCTTAATCTAACGCGTTACCGGAATAGTCTCAGAGACCGTTCGGCAGATAGTTCTTCACGACCTTGCGGCCATCGGGTTCTGCGAGAACCATCGTGCCGCGTGCATCGCGAATGAACTTGTTCGTGCGCTTGATCATGCCATGGCGCTTGCCAGCGGCAGCCGCCTTGACCTTGCCGGATGCGGTGATCTTGAACCGCTTCTTGGCAGCGGACTTCGTCTTCATCTTGGGCATTTTGCTACTCCTTCTGTCCTCCCTGCGCGCTTCATCAAAAAGCCCTCCTTGCGAAGTCCGGTTCTCCGGCCGTCGCAACAAGGTGCGGGAGCGTTTGTTGTTGATCTGCGGCATCGGCGACGAACCGTTCCGCAAGCATTCGAAACTGCCACGGCATGCCCTGCCGGTCAGTTCGGACGCGCGCTTATAACCGCAGCGTCACGAAAGTGCAACGGGGCCCCGGAGGAATCTTCGGCTACGCATGTCGCCCGGAAGTGTGCGGCGGTTCCGGGATAACGACATGCATAAAACAAAGGCTGAAGACAGGGTAGCCAAACGCACAAAAGCCGCCCTTGCGGACGGCCTTGGGCAAGAAGTGACTGGCGCTTACTTCGGCGCCAGCACCATCATCATCTGACGGCCTTCGAGCTTGGGCTCGGCCTCGACCTTGGCAATCTCGGTCGTATCCGCCTTGACCTGCTGCAGAAGCTTCATGCCGAGTTCCTGGTGGGCCATTTCACGGCCGCGGAATTTCAGCGTCACCTTGACCTTGTCGCCTTCGTCGAAGAAGCGGCCCATCGCCTTCATCTTCACCTCATAATCATGGGTGTCGATGTTCGGGCGCATCTTGATTTCTTTGACTTCGACGATCTTCTGCTTCTTGCGCGCTTCGGCAGCCTTCTTCTGGTTGGCATATTTCAGCTTGCCCAGATCGAGGATCTTGCACACCGGCGGTTCGGCATTCGGGGAAATTTCGACAAGATCGAGGCCGGCTTCTTCCGCCATTCTCAAGGCCTGGTCGGTGGGCACGACGCCCATATTCTGTCCGTCAGCCGCGATCAGCTGAACTTTGGGAATGCGGATTTCACGATTCGAGCGCGGTCCGTCCTTCACGGGCGCATCGGTCTTAAAAGGTCTGCGAATGGTCGTATTCTCCTCGCGTTGTTTCGGAACGTTGCAGCCGCGCACGCTCAATCTTGGGTGCACAAACGTATCTCGTTATCGCTGCAACGGAGTCAATATCATCCTTTAGCGGAAAAATCACCAGCTGTCAGCCTGCCAAGAATCTGTTTTATAGGCCGAAACAACAGGAGGTTTCGCCGATGTCCGATCAGATCAGCAATGCCCAACCGCAGTTCCTGACCGTCGGCGAAGGCGAGGCGGCACGGGAGATCGCCATGCTCCTGCGTCCGGCGCAGGCCGGCAATGCTGCCCCATCGCTGGTTTGGCTATCCGGCTACCGTTCCGACATGAGCGGCACCAAGGCGGCGGAGATCGATGGGCTGGCGGCCGAACTCGGTGCGGCCTGCATCCGCCTCGACTATTCAGGCCATGGGCTTTCCGGCGGCAGCTTTCGCGACGGCACGATCTCGCGCTGGCTGGAGGAAGCGCTTGCCGTCATCCGCCATGTTGCGCCCGAGCGCTTCATTCTCGTCGGTTCCTCGATGGGAGGCTGGATCGCGCTCCGGCTGGCGCAGGAACTCGCCCGACAGGGTGGTCCGAAGCTCGCCGGCATGGTTTTGATCGCGCCGGCGCCCGATTTCACCTCCGAACTGATCGAGCCGAACCTTAAGGCCAAGGAACGCAAGTCGCTGGCGGAGCGCGGCTATTTCGAAGAGCGCTCGCAATACAGCCCGGAACCGAACATCTATACGCAGGCGCTGATCGAAGACGGGCGCAAAAACCGGGTGCTCGACGGCATGATCGAGACGGGCTGCCCGGTCCATATCCTGCAGGGCATGAAAGATCCGGACGTGCCGCATGCGCACGCGATGAAGCTTCTGGAGCACCTTCCCGCCGACGACGTGGTGCTGACCTTCATCCGCGATGGCGACCACCGCCTTTCCCGCCCGGGCGATATCGCCCTTCTCCTCAGCGCCGTCAAAGGCATCATTCGTTCATCAACAAATATGCAGATGCCCATTCGAACAGCACCGCCCGAGAAATTCCCCTAACGCAAGCCGCCAACCCGTTGCATTTTAACCATGTTGGCGCGTTGCAACGCTCTCCCAAGAAGTAACGATTGACTCTTCTCCGCCCTCTCCATTAACAATTTGTTAATAATTAAGGGGCGATCAAGGAAAGAGCGGGCGTGCGGATCAAGGGTGTCTTTGTGGCCATGATGGCCGTGTTTGCGATGGCGACTGCCGCCATCCCAGCTCCAAGCAGAAATGCTTCCATGGTAACAGGCAATGCCACTTCGCAGCCGATCGGCCATTACGATTTCTGTCAGATCCACAGCAGTGAATGCGGCGCGAACCGCAATGCGGGCCCGATCGAGATGACGCCGGCGAAGTGGTCGCTCGTCCGTTCGCTCAACACCACGGTCAACAGCACGATCAAGCCGATGACCGACAAGGAAATCTACGGCAAGGACGAGGTCTGGGCCTATCCGACGACCGCCGGCGACTGCGAAGATTTCGCGCTGCTGAAGCGCCGCATGCTGATCCAGCGCGGCTTTTCGGCCGCCGACCTGCTGATGACCGTCGTGCGCAAGCCTGACGGTGAAGGCCATGCTGTCTTGACGCTGCGCACCGCCGAGGGCGATTTCGTGCTCGATAATCTCGCTGCCGACGTGAAGCCCTGGTTCGCGACGGCCTATACTTTCGTCAAGCGCCAGTCGAGCTACAATGCTGGCCGCTGGGTCACCATCGAGAACGGCCGCGACCTTCTGGTCGGCGCTCTTCGATAGGGATCTCAAGGGGATGCGGGGGAAAAGGCCGGCGAAAGCCGGCCTTTTGCTTTTTGGAGATTGGAGACGCGTCGTCGTTAGCTTTCGCAGTCCTCTTCCTTCGAGGTCCGTGCTGTGCACCTCATTGAGCGTTGATCGTGCGTGCCGCCGGAGATGAGGTGTTGATATGCCGCACCGTCTCCCGGCCCTTCGCTTTGGCTCAGGGCGTTCGTCGCTGCAATCGATTCACTGGATCGATTGCTCGGCTTCGCCGACCGCTCCTCACCCATTCCCGATCAGGATGCCGGCGCCGAGGACCAGGCCGCCGCCGAGCACCACCTGGAAGGCGGCGCGCAGGAAGGGGGTTTCCATGTAGCGGTTCTGGATGAAGGCGATTGCCCAGAGTTCGAAGAAGACGATGATGGCGGCGGTGATCGTCGCCGTCCAGAAATGCGGGATCAGATAGGGCAGCGCGTGGCCGAGGCCGCCGAGCGCCGTCATGATGCCGCAGGCAAGGCCACGTTTGATCGGCGAGCCCCGGCCGGAGATCTTGCCGTCGTCATGGGCGGCCTCGGTGAAGCCCATCGAGATGCCGGCGCCGACGGAGGCGGAAAGACCGACGAGGAAGGTCTGCCATGTGTCCTGGGTTGCGAAGGCGGCGGCAAAGATCGGCGCCAGCGTCGAGACAGAGCCGTCCATCAAGCCGGCAAGGCCCGGCTGCACATAGGTCAGCACGAATTGCCGGTGCGCGGTCTCGTCCTCGTCGTGCCTGATATCCTCAGGCGTATGTTTGTCGCCAAGCATGCGGGCGATGTCTTCGTGCCCTTGTTCGGCGAGTGCGAGGTCGCCGAGAAGCTCACGCGTCGAGGCGTCGGTGGTGCGCTTTGCCGCCTCGACATAAAAACGATAGGCCTGCTCCTCCATCGCCTCAGTCTCCTGCCGCATCGCATCGAGTGACAGGTTGGCTCTCAGCCAGTCCGGCTTGCGCTCGTAAAAGCCCTGCACATGCTCGCGCCGGATCAGCGGGATACGCTCGCCGAAACGCTGGCGGTGGATTTCGAACAGCGATTTGCGGTGCGTGTCCTCGACCTCGGCCATATCCTCGAAGACCTTGGCCGAAGCCGGAAACTCAGGGCGCAGCCTATCGGCATAGGCCAGATAGATGCGGGCGTCGTCTTCCTCGGAGGCAATCGCAAGGGCGAGAATCTCCTGCTCGGAGAGGGACTCGAAGGATCGTTTCGGCGATCTGAAAAAACGCGCCAGCATAAATCTCTCCAATAATTTAGAATAATTCTAAATCTAAGCAAGGAAGCGATGGCGGTCAAGTGGCCGGGGCGGACCGGCTGACAGATTGCCGCAATCCGCACGAGCGGCTTTGGTTCGCTGGGGTAAAGGCCTATATGGAGGCTGCCGCATCATGCGGCGCCGGGGTTTATGATGAACAATGACATTCAGGGCCGCCCTGCCCATGTCGCGGCGATCCGCGAAAAGGCGGAGGCCGAGATGCGGGCGATGGGGGTCGACGAGGCCTTTATCGGCAGGCTGGTCGAGACTTTCTACGGGCGCGTGCTGGAGCATCCCGATCTCGGCCCGGTATTCGATGCGCGGCTTTCCGGCCGCTGGCCGGAGCATCTGGAGAAGATGAAGAGCTTCTGGTCGGCCGTCGCCTTCCGCAGCGGCGCCTATGGCGGCAAGCCGGTGCAGGCGCATACCACCGTTCAGAACCTGACGCCCGATCTTTTTCCGAAGTGGCTGTCGCTATTTGCCGCAACACTTGACGATGTCGCCCCTTCGCCGGAAGCCAAGGACTGGTTCATGGCGACCGCAGAGCGGATCGCCAAAAGCCTGACGCTGTCGCTGTTCTACAATCCCGCTCTCGACGACCCGGCGAAAAAGGCAGGCTGATCACTGCCGTGCGGAAAAGGTCGCGCCGGCGCTTGCGGCCACGACCAGGGCAGTTCCGGCCATCTGCAGCAGCGTCATCGGCTGCGCCAGAATGACGAAACCCGCGAGTGCCGCAATGGCCGGCTCGAGGCTCATGAGAATGCCGAAGGAGGCTGTCGGCATGCGCCGCAGGGCGATCAGTTCCAGAGTGTAGGGCAGCAGCGGCACAAGGATGGCAAGGCCCGCCATTTCAACCAGGCCGTAAGCATCGAGCTTCGGCACGGCGCCGGCGAAGCCAAAGGGTGTGGCGACAAGAGCGGCGACCATCAGCGACATGGACAGTCCTTCCAGCCCCTTGAAGCTCGCGCCGATCTTTTTTGTCAGGACGATATAGATCGCCCACCCGGTTCCCGCGCCGAGCGCAAAAAGAGTGCCCCCGGTATCGCCGACCCAGCCTTTACCGTCATGGGCGAGGGCCAGAACGCCAAGTGCTGCAATGAGCGGCCAGACGAGACGCCGGCTGAGGCCATAGCCGATGGTCGCAACGGACAGCGGACCGAGAAAATCGATCGCTACGGCGAGACCGAACGGAATGCGCTCGATCGCCGCGAAGAAGCTCATGGTCATCAGCGCTGTCGTCGCGCCGAGAACCAGTGCGCTCGTCCATTGCGCCCTGTTGTAGCTGACGATGCGCGGCCGCACGACAAGGGCGAGAATGATGGCCGCAAAAGCCAGGCGCAGCCAGCTGGCGCCGGCCGGCCCATAGGTTGAGATGGCCGAGGATGAGAGTGCGGCGCCGAATTGGATCGACGACATGGACAGGAGGCACATCAGCCCACCGGTCGCTACCCCGCCAAATGCTGTTGACGCCTCTGCGGTCAGCGTGCCCGCGCCAGCATTTGCTCTTTCTTCCATGCTCGCCCCCGATTGTGCGCTCTTCTTACGAAGACGGCCTGCGAGCGACAAATTCAAACTTCTGATCCGGCCAGCAAAAGGCCTTATGCGATATCAAAGACGGCGGGCCAGGATGACGTCTTCGGCATCCTCCAAACTCATGTCGAACACTTTCCTGCCGATATCGAAGCTGAAGCCGTTACGGGCGAAGGCCGAAAGCTCTTTGGCCTTTCGCTTTTCGTCAAGCTGGACGCGGCGGAAGGGACCGAAGGCGCGTTTGCGGGCAAATATCGCCGCGGCGTAGAGATCGTCAGCCTCCGCAAGGGCGGCCTCGACCTTATCGCCAGCAACACCCTTGGCCGCAAGTTTCCGGGCGATGGCGCGCTTCGATTTGCCGCCGCACAGCTGGGAGCGCGTGCTGATCTCGGCATAGGCGCGATCATCGAGCGCCTTGTTGTCATAAGCGAACCTGACGGCAAAATCGGCAAGGGCCTTGAGTTGCGCCGCGCCGATATCCTCGAACTTCTCCTTCGCCTTACGGGTGATGGCGTCAAACAGCTGTTTTTCCGTCATCATCCGCCGCTCCAGCCTGTAGATGGCGGAATTGCGCGCCCAGCTCAGCATGCGCGGCGTCGGTATATCGGATGGAATGGTGTCGTCGGTCATATCAAGCGATCAGGCTTCCAGGCCCTTGAGGACATTGGCGACGTTGAGGCCGATTTCCGGCACGCCGTAACCGCCCTCCATGCAGATGACGACGGGCAGGCCGGCGGCGGAGATCATCTCTCCCATGCGAATGAAATCTTCCGATTTCAGCTGGAAGAAGGAAATCGGGTCTCGCTCGAAGGTATCGACGCCGAGCGCCACAACGATCGCCTCGGCACCGAAGGCCTTGATGCGGGCGAGCGCATCGGCAAGGGCCGAAGACCAGACCTGCCAGCGCGTGTGGGGCGGCATCGGATAGTTGTGGTTGCTACCCGTGCCCTCTCCTTCGCCCTCTTCGTCGGCATGGCCGAGGAAATAGGGAAAGGCAAACATGGGGTCGCCATGCAGCGAAGCGGTGAAGACATCACCTCTGTGATAGAAGAGGTCCTGCGTGCCGTTGCCGTGATGGAAATCGACATCGAGCACGGCGACCTTCTTCGCACCGTGATCGATGAGCCGCTGGGCCGCGACGCCCGCATTGTTGATGAAACAATAGCCGCCGAAGAGATCGATGCCGGCATGATGGCCAGGCGGCCGGCAAAGCGCAAAGGCGAAACGGTTGCCGGCATTCAGCCAATCCGCGCCGGTGATGGCGCAACGCATCGAGGCGATCGCCGCTTCATAGGAGCCCTTGGTGATGGAGGTGTCGGCGGCATTGGCGTAATGGCCGATCGCGCCGACGATATTGTCGGGCACGCGCTGGCTGGTGCGGCGGACCGGGAAGGAATTGGCGATCGCCTCGCCCTCGAAGCCGGCCGCCACCCAGCGATCCCAGACGGTGGCGAGAAAATCGAGATAGGCGGGATCATGCACCTTTCGGGCCGTTTCCAGCCCATGCGCATCCGGCGCTGCGACATCGGCAAAACCCGCTTCCTTGACCGCCGCCAGGATCCACTCGGCCCGAAACGGCGCCTCGAAGGGCGTCACCAGTTGGCCGGCATAGAGCTCCGTCCTGGCGTCGCGCAGCTTGTGGTCTTCGGAATAGATGACGCGCATTTCAGATCCTGTCCTTGAACGAAAATCGATCGGCGAGATCGACACTTACATGGAGCGGAGCCGACAAAAAAGCGGCATGGCGCTCTTGATTGCCCAAGCAAACGAAGCCACCTTCGGCCCCCGTTCCGGAGCGAGGGAATCTGCCGCATGAAAGTGTTGATGGTCGATGTCGATGGCGTGCTCGTTCATGGGCGTCCGGCCGACGGCCTCCCTCTCTTCACGTTTCTGGAACGCGATCTGGGACTTAGTCTCGAACTGCTGCAGCGGGAATTCTTCCAGACTCACTGGGGCGAGATCATCGCTGGCTGCGAGGCCCTGGAGCCGAGGCTCGCCCAACTGTTGGCAAAAATCGCGCCTCATCTCAGCGCCGCGACGCTGATCGATCACTGGTTTGAAAACGATTGCCGCATCGACCGCAATCTCTTGGGAGAACTTGTCGCGCTTCGACACAGCGGTGTCACGCTCTTCTTGGCGACCAACCCGGAGCACAGGCGGGCGCGTTATCTGATGGAACAGGCCGGCCTTGGCGCGCATTTCGACGACATCCTCTATTCCGCAGCCCTCGGGCACAGGAAACCTTCGCTGGACTTCTTCAGGCTTGCAACCGAGCGCGCGGGCGTGCTGCCCGGTGACATCGCCTTCATCGATGATACGGCGGAAAATGTCGAAGCCGCGCGGCAGTTCGGCTGGAATGCGGCGCAATGGACAGCGGGCGCTACAGTTGCGTGCGCGTTTCCGGCATTCGGCCAGCTGGTTTGAGCCGATCTGGCGCAATCAGGCGAGCCGCTTGTAGAACAAGGTGGTGTCGCAAAAGCCGCCTTCCGGCCACAGAGCATAATCGGGGATAACGCCGACGCGCTGCCAGCCCAGGCGGGGATAGATCGCCTCGGCATCGCTGCCGGTTGCCGTATCGAGCACGAGCAGGGTCTTGCCGCGCGCGGCCGCCTCGCGTTCAGCGGCTTGCATCAGCAGCCGGGCGAGGCCGCGCCCGCGGGCGGAACGATGCACCAGGAGCTTCTTCAGATCGCCGCGATGCGGCTGGTTCGGCATCTGCGCAGCACCGACCTGCACCGTGCCGACGATCCGGCCATCGAGTTCGGCGACAACAAGCAGGCTGCCGCCGCCGGCAACCGCATCGGCAACGTCCAGCCAATAGCGCTCGGCATCTTCAGGTCCATAGGGCAGCATGAAGCCGACGGAGGCTCCGCCCGTGACGCAATCGGCCAGCACCTCCGAGAGGGCCGGAATGGCAGCGCGGGCCTCCTCGGCGGAAAGGATGCGAATGTCAGACATGTTCTTCTCCTGAAATGAAGGTCGTCATCGGCCGCCGCGATCGAGCACGACGCAATAGCGCGCCGGCGCATGACCCGGGTTATGAAAGGAATGGCCCTCGCCGACGGGCATGAAAAGGCAATCGCCTGGACGCAGCCGGTAGACCGCCTCACCCGCCGTCATCTCCAACTCGCCGTCGAAGAGCCAGACATGTTGCGTCATGTCATGGGATGCCGCATGCGGTGGGAAGCTGACGCGAGCGCCGGGTGGAAATTCGACTTCGACGATATCGACGGCAGAGCCGGTGCCGGGCGCCGATACCGCGCGCCTGAGATAACCGGTCTCCGGATCACGCCAGACCTGCTGCTCCTGCCGTCGTGCCAGCGGCGAGGCCTGCTGCCCCTCCTCTGCAAAGAAGGCTGACAGCGACAGGCCGAGCGCGGCACAGACCCTTGCCAGCAGCGAGGCGGTCGGGCTCGCCTCCGCCCGCTCGATGCGCGAGATCATCGCGCGGCTGACGCCCGACGCCTCGGCAAGCTCATCCAGCGTCAGGCCCTTTTGCAGCCGCAATGTGCGAATGCGGATACCGATCGCCTGTTCGAGTTCCCGTTCCATCGCCGATCCATTATTCTACTATATGAGAAATACATTATCTCATGATGGAATCAAGCCTCCGTCGATGCTTCATCTCGCTTGCCTTCACCGCCGCGCCGCCGATATATGGCAGCGGCGCTTGCAGAGCGGAGGACCTCATGGACGGCAGCATGCATAACACCGAAATCACGGGAAGCTTCACGGCCGCCGCCTGGGAGCGGATCAAGCCTCTTATGGCCGAGATCGAGCAACTGCCGCTCCTGGAACGGCTTTCGGACGGCACGCTGCCCCCGGAGGTTTTCCGTCACTATATCCTGCAGGACGCAATCTATCTGAAGCATTATGCCCGGTGCCTCGCCATCGTCGCGGCAAAGGCGCCCGACAATGCACAGGTGCTGCGCTTCCTCGGTTCGGCGCAGAAGGCCATCACCGTCGAGCAGGGCCTGCATGCGGGCTTCCTCTCGCAATTCGGCATTTCGAGCGCGGACGTGACGGCCGCCGAGCCCTCGCCTTCCTGCTTCGCCTATACGAATTTCCTTCTGGCGACCGCCTATCACAGCTCCTATGCCGTTGCGCTTTCGGCCATCCTGCCCTGCTTCTGGATCTACATGCATGTCGGCGAAGGCATCAAAGGCAGGCCGGCAATCGATGGCAATGTCTTCCAGGCCTGGATCAACACCTATGGCGATCCGCAATTTGCAGCCGGCGCCCGCGAGGTGATCGCGCTGACCGATATCGCCGCACGCGCCGCATCGGAGACGGAACGTGCCGCGATGATGGACGTTTTCGTGCGCGCCTCGCAATATGAATGGATGTTCTGGGATTCGGCCTGGCGGCTGGAGACCTGGCCGATCTGACACGCTGGCCGCGGACCCGCAAAATAGCGTAAATTCGGGGATAATTACCGCTTTGCGGCAGGGGGCGGCGCTGCTATATGGCGCGCATGAGCACCAATTCGACCACTCCGCTGTCCCATATCCGCAACTTCTCGATCGTGGCCCATATCGACCACGGCAAATCGACGCTGGCCGACCGCCTGATCCAGACGACGGGCGGACTTGCCGAGCGCGAAATGTCCGAGCAGGTGCTCGACAATATGGAGATCGAGCGTGAGCGCGGCATCACCATCAAGGCCCAGACCGTGCGCCTGCACTACCAGGCAAACAACGGCGAGAAATACATTCTCAACCTGATCGACACGCCCGGCCACGTCGACTTTGCCTATGAAGTCTCGCGGTCGCTGTCAGCATGCGAAGGCTCGCTGCTCGTCGTCGACGCCAGCCAAGGCGTCGAAGCGCAGACGCTCGCCAACGTCTACCAGGCGATCGACAACAACCACGAACTCGTCACCGTCCTCAACAAGATCGACCTGCCGGCCGCCGAACCCGACCGCATCAAGGAACAGATCGAGGAAGTGATCGGTATCGACGCTTCCGAGGCCGTGCTGATCTCGGCCAAGACCGGCCTCGGCATTCCCGACGTGCTGGAAGCGATCGTCCATAAGCTGCCGGCGCCGAAGAGCCCGGGCGGCGAGAAGGCGCCGCTGAAGGCGCTGCTCGTCGACAGCTGGTACGACACCTATCTCGGCGTCATGGTTCTCGTGCGCGTCATCGACGGCGTGCTGACCAAGGGCCAGACGATCCGCATGATGGGCACCGATGCGAAATATCAGGTGGAGCGCGTCGGCGTGCTGACGCCGAAGATGGTCAATGTCGACAGCCTCGGCCCCGGCGAGATCGGCTTCATCACCGCCTCGATCAAGGAAGTGGCCGATACGCGTGTCGGCGATACGATTACCGAAGACAAGCGCCCGACCGCGGAAGCCCTGCCGGGCTTCAAGCCGGCGCAGCCGGTCGTCTTCTGCGGCCTTTTTCCGGTCGATGCCGCCGATTTCGAAGACCTGCGCGCCGCCATGGGCAAGCTTCGCCTCAACGACGCCTCCTTCTCCTTCGAGATGGAATCGTCGGCAGCCCTCGGCTTCGGCTTCCGCTGCGGCTTCCTCGGCCTGCTGCATCTCGAAATCATCCAGGAGCGCCTGGAGCGTGAGTTCGACCTCGACCTCATCGCCACCGCGCCTTCCGTAGTCTATCAGCTGACGATGACCGACGGCAGCGAGCGCGAACTGCACAATCCGGCCGATATGCCCGATGTCGTCAAGATTGCCGAAATCCGCGAGCCCTGGATCAAGGCGACGATCATGACGCCGGACGATTATCTCGGCGGCATCCTGAAGCTCTGCCAGGACCGCCGCGGCATCCAGACCGAGCTGACCTATGTCGGCACCCGGGCGATGGTGACCTACGAACTGCCGCTCAACGAGGTGGTCTTCGACTTCTACGACCGGCTGAAATCGATCTCCAAGGGCTACGCATCCTTCGACTATCACCTCGAAGGCTACCGCGCAGGCAACCTCGTGAAGATGTCGATCCTTGTCAATGGCGAGCCGGTCGATGCGCTCTCGATGCTCGTGCATCGCATGGCAGCCGAAAAGCGCGGCCGCGACATGTGCGAGCGGCTGAAGGAGCTGATCCCGAAGCACATGTTCAAGATCCCGATCCAGGCGGCGATCGGCGGCAACGTCATTGCCCGCGAGACCATCTCGGCCCTGCGCAAGGATGTGACGGCCAAGTGCTACGGCGGCGACGCCACCCGCAAGCGCAAGCTGCTCGACAAGCAGAAGGAAGGCAAGAAGCGCATGCGCCAGTTCGGCAAGGTGGAGATTCCGCAGGAAGCCTTCATCGCCGCGCTCAAGATGGGCGATGAATAACGCTTCTCAATGACGTCTTATGCGCATATGATTTGCGCATAAGACGAGGAGATCGTTATGGGTCATCAGGCGAGAAAAGCAGCGAATCTTTCACTTGATGAAGGCCTCGTTTCCCAGGCCCGCGAGCTCAAGATCAACATATCCAGGGCGGCGGAAGAAGGTATCGCGAAAGCGATAAAGGCGGAACGCGAGCGGCTGTGGCGGATCGAGAACGCCGAGGCGATCCGGCTCGAAAACGAATATGTCGAAAAACACGGCCTGCCGCTCGCCAAGTACCGTCAGTTTTAGAGCGGTTCAGTTTTTCATTGAAGCGCAGTCTTGTATTACGCAATTCCTGACGGAAAACCCGCTTCACACTTTTCCTGGAATTGCTCCATGGCACGCTTTCACGTCTATCGCCTGAAAAGTGGGAATGTCCTTGCCGTCGACCTTCAAGCCAATCTGCTTGACGATCTGCCTTCAAGAGTCATGGTTCCTTTGCATCCAGTCCAGGAATTGACTTGGACGATCTCGCGACTGAACCCACGCTTTCTCATTGAGAATGAACCATACGTGATGGCCACCCAGCGCATGGCGTCTGTCCCGACATCGGAAATTGGAGAAGCCGTCACAGATCTATCGGGCAAAAGCGATGCCATCATCGGCGCCATGGACTTTCTCTTCCAAGGCTTCTGAGCCTTATCCCCTGCTCATATACTCCTTCACCAACCCCTCATAGGCGTCCATCTCGGGTAGCGCTTCGTAACTATACACCGCTCCTGTCTCGGCAAACGACAGCTTCTCGCTCGTCCATGTCTCGATGAAGGGCGTGAACCAGCTCGGGTCGTCGAGCATGGTGACGCGCAGATTGACGAACCAGTCCATGCCTTCCGGCCGGGTGAACATCCAGCTCATGCAATGCGGGCAGAAATAATGCTTGGTGGCGCCGTGCAGCCCGCCGATAACAGGCGCGCCCTTGGTAACCTCGAAGCCCTCGCTGGGGATGGCAGCACTCAGCGAGTAGGCGCTCGCCGTCATCTTCTGGCAGCCCGTGCAATGGCAGGCCATGGTGAGCAGCGGCGGAGCGCTGATCTTCAAGCGCACCCGGCCGCAACGGCAGCCGCCTTCCATGGGCAAATTCGGTGATGTCATGATATCTCTCCCCTTCCGTCCCCTGATCTAGCGGAGGCGGCGTCATTGTCGAGAGTCCTAGACGCGTATCTCAAACGCGGTTTATCGGACGCGCGGGATTGCCAACCACCGTTGCGCCCGTCGGCACATCCTTCGTCACCACGGCACCAGCACCGACGATCGAGCCATCGCCAATCGTCACGCCACCGAGAATGATGGCGCCGCCGCCGATCCAGACGTCGCTGCCGATTGCGACCGGCCGGGCGATCTCGATCCCCGCGCCGCGAAGCGCAGGGTCATTGTGATGCTCGGCGCAATAGATCTGCACGCCGGGGCCGAACATGGTGCGATCGCCGATCGTCACGCTGCCGGAATCGAGGATGGTGCAGCCGGCATTGACATAGACGCGCTCGCCGAGAACGATATTGATGCCATAGGAGCAGTGAAACGGCGCTTCGATAAAGATATCGGAGGCGGCCCGTGCAAAAAGCGCGCTGAGGGCGGGGGCAGCGGGGCCGCGCTCGTCCGGCGGCAGCGTATTGTGGGCGTGGACGGCGAGCCGCGCCTGCCGGCGCAGGTGATCGAGCTCATCGTCAAGGCAGCAATACCACTCACCCGCCGCCATCTTCTCGCGTTCGCTTAGTGTCATCGCATTGCCCTTCAAGCCGGGACCTGCGACAGCATCTCGACCTCTTGCTGTTCGATCTGCCCGACCCAGGCACGGGCGATGGCAAGGCCAGCGGCATCGGCGTCACCAGCATGCCGCGCAGTCAGCTCGGCATAGCTTTCCAGCCAGCCGGGCGCGATGCGTTCTATCGTGTCAGGGAATTCCGCCTTCCACTGCTCGACAACCATTCTATCGGCCTCGAAATGAAATTGGGTGCCGTAGACGGCGCGGCCGATGCGGAAGGCCTGATTTTCGGCGACAGCGCTTGTCGCGAGACGAACGGCGCCTGCAGGCAGGGAAAAGGTGTCGGCATGCCACTCGAAGATGGTGAATTCGCCGCCAAGCCCCGAGAGCAGCGGATCGGCCCGGCCTTCATCGGTGACGTCGATGCTGTGCCAGCCGAATTCGCGGGCGGTTCCGAGATGGTTGTCGGCGCCATAGGCGCGCGCAAGAATCTGGCTGCCGAGGCAGATGCCGAGCACGGCCTTGCCGGCATCGCCGAAACGGCGCGCGAGCCGGGCGAGCTCCGGCAGATAGGGATGCGTCTCGTCATCCAGCGCGCTTTGCTCGCCGCCGAGAACGACCAGCGCGTCATGACCGGATATGTCTTTCGGCAGGATGCCATCCCGCCAGACCCGGAACCACTCGATCTCAGCACCCGCCTCGTCGAGCGCCGTGGCAAGCGCGCCGAGGCCGGTGTTGCGCATATTTTCGACGACTGCGACTCGCATAGGTTCTCCCCGGTGGTCGGCAGGAAGAGACCATGCCGAAGAACGGCGCGCAAGATGCTTGCGCATGTGCGATTGCGTCCGCACGCCGCAAGGGCTTAAATCACGCCAAACGAAAGGAAAACGCCATGACCGAAAAAGCCCGCGTCTCGATCCTCTACTGCACCCAGTGCAACTGGCTGCTGCGCGCCGCCTGGATGGCGCAGGAGCTGTTGAGCACCTTTTCCGACAGTCTCGGCGAGGTGGCGCTGATCCCGGGCACCGGCGGCAATTTCGAAATCCGCATCAATGGGGATCTCCTCTGGGAGCGTAAGCGCGACGGCGGCTTTCCCGGGCCGAAGGAGCTCAAGCAACGCGTCCGCGACATCATCGAGCCCGGCCGCGATCTCGGCCATGTCGACCGCGTGTCGCACGAAAGCTGATCAAGCTCGCTCAGCGATAGGGCGAGCGGCAGACCCTGTAGACGCCTTCATAGGTGAGGAAGTGATCCGTCCGCGGATTATAAGAACGGTATTCATTGGTGCACCAGGCGATGTGCTTATTCACCTGCTTCGGCTGCACACGGGGCACCGGCGGCGGATCATAGGTGAGCTGCGGCCGCCCCGCCGCGCCCGGCAGGTAATAGGTCGGCCCCGCGCCCCTCGGACGGTAATTTGGCTGAACATACGCGGGGCGATGCCATTGCTGCGGCCCGAAGCCGAAGCAGCCACGAAAATCGCAGAGCGTCGATCCCGTGTTGACCGAGCCGAGGCCAGGCCTACCCACATTCAGCGAATCGGCGGCTGCCATTGCGGGCGACAGAACGGCCAAGAGGCTGGCGAGCAGAAGCGTGCGAGGAGCGGGCATGACGCATTTCCTTTCGATATTCTCTTTATATAGGGCGCGCCGGCGACAGCGCTATGCCGGCCGGGCCCGCACTCCTCCCGATGCGAGACGCAGTTTTTTGCCAACTGTCAGGAAAACTTCAAAAACCCAGTTGACAGTCATGAGCCGCCCCCTTACATCGCTCTCCGTCGCCCAGATGGCGGAATTGGTAGACGCGCAGGTTTCAGGTACCTGTGCCGCGAGGCGTGGAGGTTCGAGTCCTCTTCTGGGCACCATTTCCTTTTGATCGCTGCCAAGATCAAATATCAAATCTTTCCAAAATTACGCGTTTGGCTCTGTTGACAGAGGCCATCCACGTGCTTGTCTGGATACCGGTTCGAGGAGCGGTGCAGGTTGAAGCCCTGTCACGCCGCCATATGGGGGGTCGTCTTCCCGCTATCCGATATGACCGACAAAGCCGTAATGCCGGCTTCCCTGGCGGCGCGAAGAAGCAATTCCCTCAATTCCTCCAAGCCGGCCTCCCCGGCGATGGCATCGTCGCAAGCCTTTACGGCCGCGACATATTCCTCTCCATCGTCGAACGGCCAATCTATTATCAGAACTTCGGCTGCGTCTCGGAGCGTCTTGACGACCCTTCGCCGGCCGCCAAGAAAGAGGACAAGAGGCGCAAAATTCGCCGATGCGTTCCATTGCATGACACTTTCTCCCAAAAGGTTAGAATATTAGTAATGATGCAAGAAGCGTGCCGGGGAGCGGAGGCACGTTCGTTGCCCGATCGAGCAGCGGTTCGTGAATGATCTCGGCAAGAGATGAAATCTTTCGGGGCTCGGGGACAAACCGGCCGAGCTGCATGTCTTCTCCGAGAAAGGCGATTGGCCTTACCGCACCGGCTGGTAATGGCCGCGGAGCGGAACCTTTCCGCCCATGGTGACGAAGCCGTCGCGCTCGCAGACATACATCAGCGTCGGCATGCCGCCTGAGCGGAAGATATCGTCATAACGGCGGCGGAGCTGGACGGTCTCGGTGCGGCAATTATAGGATTCCTCTTCCTTCTTGTCCGGCTGCGCCTTGACGCCGGGAAGGCCCTTGTAGGGGTAGAGGGGTTGAACAGCCGAATCCACGGATTTCGTCCAATCGACAGCGAGGGCTGACGCCGGGGCGAGGCTGGACAGGACGCCGAGCCATATCAGAAGCATCATCAACAGCCGCATGGGAATTCTCCTGCCGGCGACAAAGCGCTTCTGCTCCATGTAGGAAAATCGACGGCGCGCATCAAGCCGCCGCGGCGGGCGATTTCCTGAAATAGCCTCTGATGACGGGGTGGCCGAAGAGACCGGCGAGGATGGCAAAGGCGGCACCGACGAAGAACCCGGCGAGGAAGCCGCCGATGACGCCGGCGACCATCAGGATCTTCTTTCCCGGGCCGTCGGCCTTGACCGGCGGCTCGGCAGGCGAGATGACGCGGATGTTGCTCTGGCTGAGGTTCTGTTCCTCGCTCGTCTGGCTCGAGCGCTTGAGCACCGTTTCGTAGATATCGCGCGCCGCCGTCGCCTTGCGCTGCAATTCGTTCAGTTCCACCTGCTTGTCGGAGACGGTTGCCTGCAGCGCCTTCTGAACGCCAAGCTCCTTGGCAATGCTGTCCTCAGCGGCCTTGGCCTGCTCATATTCGCCCTTTGCCGAGGTGGCGAGGCGCTGCAATTCGCCCCTGATTTCGCCTGCTATGCTCTGCAGCGAGGAGCGCGCCGCCTGCAGGCGCGGATGACGCGTGCCCATCTGGCTTTCGAGGCTGCCGACGGCGGCGGCCTGGGCAGCATATTGCTGACGCAGGCTGACGAGCGGCGAGGTGCCGCCGCCCTCCGCCTGGTTGCCGGCAACGATATCTTCGACGCGCAGATTGGCGACGGCATCGGCGCGGGCCTTCGCCTGGATGGTCTTTTCCTGCGCCGTCACCAAGAGCGTGTTCAGCGAGACGAGGCGCTGGTCGGAGATCAGGTTGCCTTCGGTCGCGGCCATGTCGTTGTCGGCCCGGAAGGTTTCGACCGCCTGCTCGGCCTCCAGCACCTTCTGGCGCAGGTCGGCAAGGCGTCCGTCAAGCGTCGAGGAAGTGTTTTCGTAGAGGCCGTTCGAGGCGCTGTTTTCCTCCTCGGTAAAGGAGGTGACCACCTGGTTGGCAAGCCGTGCCGATTTTTCCGGATCGTTGGTCGTCGCGGCGAGCGAAACGACATAGGTGCCGGTCTGGCGGGTAATAACAAGCGCCTTCTGCAGGGCGCCGATCACGGCCGCGCCATCCGTCCTGCCGCCGTTAAATTCCGGATCCTGGTCGAGCTTCATCGCCTCGACGACGCGGCGCAGCACGTTGCCCGAGGTCAGAATCTGCACCTGGCTGTCGATCAGCGCCGAGATCATTTCCGGCGATGGGCCCGAAGATTGCGCGCCGGCCTCGGCAAGGCCGATCTGACGCGGATCGAAATAAAGGCTGCTGACGGCTGTGAATTTCTGGCCGATCAGCGGCGCCACCACGCCGCCCCCGACGGCTCCAAAAACGGCCAGCACAAGCACCACCAATCGGCGGCTCCAGATCGCCGCGATGCTGGAGCGGAGGTCGAGAAGCGGAGCGGCGGGCGCGGATGTGTTCTGCAGCGGCACATTGGCGGCGGCCGGTTCGACGGCAGCGGGCGCCGGCGGCTCGGATCGACGGATTTCTGCAACCCGTGCCGAGGGCGGCACGAAAGGCGGAGGGGCTGGCTCGGGTTCGGGACGGGCGAAATCATCCGGACGAACGACGGGACTGCGCGGACGAACGCCTTCCGACGCAGTCGGAGACGGCTCGTAACTCCGCCAGCCGGGCAGCCGGCTTACCCTGTTCCTGTCATACTGGCTCATACGCGCACTCGTGTTCCGCCCAGCGTGAAAGACTGAAGCCGAGGTGCCGAGACTTTAGAAATTCTTAGCTAACGGACCGTTAAGATAGGCGCAGCGACGTCGATGTCGCGATGTTGCCGTGAGTGCGAGGATAGCCATGAAGACGACACGACATCTGATGGCGCTGCTGCTTGCGGCCGCCCTCATGCCGTCGCCAGTCTTTGCGGCCGGCGCGCCGTGTTATCGCGGTGTCAATCTTTCCGGCGGCGAATATAGCGAGCGCGGCGCCATCTACGGCACGAACTACATCTATCCGAGCGAGCAGACGATCCGCTATTTCGCCAAGAAGGGCATGACGATCATTCGGCTGCCCTTCCGCTGGGAGCGGCTGCAGCCGGCGCTAGGCGGGCGGCTGGACGAGGACGAATTCAAGCGGATCAAGGATACGGTCGGCCTGATCCGAAAGCAGGGCATGGCCGTTCTGCTCGACCCGCATAATTTCGGCTATTACGATAAGGCGCAGATCGGCAACCCGCCGGCGACGGACGCCGCATTCGCCGACTTCTGGGCAAGGCTCGCGGTCGAATTCGCCAATCAGGACGGCGTTCTCTTCGGCCTGATGAACGAGCCGCACGACATCAAGGCCACCGACTGGCTCGATGCCGCCAACGCGGCGATCCGCGCCATCCGCGCCGTCGGCGCTCGCAACCTTATCCTCGTGCCAGGCACCGCCTGGAGCGGCGCTCACAGCTGGGAGGAGGATGTGATCGGCGGCGCCAACGCTACGGTGATGCTCGGCGTGCGCGATCCGCTCGATTTCTACGCTTACGAGGTCCACCAATATCTCGACGTCGATTCGTCGGGAACCCATGCCACCTGCGAAGGCGCCGCCACCGCGGTCGAGGCCATCGCCGGCGTCACCGCCTGGCTGAAGCGGAACCATAAACGCGGCTTTCTCGGCGAATTCGGCGGCTCCGCCGATAAGGACTGCATGAGCGGCCTGACCAAGATCTACGCGACCATGTCCGACAATAGCGATGTCTGGCTCGGCTGGTCCTATTGGGCGGCGGGCGAATGGTGGCCGGCGGACGAACCTTTCAACGTTCAGCCGGGCAAGGGCCCCGAGCGACCGCAGATGCGGCTTCTCGCCGCGTCGGCGAAAGCGGACGCCGGCGCCTGCACCGCCGTCAAGCCTGCGGGGAACTGACCGTGGCGACAGTCGATCAGAAGGCAGCGACTTTCACCGTGGCGGGCAACCGCATCGAGGCGGCCGGGGGGACGTCGCGCATCGACCATCCAGTGCTCTGGCTCGGCCTGCTTTCGATGCTCTATAACGGCATTCTCGCCTTCATCAACCACAACATCATGCCGCTGTCGATGACGCATGTCGCCGCCAGCGAAGGCCTGATTCTGGCAAGCGCAATCATCTACATCCTTCATAAGGGGATCTACGAGACGGATCTGCCGGCCTTCCTGTTCCTGCTGTTCACGCTTGTCGTGACCATCTATGTCAGCGTGCTCAATCGCATGCCGTTCGTCGATCATTTCCGCAACGTGCTGATCATCTTCTGCTTTACCGGCCTCGGCGGCTGGAGCAACGAGAGAACGATGAAGCTGGCCTTCCGCTGGGCAAGCCTTACGGTGCTGATCTTCCTGATCTTCGAGATCGTCAGCGTGCCCTTCTATGTCAGCATCGTGCATCCGTCCGATTATTTCGCCAATACGCGCGGGCTGCTGCCGCTGAGCTACAACACGACAGGCCTGTTCCAGAACGCGCTGGGCTTTCCCGAGCGATTTTCCTTCGGCATCATCGACCATCGCTCGTCGTCGATCTTCCTCGAACAGGTGTCGCTTGCCAATTTTTGCGGCGTGATCGCGATCTACCTGATTTCCATGTGGGAAAGACTGGGGCGCTGGGACCGGCTGCTCTTCATCAGCACGGCGGTGCTGATCCTGGTGACGAACGACACGCGCACAATGCTGATCTTCTGTTTTGCCTGCATCGTCGGCTATTTCGTCTTTCCGAAGATCCCGCGGAATCTCAATCTGGCGCTGATGCCGCTGATCGTCGCCGCGGGCTTCATCGTCTATACCCTCAAACCGAATGCGACGGGTGACAATTTCACCGGCCGCATCAACCTGACGATGAAGAAGATCATGGAGCTCGATCCGCTCGCCGTTCTCGGGCTTTCGGTCGACAGGGTCGCCGAGTTCGCCGACAGCGGCTACGTCTATCTGATCTACGCGGCGACGATCTTCGGCGTCGTCGCCCTCTGGCTGTTCGTCTGCCTGTTCCCTGCCGGCCGTACGGCGGCGCAGCGGCGTTGCGCCCATTCACTTTCTCTTTTCATTTTTCTGAATATGATGATCGGGGGCACCGCCGTTTTCTCGATGAAGATTGCCGGCCTCTTGTGGTTCGTCGTCGGATATATGCGCTTCCACGACAGCCCGCGCATCCGGCAGGGTCGTGCGGCAGATGTACTGAGTTGACCGCAGCGGCACGGTGGAAACCGGCGTCCGCGAGCTCGAGGAGCAAGACATCAGATGCTTGTCCAGCTTCAATATCTGCGCGCGGTTGCGGCGCTGATGGTCGTTTATTTCCATGCAATATTGCAGCTGGCCAAGGTCAATCCCGCCGTCGACGCCACGGCTTTTCTTTATGGCGAAACCGGCGTCGACATCTTCTTCGTGCTCAGCGGCTTCGTGATGTGGCTGACGACGAGCGGGCGGGCGATCCGCCCCATCGATTTCGCCCGCCGCCGCATCAGGAGGATCGTCCCGCTCTACTGGCTGGCAACCTTGTTTTCGGCTGTCGTGGCGCTTGCTGCCCCCTCACTGCTCAAATCCACGGTGTTCGACCTTCCGCATCTCATTGCCTCGCTGCTGTTCCTGCCATGGGCCAATGCCGCCGATCCCGGCACGATCACCCCCGTTGTCGTGCCGGGCTGGACGCTGAATTACGAAATGTTCTTCTATTTCGTGTTTGCACTGCTGCTGCCGCTCTCGGAAACCCGCCGGATTCCGGTGATGTTTGCCGTCTTTGCCGTCATCCTGATTGCCTGCCGGCTGCTTCCGGAATCAACGGCCACCCGGTTCTACGGCGAGCCGATCATGCTGGAATTTCTTGCCGGCGTCGTGCTCGGCTGGCTTTACCGGCAGAAGGTGCTTCTGCCGAACCGCTGGGCATGGGCGGCACTGGCCACGGGTTTTGTGTTCCTCGTCGTCAACGAAGCGCTGATGCCGCCGGAGAGCCGGTTCTACGCCTGGGGCATCCCGGCGATCTTCATCCTCTACGGCGCTGTTTCCATCGACTTTTCCCGTCTGCCGGTTCTGGGATGGCTGAACTATCTCGGCGACTGCTCCTACAGCATCTATATCACCCACGCCTTCACCCTCGCTTTCCTGAGGGTGGCTTCGGACCGCCTGCCGATCGTTATCCTGCAGCAACCGGTGCTCTTCGTGATCCTGGCGCTGGTGCTTTCGTCAATCGGCGGCGCAATCGTCCATGAAATCACCACGCCGCGCCGGAAGGTGGCCGTGGCAGGCAGGCCGCCGGCCTAGATGTGAACCTTCGGATTCAATTTCCGCCCTTCACATGCTTGGTTTCCCGCCTCTCGATGTCGCATATTGCTCATCAGCTTTCAGCGACATGCTTTAATTTCATCCACTGAAGGCGAGAATACACATCCGGACGGCGCTGGCGGTGCGGCGTTGAGCGACTTCTCCTAAGCCGATACGGCCATGAGAGAACTTGCTGGAACGTGATGGTTTATCTTGCAATTTGTCGCATGAATGAAAGTGCGCCGGCCTATTCGCGGCACGGGCTTTGATTTAAGCACGGGCTGCGGCCTCCAAGAGGGAAGAGGGAGAGACATGAGAAGCTATGTATTGACGGTATCCTGCAAATCGACGCGCGGCATCGTTGCGGCGATTTCGAGCTATCTGGCCGACAAAGGCTGCAACATCATCGACTCCAGCCAGTTCGACGACCTCGATACCGGCAGGTTCTTCATGCGCGTCAGCTTCATTTCGGAAGAGGGACTGTCGGGCTCCGCCATCAGCGCCGATTTTGCCGCCGTCGCCGCGCCCTTCGAGATGGATTACGACTTCCACGACAGCGAGAGCCGCATGAAGGTGCTGCTGATGGTGTCGCGTTTCGGCCATTGCCTCAACGACCTGCTCTACCGCTGGAAGATCGGGGCGCTGCCGATCGACATCGTCGGCGTCGTCTCCAACCATTTCGATTACCAGAAGGTCGTCGTCAACCACGACATCCCCTTCCACCACATCAAGG